>CAIQHG010000093.1 GCA_903871545.1 uncultured Burkholderiales bacterium | reverse complement strand
GCGAATGTTGCGCACGGCATTGATGGTGAACAGGGCAATCGGAATAAATCCATGAATGGCACCAAAGGCAATTTTGGCCGGCATGCCAAGGCCAAACGCCAACAGCAAAATGGGGTACATTTGGGATAACAATATTGTTAATTGAACATAACATGAATGTTGTTATGGGTATCTCAGATAAAGTTATTGTTCTTGATCACGGTATTAAAATCGCCGAGGATTTTCCCGATCAAATCCAAACTAATATAGATGTAAAGAAAGCTTATCTGGGTGAGGATTATGTCAAACTATATTCTTGAAGTCAATAACTTAAGTTTTTCCTATGGAAATATTCATACGCTCAAAGATATCTCAATTAGTATTGAGCGCAATCAAATAGTGACTTTGATTGGTGCTAATGGTGCTGGAAAGACCACTCTAATTAATTCTATAGCTGGTTTTTTGAAGCCATTGGTAGGAAGTATTCGATACCTTGGAAATGAAATTTCTTTTAAAGATCCTGCTCAGATTGTTAGCTTAGGTATCTCTCAATCGCCAGAAGGAAGAAGAATTTTTCCGCAAATGACGGTTTTGGAAAATTTAGAGATGGGTGCTTATTCAAATAAATCTAATATCAATGAAAAAGAGGATCTGGAATGGATTTATAACTGTTTTCCTGTCTTGAGTGATCGGAAAAAGCAAATTGCTTTGACCTTGTCTGGTGGGGAGCAGCAGATGCTAGCTATTGGTAGAGCGTTGATGTCACGTCCACAATTACTTTTGCTTGATGAACCATCAATGGGACTTGCGCCAAACATGGTGAAAATAATATTTGAAATTATTCGAAAAATTCACGCAAGAGGTATTTCGATACTACTGGTTGAGCAAAATGCCTTCATGGCACTTTCTATTGCTGAAAAAGCTTATGTTTTAGAAGGCGGCCACATTTCGATGGAAGACTCTGGAGTTAATTTGTTAAATAACCCAGAAGTTATGAAGTCATATCTTGGTGAGGTCGCTAAGGTTGGCAAGAGGAATAATAGAAATTTATACTCATGATAGTAAGCTTTCCGAAATTCTTATTTTTTGGCAAACCAGATTAAGTTACTTCTATCAACTCCATTTCACTACAAATTTTTATAAGCCCTCATGAATACCCTCAATCATACCCACGATATCAAAGCAATTAGCTGGCTTGCTTCTGCGAATGACCCTGGATGCAATTTTCCAATTCAAAACTTGCCCTTTGCAATTTTTACTGAGGCGAACAGGGCCGATCATTGGCGTGCAGGAGTAGCTATTGGTGATCAGGTGCTTGATTTGGATGCACTTTTTGACAAAAGACTACTGACAGGATTTGCAGCTGAAGCGATTCAAAATATTCGAAATAAAGATCAAAAGGTTGCAAGCTTGAATTCGTTTATGTCCATGGGGCAAGAATATTGGTCGGCGCTTCGTCATGCGATTTTTGATCTTTTGCTTCATTCCGTTGGATTAGATATTAAGAATGTAGTCCAGTCATGTCTAATTCCACAAAGCAATACTTTGTACCGAATGCCCGTTAACGTAGCTAATTACACTGACTTTTATACATCTATTCATCACGCGCGAAATGTTGGTCGCTTAGCTCGACCTGATAATCCGCTAACAGCTAATTTTCAATGGATGCCCATTGCCTACCATGGACGTGCATCCAGTGTGGTTATAAGTGGCACTCCATTTCACAGACCTATGGGTCAAAGCATGGCGTTGGGCGGCATAGCCCCCTCATATGGCCCTTGTTTGCGCATGGATTTTGAGTTGGAGTTGGGACTATTTATTGGCAATGGAAATGCATTGGGCAATCCTATTCATCTTTCCGAAGCTGAAAACCACATGTTTGGCGTTTGTCTTCTAAACGACTGGTCTGCTCGCGATATTCAATTTTGGGAGATGGATCCTCTTGGACCTTTTCTTGGTAAAAATTTCTGTACAACAATTTCGCCTTGGATTGTGACTATGGAGGCCTTAGCACCCTACCGCGTTCCATTCACACGGCCAGATAATGAGCCACAGCCTTTAGCTTACTTGGAGGATGAGGGAAATCGCAAACACGGATCCATTGACATTCAATTGGAGGTCTCGATTGAATCTGCTCGGAACCGAGAGCTAGGACAAGCTGCATCAACTATCACCAAGACTAGTTTTAAACATCAATACTGGACTTTTGCTCAGATGGTTACCCAACACACTGTTGGGGGTTGTAATTTACAAACCGGCGATTTATTGGGCAGCGGAACTATTTCCGGACCTAAGCAGGAGGAGGCGGGAGCAATAATAGAGCTGACAAAGGGTGGTAAGGAACCGATTACTCTATCTAATGGTGAAAAGCGCTCTTTTTTGCAGGATGGTGATGCGGTTATTCTGAGTGGATGGTGTCATCGTGAAGGTTTTGCGCGTATAGGTTTTGGAGAGAACCGAGGTGAAGTTCTGCCAATCGTTGGGTAAAGATTTAGTCGGACCTGAAAAACTCTTGTAACCCAAATCAGTACTAGTTTTTCTTGATATTTTCTCTTTCAAAAAATCTCAGAAAACACTATTATTCTCACACGAACCTGGGAGTTTTATCTGTTTTTTCGAGTAGTCGAAATGACTGACGATTTCTTAGGTTCTCGCCTTGACGGCATGATCGATCCACGCCAACCTTTGGCGGTTTTAGGGGACATGTTAGCTTGGCCCAAGCCCTAAGCCTCCATTGCACCCATCTTTGCCCACATTTGCCCACCAACCCAGTCCTGTTGAAGCAGATACGGGATTTCATTTCTGGGGGGGGGGAGTTTGTCAAGTCTAAAGGTGGGGATGTTCATCCCAGTGATCCGTGACAATTACCAATCTATTTTTTATGATGGAAATACCTACCTATTCATCTAAAGTGAGGATAAATAACCAGCAACGGATAAAGCTTGTTCGTTATTGATATTGTGAATGATTTGCTTCATCACTTGTCCTCTTGGGCGATCGTTGGTGTATTTAAATACCATGATTTGCTTATGCAAATAACTAGCGTGCTGCCCTGCAAGTCTTGGTATCTCACCAACGCCGAGTGCTAATGGTCCATGACAGCTGCTACAAGCTAATACCCCTTGAGCTGGCAGACCATTATTGAATATAGATTCGCCTTCTTTTAAATTTGCAGATGAGCTTAACGTCCCCTTCATTGGGGGTTGAGAGGAAAAATATCCTACCAGTTCATCGACCTGTAACTCTGTAAGGTTAGTAAAGCCCCACATGAACTGAGTACCGTAGACGTCTCTTCTGGTGTGGCCCTTAAAGTCAGTGAGTTGTGCTTTGAGGTAATCAGGCTGTTGTCCGGCTAATTTAGGAAACTGTGCCGATACAGATTGACCGTTCAATCCGTGGCAGTTCGAGCAGTCTTGAATTGCTATGTCTATCCCCTTGGTTTTTGGATCGTTTAAATTCCTTCCTTTATCTGTGCTGGGGCTAATGCAGGCAGTTAATAAAAGACTTAGTAAAAGAAATGAAAGTCGTTTTGGGGTGTAAAGTTTAGTAAATGACATGATTACTCCTTTTTAAAATGCAAGCCATGCATATAAATACGCAAAATTATTGTCAGATGCATTTCTATTGTTCCCATCGTAATTGGTCGTTGCTCCCAAATACTGTGTAAACATGTTGTATTGCAAACCTAAGCGTAGGTTTTGGATGGGTAACCAAAAAACCTCAGGCGTCCAAAGCTTAGAGTTAGGTGAGTTATTCAGACTTGTGCTGTAACTTGATGCCTGAGTCGTAGCGTAATTTTGATAGGCTCCTACGTCTGATGATCCGTTGACGCTTCTATAAGAGACATCCGCTCCGAACTCATTTCTAAAGACATAAGTAATTTTTGCAAAAAATGAGCCGAGACGATTTGAGTTGGCATGGGTTCCTGTATCGTCGTTGATCATTTCTGTGATGTAGCGCAGCTGCGCAGTAACTGTATGTGGATCTAAAAGGTATTGATACTGTGCATCAATGCCTTTATCTTGGTAATGAGTGACCATCCCGTACTGGGGGAGATTAGACCCGTCCAGTGGGTAAATGTTGGTGTTCATTGCCATAAGACCGATCATAAAGTTCTGCTCATTCCATTCCTTGGTGTAAGCAGCCCTCATGTAGGGGCTAATCCCTTGTGAGTAGGTAAGCGGGCTGTTTGGGTCCCCAAGCTTGTAGCCTTGACTTAAGAATTTCCAAAATCCTGTAGCTGTTTGGTAACCCGTGAGCTCAAAATAGATCGATTTATCCCAAAAAGCATAAGCTCCTAGACCAGCAACTTGACTGGAAAGAGTACCGTCCTCCAACTTTGTTGATACGGGAACGCCAGCAAAAGCGCTTGCAGCTCCAGGCGCACTCAAAAAAGGGAAGGACCAAGCAGGGACGCTATTCCAGACATCTTGCACTCCAGGATTATTGTGAACCGTAACGCCGAGTATTAAGTCATTTGAGGGTGTTAGAAAACGATTAACATAACGTAGGTCCGTATTGTCCGAGCCTAAGTGACCTCTCCAGTTTCCAGAGTTATCTTGGTGATCGTAAACTGAGTAGGTGAACTGTGCAAAACCACCAATGTTATCGGTTAATTTACCCGCTACGAAAACACTACCCGAGTCAATAAGTGGTATGTTATTTTGAGAGGCAATACCAGTGCGTGAAACCAAATCAGTATTGTTCTTATTTTGTGTCACATCAGCCACTAACATTGCTGAGAATGGATTACCTAGAGAGCCTATCGTGTAGCCTGTGAGTTTAAATACGCGACCGTAGGGGGTCAACTCTGGAAACTGACCACCCGCATGACAGGCTACGCAACTTTGTCCTGTTTGCCGGGCAAATGTAGGAAGTGCTTTGGCTTGATTAGGTAGCCCTAATAGCAAAAGCGCTGAGATTAGTGAAATTAGTCCCCAGATGGGAGAATACTCTTGGGTACCCCTTAGACTGGGTTGGACTAGCGATTGAGGTGAAAATTTGCTCATCTACGTCCCCTTGATCATTTTCTAACAATGATCAAATCTTATAAGTTGGGGGTATTGAGGAGGTTGAGACAGATCAATAATAAAATATAAATATATGAGAAATATAGTTATATTGATCTAGGTCAATATTGTGCGTATTCCAGCAGACTTGGACACCTAATCCACTAACACGTGGACACTTGCCCCCGGCGTCATAGTAGTTGGAGATCGGCTGGGATTCTCGTTGAGTTCCCTTAATTTCCTAACCGACGAAATGTGTTGGTAAGAGTTCCAAGGCCAGTGATTTCTATTTCTACTTTATCACCGTCTCTAATATTTGGTGATGTCCCGTCTGTTCCCATCCAAATCACGTCACCGGGATAGAAGGTTACGTACTTTGACGATCTGCTTATGAAAGTAGATATACCAAAGAGCATCGCTTTGGTATCAAACTCTATGGTTTGATTACCGTTCACCTTCACACGCGTTTTTGCTTGTCCAATATCAAAGTTCGTCTCAATCCATGGCCCCATGGGTTTAAAGGTATCAGAGTTCTTTGATCTAAAAAAGGTGCGATCTGTTTTTTGCCAATCTCGTTCACTCACATCGTTGCCGATCGTGTAACCAAAGACTGCTGAGAGAGCGTCTTGCTCGCTCACGTTCTTAATTTTTTTACCAATCACCACAACCAGCTCAGCTTCGTAGTGAATCTTTTCACCCGCATCAGCCGGAATAATCACATCCTCTTGGTCTGCTATCAAAGCATTCACAGCTCGGTACCCTATATCAGCAGCCGCAGGGATAACGGGGTTTTCTCCCCTTGACTCGGCAACTTCTATGATGTGTTTTACATAATTCAAGCCTGCAGCGTAAAAGGTTGGAGGGATCACGGGAACTTCAATTTTGACCTCGTCCATTGCGTGCTCTATGCCCAGCTCCGTCCAGTCCCCCCAAGGCGGGGCACTCACCGCGTGCAAAGTCTTCTGCGCGAGGTATCCCTGAAAAGTCTCCCCATCAACCGAGTAACGCAGCCACTTCATACAAGTCCTTGTTTTAAAAATAAAAAATCTTTTGATATCTCCGCCAGCTCACTCACTCCGCTCAGTTGCATGGTTCGAACCAATTCTTCTTTCAGAATATTCATTGCGTGTAATGCACCGCTATCGCCCCCACTGATCGCACCAAATAGTGTGGCCCTGCCTGTTAAGACTGCATCTGCCCCTAAAGCAATTGCTTTGAAGATATCGCCTCCCCTTCTAATGCCCCCGTCCAAAAAGACCGCAATTCGTTTGTCCACAGCTTTCACAACGCCTGGGAGAGCGTCAAGCGTAGCTACTGCAGTATCTAGTTGACGCCCCCCGTGGTTGGATACAACCACGGCGTCCACTCCAAGCTCAATGAGTCTAATAGCATCACTGGGGTGTAACACGCCTTTGACGATGAGTTTTCGGTGCCAATACTCTCTTACCCTTTTTAAGTCATCCCAGTTAAAGGATGCATCATAGTTGCGCCCAACAGAGGAGGCAATGTGGTTCACACTCCTTGTCTCTCCCTCCAAGCCCACCATGTTCTCAAGCACAGGCATTCCTTTGGATAAAAGGGAGGACAGATAGGCCGGTTTAGACAGAAAGTCTAAGGCCACACTTGGACTGAGTTTGAACGGAATAGAGAAGCTATTTTTATTATCACGCTCCCTTTTACCCCCCACAGGCAAATCAACAGTAATCATCAAACCCTCGTAATCTGCCGCGTACGCTCTGTCAATTAGCTTATAAAAGAAGTCTTTGTCCTTGAGTATATAAGCTTGGAACCATTGCCTACCCTGTGCATGTCTTGCTATTTGCTCAATGGAGGTGGTCGCCGAGCTGGAGAGGGTGTAGATGGTGCCTTGCTCTGCAGCTGCTTTGGCAAGGCTTAGGTCTGCACCGTGTCGCCCAAACCCCAGGGCACCCGTAGGCGCTACTGCAAAGGGAACCTTCATCTCAGAGCCCAACAACTGTCGAGTAGTATCTACTCGGTGCACCGACCTTAAAATCCTAGGTAAGAGACTTATTTCACGAAATCTTTGAATGTTCGATAAAAGAGTAATCTCGTCCTCAGCACCACCGTCGTAGAAATCAAAAATACAGGTCGGTAATCTGCGTTTTGCAATGAGGCGTAAGTCCTCAATCGATACAGCTTTTGATACAGAGTGGGGCAAAGTTTGCATGTTTAAGTGAAATATTCAAAGCAATAGATCTAAATCAAAGAACTTTGATGAGCGCTTTGGGCGGCTATTAGTTTAAATCTACTTTGATGGCTGCTGCTTTAACGACACTTTCCCAGCGCTCATAATCTCGTTTTAAAAATGCTTGAAATTGCTCTGGTGTATCGCCAACAACAACCGCACCTAACTTCTCTAATTGCGCTCGTACCTCAGCTTTTGCTAAAGCTTTGTTCATCGCAATATACAGTTTGTTGATAATAGCGGGAGGTGTCTTTGCAGGCGCTAAGAGACCCACCCACGGTGCGGTCTCCTCAAAGCCGGGAAAGCCGATCTCAGACATGGTCGGTTTATCAGGGAATTGGGGAAGTCTTTTGGCCGTTCCAACCGCTAAGATACTAACCCTTTTGGCGTTCTCATTTTCAGCTAAACCAATCTCTGGGTAAAACATGAAATCAACCCTACCCGACATCACCTCGAGCAAAGCGGGACCATTGCCCTTATAGGGCACATGAAGCATCTTTTGTTTGTTCATAGTGGCCAGTAACTCTCCCGCCAAGTGTCCCGATCCCCCAGGACCCGACGAGGCAAAGCTGACTGCCTCTGGCTTTGATTTGGCAACCGTAAGTAACTCATTCATTGATTTAATGGGCGAGTTATATGCCGTGACTGCAACCATGGGCAAATTGGCGGCATTGGATATAGGTGCGAAATCAGTTTTAGGATTAAAACCCGCAGCGTCTCCAATCAAAATAGGATTCACATTTAGACCCAGGGACGAGAAGAGGAGGGTGTAACCATCTGCAGGTGCGTTGCGAACCTCCCTTGTCGCAATCATTGCACTCGCGCCGGCCTTGTTTTCTACAACGATGGGCTCACCCAGGGTCTCTGTCATATCTTTGGCGATGACCCTGGCAATGATGTCGGTTGGTCCCCCTGCTGCAAATCCAACCACTATTCTTATCTGGTGAGTGGGGTAGTTATCAGCTGCAACACAACGCTGACTTATAAACAAGCCCCCAAGCATTGAACAAAGTGCGAGCCAAAACCAATAAAAATGCCTAGACAAAGTCCAAGACCGCTTAACAAACAATGACCTCGAATTGAAACGCACTGAGATGCACATCCCTTTGCCCAGCATTAAAGAAGTGGAGTTTTGCATAAATTCAAATAATAGCTGTGTAATGGAGCTAAAAAATAGCTCCTATTTAGAGTAACAACGAAAAATCTTAAGCTTGCAGTGCATGTGTACCGTACGGGAAATAGCGATCAGCCATCACTTGGCAACGCTTGATGAACCTATGCTCATGAGCTTCGTAATCTGCTACGGCGTTATGAAGGGTACCAATGTTGTCCCACATCAGCACATCCCCAACTCGCCACCTATGTTCGTAATGAAACTCAGGACGCAGTTGTAAATCAAATAAAAAATTTAAAATCTCATCACTCTCTTTTACACTCAACTCGTTGATTCGTATAGCGTATCCTGGATTTGCATAAAGAACTGTGTCCCCAGAAATCGGGTGTCGAATGAAAATAGGATGGGAGACGGGCGGTTTTGCAGCGCGCTGAGCAGCGGTCAACTCAGGCCTGGTGCTAGAGGGACGCGCTCTCATGTTGTCCCAAAATTTTGCAAAATCATGGGTTACCGTCATCTTGGATAATTTTCTTTTCAAATCCTCAGGAATTGATTTGTAAACCCGTTTGGTACTACAAAATGCTGTGTTACCTAATGGTTTACCGTCTCTGTGAGGAATCTCTAGTGCGTACAAGACGTTGGCAAAAGCAATATCTTTGCTGTAAGACATATCGGTGTGCCAATCCTGTCCCGCGTCCCTTAACCCCAACGCCTTTCCCGCTTCGTCCACTTTGTTGGACAAAATCATCACCTCAGCATATTCGGGGTCTTGGTACATGTTGGCCACATTGATCTCGAGTTTGCCAAATTGCTCAGCAAATCCTTTCAAATTTGATGAGCTGAGTTGCTGAGCGGGAAAGCACAAAACGCTGTGCTCTCCAAGCGCCGTCTCAATTTGTGCAAACTCCTCTTCACTGAGCGCCTGAGAAAGATCAAGACTCAGCACTTGAGCTCCTAGTGCGCCAGAGTTGGGGAGTATGTTCATAAGATCACTGTAAAAACTGGATTTTTATACCTCAGGGCTCTAAAGGTGTAAATAAATCATTCAGCCAGTGCCCACTCCTTTGCGCAAGATTGAAGCTTTCAAGATAAAGAGAGGCGGGGGAGGCAAAAGGCTTCATTTTTGAAATTAAATTGCGAAGTCAGTCATTATTGAGAAGATTGAACAGGACAAGACAGGACAGAGCAGACAATTATTTTTGGAATGCGTCCAGTAAATTAACCCACATTATGAACGCTTTTTTTGTGAATTTCCCCTAGGAAAGAACCGACTACAGGGTATTCGATCAATACTAAATGGTGATGCTCACTTGCCTTTCATCCCATTGCATACAGTGAAAGTCCAAATCTCGTCGGATCCATAATTTTCGATTTAAAGTAACCCCCACCTTGTTTAGGTGACCGAATGGAATATTTGGTACGATGGCAACCCCTAAAGATTAATATGCCGTTACCCGCCCCATTGACATTGATAGCACCTGGTGCTAGACTTGGTTGTGCCTCATAAAACAAAACCTAGAGCGTTTAAGACGAAGAAATTCAGTAAAGACGCCAAAAATGCTCACATTTCCGGTGCTGAACTCTGTGATGCCATCAAAGAGGTTATGGCGGGGCAGGCTGTTGATTTAGGTGGTGGTGTTTACAAGAAGAAACTCAACAAGAACCAGCACCGATCGATTATTTTGGCCAAGGGTCGAGAGTGATGGATTTATGAGTATCTGTTTGCAAAGAAAGATCGAGACAACATCGATGACGCAGAGTTAGAGATGTTCCGATTGCTTGCAAAGGGATATGCAGGTTTGAAAAATGCGCAATTGGCGCAATTGATTGAAGAGAAACATCTCTTGGAGATTTGCCATGACGACGAAAAAGAAATTTAAGACAGATGCCTTTGAGGCAATTCATGAGTCTGCTTCTGCATTGCTTCGTGTTGGCGCAATAGACAAGGCAACGATGCGCAAGTTTGACGAGTCATGCATTGCTAAAACGCCTGCGTACAAGGCTGTTCAAATCAAAAAAATCAGAGAAAGCGTAAAGGTGAGTCAGCCAATTTTTGCGATGTATCTCAACACAAGCGAATCGACTATCCAAAAGTGGGAGGCGGGCACCAAAAAGCCCAGCGGTATGGCCCTCAAACTTCTTGATATTGTTCATAAACACGGCCTAGGTGTACTGGCTTAAACCGTCTACCTTTCTCCTAAGAGACCCAGTCAGATTCAGGTCTGACTGGGTCTCTTTTTGGGCACTCGCTAATCCCTTGCGTGCCAATAGTGAACTGGAGTTTTCAATCAAGGGGAATAACTGTCCAAGTGTTGGTGGAATCAGTGTCCCCCCCCCGGTGTCAGGGTAGTTGTCGCTTTTAGTTAAATGCAGACCGGGGGTTGAGGCGAATCCAGAAAACTGCGGTCTTGGAAAACTCGTAAAACTTATCAGGGAACTGGAGCTCAGTCTGAATGATCCAAGGGCTACTACCGCACCGCTAGCAACCTAAGCAGTAAATGTAATGGTCACAAAAGGTGACCATTAACATCCCCGCCAGAAAAATTCAACCTGTATTGCCTGTACGCTTAAGGATCATCAGCGTTTACGCTCTGTAATCAATAACCTAGAAAAAAGCTTAAATGAAATTGAATGCTTACTAGAAAAATTATAAGATCACTGTGAAAACTGGATTTTTATACCTCAGGGCTCTAAAGGTGTAAATAAATCATTTAGCCAGTGCCCACTCCTTTGCGCAAGATTGAAGCTTTTAAGATAAAGAGAGGCGGGGGAGGCAATTATTTTTGGAGTGCGTCCAGTAAATTAACCCACATTATGAACGCTTTTTTTGTGAATTTCCCCGAGGAAAGAACCGACTACAGGGTATTCGATCAATACTAAATGGTGATGCTCACTTGCCTAACTTGCCTAGCTTGCCTAGAGCTTATCTAATTCAAATCCATCAGCCTTTATAAACCATCTCCGGCTTGATATCAGCAATGGAAGGACACCCCATTTGCTTCATAGCACCTGAGAATTCATCCTCAAGCAATTCCAGCACCCGTTCAACACCGGGTTGTCCAAACGCACCAAGCCCCCAAAGGTAAGGTCTACCAATGCAGACTGCGTCTGCTCCTAGGGCTAAGGCTTTAAAGATATCTGTGCCGCGTCTCACCCCACTATCAAAAATAATAGGAACGCGCTTGTTGATCACGCCGGCAATCTCTGGCAAGCATTCAATAGCGGCGCGACCTGTATCCTCACTTCTACCCCCGTGGTTTGATACGTGCACTGCATCTACTCCGTATTTTAGGCAAAGCAGGGCGTCCTCTTGAGTGAGGACCCCTTTTAAAATGATCTTCATCTTTGTGGTGTCGCGCATCTGCTTGATAAAGTCCCAAGTCATGTTGGATGACTGGGGGCTTTTCATGTCCGCCAAATCGATGCCGTCGTAATTGGGACGCTCTTTGATGCTGCCTGGACCATCGATGTGACAATTCGAGCAGGTGCGGGGATCTAGTTTCTTTAACCTTTGGAAGGTTTCTTGGTTTCTTCCCCCGTTTCTATCTGCTGTGATCTCAAGCACCGGACATCCCGCTTTCTCGACTCGTTGAACGACTTTCTTGGCAACCGTTAAGCTTGAAGTGGCGTAGAGTTGAAACCAAACTTCCCCGCCCCTTGCAGCAATCACATCCTCTATGGTTGATGCCCCGGCTGCAGAGAGTATGTGGAGGTGACCTCTTGCTTTAGCGGCCCTGGTCACCGCAATCTCTCCCTCAGGATCATAGGCTTTGTTGCCCCCTGTGGGGGCAATGATGATTGGTGTCCTCCAACCTGTGCCAAAAAGAGAGACTGACATATCAATCTTGGAGACGTCGCGCATCCTTCTTGGTCTCAAAGGGAATTTCTGAAACGCCGCGCGATTAGCCCTAAGCGTGACCTCATCATCTACACCAGAGGCCATGTAGCCAAAGTGAGCACGGGGGACGTTTTTGTATGCAACAGGCTCAAAATCAAAAACATTACCAGCTTCTCCAGGACTTTTAATCAAATCGCCTGGCAAATCAGCAGGCCATACGGCTGGATCTGCGCGTTTAAAAAAGCTATCTGCAAGGGCTTGCTCACCAAAGGGGAGGGGTAGCAAAGGACTGGCCGCAATCCATCTCATGAATTGACGTCGATCTTCTAATATTTTTTTGTTCATCAAGTGCCTTTATTTTTCGGTGCGAGGAGCTCAAATATTTTTGTTGTAATTGTCTGCTCCCTTAAAAACTAGTAATATAAATCAGTTTAGACTCCACTTTAATCTACATACCAAAATTAGCGTTACTAATTGAGCGAAAAAAATACTTCAATTTAAAACACTTCAACTTCAAATACCCCCCGCTCACCCCATGGCTAAAGCCAAGGGCGCGCACTCACGGTGGACAAACCCGCTCTTAAACGGGGCTTTAAAGTTAAATTGCGTGAGCGGCGACAAGTTAATCATTAGGCTTACAAATACCACTAGAGGTTGTGAGGTACTTTGCATTTTGAGTCTGAACGCTAGATGTCCGTATCATCTCACCACTCATTCGGTCTACCGAGAGTTCTGCGGTCCGTATCTCCCGACCAAGTTGACCATTGCCTAAAGGTTTAACGTCTTGGGCGTAGTAGGATGAGGAAATCTTTTCACGGGAAATAGTGACCACTCTTTTCACTAAACTATTGTTAATATTTGAGTAACTCGAGGTCTGGGAGTCAACCACGTCTTGAACGACTTGCTTAAGTATGGGTTTGCCGTTTAAGGAGGACTTAATGGTTTGTTCCTTATCCCGCTCGAACACGAGTATTTCCGTATAGGAATCGTTCTCTGCGTATTTAACATTGTTATTAAAAGATGTGTAATGACTTACGCACTTTAAAGATTCGGCACAAACCAATGGGCTAAGTGAAATTAGCAAAACAGTTAAGAAAAAGACTTTAATCAACTTTGCGTCCTCTGTGAAATCAAACCCCCTTGCTTATTCAGCTGCAATGCCTGCTTGTTGGATAATTTTTTGATACTTTACAAGCTGATTCTTAAGTGCCGCAGCCAATAAAGGCGCGTCCACTCCCCTGGGCGTAAGTCCTTGTGCAATTAATTGATCTGCAACTGTTTTATCTCTCAAGGCTTTGTTAATTTCGGTATCTAATCTTTTTATCGCGTCCACAGGCGTCCCTTTGGGGGCCATCAGTGCAAACCAAGAGTTAAATTCGTAGCCACTCAGTCCAGACTCAGATACGGTTGGAATATCTGGGAACTGTGCTAACCTGGACGGTGTGGTGAGCGCAATAATTCTCAGTTTCCCCGCTTTTGCAAGGGCAGTGACTGTGGCTATTCCTATGAATGCGGCGTCCACCTCTTGACCTGCTACGCCAATTGCCGCTTGTGTAGCTCCCTTGTAAGGCACATGCAACATCGTTGTTTTGGCCTGATTGTTAAATAGCTCCATTGCGAAATGCTGAGGACTACCGCTGCCACCCGATGCAAAGCTAAGTGGGGTCGCGCTTTGCTTTGCTTTAGATATCAAATCAGCAGCACTTTTAATACTTGAGTCAAAAGGGACAACAAGTGCCCACTCAACTGTTGCAACCAGTGAGACTGGATCAAAATCCTTCAAAATATCCCAGGGCATTTTGCTTTGAAGGTTGGGGAGCACGGCCATGATGCTGTCGTTAAAGCCTCCAAGTGTGTACCCATCTGCAGGGGATTTGGCAACGTGGTCTGCCCCTATTAGGCCTGCGGCCCCTGGTTGGTTGTCTATCGTGATGCCAACCCCGAGACTAAGGGAGACTTTTTGCATAACAATACGGGCTGCGCTATCCACGGCGCTCCCCGCGGCAAGCGGGACTATGATCTTGATGGGTTTGCTTGGGTACTCATTTGCTGAGAAAACGTGCGTACCTTGAGTCGCTAAAGCCCCGCCTAGCGCTGATTTGAGAATGGTTCTTCGGTGTATAGTTTGTCGCACGGGAGGGTGTAGGGAGGTGTGGGTGTTGGTTTTAGTGTTGGTTTTAGTTTTGTCTATTAATGCCAGTGAATTTTATCGATGTCTAGTTTTTCAGCAACCAAGCTCAATTGCTCCTCAAGTCCAGCGCTAATCGGGATCCCCAAGCGAGTGTGTTCTTCCCGCTTTAAATGACTTTGTTCCCCGGGTAACCAAATTCGTTCAACGCCCTTCATTTTTTTGCTGGCCTTTAATTCCCGGATCAACTGATCTACCCGTTCTTTGAACGCAGCAGGGTCGCCAAACGCAGCAGGGTCAATAATCGCAATAGCTTGCCCTGTGTTGGTGACGCTTGAGTCGTCGTGGTTAAAGTCGATCACAGATTTGCCCATTGCGGCGTTGTTGAGCGTTCCAGCAAGGATGCCAACAATCAATGACAATCCATACCCCTTATAGCCGCCAATTGGGAGAAGAAAGCCTTCTTCGCTGCGTTTGGGATCAAGGAGTGGATTGCCTTCAAAGTCGATCATCCAACCCTCTGGCATCATCTCTCCTTTTTGTGCCTTGGCTTTAACCTTGCCGTAAGCTGCAACTGTGGTTGCCATATCTAAAACAATGGGCGGCTCCAAATGGGTTGGCACTGCAACAGAGATGGGGTTTGTTGAGAGGAGCATATCCAGTCCTCCCCAAGCGGGCAGGTGGTTGGCGTTTCCCACTGCAAAGTACATTCCAACCATATCGTGCTCAAGAGCCATGCGGCTATAAAGGGATGCTGGCCCCGCGTGATTGCTAAGCCTAGATCCAACCCACGCCATACCCGATTGACGCGCCTTTCTTATCGCAAGCTCAGTTGCAAACTTCATCACCACGTGGCCCATCGCGTTGTCGCCGTTCACAAGGGCAGTTGCAGTTCTCTCAGATTCAATGGTTATATTTGGGGTGGTGTTGACGCCTCCAGCCAATATGCGCCTCGCGTATTGGGGGAGCCTGATGACGCCGTGACCATCAGAGCCCTGCAGGTCTGCCTCTGCCATATAGTTTGCAACTGTTTGCGCATCCTCTGGGGGCAGGCCCAGAGCTAGCATGGCGGTGTGAATAAACTTTTGGAGATGAGAAAAAGAGACGCGTTTGTTTGTCATATCAGTTGATTAAAAATCTTGATCAATCATTTTGTTCAGTTTAGCAAAGCCTTTTGCAATGCTTGGACTGCACAAGCAGGGCTTGAGAGTACGGGTAAATTGGGATTTTTAAGTGCTGCGCTCACAGTCTCCTTTGCTGCTGCCATTGAGAATTGAGCTAATAAAATCACATCACAAGGGGGGAGGTGCGCTGCAGTCTGTGCAATAAGGTCATGATGTTTTTGAGCATCCCCATTTGCCAAGTGTTGCATGGCATCTGGAACATGCGCAGTCAGCAAATCAAGATCAATGGCCCTTGCTTTCGCCATTTGGTTCAACTCCTCAGACATTGAGGGTATAGAGGGATTAAAGGTTGCAAGTAAAGCGACTTTTAGTCTCACGCCGGTGCGGGCCAAACTTAAAGCCTCATCAAACATGGCTTCGTTGGGCTTTAATACCGGGACGTTGGACTCTTTAGCGCAAGCCTCTATTGCGACCCCAAATGCGGAGCAAGTGAAAAGTATGGCATCAGCACCGGCTGATAAAGTGTAATGTGTAAGCTTAAGAAACCGCTTGATCATTGCCTGCGTTAGCTCCCCCTCGCGGGCAAGGTCAACAGACAGACTGTCGTCTAAAAGATTTTGACAAATAGCCTGTGGCCATAGGCTTTTAAAGGAATCGTTGATTGGAGAAACCGCAAGAGGCGTTGCGTGAATAAGGGCAATTCTGGGGGGCTTCATACAATAATTGAAATTTACATTAAAGGAGTGGCACGTCTTCATGGATTTTAGGCGCAATCTCAAGTAGATCTTTGGTCTTAATAATATTGCGCTCAAAGGCTGCTTTAAGCACATCAGGATCAATGCGCCTGGCATTATGACTAACTACGGACCGCTCCTCAGCAAATCGATCGGCTTGCTTGGGACGGTACCCGCGGCCCCCTTTTTTTCTAACAATCTCTCTAGAAATGGTGGACTTGCTCCGGGCAAGATTCTTAGCAATTTCGGTGCAACTCAATCCTTCTCTCATGAGGCAAAAAATCTGATATCGTTCAGTCTCGCTGAGGTGTTTATAGGTCATGACAACTTAACGGCCAAGGTCAAGAAGCTATGGATACTAAATCATTCTCAGCCTCTTAACTTTTAGTCAACGTTGCACTTCATACTTGAATCCATCTATGTTTAAAAGAGGTTCTCAATACACTCGCGATGAAATTGCTAATATTGTTCGCCCAGAAAATCCGCCCCGTGGCGGAGACTGGACAACTGGTTATGCTCGAATCGATGACAAATTGTTTGTCTTTATGAATATAGGTGTTGCGGGTAGGACTGGACACGACTTTGAGAACTACTACGATGAAAAGACAAACACACTGATTTGGTTTAGTAAACCTAATAAAAAGTCAACTAATCCACTTTTTCAGAAACTTATTTCTGGAGAGCTCAAACCATATTTTTTTGCAAGATGGAATCAGAAACCTCCATTCACATTTCTGGGAACAGGTTCAATCTTGAAATTTGAAGATGGATACAGGACACCACAAGGTTACGAATGTGTTCGACTGGTAGTTTCTGTTGCCGAGTTGCAAGCAATAATTTCTCCGCACCATAAATCTATAGCTGTCAAGCATAATTTAGTTACTGAGAATGAGAGAAGTTCGTTCTTTTTTGAGAAGCAACTCGAAGACTTCTTGGTGAGTAATTGGGACCGAACTCCACTTTCTAAAGACTACGAAATCTTTGAAGAACACGGACAAAGATGCGGACAGCAATACAGGACAAACACAGGTCCGATAGACATACTCGGGCAGCGAAAAGATAAGTCTGATTTCTTGGTGGTTGAATTAAAACGAGATCGAGCATCTGATGTAGTAGTGGGTCAAACACTCAGATACATGGGATGGGTAAAAGAAAATCTCTGTAACTCAAATCAAAAAGTGACTGGATGCATCATTGCGCAAAGAAAAGATGAAAAATTAGACTATGCACTAACGCACGTCGATTCAATTCGTTTCTTAAAGTATGAAGTTGACTTCAGACTGTTGAGTTAGCGATGACACTAGTTTTAAATAACAATTACACAACTGTGTTCCAGAAAAATAACTATATTTACATAT
>CAIQHG010000092.1 GCA_903871545.1 uncultured Burkholderiales bacterium | reverse complement strand
TTAACTTTTAGTCAACGTTGCACTTCGTCCTTGAATCTACGTCTCATTTAATAGATATCAAGAATCAAATAATTTTTGCCCCTTTCAAACTCTTTTCATACTCTTCTCAACAATCACCCTGATTGCTCAATTAAGGTATACAACCTATGCGTTTTTAATTTACAACACATACGAAACCTACCGGTTATCAATACATCCAAAAACACGGAGTCTATGTGTTTCAGCGGCTTCAATGGGCAAGTGCAAATAATGCCCCCAGTTACTCTTGTTACTGTTTTGGTTTTGATGGCAACTAGCAGGATAAAAAAATCATGTAGATCCTCTGTAGGGCCTGAGCGCATTAAGCCTCCTAAAATAAGGTTGTAAGTAAGGTTGTCTATGAAGTTGTCTAGATAAACGGTTCAATTTAATGTGCTGTACAATAAAATCAGTTGAAGTGCTAATTTATCAATTGGTAAACTAGTTAAACGGGAATTAGGAATTCACGCAAGTGAGCCACCAAACTGTCCTCGCAACGGTAAGTGAACGCGCTTAAAAAGCGCTGGGAATTTTAAGAGTCCACTGAATAATCTAATTATTTGGGAAGGAAAAATTCTTTTGTTCACTAGTCCGGATACCGGCTTCAACAGGCGGAAATAGCGACGAAGGATATCGCTTGCCAGTAAATGAGTGCACCTTTGCACAACAGCTGTCTTGTCGTGTCCCCTTCGCTCTTTTCATTTTGGTATTCATTAACGAGGAAAGTTAATGAGCCTGATTCGTTCCGGGACACGCAACATGTTTTCTCCTATAAACCCTTTTTCAAAAGGCCGCTTTTCTTTATTAATCTTGCTAACATTCATTTACTCAATAACTCTTAGCAAAAGCATTAAGGCTGATGATTTTTTAGACCCACTTGTCGTCACCGCATCGAGATTTGAGCAACCATTATCTGAGGTACTCTCCTCAGTTACGGTCATTACAAAAGAGGAGATCCAAAGATCACAAGCCAGATCAGTTAGCGAACTTCTTCAGGGTGAGCCGGGCGTTGAGGTCTCTACTAACGGGGGGTTGGGCGCTCAATCATCCTTTTTCTTAAGAGGAGAGTCCAGTAGTAGTGTGGCTATTTTCGTAGACGGTATAAGGATTCAACCAGACGGATTTGGATCATTAAATAACACCAGTCTTCCTCCTCCCCAGGCTATTGAGCGAATAGAAATACTACGGGGAAATAGTGGTGCTCTGTACGGGGAGGCAGCAATTGGAGGCGTGATCAACATTTATTCAAGTGCAGGATCCAGTGGCAGCCCTAAATCATTTGTAACTCTTACGTACGGAACCAATAAAACAATTGACACCACAGCTGGAGTCTCGGGTCGAGTGGGTGATACAAAATTCAACGTCACAGCAAACGGCACAAACAGCGCTGGTTTCACTCCAATAGACCATAATGTATTCCCTTCATCTTTAACAAACACGGGTGACTTTAAGAGCGACGGGATTGGTTTTGGTGTAAGCCAACTTATCAATAAAGACTGGGAAATTGGCTTAAAAGAGCGGTACCAAGATAAAACCTTAGATTACAACGCAAATATTCCAATTTATGACTTGGGTGCACACTCGAGGACGATCAGTAGTGACACCACTTTATTTGCTAAAGCCTCGCTCTTAGATGCTTGGTTTTCTCAATTAGACATAACGCACTCTAAGTTGGATTACCAATTTACGCCCACCTCTGCTGCTACAAATTCCGCCTCCGATACCGACTCATTAAATTGGAGCAATACTTACGAAATTAATAGATCTCAAAAAGTGACTTTTGGAATCAGTTACTCAGACCAGCATTTTAATGATGGGTATGGAGACTTGATGTACCGTAAATCATACGGTGTTTTTGCGGGGGACACCTTGAGATGGAATAAATTTGATTTTCAGATCAACGCCCGCAGGGACGGACTTCAGGTCAGTCAACCTGATGCAGTAGTTGCTCAGTGGAACACAGTAAACAATACAACTAGCACTAAATTTGGAGCTACAACGGGGTTGGCTGGAATTGGCTATCATTTGTCGGATGAGTTGCGAGTATCTGCAACTTCTTCAATGGGTTTTAGAGCCCCCTCAGTGGGAGAGTATTTTCAAGGCACTGTGTTCAATCCCAATTTGGTTCCAGAGCTTCACCATACCCTTGAGTCAGCCATAGAGTACAAAAATACAATTACAAATACAAGGTTGGTGTATTTCAACAGCAGTACAGAAAATGCAATCACCTACAACGATCAATTCAATTACACCAACATACCCATAATGGTCAATCATGGTTGGGAATTCTCAGAGAGAGCAAATTGGAAGGGGTATAGATTAGTGGGTGCTTTCACATCTCAAAATCCAACAGATGAGTCACCCAATCCCTCGCCCATACTCAGAAGAGCTAAGCAATTTGGATCCCTAGATCTTGGTAAATCTGTTGATGCATATGATTTTGGAGCCAAATATGTAGCCTCAAGCAGTAGGACTGATGGGATATCTTTTTACCCAACAGTCCCGACTACACTGGCACCTTATAAGATTTTGTCCTTATATGCAGGTTATAAATACAGCGAGGAGTTCACATACAGACTGCGCCTGGACAACGCTCGTGATGAGAAGTACCAACTGGCCTATGGGTACAACACTGCGGGTAGAACAGCCTGGCTCACGATGATTTACCAGCAGAAATAGAATAATCGTATTAATTCCTTTAAATCTACGATAACTTAAAAGGTTCGTCCCCGCGTATGCACCCAATAATTCATGGCCTGTTATGAGCGAATCTACAAAACTTAAGTGCCGGATAAAGTACTTAGGTTTATTAATTTTTTTGACAAATCTTTTTTGCAGCGCCGTATCCCATGCCTACGTGGTAACGGACGACAGGGGCGTTAGTCTCACTTTCAACTCTGTCCCCTCAAGGATTGTTAGTTTATTACCTTCTTTTACGGAGACGTTGTGCGAACTTGCTCACTGTGACTTATTGGTCGGTGTTGATGATGATTCAAATTATCCGGCGCAGCTCAAATCAGTAAAGCACCTTGGGGGAGGGCTAAGCCCCAGCATTGAGGGGGTGCTATTACTTAAGCCTGATTTGGTGTTGATGCCCAAAAATCCCCTCATATCGCAAAGACTTGAGCAACTTGGTCTCAAGGTTTTTATACTGGATAGTAATAACCAATCCGATATTTTGCGCTCCCTTGAGAAGTTCGATCTTATTTTTAATACCCATGATGCCCAAAGAGTCTGGCAATCGATAGACGCACAACTTACAAAAGCTGCACAATCAATTCCTGAGAGAAACAGAAATTTAACTATTTATTTTGAAGTTTCCCCGGGGCCCTACGCTGCAGGACCTAAATCCTTTATTGGGGAGACTTTGAGCAAACTAGGGCAGATCAATATCGTGCCTGATCGTATGGGTGAGTTTCCCAGACTTACCTCAGAGTTCATAGTCAAAGCCAACCCAGACCTCATAATTGTGGCGGATAATAATTTTTTAGACCTTTTACAACGCCCAGGGTGGAGTAGCATGTCCGCTGTACGCACAAACCGAGTTTGCACGCTATCCAAAGAACAATCCGATATTGTGGTTCGCCCAGGCCCCAGAATGGGCGAGGCAGCGCGAATACTGGCTCAGTGCATAAACCAGGTCAATAAGGTTAATAAAGTCAATAACATGCCTGCCCCCCCTATCCTCCCTACCGCATCCAGCAAATGACTCCTTTCCTGAGTGTCCCTCAAACTCACTCAAATGGTAAAGCCAACTTATTGGCTTTAGCCCTCTTTATTTTTGGAATGGTTGCCACAACTCTGGGAATTACGGTCGGGGTAAATGGTTTAGATAACTTAGTGGACCTGAGCAACGACCCAACCGCGCTTCAAATAATTTGGGATATACGCCTTCCCCGAACCTTAGGGGCTTTAATGGCAGGCGCTTTACTCGGCTTATCGGGATCGTTAGCACAAGGTCTTTTTAGAAATCCCTTGGCAGATCCTTATCTTTTGGGCAGTGCTTCAGGAGCCTCGCTTGGTGTTGCACTCGCATTGGTTCTATGTGCGGCGTCACCCATTGCTCCGCCTTGGATTATTAGCTTGGGACTCACGGGCGCTGCTTTTGTGGGCGCAATGGGTGCAGTTTTTTTGACTCTTCTATTGGCAAAAGGTGCTCAACAAACACTAAGACTATTGCTGGGCGGCGTCATCGTCGGGGTAGTCTTAGGAGCCCTTTGCTCAGTGATCATGCTCATGGATCCTCATGTGATGCAAATAATGCAAACCTTTATGCTGGGGAGCATCAGTTTGGTTGGCTGGAGCTCAGTTAAACTGATGTCTCTGGTTTGGATAATTTGTATGGTGGTTTCGTGGTCCTTAAGCCGAGTGCTTGACGCGTTGAGTCTTGGAGAGGCAACAGCGAGAAGTTTAGGCCTGCGGCTCAATCAGATGCGAAGTATTTTGATCGCTGTTTTAGCGCTTGCAATAGGCGGCGCAGTGGCTCAAACAGGCTTGATCGCTTTTGTGGGTCTTGCCTCCCCTCACCTGGTTCGCTCAGTCGTGAGAGTCAAACACAGTCAGCTATTATTTTTATCCAGTCTTACCGGGGCTGTTTTGTTATTGAGCGCTGACCTAGGGGCTCGTTGGTTGATTGCACCACAGGAATTACCGGTAGGCGTTTTAACCGCGGTTTTGGGGGGCGGATACCTCCTTTGGCTTATGCACAACCAAAATGTAGGTCCGCGTAATTGATGAGCAAATTTGCCATCCAAGCAACCCAAATTCGAGCCGTGTTAGGGGCTAAGGAGGTCTTGCACAACTTAGATGCAAGCATCCCCCATGCTAAATGGACTAGCGTTGTGGGGCCCAACGGGGCAGGTAAATCGACGCTACTCAAAGTCATTGCTGGACTTGTACAGTTTGATGGACAAGTTTTATTTCCAATGCGGGATGAGAAAATATTTAATCTTAAAAAGAATGCTCAATATCTATCCTGGCTAGGACAAAACGAAGGTAGCGCAGACGATCTAAGTGTTTATGATGTTGCAATGCTTGGGCGTATACCTCACCAAGGTTTGTTGAATGGAGCAAGCGAGAAAGATCATCTCTCAGTGACTAACGCGCTTAAAAAAACGCAGGCATGGGAGTGGAGAGATCGAAGTCTTGGGCAATTGTCCGGCGGCGAGCGTCAGCGTGTTCTATTATCAAGAGCGCTGGCCGTAGAGGCTGACATCTTACTTATGGATGAACCCATCACAAGCCTGGACCCCCCCCATCAGGTGGATTGGCTCATTTTAGTCAGGGAATTGGTTGCACAACAAAAAACCGTAGTCAGTGTATTGCACGAACTATCGATTGCTTTGCATGCTGATGAGTTGCTGATTATGCAAAATGGGTTCATTGAGCACCATGGTGAGTGCTCGGACCTCCGAACTCGGGCAGCAATCGAGAAAGTGTTCGATCACCGTATAACGATTCAACAAATGGGAGATCAGTGGGTTTCGTTACCCAACATATAAAATTTTTAAAATAAGATCGATCATAAAGAGCGTATTTACCAAGAAAACAAGGCGAGAGAATATTGGTTTTATTAGATGAGCGGGTAAAGAACCCTGTCTATTTTAGAACACTACTTTTTTATGTTATCTTTGAAATAGCTCATCTAATTCATTTTGGATTCGTTTTTAATCCTTGATTAATTTGAAATTACTTGATATAACCGATTATCATTTTGAACCTGCTAATCCACACATACCATGTTTATTAAAAACTATCCCTATTGTGCTCAACGAGTGTTCATAGTTCTTTTGATGTTTGGGCAAGCATTTGCTCAAACTAGCAGCGATACCGTTATGCGCGCAGACTCATCAGTCAGTGCACTCAACAACCCTTACGGACTTGAGGCCCTGTGGGTGGGATCAGATAGTATTACTAAATTTGTTCTTTTGCTTTTACTGGTCATGAGTGTGAGTAGTTGGTACATCATTGTCTCTAAAATACTTTTGAATAAAAAAATGTCTGGGCAGGCGGCCCAAGCAGATGAGTTTTTTTGGAGTGGGGATACGGTCACTCAAGGTGTTGCCAAATTGGATACAGACAGTCCATACCGCTTTATCGCAGAGTCCGGCGCAAGCGCAGTTAAAACGCATATTGGGCTGAAAAAAAATATCCCGTCCAACGACTGGATAGAAATGAATATTCAAAGCGCGGTGGACACCATTCAAAATAGTTCTCAAAACGGTCTCTCATTTCTTGCAACTGTGGGTTCCACATCTCCTTTTGTGGGACTTTTTGGAACTGTTTGGGGTATTTATCACGCGCTCACAGCCATCGGTATTTCAGGGCAAGCATCTATCGATAAAGTTGCTGGCCCGGTTGGGGAGGCGCTTATCATGACAGCAATCGGTTTGGCAGTGGCTATACCAGCCGTGCTTGGTTACAACTATTTAGCCAAAGCAAATAAAACGGTCATGGACGATGTGAAAGAGTTCAGCGAAGAGCTTAATGGTGTTTTAGTGGGCTCAGACGGTCGGGCAGCTTGAGTCTGCCCAGCCAAGTTATCCAATTCAAGTTAAAGAATTCAAGGACTTTTGATGGCGATGCACATAGGTTCAGGCGATAGTAGTGAGGTGATATCTACGATTAACACGACTCCTTTGGTGGATGTGATGTTGGTGTTACTCATAATATTTTTGATCACAGTGCCAGTTGTAAATACATCCGTCAAAGTTGAGCTCCCCAAGGAGCGAGTAGAGGTGAGGGAAACCAAACCTGAGAACATCATCATCTCTGTTGACAAAGAGGGTGCGATTTATCTTTACGAATCAAAAATGCAAAACCTAGATGCATTGGTCAATCAGTTAAAGATTAAATCTAAGCTACGTCCACAACCAGAGATTCAAGTCAGGGGTGACTTAAACGGTAAATACGAGGGGGTGGGTAAGATTCTTTTGGCCTGCCAAAAAGCAGGCATCAGCAAAGTTGCCTTCATTACTGAGCCGCCCCCCCGCACTCTTTAGAGTTTTATTCTCTCCAAATTCAGACCCTGCTGTCGCAATTACACCCCTTATTTATGGCCCTCAAAGCGTCTAAACTTCGTCGTAAATCTCGCGCTCTAGAGCCGATGATGGAGATGAATACAACGCCCCTCATTGATGTGATGTTGGTGCTTTTGGTGATGCTCATTGTGACTATTCCGATTCAGTTGCATTCCATTAATTTAGAGATGCCTTTGGCTGCACCGCCCAGTACCATTGAAAAGCCCCAAATTCACGAAATATACATTGATGCGAAGAGTCAACTATTTTGGGATAAAAAATCTGTGACCTCACAAGATTTAGTCAATAATTTAGAGCAGGTTGCCGGCTCAAGCGTTCAACCTGAAATCCATCTGTGGCCGAGCAAAGATTGCAACTACTCTGTTTTCGCAAATGTTCTTGCGAGCACAAAGCGATTGGGACTCGTTAAAATTGCGGTGATTGGTAGTGAGCAGTTTATAAAATGAGCGCCCGTAGTTCTAAACGATCATTTGTAAATTCTCGCAAAAACCCTCTAGGCTGGAGTCTTGTTGTACTCATACACGCCGTTGCTTTGTATCTTCTGATCACGGGCACGGCTAAAAAAGGCCTTCAACTGATCTCGAAACCATTGACGGCTGTTGTCATCCAAGAGGTCATTATTCCCCCACCTGTTCCACCCCTGCCAAAAGAAATCCCAAAGCAAATACCCACTCAACCCAAAGCCCCAGAGATGCCTTTTGTAGCCGCCCCTGAAGTGGCACCGCCAGTCTCTTTACCTGCGCCCACAATAGCTGCTGTGCCCACTCCACCCCCTGTCGCTCAAACGACGCTTATACCTGTACCGTCTGCCCCAGCAATTGCTCCAACACAGCCTAAGGGGTTAACAGAAAATCAAGATATCAGCATTGTTTGCCCAGTTCAGGTAAAGCCTAAAATGCCAATGCGCGCCATACGAGAGGGTACAGAGGGTGTGGTTAAAGCTCAAATTAGGGTGCAAGGGGGTCAGGTAATAGAGGTGACGATTCTCTCAGGCCCCCGGGTCTTTCACGCTGCGGTTACAGAAGCCATCATGCAATACAAATGCAAATCAGACAACGATTCTGCAAAGGCGGTGGCAACTTTCATTTTTAAATTAGAGTAAGCCTGGCCTTCTAAAAAGTTTTAATTATTTGGGTTAACATTTTGGGTCGCTTTAATTTTGCGGTTGCGTGCGTCCCAGTTTCTCTCCAAGTTCCCTATAAGGGCTTCACTAAAGTGGCAGTAAGCTTGTTCTCTTGCATACACAGCCATGTACTTTCTAAACCTGTCGAGTGGCTCTTGATCTATTCGGAACGCTTTTCTGTTGCCCGTTGCACTCACTACACCTGAGCTAGAGATGGACTCAATGGTGTTTGCAATTGTTTGGTCCATATCTGCTGAATCCACCACGTAGTCGCAAATCATTTTCCCCTCTGGACTTACGCATTCAATGCGTCTCTCCATCATGATGGCTTGGCGAGCTACGCGGTCTGACACAAACCGGGGCAACCGCATATTGGAGACCCCTGGAATAATTCCCTCTTTGCGGGCAGGCAAAGTCATATAAGCATCACTTGCAGCTATGTTGATGTCCGTCACTAAAAGGTACTGACACCCACCTCCAATTGCAAATTTGTCAACTGCAGCAATCCAAAGTTTTTCAGTTGTAAGACCCAATATCTCATCTGACGATTGCGCAGTACTTGCAACACCGCGGTAAATTTTATTAACAATTCCCATATCGCGTTCAAGGTACCATAGGTAAGGGATTTTCCCGTTATATAAACGCGTTAAATTAATCCCGCTGCAAAAAGTGCGTGTACCTTTGTACTTCCCCTCATCAATCACGCCTCCTCTCATGACCACAACGCTAGTGTGCGAATCGAGAATGGCTAAATCTGCAGCAATCTCAGTATTCGCTAAAGTCTGATCATCCTCAGCGTGTAGATACTGGCCATTTTGAAACTCCAAATAACAGGTCTTATCTTTTCTGTGAAGACTTACACCCTCCAACTCTAGGTGTCCCGTTTTTGAAAATTGATCTTGATACTCTGGTGTGCGGGGGTGCGCTAACAAGGAGGTGTGGC
The DNA here is from genome assembly GCA_903871545.1 of uncultured Burkholderiales bacterium. GTDB lineage: Bacteria > Pseudomonadota > Gammaproteobacteria > Burkholderiales > Burkholderiaceae_C > Limnohabitans. Next base: position 28,275 of record CAIQHG010000092.1, on the reverse strand, counting down.
ATAGATGACGTCCACACTGCTCGTTTGCGAGTACATGGGTTAGGAAAATGCCTTGATTGATTTCGTGTCCATCTTTTTGGCTTTGTAAGAGCGAGTTTTCTGTCTCAATTAGTTGTTTACTTGCAGTCAAGCCTGGGATTAGATCGTTGGCGGCGAAGGTAAGCTGTTCTAAACGAATAAAGTTTTGAAGATCGTTAGTAATTTTTTTATAAACTGCCTGCGCGTGATGCAGTAAAAAACTCTCCCTTCTCGCCCGAGCTTGGCTTAACAGCAAAGAAGCGCCTAACCGCTCGTGCTCGTTGCGTTTACTCTTAACCGGGAGCTTGGACAAAAGGAGATCGTTTAAGCGCCAAAACTCAACACAGCTTGCGCAGTCTGTCTCAAAATGACCGCTCAGTGGCAGCGTCAGCTTTGAGAGATTGGCCAACAAAGATTTATCTAAACCCAAGGATTCAAGGACAGTTGGCATCGTAGTTTTGTAGAGTAAAGATTAATGAAGAATTTGACAGGAGAGGGAAGTTATTTTGAGGGGAGTTGAAACTCGGTAATAACCATTTCACGCATTTTGAATTTTTGAACTTTCCCGGATGTCGTGCTGGGATACTCCTCTACAAATTTAATATAGTGAGGAATCTTAAAAGAAGCAATCTGGCCCTTACATAGCAATCTAAGCTTTTCTGCGTCCATAGATTGACCCGGTTTTAATTTTATCCAGGCCGCAAGTTGTTCTCCGTACAGCGCGTCCGGAACCCCAAAAACCTGTGCATCTGCGATCTGAGGTAATTTATGTAAAAACTCCTCAATCTCTCTTGGATAAATGTTCTCTCCTGCTCGGATCACCATATCCTTGATTCGTCCCACTATGCAAACACACCCGTCTTCGCGGATTAGAGCAAGGTCACCAGAGTGCATCCATCCCTCTTGATCGATCGCATTATGGGTTGCTTGTGGGTTGTTCCAGTACCCCAGCATCACAGAGTATCCCCTCACACACAACTCCCCAGGCTGACCAAGGGGGACCATAGAGCCGTCAACCGGGTCGATGATCTTAATCTCTACATGCGGATGCACAGTGCCTACGGTGTTTGATCTTTGCTCTATCGTTTGACTCGGGAGGCATTGAGTAGACATCGGGGATGTCTCGGTCATCCCGTAGCTCGAACATAAACCCACCATATGCATTTTTTCAATGGCTGCTTTAAAAACCTCTGAAGGACAGGGGGCAGCTCCCATGATTCCCGTTCTCAGGGTTTTCATCTTCCCGCTGTCAAAACTGGGATGATTAAGAATGGATATGAACATCATAGGCACGCCGTAGAAAACAGTGCACCCATATCTATGGACTGCTTTAATGCACTCCTGTGCATCAAAGCTCTCTCCCGTGAAAACCAAGGAAGAGCCGTGCGCAAAAGCGGCTATAACTCCCACCACTGATCCAAAGCAGTGAAACATAGGGACAGGTAGACAAAGCACATCCAAGGGTACTAGCCCCAGCCTTGCGCCTATTTGTATCCCATTGTTGAGCATATTTGACTGCGATAGTGTTGCCCCTTTTGGGTGCCCCGTTGTGCCTGAGGTGTACTGGATGCTTGCTGCACAGGAGGAATCAACAGAGGTTGATAACTCGTTTAGTGCGGAGTCACTAAAGCCCTTTGAATGAGCTAAGAAGGAAGTCCAACTTATCAATGAACCTAAGGGGGAAGTTTGTAAAGATTCAGCAGTCTCTTGATTTACCTCAGCCCCATCAAAATCGACAATGCTCTTTAAACCACTTTGTCTGGACTGAACGTTTAAAGCAAAATTCAAACAGTCATGAGTCCTAAATTTGCGAGTCAGGAAAAGTATTTTGCAACCTGAATGACTCACTGTGTATTCAAGCTCATTTTCTTTATAAGCTGGATTAATATGCACCAAAATTGCGCCCACCCTAGCAACCGCAAATTGCATCACAATCCACTCGGTGCGGTTGGTGCTCCAAATGCCCACCCTGTCTTCGCGAACGATTCCAACGGCGCACAAAGCTTTGCTGGCCTGAGTAACGAGCGAGTGCAGTTCGTTATAAGTGAGCTGTTGGTTTTGAATAACGCTGATCACGGCGGTTTTAGCGCCGTGAACTTGTCTAGCTTGGTTAAGAAACTCACCCATATTGACACCCATCAAAGGGGTCGAGCTGTCGCCCTTTAAATAAGAGAGTGTTGGGGTAGTTAACATGCTCAGTGTCTGGGGGTGGAATATTTAATTTGAATAATTTTCCGCTTATTGGCAAAGCTCTTTGATATCCTTTGGGACAGCAACGATTTTTATTTTATTGGGGTCTTGTGGATGTTTGGTGCAAAACGCTCTTGTCTCAAGTCCAACGCAAAGAGTGTCCTCATAGCGTTTGACAATGTGTTCTTGAATAAACACTTTATCTCTCCACTCTACAACGCGGGTGTGAATTTGGAGCTTTTCACCGTAAGTTGCAGACATCATAAATTTCGTATTTATCTCTAGCAAAGGCGTGCCTATTATTCCGTTAACTTTGACCAACTCACGCCATGTGGGGACACCGTTTTGAACGAAAAAATTAAGAGACGATGCGTCCATCCATTTGGAGAAGTTGGGGAAGAAAACAATTCCAGCGGGGTCGCAATCCCCGAAAGTGACCTCTACGTTGTAAATAATTGTCTGAGCCATATGTACACTTAAATGATGTGTTAGAAAGTTGAGGTCGTATTTAACGCCATAAGCCTTGCGCGCCCCCCCCCGACTCTACATCCTGCTTGGCAACCAAAGCGCGATCACGGGAAAGGCGATGAGAATAAGGAGTCTGCAGATGTCAGTCAATATAAAAGGAATGACTCCTTTAAATATGGTGTAAAAGCTGACATCCTTGACTACACTTTTTATTACAAAAACATTCATCCCAACGGGTGGGTGAATGAGCCCTAATTCAACCGTCATCACAATAATGACGCCAAACCATATAGGATCAAAACCGAGCTGCACAATGACTGGATAAATAATGGGGACTGTCAAAATTATCATCGCCATGGAGTCCATCAAACAACCAAGCACCAAGTACATCAACATAATTAGAGCTAAAACCCCGTAGGACCCAAGCCCCAAACTAGTGAGGATAAGGGTAAGTTTTTGGGGGACTTGCGTGATGGTTAAAAAATAACCAAATAAAAGCGCACCAATTAAAACTGTGAAAACTGCCGCCGCAGTGCGCGTCGCTGAGAGCAAGGCCTCTTTGATGGACGCTAAATTTAATTTACCCCTCAAGACCCCCAAGATAAACGCGCCCGAGGCGCCCACCCCGCCTGCCTCGGTTGGAGTAAAAAATCCCCCGTACAACCCTCCGATGACGAAAATAAACAATACAACTGGTGCCCAAATCGCTTTGATCCCCTCCCTGCGCTCTGTCCAGCTTTGATCGGCCCCCTTAGGCAACCAATTGGGATAGAGCCTCACGATGATAAAAATTGTGAGTACATACATTAGTATCGCAAACAGACCCGGTACGACCCCGGCCATAAAGAGCTTACCAATGTCTTGTTGCGTCAAGATCGCGTAGACGGCTAAAACCGTAGACGGGGGCAGCATCGCGCCAAGCGTTCCCCCGGCTGCGATGACCCCAGTTGCAAAGGACTGTGGGTACCCGTAGCGACGCATTTCAGGGTAGGCAACTGAGGAAAACGTAGCAGCTGTGGCAACACTTGACCCACAAATCGCTGCAAAACCCCCGCAGGCCAAAATGGTTGCCACCCCAAGGCCTCCCCGTAGATGACCGATAAAAGAGTTTGCAGCTCGGAATAGCTCTTTACTAACTCCTGATACAGATACAAAAGCGCCCATCAACATAAACATTGGAATAACACCAAAAGTGTAATCAGAGACCGTACGCATTGATGTTTGACCAATGAGTTTAAGTGCGGCGTGAGGGCCCGCCAAATAGCTGTAACCGCACATTCCAACCAAGCCCATGGCCATTCCAACTGGCACCCGAAGCATCATTAAGATGAATAAGCACACAAAGCCTAAGACCGCAATCAAGTCAGGGGAGAGTTCCATTTTTAAATATCTTTTAAACCAATTATCTATCAGTGCGCGGAACTCTCAAACTGATCCGCTTGAGTGATTAGTCTGAAGGTTCTAATGGCAATCAACAAGACTGCACACACATCGCCTAACCACGCGATTGCAAAAAAAGGCCAGGTTGGTAAGTTAAGGTCATACGTCAAAACGTGATCGTCATAGGTACCCTTGACTTTATCAAAGAGCATAATAGTTTGAACGCTCACAACCAAAAGCAGCACAAGAGTGGCAAAGATATCAATTACTCTTTGAACTTTTGGACGGCTGATGCTCCACAACAGATCTACCGTGATATGGGTACCCCTATAACTGGTTGCAGCTATTCCCCAAAATATCAAAATACCCAAAAACATTCGACCAAAGTCGTAGCTATCGGGGATAGAGGTGTTGAAAAACTTTCTCAAAAAGACTGATATGAAAATATTAGCTGCAACCAGTCCGACGAAAATAGCCGCCGCCCATTCAATCACATCAATGATTTGGTCGAATGGGTTTTTTTTTAAAGCAGAAGAATTGTCTTCGTTCATAAAAACTGCAGCCTGCGGTTTACTGTAGCAAAGACTTGTATTTGGTCAATGTTTGACGCAGATCGTTCATTAAAACAACGGGGTCTTCGCCCTTCTTTTTGACCTCCTCCGCCCACTGTTTCTCAAGCGGTAGAGCCGCTTGTTTCCAAGCGCTTAGCTGTTCGGGGGTGAGTTTATACACTTCGCGGCCCGGGTCTGCACTGAGTTTGGTGTGTCCGCTGATTTCAAAGTCAGCCCATGCTGAGCCCACTTTCTCAGCCCACTCACTGGTGCAGTGGCTATCGACAGCTTTTTTCTGAGCGGGTGACATTGATTCGTATTTGTCCTTGTTCATTGCCCAAATAAAGGGCGTGACATAAAGGGGAGTGTCCATGTGAAATTTAACAACCTTATCAATTCCAAATAAGCTCAAAGAGCCCCAAGGAAACGTAATGGCCTCAGCCACTCCGCGCTCCAGCATGTCGCGCGACTCGGGGGCGGAGGCCTGAACATTGGTGCCCCCAAGAAGCGTAATCATCTGACCAATCGTGGCCGTGGCGGGGCGTACCTTCAAACCCTTAACATCGGAGGGCAAGAGAATTTTTTTGCGCGAGTGAAAGGTGCCCGGGTCGTGAGCAAACGCAAAACAAAAATGAACATCTTTCATCTCTTTTGCAGCGTAAGGCCTGTACCAAGCATCCATAGCGGCGGAGCCAGCTTTTGCATTGTTAATTAAAAAGGGGAGTGACAGGGCCGAAAAGATAGGGAATCTGCCGGGCTGATAACCGGGATTGACGTAGGTGAAATCAGCAATGCCGTCTTTGGCCATATCGTAGTGATCAAATGCCTTGCCCAGTTGTTCAGAGGGGAACAGTGTGCTGTTGATCGTACCCCCAGAGGCAGCTTTAAGATCATCTGCCCATGCCTGAAAAGCAGGGTTCAAACTGTGTTGTGCTGGAAGCCAGCTAGAGAGCTTTAGAGTAACGGGCTTATCCGTTGACTGCGCCTGAGATGAGCCCACACTTGCAAGACCAAGAGCTACGCACAACGCAGCAGATAAAGTGGCGAGATTAAACTTCAATTTCTTCATGACCGATCTCTTTCAAATTCGAATGTATAAAAAATAACTAAACTAAACTAAAGAATGCTTTCATCTGGGATGGAAGTTTTTAACTAACGCATTTCACCCAGCAAACTCAATTATGGATTTAATTAATGGGTAAAGGTATATTGGTAAATACTAGGTTTTGATTAAGAATTTATTGCTGATTAAAGCAATAAAAACAGCGACTCGGTTCTTTAAACTTTTAGGGGTCGCTTCATCCACCGTATGGGTTGCTCTTTGGGCGGGCGAGCAGGCGCACCCAGTCCCTTTAATAAATGATCTAAAGCGCTACCAGACTCCTCTTTTAAGGCGCTTAGTCTTGCTTGACGAACGATTTCGGATTTAGGAAGATCTGAGTGTTTAAAAGAGTCTGCAGATAAAGAGTTGAGTATGTAATTCAAATTCTCATGCGCCCGCGCATTAGTGCTTGCGTACCCTTTGATGAGCCTGCCACAAGCGGCAACTTCCAGACCAAGCGCTTTATCGGTTTCGGTGGATTGGATAATACATTTGAGCCAAGCTTGGATGCCCAACTGCTCATAGTGATACCGAGTTCCGTGCTTTCGCAACCATTTAAAGCTTGATAGACACAGCAACACCAAAGCACCTGTGATGCTTGAGGAGTGGAGTTTTAGTTTTAATTCAAGTGCTGGAAGTCCTGATAGGGCTCTTTTTTTCTCCCATTTGAGTAAGGGATTGGAGAGAAATTGCGGTAAAAGCCCAGCCAGTTCTGAAACGCCAGGTTTAAAGTGGTCATAGACCCGGATAATATCCTCGCTTTGCGCTTTTGTATCTTTTCTGATGTCTTCGAATCGACTTTTTCTGTTTTTTAACTCGGCTACTCTCACTATGTCATCAAATGCCATCCACAATGCTGTCCACCTAGCGGCCTCCTGTGTGATGGGGGCTGTAATTGAGGAGGCGGTGCAAGTGTCTGGTGTAATAGTTTCAGGTGCAGCAGTGTTTAAGGGATCCATCCTTACATGAGCCTGCTTCTCCGCAGCCCAAACTGAGTGCACGCGCTCGAGATATAAATCAGCGTAGCTTGTATCTTGGTACTCGACAAGCCTTGCGTAACCTAAATTTAAGACGGGATGCACCTCGACTGGAAATTTTTGTAGCGCATCAAAAGGGACAACCCCTGAACTTGGAGCGTTTTCAATCTCCTGTTGATTTGGCTCAATAGATTGAATCACCTGCGCAATAAATTGGGAGTTTTTCAGCTGCTTCTCAACCGATTCCCAACCCAGAGAAAATCCTCTCAAACTGGCCTTTTGAGATGCAGAAAGCTGTTTGCTATCTCCTTGGATTGCGCGCTCAAAATGTTCTTTTTTAAGGGGGAGCAAAGCGCTGGCGCCTATGCACCCCAGCATCACTGAGCTAATTATGGTTCCCGAGTGTTTGGCAAGAAGCGCCATATCCACAATGTGATGCGCCCGCGAAAACTGTTTGATTAAATCAATTAAGGTCGTATCGGGCACTCGGCTGTCTCCCATACCCATTTTCTCAACCGTCGTCAAAGAACGGTTGTTTGAGCTGATCACATAAGTTTGCAAAGGATTGGACATCCCGTTACTGATTTGCCGACCCGTCTCAAGTAGCTCAGAGGAAATAAGTAAATCTATTTGACCGGGGAGAGGACTCAGACCAAATATGGGCGCGTCGGCGCCGACTGCGGGTGAGGCTTTAAGCATCATCTCCAAGTAGTAGGTGGTTGCCCCCGTTCTCTGGGCTACTCCGGGAATGGAGGTGGCCTGAACGGGTAAGCCGGCTACCCTTGCAGTGTTAACCAACCACTCGGTGAGCACGCCGCCGCCCTCTCCGCCCAACGCGCAGATGAGAATAGTAAAAGGTTTTTCAAGCATCTTAGTGAGTCTGTAATAGCCGCAGAACAGGTGCGCGAATTAAGTGAAGTAATTTCTCACCCAGAGTCGGATTTTGGATCACCTCTGTTCTATAAAAGGAGGGACAAAGAGTTGCAGCGTGTGCGTTTTCACCGCAAAGTCCACAGCCTAAACATCCATCAATCACGCTTGCAACGGGATCAAGCTTCAACGGATCTGGGTTATCCTTTAGAGTCAACGTCGGACATCCTGAGAGTCTAATGCAGGCGTGGTCACCGTTACAGACATCTGCGTCCACGCCGTATTTGACCCGCATGACGCGTTTGCCTGCTTTTAAAAGAGAGAGTAGCCAAGGTTTGATTCTTCGCTGACGCTCAAGTTGACACTCGCCCTCTGCAACGATGACTTTAAGACCGTTGAAACTGCTGGTGAAGGCCTCGATTAAAACTCTCCGTACCTGATCTACTTGGTAGGTATCTACAGTTTTAAGCCACTGTACGCCCAGTCCCTTGAGTGTCTTTTCAATGGATTGGTTGGTGTGCACCAAACTTTTAAGTTTATCAACTGCGTCTTTTTTCTCAAGGGAGCTAGGTGTAGACAAAATATCTTGAGTTCCGGTAGCTGAGGTATATCCGTTTTTAAATATCAACAGTACCGCATCGTCTGCGTTAAAGAGTGCACTTTGTACGCCTGTCAGTAACCCGTTATGCCAGAACCCCCCGTCTCCCATGATCGAGAGAACTCTTCTTTGCATACTCGGCGATACACCGGCTCTACTTGCCAAGCTCATACCGTATCCTAGGATGGTATGCCCGGAGGAGAAAGGGGGGAAGGTACCAAATGCATGACAGCCAATGTCTGCAGAGATGTGGACGTCCCCCACAGTTTGTTGTGCAAGTTTGATGGCCGAAAACACGGGCCGCTCTGGGCATCCGATACAAAAACCCGGTGGGCGAGGGGGGAGCGCAGCGGGCAGCCCTTTTAGCAAGGTTGCAACTACTTTTTTTCTTTCCTCTAGTTGCGTTATATGGGCTTGTACCCGCACAATAGACTCTTGGTACTGGGCTGATAAGTAGTTATTGGCAAAGGTGAGTAACCCTTTGATCATGACATCTGCGTTGTATTCGCCGGCGTGTTGGAAAATATCTTTGCCGTGTATGGGTGTCTCAATGCGCGCGCGCCGAAGTGCCAAAGAGATCTCCTGCTCAATGTATTCGGGTTGGCCTTCTTCGACAACGATGATTGCATCTTTGTGTTTACAAAATAGCTCAATTTGGTTGGGAACCAATGGGTAGGTCACATTCAAAACCAGTATAGGAATCTTAGAGTTCCCGTAACTGTCTGCCAAGTCAAATTGAACGAGCGATCTAATTAAAGTGTTGTAAAGACCACCTTGAACAATAATGCCAAAGTTTTTGTGCTCTCCGTTGATAATCTCATTTAAATTCTTCTCGACAATGTAGTTTTGAGCAGCGGGGATTCTGCTTTGAAATTTAAGTTTTTCTTGAACAAAAGTAACCGGAGGATGAGAGAGTTTTTCGTAATTGAACTTTGCCGGTTCGTTTAACAACTGGTTGGATGAAATAGTTGGGGAGATATTATTCTTAGCCTCAAATTGCCCTTTGACATGGCAAGCTCTGATGCGAAGCTCCATCATGGCGGGCATGTTCGAGCACTCAGATAAGGCGAATCCGTGCTCCACCATATTGACCATTTGAGATAGATTAGGTCTTGGGTCCAGCAAAATCATACTCGACTTCATGGCATAAGCATGAGTCCTCTCTTGTATTACTGAGGCTCCTTCGCCGTAGTCCTCCCCGACTACGATCAGCACGCCCCCAAGAACACCCGCAGAAGATAAGTTACTCAGGGCATCTGCAGCAACGTTCGTGCCCACAATGGACTTCCAAGTGACTGCACCACGCATCGGGTAGTGGATGGAGGCGCCAAGCATTGCCGCTGCTGAGGCCTCGTTGGAGCAAGCTTCTACGTGAACACCCAAGGTGGATAAGTAGTCTTTTGCTTGCACCATCACATCTAACAAATGCGAGACAGGGGCCCCTTGGTACCCCCCTATGTAGGAGACCCCGGACTGTAAAAGAGCTTTTGTGATTGCGAGTATGCCCTCGCCGTGGAATTGCTCGCCCTCTCCCAATTGGAGGAGCTTTATTTCTTCGTGAAAAGAGACTTCCATAACTAACAATACCTAATGTTTAAAAGAAGTTTTAAAAATATAACTTAAATTGTCGTTATGGCGTAAACATAACACCAGCATTGGATCAGCTTTAAATGCACACCCCGTAATGCTTCTAACTAATTATTAATTCTATGAAGTTATTTTATCTATAAAGAAGTAATTTTCAGATTTAATTTAAATACAGCGCAAAGGGTTTTTACTGATAAAGAATGTATCCCTTCAATGTAGAAAAATGAAGCAAAGAAAGTTCAAGCTTAAACTGCTAATCATGCCTGGACTGGTTTGTGCAAGTGTTATATAAAATGCGGGTGCTTAGGTTTTTGTTTTATCAAGACCCAGCAGTCTGACCGCATTATTTTTTAAGATGCCTGGCATCACTTCGGGCTTAAACCCTGCCACTTCAAAGTCTTTTATCCAGCGCTCGGGGGTAATGAGTGGGAAATCACTTCCAAACAGCACACGGTCTTTCAAAAGTGTGTTGGCGTATTGGATAAGTTGTTTCGGGAAATATTTTGGACTCCACCCTGATAGATCAATCCATACGTTGGGTTTGTGGGTTGCAACGCTGAGTGCCTCATCTTGCCATGGGAAACTTGGATGGGCCATTACGATTTGCATATCAGGCCAATCGATTGCGACATCATCAAGGTGCATGGGGTTGCTGTAAGCCAGTCTAAGTCCCCCTCCGCAGCGCATTCCACTGCCAATGCCGCTATGTCCGGTATGGAAAATAGCGGGTAATTTGTATTCATTAATCACCTCGTATATGGGCCAGGCCATTTTGTCGTAAGGGTGGTAGCCTTGTACGGTTGGGTGAAATTTAAATCCCTGTATTCCTACCTCTTTAATCAAACGCTCAGCCTCACGAGCTCCCATCTTGCCTTTGTGGGGGTCTATGCTTGCAAAAGCAATCATCATGTCGCTGTTTTCACGAGCCGCTTGTGCAATCTCTTCATTCGGAATACGCCTTCTTCCTATTTGAGACTCACTGTCGACGGTGAACATCACAAGTCCAAGCTTTCGCTCTCTGTAGTAAGCCACTGTTTCAGCAATGGTTGGGCGTTGACTGGATCCAAAGTATTTGTCGGCTGCGCGGTCATAGTCCTCGGCGTAATTGTCAAAGGGATTTCGACAGCTCACCTCAGCGTGGGTATGTATATCAATGGCAATTAAGTTCTCAAAGTCCAAGGGCTCGCTCCTAGAGGGTCTGTTTGGGTTGCTATGTGATGCAGGTGAAATGCGGGTTAGGGTAAATACAGGGTCAACTAGTTATTGATGATAACTATAGTACATAACTATATACAGGATAACTCCAAATAAACCCTATCATGAACAAAAATCCCGATGTCAATTTTGAAATGCGTGAGGATATAGCCGTAGTATCTTTGACCCGCCCGAGTAAACGAAACGCACTTAACGACGCTCTCATTGCGTCGTTGCGCAGTATTTTCGAGAATCTGCCCGAGTCTGCAAGAGCCGCAGTGCTCACAGGGGAGGGAGAGCATTTTTGCGCCGGCTTAGATCTCAGTGACTTAAAGGAAAGAGATGCAGCCCAGGGCATGCATCACTCCCGTTCATGGCACTACGCGCTAGAGCGTATTCAATACGGTTCAGTACCCGTGGTCGCTGCCTTGCACGGCGCTGTCATTGGGGGTGGACTGGAGTTGGCCAGTGCGTGTCACATTCGTGTGGCCGACGATTCAGCGTTTTTTGCACTCCCAGAGGGTACTCGTGGAATTTTTGTGGGAGGAGGGGGCTCTGTTCGGATTCCTAGACTGATAGGAGTGGCAAGGATGACAGATATGATGATGACGGGGCGTGTCTACAACGCGGTTGACGGTGTGCAAATAGGACTTGCGCAGTACTGGGTTCCAAGTGGAAATGCATTTGATAAAGCGTTTGAGTTGGCCAAGAAAATAGGCTCCAACGCCCCAGTGACGAATTACGCGTTGATGCACGCCTTACCCAGAATTGCGGATCAACCCGCTGATCAAGGGTTTTTAACGGAGTCCTTGATCTCGGGCATTGCCCAGTCAACTCCGCAGGCCAAGCAACGCGTGAGAGATTTTTTAAATGGGCAGGCTGCCAAAGTCACCAAGGACAATCCATGAGCAGGGCGTTAATGGCCATGACCGTGTATCAACTAAAAAACGGACAAAAGAGATAGCCTAAGGGAAATTGTATGAGTGATGTTAAATTTCGAGATATAAAATTTGGCGTAACGCGAGTGGTGCTTAAAGAGGACGATCAAGGGACTCAGTATGTAAAGGCCGAAGTTCCCCTTGAGCCCTTTGCCAATCGGTTGATCGATCGGCTGATTTACTGGGCTCAAAAAACCCCTAATAAGACTCTTTTTGCAAGACGTGCAAAAAACGCGGACGGCGCCTTAACAGACTGGCGACACGTCACCTTCTCCCAGGCACAAGAGGCTGCTAGGCATATTGCACAAGGACTGATCAACCGGGGTTTAAGCGCTGAGAGGCCTGTACTCATATTGTCTGAGAACGACTTAGAGCACGCCCTACTTGCCTTGGGTTGCATGACTGCGGGTATTCCCTTTTGTTCCGCCTCCCCCGCCTATTCAACAATTAGTCAAGATTTTGATAAATTGCGGCACATCATCAAAACCTTAACGCCGGGTTTGGTGTTTGCAGCGTCAAAGGACATATTTGAAAAGGCCATCACCCGCACTGTTCCCTTGGATGTTGAGCTTGTACTGACCACAGGGTCCATATTAGGTTATAAAAACTCAAGCTTTAACGAGCTATTAACTACTCCCATTACCCAAGAAGTTGATCAGCACTATCAGGCTACTGGCCCACAAACGGTTGTGAAGTTTTTGTTCACCTCAGGCTCAACCAAACTGCCCAAGGCAGTGATAAACACCAATTTGATGTGGTGCTCTAACCAACAACAAATGCGTCAATCTATGCCTTTGCTTAACGATCACTCTCCCGTTTTGGTTGATTGGTTGCCTTGGAATCATACATTTGGAGGTAACCATAATTTTGGGCTGGTGATATACAACGGCGGGACAATGTATATCGATGACGGCAAACCTACCTCCTCTTTAATTGGGGAGACCATCAGAAATTTGCGAGAGCTCTCCCCTACGGTTTACTTTAACGTACCAACCGGATTTGAGCTTATCGCAAACGCTATGAAATCAGACCCCCTTTTGAGGCAATCTTTACTGAGCAAGGTCAGAATGTTTTTTTATGCGGGTGCATCTCTTGCCCAGCCCATATGGGATAGTTTGTACGAAAGTCAAGTAAAAGAAATTGGCGAACGAATAGCGATGACTACTGGGCTGGGTATGACAGAGTCTGGCCCATTTGCTTTATTCGTAACGAGTCCGCATGCTAAAACAGCCGACATCGGTGTTCCTGCACCCGGCATGGAGATCAAGTTAATCAAAGATGCGGACAAAATAGAAATTCGCTACAAAGGTCCAAATGTGACGCCTGGCTATTGGCGGGACCCCCAGGAGACTGAGAAGCATTTTGACGCGGAGGGATTTTTCTCAACCGGGGACGCTGTTAAATGGATTGATGAAAACAACATCCATTTAGGGCTAAAGTTTGACGGTCGCATCGCCGAGGATTTCAAACTTGCAACCGGCACCTTTGTGAGTGTTGGGCCCCTGCGCGCAAAGATCATCGCCGCCGGTGCCCCCTATATCCAAGATGTGGTCATCACTGGTTTAGACCAAAAGGAAGTGGGTGCGATGGTTTTTACAACGCCCGTTATTCGTGTTTTAGGTGAACTAGATCATCAATCAAGTTTGGCAGAGGTCTTAGCTACTAAAAAAGTAATGGATTATTTTCAAGGCGTTTTAAATGATCTAGCTGCTCATGCGACGGGAAGCGCAAACCGAATTTCAAGACTGCTTTTATTGAGTGACCCCCCCTCCATAGATAAGGGTGAAATCACCGATAAAGGCTCTATTAATCAGAGAGCTGTTTTAAAGCACAGGGATCCCCTTGTTCAAGGGTTGCACAAGGATACTTTGCAAAATATTTTGAAACCCCAGTAATCAGGGGATAGTGTCTTCCAAGGGAGTTTTTGATGGATATAAAAGGACAAGTCGCCATTGTGACTGGAGCAGCATCTGGGCTTGGTGAGGCGACAGCAAGGGAGCTTAGTAGGTTAGGTGCAAAGGTAGGTGTATTTGATATTAATATGGCCTTGGCTGAACAAGTAGCTGCAGACATTGGCGGTGTTGCTTGTCACTGTGATATCACTCAAACCGAATCTGTTCAAAAGGCATTAGCTAAGGCGGGCGCAGTCCATGGCCCAGCTCGTTTGTTGATGAACGTAGCGGGAATTGGCACAGCAAAGCGACTGGTTGGCAAAGACGGTAGTCCCGCGCCCTTAGAGGACTTTGTAAAGGTCATCAATGTTAATTTGATAGGCGCCTACAATATAAGCCGTTTGTTCGCCGCAGAGTGCGTGAAACTCAGTCCCGGCTTGGACGGGCAAAGAGGAGTCATGATCTTTACGGCCTCTGTTGCGGCTTTTGATGGTCAAGTTGGGCAGCAGGCCTACAGCGCGTCAAAAGGGGGGTTGGTGAGTATGACGCTACCCATGGCTCGTGATCTGGCGCAGCACGGGATAAGGGTCTGCACTGTAGCGCCCGGTTTATTTGCAACGCCTTTGATGAAAACTCTACCCGAGCCAGTTCAACAGTCTTTGGCCGCCTCAATCCCTTTCCCATCAAGACTTGGGAAACCACTTGAGTTTGCACAACTGCTTTGCCATATCGTCACCAACGACCACTTGAACGGGGAGGTGATTAGACTTGACGGAGCCCTGAGGATGGCGCCGCGCTGAGTTTGAATCTTCCTAAATGTACAAAAAGATCGCAAAGAAATTACAAAGAAATTACGCAAAAAGTACGCTCCTTAATACTCCCTAATAGCATGATAGAGACAATTGATACCAGTTACCTTGAATCCTTAATTGGGTACAACACTCGGCGAGCTGCTTTGTCCATGATTGGTGGATTTACACAGAAGATGGAGGTATTTGACCTACGCCCTGTTGAATTTTCGGTTTTGTCGTTGATTGGTCATAATCCAGGTGCCACAGCGGTACAGCTGTGTCATGAACTAAATATAAAACCCTCTAACATCGTTCTTTTTATAAAAGAACTTGAAGAGAAATCTTTGATTCTGCGAAAAGTCCATCCTACCGATAAACGCGTGATTAGGCTTACTCTTAGCTCAAAGGGACGGGAGTTGATGAAAAAAGCAGAGAAGGTTGTGGTGGACTCTGAGATGACTGTGGCATCTAAATTAACGCAAAAAGAAATTAAGGTGATGCTTGGGTTATTAAAAAAAATCTATAAATAAAAATAAACTGAACCAAACTGAACCAAACTGAACCAAACTGAACTAATTAGCTAAAGCAGTTTCTATTACTGAGTGTTCAGAGACAGATTCTCTAACCCCCTTGACCCAGTTTACCTAAATGCCCCATTTTTTGTTCTTTGGTTTGCAAGTATTCTTGGTTAAATGGGTTGGGTCGTACGCTGTGATCAAGTCTTTGCACTTGAAAACCTAGTTTTTCAAGCGCTGCTACTTTATCGGGATTGTTAGATAAAAGTTGGACTGCATGGACATTGAAATACTCAAGCATTGATTTACATACCGAGTAGTTGCGCATATCGTCTGCAAGGCCTAGCATCCGGTTAGCCTGAACAGTATCGGCTCCTTTTTCCTGAAGTCCATAGGCCAAGATTTTGTTCACAAGACCAATTCCTCTGCCTTCTTGGCGTAGGTACAGAAGAATACCGTGCCCAGCGGCGGCAATTTTTTCCAAAGCAGATTCCAGTTGTAGCCCGCAGTCGCATTTAAGACTAAATAAGGCGTCCCCCGTCATACACTCGGAATGAATTCGAACCAGCGTAGGCGTTTGTGGATTGAACTTGCCCAAAACAAGGGCAAGATGCTCTTTCCCGTTTGATTCAGCAGACGTATCCGTGAATGCGTGTAACTCAAAGGTAGCCCATCTCGTTGGAAGCGAGCAACTCGCTTCGTGTTTAATATTCATTGGATATCAGTCGCGGTAAAGTTCAAAATTTTAACCATTTAAGCCTCAAAAAGATCCATGCAATTATCCGGCGTTAGTAAAAACTGATCCCTTAATGTGTGGAGTAAGAATACTCTGCGCAAACGTAGTAGGGGTTGGTATTTCGTATTCAAAACAAAGTGAAGCCCTCATTTATGCTTCAGGTGCTGACAAGGATTTGAATTCTTGAAATGAAATATTTAGATCTAGCGGTGATAAGGCATTTGCTCCAATTGAATTTAAATCTAAAAGAGTCTGCTCATCTTGAGAATAAATAGTCCAATTGATGGGAGGTGAACTCTCATGATCTGTCTTAATAGGCGTTGAACTCAGAAGGAGGACTTGCTTTAAAACGTTAAGCAAATGCTTTTGATCTACAAGGTGAAATAAATATCCATCATTGGATAATGAGCAAGACTGAATTTCCAAGAAAACGCAAAGTGCATTTTTCTGCGCTATCTCGTTGGTGTTTGCCAGGTGAATGGATGTAATGTGCTCACGAGTTTGCCAATCCACTGTGGGTATCGCATGCAGTCCTACTGATGTGCCTGATTTTTCTAATGAATTTAGCGCCTCCAGTGCATCGAGCGTACCTGGCTGTCTTTGATGAAGTGTCTTTGAAGCTTTGGGGCTCTTGGGTAGCGGGACTTCCCAAGCCTCGGGTGGACATAATTTATTGGACGGATTGAGTTGAATGGCTGGGTTGAGTTCAAAGGGATAAATTCTGCAGCTGAGCGGCCTGTCCTTATAAATATTGCAACGCTTAGATAGGTCTAAATTTGGACATCCGTGCGCAAAATACCCAACCAAAGTAATCGATACCCTTATGTCAAGTGAGCCACTAAAGCCTTGATGCGTAATGGCTTTTTTTCTTGACACCACCTCATCTGTGAGCAGAGTGTCATCTGTCCAGGGTATAGCCTCAGTCAGAACTTTGACTCTATCTCCTCTGCTAATCCACTCAATCGCCTCTCTCAGCGTTAAAGGAATGTGCAGCCCATGGCAACATTTGCCGCACTGTGTGCAATTAAAGGAGGTTTGCATTAAGAGATGATTGAAATGAAGGGGTGCTTTAGCATAAGTGTTAAACGCAGAAGAAACGTAGAAGAAACGCAGATGTAATGCAGATGAAATGCAGATGAACCGCAGATTAAGCCGATGAAAAATATTAAAATTTAAAATCTCAACCGTTTTACGAATTTTAACGCTAGCAGACGATTGGAGATTCTCTAATTTGGTTTGAGCAATAACTCCTTTACTCCGTTTAATCTTGGAGATAGGGTCAATCTTGCCAATTTAAGGGTTAAAAGTTTAAGAGTTGCTCGTAGATGTTTAAATGAAGGACGACATTTCAATCAATTTATTACTTATCACAACACCTAACTTTACATATCCGCTGAGGGACTCGTTAGAATGAGACTTTCGGCTTGATCAACTACTTCACTTCGACACGCTTTGATATCTATGGAAGATAAAGAACTACAACTGATTAAAAACCAGTTTGCTAAAATGGAGTATGAGGCCAACCTCAAGGCTGTATCCCTAAAAAAGCCCAAAGTGCCGATGGTGCTTTTTTTTGGGCGTCATGATTTCTCCGACAATTCTAAATATTTATATTTAGACGCATGCAGGAATAATTACGGATTCTCACCCGTGTGGTGCACCTTTAACGCCGGTCTTGTTCAACAACTCAGGCAAAACGGTTTAACGGCGCTTGATTTAAACGTAGATCCGCGCATCAATATTGCTCATTTTATAAAAGCCCCCCTTTGCGTCTTCAGCATAACTACCAATGAATCCTTGCGTCTCTCAGCCTACACTGCGGCCTTAGCGGGAGCCCAAAAGGTGCAGCTTTGGCACGGAGTTGGTACCAAAAAATTAGATTTGGCCTTAACCGACACTGCCGATATGACTGATCAAAAGTTTGTCGCCCAGTTGGTTGATTCCTCCTGCATCGACTATATGCTCAGCCCTGCAAAGATATGGGACAGGCAGTGGAGAGAGTTTTTTGGCGTTAAAAAACTAATCCGCGCGGGTATGCCGCGAAATGAAGTGCTAACCAGACCCCCTTTTGATCATGAGTTGATTGGATCGTACGGGCAAGTGTTCAAAGAAGATAACTCCTTTAAAATTCTTTGGGCTCCCACCTACTCGTTTATAGATGAAACACCTCAGTGGATGAACAAAACTATCTACGAGCGTATTAAGGCGCCTTTTCTTAAACGAAACATCAAAGTCGAATTGGTGATCAAGCCCCACCCCTACGACAAACGCTACCAGGAGGAGAATATTAATAATCCGGTGGTCATCGCCTGTGAGCCCGATATATACCCCCACCTCAGTAGAGTTGATCTTTTGATTACAAATAAGTCCTCTATATTCACAGACTTCCTGCACTGCAATAAGCCAATTGTTTTTATAAAAAACGACAAGATTAATGAAATAGATCAAGAAAACATCTTCATGCAACAACTTCCTGGCATTGAGACTGAGCTGCCCCTGATTGAGCAAGCCATTGAGCGCGTGCTGTGCGGGGACGAATTTATCGGTATCCGCGCCCAAATGCTTGCAAAAGCCTTTGACACGCCGCCTGGGGACGCTTGCAAGGAGATAAACTCTTATTTCTCCCGGCTTGTGCCTGAGTTGCTTGTTTAAATTTATAAATTTAATCTATAACCCAGTCTGCAATCTGCTCCAAGCAAAATAAAAAAAGGAATTAAGACTTGAACTACGCTGTGATACTTGCCTCAGGCGAGGGAAGTCGTTTTGGGGGCGAGAAGCTCAAGCAGCTAACCCGTGTATTCGGCAAAACCATCCTAGAGCATACATTGCAACTCTTTGATGAGTGTCCCCTTATAGATCAGATCGTTATCGTCAGCAACCCTCAAGTGATGCTCTTGGAGCAAGAGTTTAAGCAAAAGTATTCTAAATGCCGTTTCATGGTGCTAGGAGGCACAAGTCGCGCTGAATCAACTTGGATGGGACTGCTCGCCCTAAAAGGCAGCGCCCAAGCCCATGATAAAGTTTTGATTCACGATGGGGTTCGTCCATTTCTCAGCCGTGAAATTATCCAAAACCTTCTGTCCGCGCTAGATCATTACGACGCGGTCAATACCATCATTGATGCAACAGACACCATGCTGCAGGTGGAAAATAACAGGGTTGTCTCCATACCTGACCGCTCCAAAATAAAGCGAGGCCAAACCCCACAAGGGTTTAAGTATGAGAGCATCGTTAAAGCATTCATAGATTTTTTACCCAGACAAAACGAATTAAAAGTAACGGATGATTGCGCTATTTATTTGAATTATTGGGGAGATAGATCAAGTATCTTTACCGTTCGGGGGAGCGAGGAAAATATCAAAATTACGTTCCCCTTTGATTTGATTACTGCTGAGGAAGTCTTTCGCATGGGTCGCAAAAGCGACGCGCTTTTAAAAAATACCACCGCTCTAAAGGACATCAGCAACAAAGTGGCGGTAGTGTTTGGTGGCTCTCAAGGGATTGGGGAGTGCATAGTTAAAGAACTTTTGGATTGCGGCGCAACTGTTTATTCTCTATCGCGCTCAAATGGATGCGATGTGAGAGATCCTGAGCAAGTAAAGAAATCCTTGGCTGAGATTTCTCTCAAAATAGTTCAAGAAAATAATCCAGAGAACTTAAAAGGCATTGATTTCATCATCAACTGTGCAGGCATACTGCACACAGGCGCTTTGATGGGCTCAGACCCCATGGCCGCTCACGAGATGGTGCAAACCAATCTAATGGGCTCCATTCATGTTGCAAGACATGGGTACCCGTATTTAAAGAAGTCCAAGGGCATGCTGATCTTTTTTTCCTCCTCCTCTTATTTAAAGGGGCGCCCTAACATTGCTGTGTATGCGGCTACAAAATCCGCGGTTAGCAATTTAACCCAGGCTTTGTCCGAGGAGTGGATGAGCGAGGGGATTCGTGTCAACTGTATCGCCCCTTCCAGGACAGACACACCCATGCGTGCCAAAAATTTTAATGAAACAGACGATCTGGCAGACCTACTCGATCCAGTACACGTTGCCAAACGAGTGCAAGAAATTTTAATGAGCGACATCACAGGTAGTGTGGTCCGTGTGTATTGATAAGTTTTTTGTGACCACTCCCCAATCCCCCTTTAAACGCTTGCTTGGAACCTGTGCTCACTCGCGCAAAAGACTTATGCGGCGGGCCAGCGTGGGTACTCAAAAACGCGTAAGTCGTGTCTCTCGGGCTAGCCGAGCGCTACCCACTGTTTGGAAAGGTATGCTGTGGGTAGCGCTCAGTGGGGCCATATTCACATGCTTGAACACCCTTATTAGAAGTATCACGTTGACTATGGACGGTTTAGAGTCTCAGTTTTTGAGATATTTTTTAGGCTTTGTGGTCATGATTCCGCTTCTTTGGCGTGAGGGTTGGAGGAGCTATATTCCTGTGGACATGAAGGGCCAATTTTGGCGTGGCGGCGTGCACAGCGCCGGGCTGTGGCTGTGGTTCGCTGCGCTCCCTAAAATATCACTGGCTGATATGACAGCCATAGGATTTTCTGGACCTATTTTCATAATGCTAGGGGCCTCTTGGTTTTTGGGTGAACCCATGCGCCGGGACCGCTGGATCGCCGCCTGTATAGGCTTAATCGGTGTGGCGATCATCGTAGCCCCCAAGCTATCAGGATCTGGGGGGTGGTATACGCTGGTCATGTTCGCCTCTACACCTATTTTCGCGGCTTCCTTTTTAATTACTAAATCCCTGACCAAATACGAGTCCGCAGGTGTAATCGTTTTTTGGCAAGCCATCACTGTGAGTATTTTTAGCTTCCCCTTTGCGTACTTGGTTTGGCAGCAGCCTAGTCTTTTGCAGTGGCTTGGATTCATAGCAGCGGGTGTGCTTGGGTCCACAGGACATTACTGTTTAACCCGAGGATTTAAGGCAACAGAAATATCCGCCACACAGTCCCTGCGTTTTTTAGATCTGATTTGGTCATCGCTTGCTGGATTTTTGGTGTTCTCCGATATCCCGAGCCATTTCACGATCATCGGAGCTTGCGTGATATTGTGCTCAACGATTTGGATCGCCAAAAGGGAGGGGAGAAAGCTTGAGGTGGTCCCTCAGGAAATGACCTAAGAAAAACGCTAAATTAGGCAAACTAATTGATGGGGGTTTATCAAAGGGCCAAGAATTTTTGTGCGCTCTTTTGTGTTCACTCTTGTGTTCACTCTTTGTTTGCGATGCCCTGTGCCACATGGCCCGCAGGAACATGCAACGCAGCAGACTCAATATGACCCGTTTGATCGTCAAAGAAGAAATCCGGCTCAAACTCCAACAAAAACTCCCCCTTCGATAATCCACCCAAAAACATCGCCTCATCTACCTGAACGTTCCAGTTCATAAGAGTTCTAATTGCACGCTCATGCGCCGGAGCGCTTCTCGCCGTTACGAGCGCAGTGCGAATGCGCATGGTGGGCGTGCCCTCTTGCTGGAGTCGGTGCAGTGCAGATAAAAGGGGTTTGAAGGGGCCTGCAGACAAAGGCTTTGAAGCCATTTCTTTCTCATGTTTTTGAAAAGCGCTTAGCCCCTGAGACTGGAACACCTGTTCGGCTTCGTCTGAGAACAGAACCGCGTCCCCGTCAAACGCAATCCTCACCTCACTGGGATGTGACTCTGAGGCATGTGCAGAGTGGGGGTAGACCTGGGCGGCGGGGACCCCTGCGTTTAGCGCAGCTCGCACATCGCTTAAATGGGTTGATAAAAAAAGATTTGCGTTCAAAGGTTTTAAATACCTCCAAGGCGGTTGGCCACGAGTAAAACTGCCCCTTTGTATCTGTAGTCCATAGTGCTGCGCAGACCTAAATACCCTCATGCCACTGACCGGATCGTTGCGAGACAAAATAACCACTTCAACGCGCTGCGCGTTGGGTTCGTTAAAGGCGAGTAATTTTTTGACAAGTGAGAACGCAACGCCTGGTTTGGCTGGGACGTCAAGACGCTCGAGTTGGAGGGCCATGTAGGCCCTATCATCGTGCTCTTCAAAGACGTTGTTTTCCTCCTCAAAATTAAATAGCGCGCGAGAAGAAATGGCAACAACCAGTTGACCGTCTAGTGTGATGGGCATCACCGTGCTCCTGAAGGATTAAACATGCGCGGATAGGCGCAAGTCTTAATAATATTTACGAATTAAACTTTTTTCCGCACTCAAACCTCTAATGAACCCACTGATTGAGTTGAATGATTGGCAGCATTACTGCCAGCACAATCATCAACACGATCACGCCCATAACGACAATGAGAAGCGGCTCAAGAATAGTTGCCAAATTCATAGCGCGTCGCTCCACCTCAGTCCCGAGGTGGTGCGCTGCTTTTTCAAGCATCTCGGGGAGTTGCCCCGTTTGTTCCCCCAAGCGAGCAAACATTGAGAGCATCCCCGGCATGCGTGAGTTTTGGGACAAAGCGCTTGCTAAAGGGGCCCCCTCCCTGACTAATACGATCGCTTGTAAAGCGTGCACTCTTAAGGACGCATTAGACAAGGTTTGAGCCGCAGTTTCTAAGGACTTTAAGATCGGCACCCCTGCTGCGCTTAAGAGCGCCAACGTACTGGCAAACCGAGCGCTGTTGTAGCCCAAACTTAGTTTACCAAGTAAGGGAATCTTTAACCAACCCGCATCAAATCGCTCTTTGAACGCTGCGCCTTTTAAAGCGTAGATAAGTCCGGTTGCAAAAACCGCGATGAGCCCTAAAACGAGAAGTCCAAAGTCTTGTACAAATTTGGATATGGCCAACATCAAAATGGTCAAAGTCGGCAACGCGTGGTGAGAGCTTACAAAAACCGAGGCGACTTGAGGGACCACATAAGCGAGCAAAAAGATGACGATTGCAAGTGCAACTAAACTTACGATGGCCGGGTACAAAGCGGCTGCCAGCAACTTACTCTTTAAAGATTGAGCCCGCTCCAAATCGTTTGCCAAACGCTCTAAAACTTGGCCTAAACGCCCCGTTTGCTCCCCCGAAGTGATCACAGCAACGTAGAGCTCTGGAAATTCGCTGGGGTGAGTTGCAAGCGCACTACCAAGAGCTGTACCCGCGTTGACCTCTGCCCTGAGTGAGGCCACGAGATCACGCTGTGCAGGGGATGATGCCTCATCGATTAAAGCAGTTAAGGCGCGCTCAAGGGGCAGCCCAGAGCTTACTAAACTTGCAAGCTGACGCGTCCAGATCATGAGCGCAGAGGAGCTGAAGATCTTTGAGCGCCAAAGCTCTATGTCCCCCAATGAAGTTTTGCTCCGTCCAACCACCTCAACACTGAGCGGTATCCAGTGCTGGGACCTCAGTATGTTTCGTGCAGCACGCGCTGACTCAGCGTCCATTAAGCCTTTGCGCGTTTCCCCCTCAATGTTGATGGCTTCAAAAGAAAATGCCGGCATTTGGCCTAGTCCCTTGTTACGCGGATCAGTTCCTCGCGCGAAGTTATACCGAGTCCAACCAAACGCTCTCCGTCGTCACGCATCAACGTCATCCCCTCACCCATAGCGGTGGTGCGAAGTAACGCCTCGGAGGCGTGTTCGTGAATGAGCTCTTTGACGGTGTCGCTAACGCTTAGCAACTCATAAATACCTGTGCGCCCGCTGTAACCGGTATTTGCGCAGTGCGTGCAGCCTTTGCCTGCGCAATGGGTGCACAGTTTTCTCACCAAACGCTGAGCCAGTACACCCAGCAAAGAGGAGCTGAGAAGAAAGGGCTCAACCCCCATATCAGTGAGGCGGGTAACCGCACTTGCTGCGTCGTTCGTGTGCAGCGTGGCAAGCACCAAGTGCCCCGTCAAAGAGGCTTGAATCGCAATTTGCGCTGTCTCTTGGTCCCTGATCTCACCAATCATGATGACATCCGGGTCTTGTCTTAGGATGGCCCTTAAAGCTTTGGCAAAAGTGAGATCGATTTTTGCGTTTACTTGTGTTTGGCCCACACCAGCTAATTCGTATTCAATGGGGTCCTCAACTGTCATGATGTTAGAGCTCGTTGCGTCAAGGCCTTGGAGGGCCGCGTAAAGGGTGGTCGTTTTACCCGAGCCCGTTGGACCCGTGACCAGAACTATCCCGTGGGGTTGTTGGGTCATATGTATCAACCGCTCTAACGTCTTACCCTGCATGCCGAGCGACTCAAGGGTCAGTTTGGTCTCGGTTTTATCAAGCAACCTGAGCACTGCTCTCTCACCGTGAGCCCCTGGTAAGGTTGAGACCCGCACGTCCAGGGCCCGCTGCCCCATGCGAAGTGAGATTCTTCCGTCTTGGGGAAGTCTTTTCTCGGCAATATCGAGTTCGGCCATAATTTTGAGCCTGGAGATCAAGGCGGCGTGAAGAGCCCTGTGGGGCTGCACAACCTCGCGCAGCGAGCCGTCTATTCGAAAACGCACACTCGAGTGACGCTCATAGGGCTCTATGTGTATGTCACTTGCCCCGTCTCTAGCGGCTTGGGTCAGTAACGCGTTGAGCATCCTAATGATAGGTGCGTCGTTGGAGGACTCTAGTAGATCCTCAACTGCGGGCATGTCTTGCATCATTTTGGCAAGATCTGCGTCGCTCTCCACTTCGTTTATAACTGTTGCAGCGCTTGACTCTGCACCAGCGTAGACGGAGCTGATTTTTTGGGTGAGCTCAGCACTGCCCAAATACTCAAACTGAGCGACCTCGTATTTGCGCAGCACCTCTGCCCAAGCGCCGGGGTCGGGTTGATCGGTGTGCCACAAACGCTGGTGCTCTCCTTGCACCTCAAGCAGGAGTTTGTGAGCACGCGCAAATGCGTAGGGAAGGGGGTGGCGCATCTGAGGAGTAAAGGTTTGAAAAAAGTGTCTTTATTGTCCGAGTACTTTATTTGCCTGGGGCTTGAGCTGGGGTTTGAGCCGGAGCTTGCGTTGGTGCAGGTGCGGTGCTAGCAGTGGGGGGCGAGTTAGTTGCAGGCTTAAATACCTCAGGCGCACCCAAGGGTCTAAGGAAAGAGGGTTGTCCAGCGTTGGGTCCAACGCTCAAACCCTTGGGATCGGGCAAGCTAGGTCCTGCGTTGGCGGGCAGCACAAAGGACTCTGCATTGAGCGGTTTTGCGTCAAGAGACTTCTCCTCGTTCATCATCCCCAGGTAGCGACCGTTTGAGAGTATTTCAGTGCTTTTTGCGTCTCTGAGAACAACGGGCCTGAGGAAGACAACTAAATTGGTTTTAGTTCTGTTTCTGGACTCATTTTTAAAGAAATTACCAATGAAGGGTAAGTCCGATAGACCCGGTACCTGACCCCTTGTGTTTGAATAGGTATCGGAGAGCAGACCGCCTAACACCACGATCGAGCCGTCCTCAACGATCACACTCGACTCGATGGATCTTTTGTTGGTCACAAGCCCCGCTGCCGAGGTGGTCGCATCAATGCTTGAGACCTCCTGGAATATCACAAGTTTGACGGAACCGGTCTCACTTATTTGGGGTTTCACGCGCAAAGTAATACCGACATCTTTCCTGTCAAAAGTCGTAAAGGGCGTCACAGCGCCGTTAGAGGTATTGTTGTTGGTGTATTGACCAGTTGCAAAAGGTACGTTTTGACCCACAACAATTTTGGCCTCCTCGTTATCTAGCGTCAAAAGGGTTGGGGTAGACAGCACATTGGTTAGGCCGTCTTGTTGAAGAAAATTAGCTAGTGAGCTTAAGACGTAGTGCCCGTTCACGTTTGCAGCACTTGCTATGTTTAAACCCGCTCCGGGAAGGCTTGGGCCTGAGGTTGCGGTGGAGGGGTTCAACGCAGAAGTTGATAAGGTTAAAAGGTTCGAGCCCCCTGAGCCAAAATTGGTTCCAATCACGCCCACATTGCCACCGACTTTGCCCATCACGTTTTGCCATTGAATGCCAAATTGCGCAATTTTGCTGGTATCTATCTCTGCAATCAAACTCTCCACCATCACCTGAGCACGGCGTGAATCCAAACGTGCAATCACCTCTTGCAACTGCCTAAACTGGGGCTCAGGCGCGGTAATGATGAGGGAATTGGTAGCCGAGTCCGCCTGAATTTGACCGCCTGTGCTGGACGCGTTGCTGGTGTTAAAGCCGCCCAGAGTTGGCCCCGCGGCTACGGAGGATCCTTGTTGTCCGGGCAAGGAATTGGTTGGGCTTGGCGTGGACACGACTCCCCCACCTGATTGGGGCGCAGAGACGCCCCCCAGTCCAGGGATTGAGGAGCTTCTAATGTCCGCAGCAAGCGCGGCTCTGAGAGTGACGGCCAATTTTGTTGCTTCTGCGTTTTTCAGGTAAACCACGTGAACGTTGCCACTTGCAAGTTCACTGCTGGGTCGATCTAACTTTTCGATCAGCAAGCGGGCCTGTAGTAAGCGAGCAGGGTTGGCAGCCCTCAAGATAAGAGAGTTGCTTCTTGGCTCAGGCAATATGGTCGTTTTGTAAGAGGAGTCGCCCGTTTGTCCAGTTGCGGCCCCGCCCCCTAAGCTAGAGGGTGTGACCTCAATTAATTTAGAAACTAAAACGGCCATGTCCACTGCGATGGAGTGGTTGAGCTGAACGATCTCAACATCACTTGCGTTAGAGACGTCAAGGGTTTGGATAATTTTGGCGATTCTTTGTAAGTTCTCTCCGTAGTCGGTCACGATAAGAGAGTTGGTTGACGTGTTTACATTGATGATGTTGTTGGGACTGATCAAAGGTCTTAGCACGCTGACCAAGTTATTTGCATTCTCATGCTGAATGTTAAAGATTTGGGTCATCACTTGACCGCCGTTGGCCCCCATTGTTGAGGGGACAATTGTGGTAACTCCGCCTTGCAGTTTGGCCTCTGATTCGGGCACTATTTTGTAGAGTCCGTTGGATTCAATGACGCTGAAGCTTTGGAGCCTGAGAGCGGCTAAAAATTGATTCCACGCAGCGCTTGCGGTAACGGGATTTTCTGCGCTAAGGGAGATCACACCCTTTACCCTGGGATCGACCACTAAGTTTCGACCGCTCATCGTCGACAACGTTCTCGCAACCGCTTCAATATCGGCGTTTACGAAGTTTAAAGTGATGAGCTCCTCCTTTTTACCCCTGTTTGAGGCTGACCCCTTTTGAGATGGTTTGAAAGTGGTGGGGCTTGAGTTTGTATTTTGGTTTGAGTCAGCCGCAAAAGCGGAACTGCCGAGGCAGGCCGCGCTCAGCACACAAATAAGGGTAAAACAATGTGCAGATCTGCACTTAAGCTTTAACGCAACCCAAGCGTTCACACTTTTTGTGGGCGAGGCTAGCTTTTCAGTCAAGCCCCGTTTTAGTAATTCGGTGGATAGGTACATAGATGTCTAGCCAATTTTAAGAGTTGCCGTATTATCGGTCCTGGTTCCCAAGACACCCAATAAATTTGCCAAAGCGGCCTCAAATCCTGTTTGAGCTTTGGCTAAACCATTGAAATAAAGATGCTTATTTGACCATTTACCCTCACCGCTGAGCTCTAGGCGGCCCTGCGTGGTCTCCAAACTAATGTACAAATCGGGCATCGCACTCGTAAGCTCTGGGTTTGAGGGAGAACCATTACCGCTCGAATGTTGACTATAAAGTTTTACTTTATAAGTCCCCAAAGGCGAAAGAGGGGAAAGCCTAGAGGATAGATCCTTCAGTGTAAGCTCAGCAAGTCCCTGAAAAACAGGGGCTTTATCGCGGAAAAGATAACCTTTAATACTTGCATTTCGAGTTTCAAAATTCAATATCCCTTTAGGGTCTACGGTATTCCAAGGGACACCCAAAGCGCTTAACCACTGGGCGGGGAAACTGATTTGAGAATCGAGAAGCTCCGTGGTGAAGGCGCCTTCTTGGATATCGGTCCAGGCGGGTCGGTACATCAAAACCCAGGGAGACTGAGTACAACAAAGATTCTCAACGCTTAAAGCCAGACCTGAGTGCGCCGGACTCGTTGATGGGTTTGACTGATTAGGTAGGGATGAGGGCGCACTATTTGAGCTTACGCCCGACCAAACCCAGCCGATTTGCCACTTAAAGGGGGATGCAATATAGAGATGTGCGCCTTTAGAGGAGAAGCCTGCGCCGTTCTCATTCAGGCTATTTGAGTTGCCTAGATCCCTTTGAGCGGGGGAGTTGCTAAAGCGGGTCTCAACGGAGTTGATCAGCAACACCCCAGAGCCGCTCCACATTGTTCCCCTTGCCTGGGCCAAGGACAGATGCTTGTGGCTTACGCTTTCAAGGACGACCCCAAGCCAAGCTGCAGGCGCAAAATAAATAGCACCAAGCAAAATCCCAAATAAGGAGCCGAGTTTTGCTAGTTTTGCAATGCTCTTGGTAGCCTGCACACTATCAAGCGCTGGATCAGTCCTCTTGAATGTGTGTGCATGACGCGATAAGAAGGAGGTTTTCATGGAGGTCGTTGAGCCCTTGAGCCCTTGAGTCGTTAAGCCGTTAAGCAATTTTGCGATTCTTTCAATGGTGGGAGTAGTTATCTGTCAT
>CAIQHG010000091.1 GCA_903871545.1 uncultured Burkholderiales bacterium | reverse complement strand
CTAAAAATGACAAGTCGACAAGCACAAATTCAAGAAGATACCTATTTCAGGGTGATGCGCATCTTGGAAGAGAACCCAGACCTCACCCAGCGCGAGTTGGCTGAAAAAATGGGTGTAAGCGTGGGTGGTATGAACTATTGCATCAACGCCTTGATGGACAAGGGTTGGGTCAAGATGCAAAACTTTCAAAACAGCAAGAACAAATTTAAGTACCCAAGTCTTTGGTTGAGGTGGCGGGGGAGCCATTTGTCGTTAGACAACTACGTTACCTTAAATCCCAAGGGATCAGTACCGTTGTGATGTGTATTGGTTATTTGGGTGAGATGATCCAGAGCGTTGTGGGGGATGGTCAGAGATACGGGATCAGAGTTGTTTACTCAATGGACGGTCCAAAATTACTTGGAACTGGCGGAGCCATCAGGCAGGCCCTGCAGAGGTTTCCCAGGGCATTCGGGCAAGCGTTCTTTGTACTTTACGGAGATTCATACTTACCCATAGATTTTGGTTTAGTTCAAAATGCTTTTGAAAAGTCTGGCAAACCAGCACTGATGACGGTTTTGAAGAATAAAAATCAGTGGGACAAGAGCAATGTTTTATTTAAAGATCATCAACTTGTTGAATACAATAAACTGAGCCCTAACGAAGGGATGGCTCACATTGATTATGGGCTCTCAGTTTTAACTCCCAAGGTTTTAGACCATTATGCTTTGCAGAGTTCAGTGACAGGAGGGGGCAGTTTTGATTTGGCAGATGTATTCCACAAGCTATCGAAATCGGGGCAATTGGCGGGACATGAGGTGCAAGAGCGGTTTTATGAGATTGGATCGCATACAGGGCTAAAAGAGGCTACGGACTATTTCTCGAGGGAAGATAAGCAATGAATTACTCACAGCAACACTTGAATGAGTCGATTGAAATTCTTAAACAAATCGACTCGACTCAAGTTGAGCGAATGGCCGATCTGCTTGCCGTAGTTAAAAACGATGGTGGACGTATTTTCTTCCTTGGGGTGGGAGGCAGTGCAGGCAACTGCTCCCACGCTGTCAATGATTTCAGGAAAATAGTTGGAATAGAGTCTTACGCCCCAACTGATAACGTCTGCGAATTGACCGCTAGGACCAATGATGAGGGCTGGGCTAGTGTGTTTGTGGAGTGGCTCAAGGTCAGTAAATTACTTCCTAAAGATGCTGTGTTTATATTTTCCGTGGGTGGTGGGAATTTGCAAAAGAACGTTAGTCCGAATTTAGTCGAAGCATTAAAGTACGCTAAGGGCGTGGGCTCCAAGATCACGGGGGTGGTTGGGCGTGACGGAGGGTACACCGCAGAGGTTGCTGATGCCTGTCTTGTCATCCCAACAGTTAATCCTAATACCGTAACACCTCATTCTGAGGCATTTCAAGCCGTTATCTGGCATTTGTTGGTGTCCCACCCCAAACTGAAGGTCAATCAAACCAAGTGGGAGTCCTCCAAATAATTAACACATACAAAAAGAAGACCGCAGCTTGACGCCGCAAAAACCAAATAAAGCCGTTTTCCTAGACCGTGACGGTGTATTGAACGCTACCTCGGTCAAAGAGGGTACCCCCTATCCACCGGCCAATGTGGATCAGCTATCGATCTTGCCGGGTGTTGTTGAGGCCACAAAGAGGCTTAAGGAGGAGGGTTTTTTGTTGATTGTTGTTACCAATCAACCCGATGTGGCTAGAGGTACTGTGACAAAAGATACCGTAGAGGAGATTAACCATTTTTTGATGTCCAAACTACCGATCGATGAATTCAGGACTTGTTTCCATGACACACTGGATGATTGCACTTGCAGGAAACCCAAACCTGGTGCAATCTTGGATGCAGCTAGAAAATGGGGCATAGATCTTGGTCAGAGTTTCATGGTGGGTGATCGCTGGCGGGATATTGACGCGGGCAAGGCAGCGGGTGTTAGGACGATCTTTATAGACTATGGTTACAAGGAGAAACAGCCCTGGGCTTTTGACTTTAAGGCTTCTAGTTTGTTAGATGCTTTGCCCTATCTATTAGGTCTAACCAATAAATCCTTATGAAAAGACTAGAAGACTTAAAGATAAAGATATTTGCAGACGGCGCAGATAAAGCGGGGATGCTTGAGATGTATGCCAAGCCATTTATCAAGGGCTTGACTACGAACCCTACTTTAATGAAGAAGGCGGGAATTACGGATTACGCCGTCTTTTGCAGGGATATCCTAAATACGGTCAAGGAGAAGCCCATATCTTTTGAAGTCTTCTCAGATGATTTCTCCCAGATGCACAGACAAGCTTTGGAGATTTCTAGTTGGGGCACCAATGTTTATGTCAAGATTCCAGTCACCAATACTAGGGGTGAGACTTGCTACGAACTTGTTAAAGATTTAGCTGCATTGGGTGTTAAGCTCAATGTCACTGCAATCATGACTTTAGAGCAGGTGCGGGGGGTAGTAGATTCTCTAGATCCCAAAGTGGCGAGTTATGTATCCGTATTTGCTGGGCGAATAGCAGGTACGGGGAGGGATCCAGTACCGTTTATGTCCGAGGCGCTAGATATGCTGAAAGCTAAGCCAACCGCAGAGCTTATTTGGGCCAGTCCTAGAGAGTTACTCAATATCTTCCAAGCCGACGAAATTGGTTGCCAAGTTATTACGGTAACCCACGATATCTTGAACAAGCTCCCTCTAATTGGTCACGCACTCGGCGACTATTCTTTGGATACGGTTAAGATGTTTTATAACGATGCAATTGCTGCTGGCTACAAACTTTGATTGTTTTAAATATTTTTAAACTCGTTTAGTTTGTTGGGTAGTTCTCTAACATTACTAAATGCATAACTGCGGACTCGCCTTTGTTTTCTTTAAAAGCCCTTACTTCGTTGGGTAAGACAAATACCGAGTCCCCTTTGTGAATGATTACAGTTTGCTCTGCACCGGTGAATTCAATTTCACCACTGTCAACGATATAAAGCTTTGCAGCGGGGGAGGCGGTTGGCTCCACAAATCCCCCAGGCTCAAGGGATAATCTTGCTGACCAGACGCCGTTTAAGGGACTCACATCTTTGCCCTGTATACGGTGCATGGTCATGTGATGATGTCCTGGGGACAGGTACTGCTCTGCTTTTTCTGCTTTGGTAAAGTACATAGGGACTACCTGTTATGGGATATTTTGATGACGCTGTTGGACTTTGTTGTTTACTATTTAATCTATCTTAAGCAATCCAACGCCGCCGTTCTTAAAGGTTATGCTAAATCCTTTTGCTGCATCTGCCATGGTGTAAATCAAGGGACGCTCCTCATCAGGTAACTCCAGACGTTTAGAAATAATATGGGGGAGTATTTTTTTCAGCACTTGATTACTCGCAACTGTATCCATTTTTAAAGTGTCCACTCCGTAAAAAGTCATCTCCTTTCTAAAGAATTTGAAGATATCGAAAGGACAGTTTCTGTCAAGGGTTGAAATTAATATTTGTTTTCCCTTATGTGACAACACGTTGAGTGCCAGGTCCAGATAAGGGCTACCGACTGTGTTGTAAACACAGGAGTAGCCACTACCGTTACTTAGATCCATCAGTTTTCGTTCTAAATCAGAATCCTCCATATCTAGCAACTCTGCGCAAGCGTGCCCAGGAACCGCTGCAGTGCTTCTGCGCTTAATACCAATGACCGTTGCGCCGTAGAGCTTGGCGAGGGCGGCCGCGGCTAACCCGACTTTACCCATTGCGCCTGCAACAATGACTTTGTCCCCAGGGGCTGGGTACCCAGCTTTGCTCCATCCGTCAAGAGCTGTCACATAGGGTACGCCCATGGATGCAGCTTGAGCATCAGTCAGAAGGCTTGGTTTCTCGATGAGCGCAGTTGTAGGGAGTACAAGGTAGCTTGCGTGACTTCCGTCACGCGTGATGCCGACATCCCCTCCTGACCCGAACACCGTTTTGCCGATCCAAGCTTTAGGACCCTCTTCAACAACGCCCACATAATCTCGTCCCGGCGTTCTCGGGAAAACCGCCTGCGGCATATGCCCCAATGACGCTTTAACGTCAGAGGGGTTGATAGCCGCCATGCTGACTCTAATCAAGGCCTCAGTTGGGCCAATTACGGGCTTTGATTGTTCTGTGATTTCAATCTTGATTTCGTCAGCGTTGGGTGAAGGTGTTAATAACTTAAGGGACTTCATGGGTATGGAGGGTTGTGAAAGGTTATTTAATGGCTCTACGAACAGTCCTGGGCGGGAGCGGCTTTTAAGCAGCCCCACAAATGAATTGGCGATTTAATCAGGCACCTAGGTGTCGTCCACCGTCAACTACAAGGGTCGTTCCCGTTGCAAATGCAAGTGATGTAGTGAGAGCCAAAATGGCCTGTGCTACATCTTCGGCTTCGCCGACTCTTCTAAGGGGGGTAGCAGAGGCCGCTTTTTGGTTAAAACTCTCAGATCTCCCCGGCACAAATCCAGTATTGACAACGCCGGGGGATATACCCACAACACGCATATCAGGGGACAAGGCCTTAGCAAGGGACTTGGTCATGAGATCCGTTGCAGCCTTAGACGCCGCGTAAGCCAAGTTGCTTCCTGTTCCGGTCGTAGCCGCTATGGAGGAGATATTGACGACGACGGCGTCCTTGGCTTCCTTCATTTGGGGGGCAAAGGCCCTTATAGTTGCAAATACACCCCTCCAGTTGACTTGGAAGATGCTGTCGATGAGTTCATCCGTTAGTCCCTCTAAATCGTTCAAGGGTACCGCCTCAGTAAAGCCTGCGGCGTTGATGAGAATGTTCGCGTTCCCCATCTCTGATTTTATTTGCTCGGCGACTTGTTTTAGGGAAGCTGAATCCGTCACTGAAGCTGTGTAGGCCTTATGGCCAGAACCACTTAAGGACTTCAAAACAGCATTGGTTCGCTCGGGTTCATTTTTGCGGTGAACAATTGCAATTTGAGCCCCTTTGGACGCCAGCAGGCGAGCGGTCTCGGCTCCTATAGCTCCAGCACCCCCAACGATCACTGCAATTTTGTGATCCAAGCGGTCAACGGGTTGGTAAGTGGAAAGATTGTTTGTGTTTGTCATGATGGGTTATTGGCAATTTGGTGCAACCATTGCTGGGCAAGAGTTTGAGTAATTTAGAAAAAAAGCAAAGCCGGTCAAGGTTGATGCCCCAATTTCTAGTTTTAATGTCCGAGCCCAAATCTACCAAGCAGTTATCAATGCTTGGTAGTTGCTTGAACTTGCTAGAAGCTAAATCGGTTGTAATTCTAATGAATTCTAAAGTCCAGTTTCGACCACAGTGAATCATCTGATAGGGCGTTTAAGCCAGTAGTGGTCAATCCAAGGGTGGCTTAGGAATTCTTGTCTCGCCTGCCTCGAGGGTGATACTCACCTCAAGGTAGAGTGCATCTGGATTTTTGGGGTGAGTATGCAGGGCTCTAACTAACGAGCCGACAGCGCCAAAAACCACGTCTGTATCGATGTGTGGATCCGTCTCATCGAAAATCTGAGTGGACAGGACTCTATAGCCCTCCCTAATCGCGATGAAGTGGATATGTGCAGGACGCATGGGCGTGCGGTCTTGGTGCTTTAAAAGAACACCTACAGGACCGTCTAT
>CAIQHG010000090.1 GCA_903871545.1 uncultured Burkholderiales bacterium | reverse complement strand
CCATGGTGAGGCGCAAGCCATGTCCATGCAGCAGCAGACGAAGCAGGAATATTTGATTGCGAAATCAGATGCCCCGACTACAGCGCCGAAAGGCGTTTAGTCGCGGGTATTTCACTAACAAAACTTATGGATCAAAAGGCCGAGGTAAAATCACATTCTTCATCAATCATGGCTTGCCAGGTGAGATAATTTTCTTTTTTAAGACCAGTTTGTGCAGTTACCCAGACATCTGAGATTGGAAACTTTTTTCGTTGTATAAAAATATAAAAAAATAATAAAAAATACAGAAGAAAAAAAGGGCAAGTAATTTGTCCTTTTTCATTAAGACATGACCCACGCAACTTCATACTAAAAAATGCCTCAAATCACCCTTCCCGATGGATCCACTAGATCGTTTGACGCTCCCGTCACAGTCGAGCAACTCGCTCAAAGCATCGGAGCGGGTCTGGCCAAAGCAACTCTTGCGGGGCGAGTGAACGGGGTACTTGTTGATTCAAGCCACGTTATTGCCCAAGACTCCAAAGTCTCTATCGTGACTGCAAAAGATGCAGACGGACTCGAAGTCATTCGCCACTCCACAGCGCATTTGCTTGCATACGCGGTTAAGGAGCTTTTTCCAAAGGCACAAGTCACGATAGGACCCGTCATTGAAAATGGGTTTTATTATGATTTTTCCTTCTCCAGGCCTTTCACTCCAGAGGACTTGGTGGCTATAGAGAAGCGAATGAACGAATTAAGTGCAAAGGACGAGCCTATCAAGAGAACGGTGATGGCGCGTGAACAAGCCGTTAAGTACTTTGAAGATCTGGGTGAGCACTATAAGGCCCAGATCATTGAATCCATCCCCTCGGGTGAGGACGTTTCCCTTTACTCTGAGGGCTCGTTCACTGATCTGTGCAGAGGTCCGCACGTGCCCTCTACGGGAAAATTAAAACACTTCAAGCTCATGAAGTTGGCGGGAGCTTACTGGCGCGGGGACCATAAAAACGAAATGCTCCAAAGGGTTTACGGTACTGCCTGGGCGAGCAAAGAGGAGTTGCAGCAGTATTTGGTGATGTTGGAGGAGGCGGAAAAACGCGACCACCGAAAACTTGGACGAGAGTTAGATTTGTTTCACATCGATGAGCACTCGCCCGGAACAGTTTTTTGGCACCCTAAGGGCTGGATACTGTGGCAAGAAGTTGAGCAGTACATGAGACGGGTATACCGTGATAACGGGTACTTAGAGGTCAAGGGACCACAAATTTTGGATCAATCTTTGTGGGAGAAAACGGGGCACTGGGACAAATACCGTGAAAATATGTTCACAACCGAGAGCGAGAAGCGTGATTACGCCCTTAAGCCCATGAATTGTCCTGGCCACATTCTGATTTTTAATCAAGGCATTAAGAGCTATAGAGATCTGCCGCTCAGGTTTGGGGAATTTGGTCAATGTCACCGAAATGAACCTACGGGGGGGTTGCACGGCATCATGCGAGTTCGAGCATTTACTCAAGATGATGGTCACATCTTTTGTACCCAGGATCAAATTCAGTCAGAGGTGGTTGCATTTACAACCCTTTTGCAAAAGGTATACAAGGATTTTGGGTTTACAGAAATCATCTACAAGCTCTCCACAAGACCTGAGAAAAGAATTGGATCGGAGGAGAGTTGGGATAGGGCAGAAAAGGCTTTGGCAGAGGGACTCAAGGCCTCGGGCTGCGAGTTTGAGTATTTGCCGGGTGAGGGTGCTTTTTATGGTCCGAAAATTGAATACACACTCAAAGACGCTCTTGGGCGTCCATGGCAGTGCGGCACGATACAAGTCGACCCCAACTTGCCGGAGCGCTTAGGTGCGGAGTATGTGGGCGAGGATGGGCAGCGTCACACACCGGTGGTGCTTCACCGCGCAATTGTTGGGAGTTTGGAGCGATTTATTGGTATTTTGATTGAGCAGTTCGCTGGCGCCTTGCCCGTTTGGCTTGCCCCGACTCAGATTTGCGTTCTCAATATTTCGGAGGGACAGTCTGAATATGCGACAAATGTCTCGAAAATGCTGAAAAATCAAGGGTTTAGGGTGGTTCAAGACTTACGCAATGAGAAAATAACGTTTAAAATACGCGAGCACTCGTTGCAAAAGCCGCCTTATCTGATTGTTGTTGGAGACAAGGAGGTGGCGAACAGTACCGTGGCAGTGCGCGCCCGAGGCAATATTGACCTCGGAGTGATGTCCTTGGAGGCCTTTACTCAAAGAATTCTGGAAGATGTTACTCATAAAAGATGACCTATCTTAGGTATGTTCGTCTTTGGGCACACTGTACCGGAGATTCACCCTATCAAGCATGGGCTTTGATGGATAAACTTTTGAGGACATGAACCATCGCTACAGAATTT
>CAIQHG010000089.1 GCA_903871545.1 uncultured Burkholderiales bacterium | reverse complement strand
CGAAACAGGTGTTCCATGAATCTCTAAACCGTGTTGCACTTCATACTTGAATCCACGTATCAATATTACTGTGATTGTTTTGTATAAAGTATTACGCAATTTCATATTTAATTCCTTAGTGTATATATTTAAGATAAATTTATATCCTTAATTTATATAAAAAATTAAATCAAGTCTGTCTGATACGCAACACCTTGAATAAAGAAAATACGTTCGATAGCAAACAGACACTGAAAGCTATTTCTTATCAAATCTAATTATGGAATGTGTTCGCTTGGACGCTCCAAATAAAGGATTTTTTATGAGACTGTTTGATTTTTTAAATATGCACTCTCGGGGCAGATATATTGTTTTACTCTTTGTATTATTTATTGGTTGTGGAGGCTCTGGAGGACCTTCTCCGATTTTAGGCACTCCAAGTGTACAAAACACTTCTGACTTAACTCCAAACGATTCCCTACCCATCGTTACACCCATCGTTACACCGCCCATAGTTATATCAACGGTTCCCTTGAAAGCAATTCCCATTGCTACCGATATTTCGATAAATTCAATTCTTTCTGCAAACTTTAGTCACGATATGAATTCGGCGAGCTTAACACCCTCTAGCTTTAGCGTTGCATGTCCAACGGGCACCCCGATTACGGGGACTGTTACGTACGATAACGCTAATAGACTTGCAGTCTTACATCACGCTGCACCACTTCCTGCAGGTACTACGTGCACGGCAACAATCACTACTGCGGTTGTTGACACAGCTTTAACTGCGCTAGCAACGAATTATGTCTGGACTTTTACGACTGCAGCTACACCGACCGTTCCTGTTCCAGCTGATCCGCCTACAGTTATAGCTAGCTATCCTTTAGATAACGCTTTGCTCATTTGTCGAACACAAAATTTAAGTGTTACTTTTAGTAAAGCAATGGATCCTACAACGATTAACTCTACAACGCTTAGCATCACTAATGCAGGGGTAGTCATCCCTGGTTTAATCGCTTATGATTCCTCAAGTAACACGGCTACTTTTTCAGTAACTCAAAATTCACCAAATTTTGGATATGCTGATAACAGCGCATTCTTGACAACCATATCGACCGGAGTTACAGATGTGAGTGGTACCGCTATGGTTGCGGCCAAAATCCTTCACTTTACAACAGGTAGCAATTCCTGTGTACCTGAGTTAACCGTTAATTTAGGATCTATCGCAAGTTACGGTGCATTTGGTGGAAATGCTGGCATAACGAATTCTGGAACCAACACTGTAGTAAATGGTGATTTGGGAACGACAGCCAAATGTTCCCTATTTACAGGGTTTCATGACGCAATAAACACCTACACAGAAACACCTCTTAATATTGGCCAGGTAACGGGCACCATTTTTTGCGGACCTCCCGCGCCTGGTACCGTGCAGTCTTTGGCATTAACAACTCTTGCTGCTACGGACGCACTTACCGCATACAACGCATTAAAAGGTTTGGCGCCTACTGTGACTTTAGCAACTGGTGAGTTGGGTGGCCTAACTTTAACAAAAGGAGTTTATTTGACTCCGGTCTCAACTCTGATTATTGGTTCAGGTGACTTAACCTTGGACGCTTCTGGAGACCCAGGCGCTGTTTGGGTCTTTCAAATGCCAACATCTTTGACTGTTGGTTTGATTGGAACGCCTAGAAATGTTATTTTAATAAACGGGGCGCAAGCAAAAAATGTTTACTGGCAAGTAGGAAGTGCTGCTAGGTTGGAGAACGCCAGCGTGTTGGTTGGCACCGTTATCGCCAAGGCAGGGATGACCATTTCCACCGCGGGTCAACTCATCCAAACTGTCCTAACAGGTAGGGCCATAGGATTAGATGCCTCGGTCACTATGGTCAACACTACTATTTATGCCCCTTAATAACTAACTCTTAAAACTTTTAAAGAATACTATGAATAAATGTCTAGTCACGCTGTCAGTATGTCTGGCAATGCTTACAACTACAAATGCAATTTCACAAAATATCAATCAATTTTACGGTGGAGTAGGTGGCGGATTAGGGAAGGCCAAAATTGATGATGTAAAAATTAATGAACAACTCACCAATACTGGATTTACGAATACAAGTGTTTCAGATGTCAATAAAGACGCGGCTTACAAAATATTTGGCGGCTATCAATTTAATACTTATTTTGGTATCGAGGGCGGATTTTTTAGATTAGGGCAATTTGGATTTAAATCCGTTACAACGCCGACTGGATCTTTGAGTGGACAAACTGTAATGGACGGTGCTAATTTAGATTATGTTGGAACACTGCCGCTCAATAACCAGCTTTCTTTACTTGGACGAATCGGTGTTGATAGTGTTCTAGCCCGGGATAGTTTTACGACTACAGGTGCTGTTTTTGCTACCAATGCTAACCCTCAAATTAGAGAAGCTAATTTTAAGGCTGGACTGGGTTTCTCCTACAAATTTAACACATCAATGTCACTCAGAGGTGAAATAGAGCGGTACAGGGTTAATGATGCTATAGGAAATAGAGGAGATATTGATGTCGCAACATTAAGTCTCGTTTTTCCTTTTGGAGGCACGCCACCACAGCAGCCTAAAGTCGTAGAACGTATTGTCTATGAACCTTCGCCTGTTGTCGTAGTCACTGAGCCAGCTCCTTTGCCAGTGGAGAGAATAGTTATTCAAGAGATCCAAGTTCCAGTGCTTGTTCTCCCCGTTGCACAGCACCTTCACGTCTCTTTTAATTCAGATGTGTTGTTTGGATTTGATAGGTCAACCATTTCTCCAGAAGGAAAAGCCGAATTGGACAAATTTGGCAACGAATTAAACGGTCTCGAATATGATCAAGTGGCTATCGATGGCCACACTGATCGCATAGGGACTGTTGCTTACAACGATTCGCTCTCCTTACTTAGAGCTGAAGCAGTGAAAAACTATTTCGTATTGCGCGGTGTTATACCCGCTCAGAAAATTATTGCAGTGGGTAAGGGCAGCTCCCAGCCCGTAACAGGGGTTGGAGCTTGTAAAGGTTTGCATTCTTCTATAGATGCCATTGCGTGTTTACAACCAGATCGACGTGTAGAGGTTGATGTGACGGGAATGAAGGTAGTAACGCAAAACTAATCCATATTTTGGTCAATTCCTATCATAAATGTTCGTCTACACACAGACTCAAACTTTTTAAAAATGTATGATCTCCTCTCAAACTTTAACGGAAAATATATGAACAAAACGAACTTGATATCTCTAGCAATTATTGCTTTTTTTGGTGCCTCTGTGGCCCACGCGCAAAGTCAAAATCAAGTCGGCTCAGAGCATTCTTTTTATGGTGAATTAGGTTTTTCACAAATTGACCTATCAGGCGCTGGAGGTGACTCAAAGCCTATTGCACTAAGATTTTTAGTAGGAAATGAAATAAACAAAAATTTAGGTCTCGATATCCTTTATACCCAAACGGTTTACAAAGACAGTAAAACTGGTTTCGACGCAAGCTATAACGGTTTGGGTGTTTTCTTAAAGCCCAAGTACAGCGTGATTCAGGGTACAGAGGTGTTTGCCCGAATTGGAGTGGTCAGAGCCGATATTACCGCATCAATGTTAGGGTCCAGTCAAGGCAGCGACATCGCTTACGGCCTGGGTATACAAACTGAATTTACCACCTCGGTGTATGGTCAAATTGACTACATGCACTCTTATGACAGAGATAATGTTGCCGCTAAGGGGTTTACCGTATCTGTCGGCTCACATTTCTAAAAATATACGTAGCCCCCGTGCCCATGACAAGTACTGAATGTCGCTGCTTTTTTTAGAGCTTTGGGCTAAATTTAAATTAAATATCTCCTCGTATACCTCGATCAACCGTAGCTCGTATGTTTTTATTTAATAGATTTAGTTTTTCTCATTTGATTGATTTTTCAAATTCAAACTGTGTGATATCAGACAGATGTTTTATTTGAAAAGATTAATAATCTTTACGTAGGTTGTAAGCACACAACTTATTTTTTTGAAATTTTATTAACCTTTACTGATAATTTTTATATGACAACTCCACAAACAAAAACACAAGACACTTCTCCTTCAGTTACTCCTCAGCAACACCACGTGCAAGCAGCCACTCATCTTGGTAAAGCCTCTGCAGCGCACAGTGAAGCGGCTAAATGCATGAGTGCAAGTGACCATAAAGCTGCGGCAACTCATGTAGCTGCGGCCACTGAGCATGCCGCTCACGCGCAGGAACACGTTGTAGCCGCAGCTCAAAAGACTGCGACGATTAAGTAATTCTTTTCGTCTTTACTCAAGCCGATTGTGGAGTCCCCATAATCGGCTTTTTTTATATGTATAAAATTTCAACCTTGCAAGCCTTGAGTTTTTACTTTTTTTGCAATCTTTTATTTGAACTCTTTTACTCCTGATAAAAAGTTTTGCATCGGACGCCAGCCCATACTCCATACTCCATATTCTCAAGGTACTATAGTTTTGGATTAATGACGGGTTCAAAATTCTTGGTTCTTCGTTAAATTCGATGTGATTATTACCTAGATACTCAAATCCAGCTTTCCACAATGAAACAAAAATCTCGTTCTGTAACTCTCGAAACTTCTGAAGCCTCTAGCGTTGGTTTTGATCAATTGGATCACGTTATTGAAACCTTCAGCAGTTGCGTTTGTGATGTGAAACCTGGTGTAGTTAAGAAGACCTTCTAAATATCTACGTTTATGTCCTAGGTGAATTAAAAGAAGCCAGCAATTGCCCCCATCTTAATGATATTATCTGGTGCGCCGCAGTGTAGTTTAGATTTAATGCAATTACATAGCAAAGAAACCCAACGTTTGTTTGACTAATATGTATTTAAATGTATATTTAATCAAACTATTTTTACGATCATTTAAACTTCAATCATTTAAAAATGTACGCTGAATTTACAAATAAACACGTCGTCGTAACTGGTGGCAGCAAAGGCATAGGACTTAGTTGTGCAAGGGGGTTTTTGCTAGAGGGAGCTAAAGTTACTATAGTCTCTAGAAGTCAGCAAAATCTTGACCTGGCTGTTTCAAATTTAAAAACTCAGTTTGGTGACAAAACCCCTATCTTTTCAGTTGCAAGCGACCTGACAGATCCCGTTGAAGCTTTGAGCGCGGTGCACTCTGCCAAATCTCAATTCGGTGAAATCGATATTCTTATCAACTCTGCGGGTGCCGCTAAAAGATACGCGCCTGAGGATTTGAACCCAAAGGCCTGGATGGACGCCATGCAAGCTAAGTTCTTCAGCTATATCAATATCATTGATCCGGTAGTGAAACAAATGGCGGATCGTCGCAGCGGAGTTATTGTTAACATAATTGGAATGGGGGGCAAGTTTGCCACCCCCTTGCACTTAGCTGGCGGCTCAGCAAACGCCGCCCTCATGCTTGCCACTACGGGCTTAGCCACAGCGTACGGGCCGTTTGAAATTCGAATTAATGGAATAAATCCTGGTCTGACTTTGACTGAACGCCTGAAAGAGGGTATTTCAGTAGAGGCAAAGAATAGCAACAAATCGATGGATGAAGTGCTTGAAGCGTCAACCCAAAAAATCCCCCTGAGGAGGCTTGCTATGCCTGAGGAGGTTGCAAACGTTGCCCTTTTCTTATCCTCGTCCCAAGCCAGTTACGTGACTGGACAGATTTTGGGTATGGAGGGCAGCGTTTACCCAGTTATCTAGTTCGTTTATTTTGTGAAAACAGGGGGGGCTGCTCTATACTGCCCCTGAAGCTCGAGCATCCATGTTGGATACTCCACGGCAAGTGCGCTCACTGCATTAAGAGCTGCCAAGTCCTCGCTGTCCAAAGCCAATTGAGTCGCTTTAATGTTGTCTCTCAATTGCTCTAGTTTTCTGGCGCCGATGATAATGGAGGACACTGCCTTATTTGCCAAAATCCAGGCGAGAGCTACCTGCGCAGTTGACACGTTGTGCTTATTTGCAA
This sequence comes from uncultured Burkholderiales bacterium, assembly GCA_903871545.1. Lineage (GTDB taxonomy): Bacteria > Pseudomonadota > Gammaproteobacteria > Burkholderiales > Burkholderiaceae_C > Limnohabitans. Next base: position 12,732 of record CAIQHG010000089.1, on the reverse strand, counting down.
TGGGTTTCATGACATCGATGCATTTATAGGCACGTTCTTTGTTCAAAGGGGGGAAGTCAAAGGTCGATCGTCTTGAATTTTCAGGAGAGGTTTCATTTTCGCTGAACTTGCCCGACAAAAACCCTCCAGCCAACGGGCTCCAGACCATGAGGCCAAGGTGCTGATCCTTGATCAGGGGGATCACCTCTCTTTCCAAATCTCTACCCGCTATAGAGTAGTAGGACTGCACTGTCTTGAATTCCTCTAGTCCCTTGAGTCTGGATACGCTTAAAGCCTTCATTATCTGCCAAGCAGCCATGTTGCACAGGCCGATGGAGCGAATTTTGCCCGCTTTAACTAGATCATTCAACGCACCGAGTGATTCCTCAAAAGGTGTGAGCGGATCAAACCCATGGAGTTGATATAGATCTATATGATCTAGCTGAAGTCTTTTAAGACTGGCGTCAACTTCGTTGTAGATATGGTACCTCGATTGCCCTCTATCGTTGGGTAACCTCTCATTCATAATTCCCGTAGATTTGGTTGCTACAACAAGTTCTTGCCTGGGCAGGCCTAACCTTTTGATGGATTCGCCCAAAAGTGTTTCAGACTCACCTAATGAGTACACGTTGGCTGTGTCGATAAAATTGATTCCGTTGTCAAAGGACTCTTTGACAATAGCATTTACATCTGATTGATTCAATCCGCCCATGACCGCCCAAAATCCTTGGGCGCCAAAAGTCATAGTGCCAAGGCACAACTCGGATACATATAAGCCGGTTTGGCCAAGTAATCTGTAGCGCATGTTGATTATTCCGTTTTAAAAATTGTTGTCCATTACCACTCTTTAATTTTAAATCAGTCTGCTTGTCAGCGGTAAAGGTATTTTTAATCTAATTGTTGGATTATTGGGTTGCAGCATAGGCAGGCTTGATTTTGACGAGCAAATTAATCTAAATCGTTATAAATCGTTATAAATTAATGCCCCCCTTTGGCAAGATCGTCTTAAACAGAGGGCTATTACCTAGCTTAAACTTAGCCCTGGGTGAGTTTTAGGTGGCTAAAATAAACTAAATATTACTACTTATAAATTGTGACAGATACCTGCCAATCCCACTCCCTAGAGCAAGTGGCTAAAGCTGTGGCGATTTTCGGTTAAGGTTTATTTTTTAAATTCATTATTTCTTGGAGAGCTGGTATGACACGTAGACAGTTTATCGCCGCCACATCTTTGGCCGCACTTGGCTCAGGCGCTACACAAGCGCTTGCCGATACAGCCTCTTTGCCCGATGTGCATTGGCGTATTCCCTCAAGTTATCCTAAAACTCTTTTCACCATTTACGGTGCGATGGAGCTAATGGTGAAAAGAGTGGGGGAGCTGACTGGGGGCAAATTCACCATCTCCCTGCACGCAGCGGGAGAGCTCATGCCAGCCCTTCAAGTCGTTGACGCGGTCCAAGGCGGTACCGTAGAGGCCGCTCACTCTGCCAGTTATTTCTTTATCGGCAAAGATCCCGCCTTTGGCTTTGGTACTGCTTTGCCTTTTGGTCTCAACTCTAGAGGACAAAACGCCTGGATTTACGAAGGTGGCGGGGAGAAATTACTTGCCGATTTCTACGATACATACGGAATGGTTCATTTGCCTGTTGGAAACACGGGCACTCAAATGGCGGGCTGGTATAGGAAAGAGATCAAAAGCGTTGAGGACTTGAAGGGTCTTAAATTTAGGGTGGGAGGGCTTGCTGGGATGGTGCTCTCTAAGCTTGGCGTGATTCCTCAACAACTCGCGGCGGGGGATGTTTATCCAGCCCTGGAAAAGGGGACCATTGATGCAGCCGAGTTTGTCGGGCCAGCCGATGACGAGCGCCTTGGGCTTTACAAGGTTGCAAAATATTACTACTACCCCGGATGGTGGGAGGGCACCGCTCACCTATCGCTTTTTATCAACAAAACAGCGTGGACTAATCTGCCCCCCGTTTATCAAACGGTCCTGCGCATTGCTGCAATGGAGGCAACAGAGTGGTCAATGGCCAAATATGATGTATCTAATCCATCTGCGCTTAGAAGACTGGTTGCAAACGGCGCCCAACTCAAACCATTTCCAAAGGCTGTCACCCAGGCCTCGTTTAACGCCGCTGAGGAGCTATACCTTGAGCTATCGGCTAAGAGCCCCGCGTTTAAGAAAATTTATACTGAGTGGGTTAAATTTAGAAACGAGCAAGTGATGTGGCAACAATTCTGTGATTTACCGTTTGATAACTTAATGGTCAACTTACTCAAAGTTAAATAAAAACACACAACAACCCCAAAATATTTTGAATATTGCAGATAATCGCGGGAGATGAGATCAATGCAGAGTTCTAAAAGAGTTAAAGGTCATGTGATTGTTGTGACGGGCGCTGGAGGAGGGATTGGGGAGGGTATAGCCAAGAGAGTGGCTGAGGAGGGGGCTTTAGTTGTGGTGAACGACATACATGAAGCAACAGCCAGAAGAGTCAGCGCTGAGATCAATGCAAGCGGGGGTCAGTCGATGTATGTTGTAGCTGATGTGACCAAAGCAAAAGACTTTAAATTCCTTGTAGACCAGACGATTGAGCGTTTCAAAGACTTAAGCGTCATGGTCAACAATGCGGGCTGGACGCACACAAATCAACCTGCGCTTGATGTCAGTGAAGAAGATTTTGATAAATGCTTTACAGTGAACATGAAAAGCATTTATCTATCTACTTTGCACGTTACGCCCCTATTTAGGAAAAGAGGGGGCGGAGTTTTTATCAACGTCGCCTCTACTGCCGGTGTGCGCCCGAGGCCCGGTTTGACTTGGTACAACAGCTCTAAGGGGGCTGTGATCGTTGCGAGTAAATCTTTGGCCGCAGAGCTTGGGCCGGATAACATCAGGGTCAATTGCATTAATCCTGTGTTTAACCCAACTACTGGGTTATCTCAAGAATTTGCAGGAGGACCGCTTGATGAGGAGCGCCTCAATAAATTTAGAGCCTCAATCCCATTAGGACGATTTTCAAGCTCACTTGATGTCGCCAACGCCGCCCTTTATCTGGCCAGTGATGAGGCTAGTTTTATCAGCGGGGTGTGTTTAGAGGTCGACGGTGCTAGGTGTGTTTGATAATTAAAATGCAACTAAACGGTTTATTTAAAGTTTTTTAGGACATCTTATGAGTTTGACTCAATCGACAGTGAATCAAAGTGTACAAATTATTAAACTGAGCTACCCCCCCGTTAATGGGCTGGGGTTGGCGCTGCGAAGGTCCATCTTCAAAGATGTTCAAGAAGCGATTGCAAACCCTTTGGTCAAAGCAATTGTGCTGACAGGCGCAAACTCAGTCTTTAGCGGTGGGGCTGATATCAAGGAGTTTGGTAAATCAGAGTCCTCAACAGAGCCTTTGTTAACCACTTTAATTGATTTTTTGGAGCGCAGCTCCAAACCCGTCATTGCCGCTATTCAAGGCGCGTGCATGGGGGGTGGGTTTGAGTTGGCAATGGGTTGTCATTACAGAGTGGCCCACGCAGATGCAATCTTCGCGCTGCCAGAGATTAAACTAGGGCTTTTGCCAGGGGCCGGCGGTACACAAAAATTACCCCGTGTGATTGGGCTAGAGAGGGCACTTAACTTCATGACCCAGGGGGATAGCGTAAAAGCGGCTCAAATGTCTGAGTGGGGTATGGTGGATGAGCTTTTTACAAAGGGTTTAGATCAGTTCACCGAATTTGCTGAGCAATTTGCAAAAGAGGTAGTTGCACAAAACAAACCACTTGCGCGCATTCGCGATCTGAGCGTAGATTATCCAAATTACCAAGCTTACCTTGATTTTGCTAAAAACACCGTCAAAGCCTCTGCCCCCAATTATCCGGCTCCCGTAGCCCTCATTGAGTGCGTGTTGGCTGCTTGCTCGCAGCCCTACCTTGAGGGCATGAAAGTCGAGCGCGAGCACTTCCTCGAGCTCATGACGACCCCTCAGTCAAAGGCCATGCGGTACGCATTCACGGCTGAGCGAGCTTGCAGCAAAATACCCGACATCACAGAGGACACTCAGCTCAAGGAAATAAAAAAATTAGGTGTGATTGGCTCCGGCACTATGGGAGGCGGTATAGCCATGAACTTCCTTAACGCGGGTATCCCAGTCATCATGTTAGACACCACTCAAGAGTCCTTGGACAGGGGGGTCGCTACGATTAGGAAAAATTATGAGAACACTTTGGCCAAAGGAAAGCTCTCTAAAGATCAATACGATAAAAGGATGGCTAGCCTGAGCACGACCCTAAGCTTTGAGGACCTCAAAGATGTGGATATGGTGGTGGAAGCGGTGTTTGAGGAAATGCAGGTTAAAGAATCTGTTTTTAAAAAGCTGGATGCTGTCCTCAAGCCAGGAGCGATTTTGGCCACCAACACCTCCACACTTGATGTGGATGTGATTGCCTCATTTACGAAGCGTCCACAAGATGTGATTGGGACTCACTTCTTTAGTCCCGCCAACGTGATGAAGCTTCTTGAAGTAGTAAGGGGGAAAAAGACCTCTAGGGAAGTTTTGGCAACCGTGATGAAACTCGGTAAGAAAATTAAGAAAACAGCTGTGGTCTCGGGCGTATGCGACGGCTTCATCGGCAACAGGATGCTGGAGCACTACATTCGTATGTCCGTTCAACTCGTTGAGCAAGGCGCTACGCCCCAACAAGTGGACCAAGCTTTAGAGAAATGGGGGATGGTCATGGGTCCTTTTAGGATGAGTGACTTGGCGGGAAATGATATTGGTTGGGCGATTAGAAAACGTCGTTATGTTGAAAAACCAAGTGTGATTTACTCCAAACTCGCCGACGCTATTTGTGAGGCCGGTAGGTACGGTCAAAAAACAGGCAAAGGGTGGTATCGCTACGAGGCGGGTCAAAGAAAAGCAATCCCTGATCCACAGGTGCAAACGATCATTGAGCAGTTCAGGGCTGACCATAACGTACAGGCCGTAAAAATCAGCGAGCAAGAAATCATTGAACGCACGATCTATGCGTTGATCAATGAGGGGGCAAGGATACTGGAGGAGGGAATAGCGCTTCGTGCCTCAGACATTGATATGGTTTATTTAACAGGATACGGGTTTCCGCTGTTTAGGGGAGGGCCCATGAAGTACGCCGATCAAATCGGACTCTTTAACGTCGCCGCTGTGATGGGGAGTTTGCTTGCCCAAACGAAGGACTCATTTTGGTCGCCTGCTCCCCTTATTTTAAAAGCCATTGAGGAGGGGAAATCGTTGACTTAATGGCAACTTAAAGTTGAATCAGTATTGAATCACTATTGAATCAGTGAGGCCTCAATTTGGATTTAGCTTGAAGCAATTTTTGTATACAAACTCAGGAGCAAGGGATGACACAAGCAGTAATAGTTAGCACCGCCCGCACCGCGCTTGCCAAGTCTTGGAAGGGCGCATTTAACATGACTCACGGCGCTAGTCTGGGTGGACACGCGGTGAGAGCCGCAGTCTCTCGCAGCGGAGTCGACCCCTTTGAGGTAGAGGATGTGATCATGGGGTGCGCGACCCCTGAGGGGGCAACGGGGGGTAACATTGCTAGACAAATCGCGCTCCAAGCAGGTTTGCCGGTATCCAGCGCAGGAGTCACAATTAACCGATTTTGCTCCTCTGGGCTGCAAGCCATCGCAATGGCCGCTCAAAGAGTGATCGTGGACAAAGTGCCGCTCTTGGTGGCCGGTGGGGTCGAATCTATCTCCTGCGTACAGCAGCATATGAATCAGCATATGTATAGAGATCCAGAATTGATGCAAAAAAAGCCGGAAATTTATTGGAACATGCTTCAAACCGCCGAACAAGTTGCAAAAAGATACAACATCAGTAAATCGCTTCAAGATGAGTACGGGGTTAGGAGCCAACTGAGGGCCGCTAAAGCCCAAGAGTTGGGGCTATTTAAGGACGAGATCGCCCCCATGACTGTTCGTATGGGTGTCGCTGATCCGTCCACCAAAAGCATTCTCACCAAAGAGATTTGTATCGAGCACGATGAGGGTATAAGGGCGGACACCACCCTTGAGGGGGTCTCCAAAATTAGGTCCGCCTTGCCCGGGGGCGTCATTACAGCGGGCAACGCCAGCCAATTCTCGGACGGGGCAAGTGCGGTGGTCGTGATGAATAGCACCTTGGCTGAAAAACGTGGTCTGCAGCCCCTTGGAATATTCAAAGGCTTTGCTGTGGCTGGGTGTGAGCCTGATGAGATGGGTATTGGACCTATCTATGCAATCCCCAGACTTTTAGAGCGAAACGGTCTTAAGGTATCTGATATTGATTTGTGGGAGCTTAATGAGGCTTTTGCGGTTCAGGTGATTTACTGTCGAGACAAACTAGGAATCCCGGATGAGTTGCTAAACGTAAACGGTGGTGCGATTGCAGTTGGACATCCCTACGGGGTGTCTGGTGCGCGTTTGGTGGGACACGCTTTAATTGAAGGTAAAAGACGCAAAGCCAAACACGTTGTTGTGACGATGTGCATTGGAGGTGGGCAGGGTGCGGCTGGTTTATTTGAAGTGTGTTGATGAGTTCCTATTTGTTAAAGTGAGAAATGAACATGAGCGTTAAACAATTGTTTGATTTGTCTGGAAAAAAAGCCCTCATTACGGGCGGGTCCCGCGGTCTTGGGCTGCAAATTGCGCATGCACTTGGAGAGATGGGGGCTGAGTTGGTGTTGGTATCTAGAAAGGAAAACGAACTCGGGGACGCTGTCAAAGAGCTTAGCTCGGCAGGAATCGTTGCACACTCAATAGCGGCCGATCTCCAAGACGAAGTGCAGATTCAAAGGGTTGCTAATAGTGCACTTGAGACGCTCCAAGTGGTTGATATTTTGGTTAACAATGCGGGCGCCAGTTGGGGCGCTGCGGCTGAGGACTATCCAGCGAGCGCCTGGCACAAGTTGATGAATTTAAACATCAACGCAATGTTTTTTATGAGTCAAGCGATTGGCAAACTCTCCATGATTCCAAGGCGCCAGGGAAAAATTATTAACATCGCCTCCGTAGCGGGACTGCGCGGCAACCCCTCCCACATGCAAACCATTGGGTACAACACCTCCAAGGGCGCTGCAGTTAATCATACCCGGGCCTTAGCGGCTGAATGGGGCAAGTACAACATCAATGTAAACACCATTTGTCCAGGATTTTTTCCATCAAAAATGACCCAAGGACTGTTAGCTGAACACTCGGGTGAGGTGATTGATAAAACACCACTCGGGCGAATTGGGGGGGAGGAGGACCTTAAAGGGGCAGCAGTGTTCTTTGCCAGTGAGGCCTCTAGACACATTACGGGGCAGTACCTAGCGGTGGACGGGGGTTCGGTCATTTGTTAATTAAGTTGTTGATTAAGTTCTTTATCCTTTACTCACTCAATCCTGATATCCCATCACCCTTATCAATTCTAAAAGAACATTTGGATAAGCACTGAGTACAAAAAATCAATATAAACACCAGCAAGGAAGCCATCCAATGAGCAAAAAAAACCTTCAAATCATCGTCAAACAGTTCCCCAGCGGATGGGTTCAGGAGAGTGACTTTGAGCTCACCGAGCAACCCCTTGCAACGCTCCTTGATAACCAAGTACTGATTCGAAACGAGTGGCTGTCTTTAGACCCTTACATGCGGGGCAGGTTGATGCCTGGCAAATCTTACGCAGCGAGCGCTCAGGTCGGCGCGGTGATGGTTGGACAGGCAGCAGGAGTAGTGATCGAGTCCAATTCCTCTGAGTACAAAGTGGGCGACCATGTGCTGAGCTACTCGGGATGGCAAACTCACTTCGCCTGCGCGGCTGACCAAATCAAACGCATTGATGCCTCGCTCGTTTCCCCCAGCGCTTACCTGGGCGTCCTAGGCATGCCCGGCGTAACGGCTTGGACTGGACTGATCGATATTTGTGCCCCCAAGGCGGGTGAAACCGTCTTGGTGGACGCCGCTACTGGGGCGGTGGGCTCTGTGGTTGGACAACTTGCAAAAAGCCTGGGTTGTCGGGTGGTGGGTGTTGCAGGGGGGGCTCGCAAATGTGAATACGCGGTGCAAGAATTAGATTTTGATGCCTGCGTAGATCACAATGATCCACTTTTTAAAGACAATTTAAAAGCGGCTGTACCAAACGGGATTGACTGCGTTTTCGAGAACGTGGGGGGAGCTATTTTTGAGCATGTGATGTCACTGATGAATCCTTTTTCGAGAATTGCTCTTTGCGGCTTGGTATCTGAGTACAACCAGCAACCCTACGGGAACCAACAAATGCGCTCCATCTTGGTCAACCGTATAAAGCTTCAAGGCTTTATCGTCAGTGATAAGCCCCAAACGTGGCCACCCATCATTGACGCACTCAGAAAGAAGGTGCTAAACGCAGAGCTAAAGTACCGGGAAACCGTTGCACACGGTATTGAAAGTACCCCTAAGGCTTTCATTGGAATGCTGAAGGGGGAGAACTTTGGCAAACAACTGGTCAAGTTGGATTGATGTCTACCCTTTGGGTTGATTAAATATATGTCACAACGTCACTTACCCTTTTGGCCAGATAAATTGCCCAGGCAATTAACTCTCCCAAAGACCTCGCTTTATTACAACGTTGAGGTGAGTGCTACGAGGTATCCCGATAAAACCTTTATCCGCTATTACGACACACAGATCACGTTCTCGCAGTTCAAGGATGAGACGCTTGCGCTTGCAGGGTACTTGGAGACTAAATGCGGGGTCAAAAAGGGTGACCGAGTTCTGCTTTATATGCAAAATTGCCCGCAGTTTATTATTGCTTACTATGCAATTTTAAGGGCCAATGCAGTTGTAGTTCCCATCAATCCGATGAATTTAGGCGGCGAATTAAAGCACTACATCCTTGACAGCGGAGCTAGAACTCTTATTCTTTCCCAAGAACTTTTGCAACACGCCGCACCCTACATTGATTCAGATGAAAAGCTACTAGGCACAGTTATCGTGAGTAGTTATAAGGACTATTTACGCGTCGACACAGATTTGCCCTTGCCGGACTCTTTAAAAGTATCTAAAGAAACTAAAGAAGGCCTGGGCCAAAGCGCCAATCCAGGGGTTGCACTATGGAGTGACGCGCTAGACGAGCAACTCCAGCCTGGCCCCCTAATTACAGGCCCTCAGGATTTGTGTGTCATGCCCTATACCTCAGGTACAACGGGCAACCCCAAGGGTTGTATGCACACGCACGCAACCGTCATGGCCACTATTTGCGGGGGGGAGTCTTGGTTTTCCTCTAAAGCGGATGACACTCGTCTCACCGTATTGCCCATGTTTCACGTAACCGGCATGCAAAGTGGAATGAATGGTCCTTTGTACACTGGCTCCACCATCGTTTTATTATCTCGCTGGGATAGGGACTTGGCCGCCAAATGTATTGAGCGCTACAAAATCTCGACCTTTAGTTGCATCCCTACAATGGTGGTGGACTTTCTCGCAAACCCGCGTGTGGGAGAGTACGATATCTCCTCCCTTAAGCGCATGAACGGAGGTGGAACTGCGATGCCCCATGCAATTGCTCAAAAGTTATTGGACATGGGCATCACATTTGTTGAGGGTTATGGGCTCTCTGAGACGATTGCCCCCAGTCATCTGAACCCGCCTGGGCGGGCTAAAAAGCAATGCCTGGGTATTCCAATATTTGGGGTAGAGTCGTTGGTGGTTGATCCACTGACGTTGGAGGAGGTGGAGAACGGTGAGATTGGGGAGGTCATCATCTCAGGCCCGCAAGTGTTCAAAGGCTACTGGAATAACCCTGAGGCGAGTGCTCAGGCGCTCATCAACCGGGGGGGAAGGATCTTTTTAAGAACAGGGGACTTGGCCAAAGAGGATGTGGATGGTTATTTTTTCATGGTCGACCGCCTTAAGCGAATGATTAACGCATCGGGCTTTAAGGTCTGGCCTGCAGAGGTTGAGTTGATGCTTTACAAGCACCCCGCTATTCAAGAGGCCTGTGTGATATCGGCGAAGGATCAGTATAGGGGTGAGACGGTCAAGGCTTTGGTCGTCATCAAAGAGCAGTTTAGGGGACAAGTCAAGGAGGCGCAAATTATTGACTGGGCGGCCAAGGAGATGGCTACTTATAAAGCGCCCAAATTGGTGGAGTTTATGGATCATCTACCCAAATCAGGTTCGGGCAAAATTTTGTGGAGACAGCTCCAGGAGGGGGAAAGCAAGAATTAGCTATATCGCTGGATTTAATCGGCGTTCTTTACTCATAACTTTTAAAAAAAATTGGAGCTTTTATTCATGAAACGACGCTCGCTTCTCTCTTATTCCTTGGCTAATGGATTGACGGGTGCTTTAACGGGCACTTTAACAGGCACCTTAACGGGCACTTTAGCTTCGCTACCTAAGCAAAGCTTTGCACAATCAACTCTTAGTGGCCGTAATCTAAGATTTATGGTGGGATACCCTGCGGGGGGGGTGGCTGACTTTATTGCACGCTCTTGCACTGAGGGCCTCAACGCTTCGCTAGGCGCGTTCACATCCGTAGAGAATAAGCCCGGCGCCGCGGGCAACATTGCCATGGACGCAGTCATCAAAGCGGGTCCAGATTCGGGCGTTTTCGGTGCCTTTAGCAATTTACAAGTCACTTTAAACCCGCTGGTACCCCAACTTGCGCTTAAAAACGTAGACCCCATGCAAGAGTTGGTTCCGGTGGCTGCAATGGCCGATTTGATTTTGATGCTTTGTGTAAGCACTCAGTTCGGGGTTAAGACGCTTGATCAGTTTTTAGCGAAAGCCAAGGAGTTGGGTCCTAATGTCAAAATGGGACTTGCGGGAATAGGAACGCCGCATCATATGGCAGCTCTTCTTTTGCAAAAAAATGCGGGACTCGACATGACCTTGGTTCCCTACAAGGGTGGGCCTCCCATGATCGCAGACGCGGCGGGTGGTCACCTTGACGCCGTTATAACGACTCTTCCCGTTGGGGGGCCCATGGTGCAGGCCGGCAAGATGAACTGGATTGCGGTGGTTCCACCCACCTCCATCCCCAGTCTACCCGGTGTGCCCAATCTCTCGTCCGTTTTAAGGGGAGAAAATATTCCGACCGGTAACACCATTTTTGCGCCCGCTGGTACCTCTGCAAAAGTGATTGCCGAGCTCTCGGACGCCGTTCGCAAACTAGTCAGCAGCCCCAGTGTGAATGCAAAGCTGCGGGCCAACGGACTAGAGCCCACAGATATTGCACGCTCTGAGTTACCCTCTCGTTTAAAGGACGAGGCAGCGTATATGAAAGAATTTCTATCTAAAGTGAAAATAGATTTCTCGACTTGAGTTAGCTCTACTTTCGTTGAAGGTATACCGCCGAGGTGCACACCGAACCCACGCATACCGATCACGATAAGAATGAGCCAATCTGAGTGGATAATAGTCATCTTAGTCAATCAATGCAGGAGAAGCGCGATGCGTTTGAATAAAGTCAAGCAAATTTGGAGGGAGGGTAAGCCGGCTGTGGGTGCTTGGTTGTCCATTCCCAGTGGTTTTTCAGCTGAGGTGATGGCCCACACAGGAGTTGACTGGCTTTGTATTGATATGCAGCATGGGTGTATCGATTACTCTGACGTGGTCCCCATGTTGACCGCCATTTCCACCACAGACGTCACCCCATTTGTGCGTGTCCCGTGGAACGAGCCCTCAGTCATTATGAAAGTATTGGACGCGGGCGCGTACGGGGTGATCGTTCCAATGGTGAGTAACAAAGAGGAGGCAGAAAAAGCCGTAGCCGCTTGTCGTTATCCACCAAGCGGCATGCGAAGCAACGGACCCAATAGGGCGCTACTTTATGGTGGTGCAGACTATCAAAAGCATTCTGACAAAGAAATGGCTTGTGTGGTGATGATTGAGACCGTTGAGGGTATTGAGAAGATGGAGGAAATCATCTCTACCCCTGGTGTTGACGCTGCCTACATCGGACCAACCGATCTCGCATTGGCCTTAGGCCTAGCCCCTGTAATGGACAACGATGATCCAAAACATGTGGCCACAGTCAACAAGATGCTTGAGATCTGTAAAAAGCACAATGTGGTTGCGGGTATACACACAGGAAGCTCCAAGTTTACACAGCGCTATATCGATCAAGGCTTTCAGATGGTCATGTTAGTTGCTGACCGCTCTGCTATGTCTAGTTATGTGAAAGCCGAAGCAGCGCGCCTGAGCGGCTGGACTCCCCAATCTAAAACGGGAACAGCAACCACGTCTAATGGTTACTAGGCGCTGATAAGCACTCATTGGTTTTAACAGGCACTCATAGGTGCCGACAGTTACTAACAGGTGCCAACAGGTTCTAGTTAATAACAATTAATTACGGGTACAAATAGGCAATGAGGGGGGAGGTAAGAGGTAAAAGATAAGGTAAAAAGTCCACCTAATAAGGCCATCAAATAAGACCACTTAATTGGTTGCCCTTTCACCCTAACTCTGCACCAACCCCGCACCCATAAAATAGCACCGCCAAGGCGATTGTGTCGCAACTGTACTAAACTTTCCCGCTGCCACCGTTCACGTCTTTCTTCTAGTGTTGATTACTTGAGTTGTTCAATTGAGCAAAATTTTCGCGCATCCCCCGACTACAGCGAAGCTTAGTCGCAGGTCAAGCGAAAGGAGCCGAAGGCGACATGCGTCACCTACGGAGGCGATTCTTGATCCTGGATATACGCAACGAGCTGCTCGATGCTCGCATGGCCACCAGCACTAACAACTCCATAGGCGCTGTTCCAAAAGCGAACTTT
>CAIQHG010000088.1 GCA_903871545.1 uncultured Burkholderiales bacterium | reverse complement strand
TTAATAAAAAACTCACCGGCATGTCCTTTAGAGTTCCTACCTCAGATGTATCGGTTGTAGATTTGACCGTTGAACTTATAAAAGAGGCCTCTTATGAAGAAATCTGTAGCGAGATGAAAGCGCAAAGCCAAGGCGCGCTCAAAGGCGTATTGGGCTATACAGAGGACAAAGTTGTTGCAACCGATTTCAGGGGAGAGCCATGCACCAGCGTATTTGACGCAGAGGCGGGTATTTCACTGGACAAGACGTTTGTAAAAGTAGTCAGTTGGTATGATAACGAATGGGGTTACTCTAACAAATGCTTAGAAATGGTTAAGGTTGTGAATGGTCAATCAGCTCTATAGTGGTTTATGGCTCAGCGGGTTGCCTTGAATAAAGGAACTAAGCATGGAGTTGGCGTTGATCCTACTCATCAAAGCCAAAATGAGGAGCACTTAGGCAAAATGTTATGTATTATTTGTGATCCCCTAGGTACTGAAAAATCAGAACGCATGGATTTAAAGAGGTTAGGTTTAACTAAAAAGTTTGATGAGTAACCCCCAAAATAACATAAATGAAATTGTTGAGCCCATAAAAGAGGCTTTACACCTAGCCTCATTGAGCATGACGGGGGAGTCAAAAAAAGTAGAGACTACAAATCCGTTAATAAGGGTCGTGGGCGGTTCGAGTAAAGATTTCTGGGGGGCTTCAGTTAAAGGAGTTCCGTTAAGGACCTCTGGATTGCAAGGCATTCTTAACTACGAACCAAGTGAGCTTTATATTACTGCTTTGAGTGGAACGCCCCTTAAAGAGGTTGAGGCAGCGCTAGACGAGAGGGGACAGTGCCTAGCGTTTGAACCTCCCAACTTTAACTCATTCAGCACAATAGGGGGCATGGTCGCATCCGGACTCAGTGGCCCCGCTAGGGCTGCAGCTGGAGGGGCAAGGGATTTCGTACTTGGTTTAAAGATGATCAACGGTCGAGCACAAGAATTAGTCTTTGGTGGGCAAGTCATAAAAAATGTAGCTGGCTATGACGTATCAAGGCTGTTGTGCGGTTCTTGGGGGACGCTTGGCGTCATCACGGAGGTCTCTTTAAAGGTATTACCCAAAGCTCTATGTGAGCTAACATTCTCAGTTGAGGTGGGTCAAGCCAAGGCGATCCAACTGCTCTCAAATTGGGGTCAAAGTTCGCTACCCATCAGTGCCAGCATTTGGTCCCAAGTCAACGCATCAAAACCACAGTTCGGCAATCTTTTTATTAGATTAAAGGGAGCAAAGGCTGCCGTTCAAACAGGCTATCAGTGGATAAACAAGCAATGTGCACAAGAAAAGATTCCTGTAGTGGAGCTAGATCTATTCGAATCCAAAACGTTATGGAATAGCTATAAAAACCAAACCGCTGACTTCTTTCTCAGCCCACCAAATGAGAATGATTGCCTGTGGCGAGTTTCAGTGCCCCCCGTTACCCCCGAAATAAAGATTGAAGCGCAAGGTACTTTATCGCCGCAAACATGGGAGTGGAACGCCGCCCAGCGCTGGTTATGGGCGCCAATTGATTTGAGCAACGATATTCACACAGCAGCCTCTAGGGCGGGGGGCCACGCAAATTTATGGCGAGTGAGTCAGCGGGGGGGTATCGCTGATAAGGAAGCCGGCGTTTTCCCTTCTTTGCCTGGCGTTCAACAGCGTATTCAAATGGCATTGCAAAAGCAGTTTGATCCGTCGGGGATATTTAACACCCGCAGAAATCAATAATCACCCACCCGGGAGAAGTAAAACACTTATGCAAACCAACTTAGCAAACGAGTTCAAACACACCCAAAAAGGCAAGGAGGCCGAGAGTATCCTTCGTAAGTGCGTTCACTGTGGATTTTGCACTGCAACCTGTCCTACCTATCAAATCTTGGGAGACGAGTTGGATGGACCAAGAGGGCGTATTTATTTGATCAAGCAGATGTTGGAGGGGGAACAACCTACGCAAAAGACACAACTGCATTTGGATCGTTGCCTGACTTGCAGAAACTGCGAGACCACCTGTCCAAGTGGCGTTCAATACTCACAACTGTTAGACATTGGTCGAGAAATAGTTGAGAGCAAGGTGCCGCGATCATGGACTCAAAAAATAATAAGAAACTCTTTGCGTTACGGCTTAACCTCACCCCTTTTTGGGGCGGCAATGAGAGTAGGCCAATTTGTTCGTCCTTTGCTACCAAGTGTAATAAAGTCAAAAGTGCCAGTTAATAAAAGCGCGCGCCTTAAAACGCGTATCCCAAGTGCAAAACTGTTGAGTGATCTACCTAGCAACAAGCAAGTTTCGGGTGGATTTACATATGCCAAGAATAGAGTCCTATTATTAGCTGGTTGTGTGCAACCTGCTATGGCCCCAAACGTTAACTTAGCCACCGCCCGAACCCTTGACGCAATGGGCTACGAAGTCCTTTATGGAGAAGGTGCAGGGTGTTGCGGGGCGCTTGCCCATCACTTAAGCGCGCAAACAGCCGCGCTTGACCAAATGCGAAAAAATATCGATGTGTGGTGGCCTTTATTGAATCAAGGCGTTCAGGCCTTAGTGATGACAGCATCAGGGTGCGGGGCAAGCGTCAAAGAATATGGACATTTGCTTGCCAATGATCCGCTTTATGCCGCCAAGGCACAACGTGTGGCCAAAGCAACAGTAGATTTATCAGAGTGGATAGCCTCTAAGGGGGAGGAGCTCGAGATTTTAAAGGGCAAATTAGACGCAACAAAAATCAGACAACAAGGCTTGCAGGCCTATCATCCGCCTTGCACCCTACAGCACGGCCAAAAGCTCAAGGGCGGCGTGGAAACCGTTATGGCTGATCTTGGCTTTGATGTGAGGGTTTCAGCTTGCGAGCCTCATCTGTGCTGCGGCTCTGCTGGTGCATATTCTGTTCTTAATCCAGGCATCTCAAATACACTCAAAGATAGAAAACTGGGGCACTTAAAAAAACTAAACCCAAAGGCAATACTGAGTGCAAACGTAGGATGTATTGCGCATTTACAAAGCGGAACAGACATTCCAGTGCACCACTGGATTGAGGTGATAGACCTTTGCCTGAAAGATCCCTTATAAGCCTTATGAACAAGGGCTGATTAGACCAGTCCTCGCTCTTAATTAGTTGTCGTGTCTGGTGCTGACCAGTAGGGTCGCCAACTCAGCCCGGTGGTGAGCGTGGTTGTAGGCGTGCCATCTATAAATAAGCCACATCATGAAGGTCACTAAAACCCCAAAACAACTAATGGCTCCAAAGGCGCTCATTCCCATCCCAGTGGAAAAAGCATAAAAACCACCTAGCATCAAGATGCAGAGTTGTTCATTAAAGTTTTGAACTGCAATCGATCTGCCAGCCCCCATTAGATGATGTCCCCTGTGTTGGAGCAACGCATTCATTGGGACAACCATATATCCACCCAATCCACCAAGAAAAATGAGAAATGGAATAGCAATCCAGACATTGGTAATGAAGTTCATACCCAAAAGCAAAAGCCCCATGACTATGCCCAAGGGGATCACTTGGGTCGCATGATCAAGTCTTGCCTTTAAGGAAGCAATTAAAGCTCCCACAGCAGTGCCAATAGCAACCACGCCAACCAATGAGGCCGCTTGAACGGTGGAATAACTAAGCGCAACAGCGCTCCAAGCTAAAACCATGTAGCGAAGGTTTCCACTAACGCCCCAAAAAAGAGTTGTCGTTGAAAGCGATATTTGTCCTAATTTATCTTTCCATAAACGTGAATTGCAATTGCGAAAGTCTTTAACTAAAGCAAGTAAATTCTTGAACAGGCTATGCTCTAAATTTTGCTTAAATGGCCGCATAACCGCCATGGTTAAAGGAATGTGGCAATTGAACCAAGCAGCTAAAGCATACACAAAAATTAAAATGCAAATCGCGCTCTCAGCGGGTGTGTCAATCCCGGTGTCAAAACCAGGAATGTCAAAAGACATCAAATAAGTAGAAAGAGGACCCCCTATAAGTTGTCCCCCTAACACCACCCCTAATATTATGGAGGCAATGGTTAAGCCCTCTATCCAACCGTTTGCTTTCACGAGTTGGGAGGTTGGCAGTAATTCTGTTAGAAGCCCATATTTAGCGGGGGAGTAAGCGGCTGCGCCTAAACCCACAATGGCATAAGCAAAGAGTGGATACGCTCCAAAAAGCATCATCAAACAACCCAAAACCTTGACCCCATTGCTGACAAACATGATGAGACCCTTAGGGCGCGAGTCAGCAAGGGCGCCAACAAATGGGGCTAAGACGACATAAAAAAGTGCAAACATAGGGACCAAAGATGCTCTGGTCCACTCCGGTCCGTTGTTGGCTTTTAGTAGCTCCACTGCTGCCACAAACAGGGCATTGTCAGCAAGAGAGCTGAAAAACTGAGCCAGCATGATTATGTAGAAACCGCGTTTCATTTAGTTCAAATTACAGTAAAGGTCAATTAAAAGCAGGGAATATGAAATATTTAATAAATCAAATGACTTTTGGCAGATAAAGATTTTAAAATTTGAATACTGTAGGTTATAACACGACCTGCACATTATCTTATATGTCTAGACCCATTCACAGTACTATTCATTATGCTGCTTTGCAGCACAACTTGCGATTGATTCAATCTAAGGCGCCCAGTGCCAAGGTTTGGGCTGTAATAAAAGCAAATGCCTATGGTCACGGGATCGAAAATGTGTTTGACGCCTTACGCGGGGCAGATGGATTTGCGTTGTTAGATCTAAGCGAGGCAGAAAAACTAAGAGCCCTCGGTTGGAGAGGCCCTGTTTTATTGCTAGAAGGCGTGTTTGAACCAAGAGAGCTAGAGTTGTGCTCTCGCCTGGGCCTTTGGCATACTGTGCATAACGAAGAACAAATTCAAATGTTGGCAGCCCATAAAACGCAGCAAGGACATCGCATATTTTTAAAACTAAATTCGGGCATGAATAGGCTCGGCTTTGACCCTACAAGATTTAGGTCTATTTGGACCAGACTTAATTCGATGCACCAAGTCGAGGAAATCTCTTTGATGACGCACTTTGCAAGATCGGAGAGCGAAATCGATATGCTTCAAAGCTTAAGTATTTTCAAAGAAGCCACGCATGACCTGAACGGAGAGCGCTCGCTCAGCAACAGCGGGACTGTTTTAGGTCAAATGGACCTGCTCTCAAGGGAGGGCATTCAAGACGACTGGGTCAGACCGGGAATTGCGCTTTATGGCGCAAGTCCTGAGCCCCGGCTCAAATCTGCGCAGGAGTGGGGTTTGCAGCCTACTCAAAGCCTTAGATCAAAAATTATCTCTATACAAAAAGTGAAATTTGGAGACAAGGTTGGCTACGGCTCAGAGCATGTGGTTACAAAAGATATGTTGATCGGAGTTGTGGCTTGTGGCTACGCAGATGGCTATCCCAGGGTTATTGGCCCAGGTGCTCAGGTGTTGATGCACTCAGGGGTGCGTTGTCCCGTGTTTGGGCGAATCAGCATGGATATGATGACAGTGGATTTAAATCCTTGTTTGGAGCAAGGCGTTGCTGTAAGTGTGGGGACTGAGGTCACTTTATGGGGCCAAAGCAAAGACGGGCACAGACTAGCGGTAGATGAGGTTGCAGGCCACGCAGGCACAATTGGTTATGAGTTGATGTGTGCGCTAGCTAGTCGTGTTCCAGCCCAAAGCGACTTTGCGGGAGATTAAAACGCAGCAAGTTCAAGAAATAAACTAAGTTACGATGCGCTTGCGTACAAACCAAGTCCTTGTAACTGAACGCGAGATAAACCCATAAGGGCGTTTGTAAAAGGGGTTTGTATATTGGCTAAAGCCGCAAGCTCCAATACAGCGCTCAAGAGAACGTCGAGCTCAACAGGACGTTTGTGCTCAACATCTTGCAGCATAGATGTTTTAAAAGCGCCCAGTTTTCTGGTCATTAAATGGCGCTCCTCAGGCGTTTGGTCAATGGGCAACCCAATCCCACGGCCAATGGTCTTGGCTTCTTGCATGACCTGCGAGACAAATTGAATTAACAATGGGTCATCCAAGATCTTATCGGTGGTCACGCCCGTTAATGCGCTAATGGGGTTCATGGTCATATTCCCCCACAACTTATACCAAATATCTTTTTGTATCGTTGAGCTGGCGATTGCGTCGAGCCCTACACTTTTGAGTAAATGAGTCAACTGGTTTACTTGTGCGCTTATTGAGGCGTCAGAGTTAACCGGATCCCCAACTATTAATCCTTTGCCAAAATGGTGAACTGCATGGCCTACTGCATGAAGGGAGCAGCTTGCGTGGACTACCCCGCCCACCCAGTGCTTGAGGGGAAAGGCGCGCTCAACGGCGCCCGTGGGATCTATGCTTTTAAAGCAATGGTTGGACAATGGGCCCTTTAAACCACGCATGAACCACCAAGGTAAACCATTCATGGCAGTCCAAATTCTGGAATTCTCCGCAATCAAAGATGAAAGCTGAGGAACAAGTGACTGAAGACTCGTTGCCTTGATTGCGATAATGATCCAGTCCTGAGGCCCAAGCTCTTGGGCTTGATCTGTGACTAAAAGAGGCTGTCCAACTAAGGTCTCTGAGTCGGGGGACTGTTTAAAAGTTACTCTTAAACCTAATTCTTGGATTGGGGCTACGTAGGATTTTCGCACCAAACAGTTAAGTTCCACTAAGGGCGAGTTTGCAAGGTGAGCACCTAACCAAGTACCAATAGCGCCGCAGCCCACAATACAGATTTTTATTTTCTTCACGACTTACCCCAGCAAAGTTCAATAACTATTCAAATCATAAGGGAATTATCATAAAAAAAGAATCTGTCCTTGAAAGCTTGAGGATTAAAAGGACTGGCGGGGGCATAAAAAAATGAAAAACTTGAATTTATAAGCAATTAAGTTACTCAACCGTCTTCAAAATGGCACTTAGCTTAAGTATGATTGAAGGTTGCCCAGTTTGGGTACTCTTAGCTTGAATTAACAAAGAAAATATTAAGAAGTGAACGCACCCAAAGACGGCGCATATCTTGCGCAAAATTTAGGAATGATTAGCTTAAGGGGTGTTCGCACACACAACTTAAAAAATATCGACCTTGATATTCCTCGCAACAAATTAGTTGTCATCACCGGCCTATCTGGCTCTGGTAAGTCGAGCCTTGCATTTGATACTTTATACGCAGAGGGTCAAAGACGGTATGTGGAGAGTTTGTCGGCGTACGCGCGGCAATTTTTGCAGCGTATGGACAAACCCGATGTAGATGTAATCGAGGGATTATCTCCGGCAATAGCAATTGAGCAAAAAGCGGGCAGTCACAATCCAAGGTCCACAGTAGGCACAGTCACTGAAATACACGATTATTTGCGGCTCCTTTTTGCAAGGGCTGGAACTCCTCACTGCCCTGAACATCAAATTGCGCTTCGAGCCTTTAGTGTTGCGCAAATGGTCGATGCTGTTTTAAGTATGGCAGAGGATACGAAAATAATGATCCTGGCACCAATTGTAAAAGGCAGAAAGGGCGAATTTGAAGAGGTTTTTAAAGACATGCAGTCTCAGGGTTTCGTTCGCTTTCGAATAGACGGACAAATTGTTGAAATAGTTGACCTGCAAGGGTTGAAGAAAAATGAGAAACACGATATCGATGTGGTTATCGACAGACTTAAAGTCCGCCAAGACATTAAACAACGACTTGCCGAGAGCCTAGAAACTGCGCTTCGACTGGCTGACGGGCGCGTCCTTGTTAAAGAAATGGACTCCGAGCAGGAGCAGACTTTTAACGCCAAGTTTGCTTGCCCGGTTTGTAGTTTTTCCATCGCAGAGCTTGAGCCGCGGTTATTCTCTTTTAACTCTCCCCAAGGAGCCTGCCCCGATTGCGAGGGACTTGGTATAGAGGAAACGTTTGAGGTCTCCAGAGTAGTGGCGTTTCCCTCCATTAGCTTAGCCAGCGGCGCTATTAAAGGATGGGACAGACGAAATCAAGCCTTTTTCTCGATGTTACAAAGCCTAGCTGCTCACTATGAGTTTGATGTGGATACGCCTTTTGAAGAATTAAAAGAAAGCGTTCAACACATTATTTTGTTCGGCTCGGGTGAGGAGGCTATTAAATTTAGTTACTCTACGCAGACCGCTCCTTCAGCGACAGCCAAGATCCAGGGTCGCAAAACCACAAAGAAACATCCGTTTGAGGGTGTTATACCCAACATGGCGCGACGCTATAGAGAGAGTGAATCTGCAGTGGTCAAAGAAGAGCTCTCTCGCTACCGCGGGTTGAGGCCATGTGAGGGATGTGCGGGCACTCGGTTGCGCAAGGAAGCCCGGTTTGTAAAGCTTGGCGAGTCGCAGCAAATGCGAACGATTCACGAAATAAATCACATGACACTGGCCAATTCGTGGACGTATTTCCAGTCATTAAAGCTGAGTGGGGCCAAGGCTGAAATTGCCGATAAGGTGGTGAAAGAAATTATTTCCCGATTAAAGTTTTTGAACGATGTGGGTCTAAATTATTTAAGTTTGGCCAGAAGCGCTGAAACCCTCTCCGGGGGAGAAGCCCAAAGAATTCGATTAGCCTCTCAAATTGGATCGGGCTTAACCGGAGTGATGTACGTTTTGGACGAGCCTAGCATTGGACTTCATCAACGCGATAACGATAGACTGATTGGAACACTCGCCCATCTAAGAAATATTGGCAATAGCGTTATCGTCGTGGAGCATGACGAGGATATGATCCTCGCCGCGGATTATTGCATCGACATGGGCCCGGGCGCAGGAGTTCACGGAGGCCAAGTAATGGCCCAAGGCACGCCGGCTGAAATTAAAGCCAACGCGCTTTCCTTAACCGGCAGGTATTTGTCGCGTGTTCTTGAAATACCCATCCCTAAAAAAAGGAGAGCTTGGCTTGTTCAAAGCGAAAAAATATCTTATAAAAAGGTAGATCCAAGAGCGGTTTTAAAGAAATTCTCATCCCAAGCAGAACCCGTGAACCCCTTTGCACATCTTGCATCCCAAACTCAAGCGGCTTCGCAAAACTTGCAGACCTTTCAGATAATCGGGGCTCGGGGAAATAACCTAAAGAATATCGACGTTGAGTTTCCCGTTGGACTCTTTACGTGTGTAACTGGTGTTTCGGGCTCTGGTAAATCGACACTCGTGAACGACACCCTCTATACGGCCGCAGCCTCGCAAATCCACCACGCCCACGCTGAGCCAGCACCTCACGCAGAGATCATTGGACTTGAGCATTTCGATAAAGTTATCAATGTCGATCAAAGCCCTATAGGCAGAACTCCAAGAAGCAACCCTGCAACCTACACAGGACTTTTTACCCCGATTCGAGAGCTTATGGCTGAAGTGCCGATCGCAAGAGAAAGAGGATATGAGGCTGGGCGGTTTTCATTTAACGTTGCTGGCGGGCGATGTGAAGCGTGCCAAGGGGACGGCGTTGTTAAAGTTGAGATGCATTTTCTACCCGATGTTTACGTCCCATGCGATTTATGCAAAGGTAAGCGCTACAACCGTGAAACTTTAGAGGTCCAGTACAAGGGCAAAAACATCGCACAAATCCTGGAGTTAACTGTAGAGGACGCACTGACTTTTTTCAAGGCAGTCCCTGCCTTGGCTAGAAAGTTACAAACACTTCTTGATGTAGGTTTGAGTTACTTAAAACTAGGACAATCTGCAACCACGCTTTCAGGGGGAGAAGCACAAAGGGTAAAACTAGCGCTAGAGCTCTCAAGGAGGGATACGGGGCGGACTTTGTACATCCTGGATGAGCCAACTACTGGACTGCATTTTGCTGACATTGACTTGTTACTTAAAGTGTTGCATCAACTGGTGGAGGCTGGAAATACGGTTGTAGTGATTGAGCACAATCTTGATGTCATAAAAACAGCGGACTGGATAATTGATATGGGACCCGAGGGGGGGGACGGGGGCGGCACAGTTGTCGCAGTTGGAACGCCTGAGAGCATCGCAGGACAAGATAATGGATTTACTGGGACCTATTTAAAAAGAACAATGTTTCAAACACCTGATCAATCTCACGCCACTTAGAAATCTAAAGAACGGCGGAGTTGAGTAAATCTCTTGTTTGCAAGGCTATTTCGCGTGCGCGTTTATCAAAATCGATCCCTGAGTCTGCGTACAAAATAGCACGTGAGGAGTTGATGATTGCGTGAGCACGGTTTGTGCGCGCAGCACGAACCGTGCTCACAGCATCTCCTCCTTGCGCGCCGATGCCTGGAATTAACAAAGGCAAACTCGGTGCCCACCGCCTGACATTTGCAACTTCAAGTGGGAAAGTCGCACCAACAACGAGACCAACTTGACCGGTTTTGTTCCATTGATTTTGCGCAAGCTGAGCAACATGCTCGTATAAAAAAGTGGCCCCCTCACCACTTGAAATGCGCAGATCCTGTAACTCGCCGCCACTGGGGTTGGAGGTTCGACATAACAAAAACAAACCCTTATCCGTATATTTTAAATAAGGCTCTAATGTATCAAAACCCATATAAGGAGACAGCGTCACCGCGTCTGCCTTATACCGTTCAAACGCCTCTACTGCGTATTGCTCTGAGGTTGCGCCTATATCGCCCCGCTTCGCATCCAAAATGACAGGGACTGTGGGAGCCACTTTTTTTATGTGATGAATCAAGCGCTCTAATTGGTCCTCGGCGCGGTTGGCTGCAAAGTAGGCGATTTGGGGCTTAAAGGCAATTGCGACATCAAGTGTTGCATCAACAATTCGAGAACAAAACTCAAAAATAGAATCACTTTTATCCCGTATAAAAAGGGGAAACTTTTGAGGATCAGGGTCCAGTCCTATGCAAAGCATAGAGCGGTTTTTTAAGCAAGCGTGCTCAAGCATTTCAGTAAACAACATATTCAGGTGGTTATGCTTCAAAGTAGGTAAGTAAATGAAATACCGCCACCAATCCGCAAATGCAAGGTTGGAGGCGGTTTCTCTGTTTTTAGGCCGCCTCGGACAGTTCCTGCCCGCTTAGTTTTTTGATCTTCTCTTTTCGAAGTTTGGGCAAAGTTCCCAAAGCCCACTTCAAAACCATCAAGGCTGAAGCCGCGTTCCGGTCATTTTCATAACCGCATTCGGTACAGTTGTGATGCCTGTTTGCAAACGTTTTTTTCATTTGGAGCCTAGGTTTAGCGCACGCCTGAGAGAAGACTTGCACTAGTCCTCCTAGGAGATTGACTTCCTCGCCCTCTTCCAAGGCCGCATTCCATACGTTGTTATGAGAGTGAAGTTGACGCGTCAACTCAAGCACCTGTTTGGGCGACTCATAAAACGGCTAGGTTACCTTGCGGTTTTGCATTCTCTAAAGTATATGGGTGATATACGACAAAAGCAACAATTAAAGCTCGCCACCACTGCGTTGACGCTCTAAATTATCACTTGGCTCTTGTAATAAAAGTAATAAAAGTAACAAAATACCGTAAGAGGCGTTTGACCGACAGCATGCTAAAAGTTACTGAGCAATCGGCCAAAGAACGGCTTTTATCTAGGGATGGGGGAGTTGATCGATTTCAATGGAGAAAGCGATCTCATCTATGTTCTTGTGAGTTTCCCCCTGCATTTTGCGGCGTGACATTGAGACAGAACTTGCCCTCTTCGGCGCGGAGCCGTTTCTTTGGAGCATCAGTTGTTGTGCCATCAGCGCCGGCGGTGCGCCAATAGAGGTGCTAAAGACCTATTTAGAGCAGCAAAACAGGCCACTCTGATACAAAGACAAAGGCAAAAAGCCCAACATCCAGCCAATACCCCAAACCACCAAACTCGCAGCGTTGCTTTTAGGCGCACTTGCGCCTAAAAATTGGTGGAGGCCCCCTTTGCTAAAACTGGTGGGACCCTAAATTAAAAGAAATTTAAGGCCTATAAATTCACACTTACGGTCTGTTGATATGCTTTAAATAAATCTTGCCAAGCCTTGGACTTATCCTCGGGGTGAGTGAGTAAATAACTGGGATGATACGTAATAAAGGTAGGAGTGCTATTGATGTAGCGAGTTTGTGACCTTAGGTGTGTAAATGGAGTGGCCGCAGCAGCAGTCGTAATCCCCTCTTTTTGCTCAAGGGGAAAGACGGCTTTGAAAGCATGCTGGCCCAATATCAGTATCGCTTTGGGCTTTAAAAGCTCTATCTGTCTTCTTAAATAAGGGCGACACTGCCCGACCTCAAACGCAGATGCCCCTCTCCCCCCAGGAGCATGACATTTAACTGCATTGATAAGACTTATAGACAAAGAGTTTTTGCGCTCAGCCCCTTCCTTTGTGATTTTAGATTTACCCAGGTGTCTTAGCGCCCTCAGCATATTTCCCAATAACTGCCCTGACTCACTTAGGAGCGGGTTTTGCGTCTGATCCTCCAAATCAGTGGGAATGAAATCAACGATCAACCAATCCAATTCATCTGCGCATTGGATTGCCGAGGGAGGGTGTGACTTGTTACTGGTGGCGTCGATCTGCGAGCCAAAGCAGACTTGTCTTCGGGTTTTGGATAGATCGCATGAAACACAGGTTAAGGCATTGGTTTTTAAATCCTCCCAACCAAGAGTTGATACTTCAACCGGGTCATAGCTCGTTGCTAGAGGGGATGGGCCCATTGCAAGCTGAGTTTGTTGGATGGGTGCGACCAACAAAGAGCGCGAAGAGGCAGAGGAAACAATTTCTGTCACTAATTGGGGTAGGCTGGCGTTAGACTTAGCCGGGGATTCACCCGCAGATTTTTTTTGTGAGCGAGTAGTACCCTTACCCGGTAAAGATAAATAAGGATGGGATAGTCCCATCTCTTGAAGGATTTTGACTTGACGTAGGTCTAGATGCATTTTTAAATGTTCATACTCATAAGCACAGCGTTTTCACGCAAATTTGAGCCTAATTTGCCCAAGGGGTAGTAATTTTTTCTCTCCCCCGTCTTACTAAACCCATAAGCAGTATAAAGGGCAATTGCAGTTCGGTTGCTTTCTCTGACCTCTAGCCAAATCCAGTTCAAATGTGCCAATTTTGCTGCGTTTTGGAGTACATTTAACATGCACTTTGCTAACCCCCTGCGTTGAAATGAGGGGGAAACGGTGAGATTTAATAAATGGTACTCATCAACGCCTTTCATTGCAACGTAATAACCCACAAGCTCTAAATCCTCGCAAAGAGGACCTGTCTTAAAAAGACCTTGCATTAAATACCCCGCGGCAAAAGAGTCCATAAAATTAGTCCTCGTCCATGGATGAGAGTAACTACAAGACTCTATCAATAGTAGAGCGTCTAGATTATTAGGCACTAAAGGATGTATTTTAAAATCCAAACTCAACATCTTGCGAGGCGCCTCTTTATCCATAACGGAGTGCATGATTGATACGAGATCAAATTATCCCTCAATGACCACATTAGGCTTAATGAGACTGCGCTCCAAAGTGGTAAATGCGACTCTCTCCCTAACGTACAAAGGAGACGCCAAGCCATGCATTGAGGCGTTGTAAAGTGTGCTTCCAAGCATTGCTAAATCAAGACAAAGACGTGCGCTTGGTGATGAGCGTATTAGGGCGGCGGCAGGGGGTAGGTTTTTAAGCCCCATAATCTTTTCAAGAATTGGAGGTTCAACATTAGAGGAGACAATAAAATCGCGACCCTGCCAAGCTGTAGGAACGACCAGGTGCAGGGGATCACAAACCAAAGGCTTTGCTGTGGTCAGCCATTGATCATTAACTCGCTCGTACGCACCAACGTACCACTGACCCATCCTGGCATCCAAAATACTTAGGCACCTCACAGTATTTGACCTGCCGTTTGATTGAAGGCTTAGAGTGTCTGTGGGGTGTATTTGACTAAAGGCGTCGTGAGCAAGTTCCATCAAAGTATCGATGCCTAGAATAATTGGCTTGGGCTTTAAGCCCAAGCTCAGACCTTGCACCACGGAGCAAACCGTTCTAAGACCCGTAAAAGCTCCAGGACCCTGACCAAATACAACCCCGTCTAACAAGTGTAAAGATAAATCAGACTCTGCTAAGAGCTGAAGAATGCGCGGGATTAACCAAGATGAGCTTTTGCTGCTCGCGGGGAGTTGGTCCTGCACCCTGTCGCTATCTTTTTGAATTGCAACAGAGACAGTGTCAGCGCTGGCTTCAAGGGCGAGAAGTTTCATAAAGAACTAGAGTATGTTGATTTTTTGAGAGTTGTTGATGGGTATGAAGAAATTAGCTAGGCTTGTTTTTTTGACGACCTAAATCCTATGCCAAATAAAACACCCAAAGTCACTAGCACCAGACCTACGAACACATTCAAAATTAACACCTCATCTAAAATAAAACTCGCACCCAATGCACCTAGACCGGGTACCACAGCCGTGATCATAGTTGTACGAACAGGTCCAAAATAGCGAACCATTTGATTAAACGTAATACCCGAGACTACAACCGATAAAAGGCCTTGAAAAAACATTTGAAAAGCTACATTACTAATTGATGTCTCTAAAATATGAGACTCTAGCAAACCACTCATGCAAAGAAATAAATAGGCTGGTAAAAATGTGAAAAAGGCAAATACTGTAATTGCCGTAGTCGCTTTAAGGGGAGACACCTGGTGATGACGAACCATAACTGCGTAGTAAGACCAGGCGATGCTTGCCAAAATAAAAAGCGCATCTCCTCTCCACATGCCTTCATGGTTGAGGGAGTTCAATAGACTTGGACCGCCAACAAGTAAATCACCGGTCAAAATAAAACCGACTCCAATATAGCGGGAACCCGAGATTCGGTCTTTTAAAATGAACCATGCAATCAAAGTTGTCCAAAGGGGTAGGCTTCCCTGAAGTAAAACTGCAGCGTGCCCAGCTGGCGCGAAGAAAAAGCCGCTGTAAGAAAAAACTGCAAACATCAGCCCACCAGGTAAACCTAAGTTAATTGTAAGCCTGAGACTTAAAGGGGATAGACCCGCAAAAGAGGACGAAGTCAAATTTTTTTGAGGATTGTGGATTTGCGATTTGTCTTTGGCGTTATTTTTGTTTAAACAATACCCAACCGGTAATAAAACAACCGAGGCCCCTAAAATACGAAGAGTTGCGATGTCAAGACCGGTGAGCAAACCGTGAGTTGAGGCCTTTGCGATAATAACAAATCCAACCCATATCACTATGGTGATGACAGCAAACATAATGCCTTGCAAAAGCTGTGAAGAAGCGCGTAAGGGTATTGTTTGGAGCATTAGGCTAGAGAATATTTTTGGAATACCCATCATCCGATTATCCTAGTTTATTCAACCAATAAGAATTCATTTTTGAAACTTAAGGGCGCACTTGAAATTAAAATCTTTAAATATTGTTTGCGGATTTGTTACTCTTATTGGCCTATCTTTGTCTCAAATAGCGACTGCTCTTGAGCCTTTACCTGATTTAATGCAGACTGAGCTTGGGCGCTTGAAAATACCGCTTGATGCAATCAGTGTTGTGGTTTATCAAAGAGACATACGCGGTGCAATGTCTAGCGGCTTGTTGCCCATACTTAGCCATAACCCAAGCGTCCTTAGAAATCCAGCCTCATTAATGAAGCTCGTGACGACGAGCGTTGCTATGGACCTTTTGGGTCCTGCCTATACTTGGAGCACACAAGTCTATCTTGATGGGCCGATTGAAGAGGGTGTCTTAAAAGGGAATTTATTTATCAAAGGCAGAGGTGACCCACGCTTTGGCGTTGAGAGGTTGTGGCTTTTGATGCGAAGAATTCGTGGCTTGGGAATTGTCTCAATTCAAGGCGATATAGTTTTAGATCACAAGGCTTTTGAAATGACCGCGCAAGACCCGAGTGAATTTGATGGAGAGCCACTGCGACCCTACAACGCAAGTCCGGATGCTTTCCTTATTAACTTTAAATCTTTATTGATAAATTTTGTACCTGATTTGCCCTCCAAGGTGGTTCGAATTCATGTGGAGCCACCTCTGCAGGGTGTAAGTATTCAGTCTACGGCGCCTTTGTTAGGGGTAGAGTGCTCTGATTACAGAGCAGCGTTACGTGCGAACTTTCAAGACCCAAACCAAATTACCTTTAAAGGCGGCTATCCCCAAGGCTGTGGTGAGCGACTTTGGCCTATTGCTTACGCGGATTCTGCTCATTTTATTGAAAAATCCGTTTACGCTATGTGGACCCAGGTAGGTGGTTCAGTGCGAGGGCGAGTTCAATTAGGTGAGGCTCCACGCAACCAAAAGCCTATCTTGAGTATGGAGTCGCCTGAGTTGTCCGAGGTAATAAGAGATATTAATAAATTCAGCAACAACGTCATGGCCCAACAACTCTTTTTAACTCTTGGGTTGGAGTTAAGTGGTTCAGGTACAGAACAGGCCGCGCAAGGTGTGATGAATAAATGGTGGAATGAAAAACTAGGCTCGCCCCTTCCAAAGTTTGTCAACGGCTCTGGACTTAGCAGAGAGACAAAAATAAGTGCTGATGACTTGGCCAAGCTACTCGTATGGGAGAGTGAACAGCCCACCTACCCTGAAATGGTCGCCTCCCTGCCCCTCATCGGCATTGATGGCACCCTGCGGCTCAGTAAAGTCAAAACCAGCGGGCACTTAAAAACCGGTAGTCTTAAAGATGTTCTGGGTATAGCCGGCTATCTTCAAAACAAAAAAAAGGAACAGTTTATCGTGGTTGCAATTATTAATCATCCTAAAGCGCAGTCGGCTAAAACCGTTATGGACTACTTAATAGAATGGGTGGGCGCTTACTAACTCAGTACCAATTTCGATTCATTTCAACCACTGTATTTCATCTTAAAGTCTATCTCCAGCTTGCAAGACTTAGCTTTGTAAGGATGAAGTCACCCAACATCCTGTGCACAGAGGGAGTGAAATAAATAGGATCGGCGTAAGCGTAGGACAAATACGTGTAAATCAAAGGGACTCTGTTAGCCCCGAGGGTTGAGTAACTGTTGTTCACGGCATTTTGGCTTGTTGGAGAGGCCGGGTTGGCGTAGCAAGCGGAGCCACCAATGTTGAGGTTAGGATATGAGCCCGATATCGAAAGTGAACTAATTGTGGTTCCACTAACAACAGGGGCACCGCTAATGTAGAAAGGGTTTGGATAATTTGTATTACTTAAGGGCGGGATATTGGTTGAATTGCAGTAATAGTTGCCATCGGTTGCCTTAGTTGGGCTTAGGCTAGAGGCATCGGAGAAAGCAGGGTCGCCAGGAAAAGCGATTGCAACGCCGTATATCGGATCTGCAAAACTTGTGTAAGTATTGGCACTGCCTGTAGTTGTAGTACCAGTAATTAAACTAGTCTGGCTAGAGATATCAACAAATATAACTGGATTTTGTGAAATAGTACCAATTTGTTGTTGTAACCCCAACTCCAATGAGCAGTTAAAGTCAGTACAGCTTGTACTGGTTAATGTTTTTGAATAATTGCTAAGTAAACTGGTCAAGTTGTACTTGTATGCAAAAGGAGATCTTCCCATATTGGGGGGGCCGAAAACCACGATATGTTTAGCCCCGGCGTTTCGAAGACGCATGACTTGGCTGACAAAGTTTTGCGACGCAGTTGTGACCCCAGAGGCTCCGCCGCTAGATAGTGTGTTGAGCATAATATCTGCGGTCCCTGCATTGATAACGATCATATCTGTTGTCGAGATTGAATTATTTGCAAGAAATAAATCAATTTGAGCTTGAACAGACAGCGCAGGAGTTGAGGCAGCCGGATAAGTAACCAAACCACCCGCAGCAGTAACAACAGCGCTAGCAGTGTAACTTTGAGGAGTATCGACGCAGACAGTTGTTGATGTGATAGTGGTGGGACATGCCGTTTGAACAGGAGACAGTACTAAAGCGTTTGCTTGCGCAAAAGAATAAACGCCTGAACTTGAGGGAACGATATGAGAAGAAATATCGGTCATGGGTACGACTGCAGTGAACCCGTAGTCAGCTGCTATGCGCTCAATAACGGTAAATTCAGGATTAACGGGAAGATCATAACTAGACGTTGCGGTGTCATAAAGGGCTGGAGAAAACACATTAATCCCGGCCATTAACGGTGTGTAGTAAGGGACTTTAGTAAGTGCTGAAATGAAGCCCTGAGTGGGGAGATAGGAATTAAAGAGGTATGAGTAGTAATTCGATTTGGAAATCGGCCCGCCTACTCCGTTTTGAAATTGAGCAGCATTACTATTTGCAGCAGTCAAATAATAGCCTGTGGATGCATTGTAGGTCGTGCTCGTTGAATTTATGAGAGCTGTCCACTGCGCTGCGGTGGTAGGAGTCTTGGGGTCGACATTTAAAGGGATTTCATCGTTTACTGTAAAACGAGGATTGCGAACATCCATGAATGCATCGCCAAAAGCAATAATGCGAGTCGGCGTGAAAGGACTTAAGACTGTGCCAGTACCGCATCCAATTAACAAAGTGATCCATAGCAGAGGGCTAGCCCACACGATGAAACGCAATTTTTTTACCAACGATTTCAATGACATCCCAAATCTCCAGACAATACTTGTAGTTTAACGGTGTTCTGTACCTGTGTGAGCCGCTCGTAGTAAACGATCGTTAATTCCCGCCCATTCTGGACTATTCTTGGGGCTTTGTACCCAAATTTCATCCACTCCAAGCCCATCAAAAGCCCTGAGTTGAGCAAATAAGACTTTTGCACACTCTTTTGGCGTGGAAGGTATTTCAAGCCAATAAATAGGGAAATTAGCATTTTTTAGCAATTCTAATGGTTGGCTCCATAAACCTAGCTTAAGAGAATGGGTGCTTTCATGTGTCAGCCTTTGCTTAATCTGTGCTTGAGTTAGAAGTCTCACCAATGCACGGGGCGCGTAATGCGAGTCTAAGGTGCCCGATGCTTGTGGAGCTTGTGAGTCGACTTGTTCTACTAAAGAACTACTTTCCATCAAATCGCGCTCTGTTATGACGGGTACTTTGGCGCATATGGAAAGCTCCTCCAAAGTTAAAATTCCAGGACGCAAGACAATGGGTCGTCCGCGTGTGCAGTCAACAATTGTGGACTCTATACCAACTTCGCACGCACCACCGTCTAAAACAAAAAGCGATTCCCCAAACTCCTCTTGCACGTGCACTGCCGTTGTTGGACTTACACGACCAAACCTGTTGGCACTGGGGGCAGCAAGACCCCAAATCCCCACTTGTTTGCACTCTTTTAATAAAGTTTGCGCGACTTCATGTTTAGGGCACCTAATTGCGATGGTTTGCAAATCCGCAGTGCACGCGCGCGCAATGCCTTCCCTCTTGTGCAGGATAAGTGTTAACGGTCCTGGCCATAATG
This sequence comes from uncultured Burkholderiales bacterium, assembly GCA_903871545.1. Lineage (GTDB taxonomy): Bacteria > Pseudomonadota > Gammaproteobacteria > Burkholderiales > Burkholderiaceae_C > Limnohabitans. The sequence continues at coordinate 99,320 of CAIQHG010000088.1, read as the reverse complement.
AGCCCATTAAATGATGGGCAAAAGTAGGCAGTTGGTTAGAGAAATAGCCTACCTCATCTTTTGAGTAAACGTGGACAATCAGGGGGTGATCGATGGGCCGGCCTTTGAGCGCATAAATTTTTGCGACAGCTTGATCATCCATTGCGTTTGCGCCAAGCCCGTAAACAGTCTCTGTTGGTAGCCCTACTAGCTCACCAGCGCGTATCAATTCAACCGCTTTATCAAGCGAGCCCATGGATTTGCCAGGCACAATCATGGCGATACAAAAGGGGTTATGCCCAAAATATGGGTTGCCTGATTTAAACTTCCATAAATCTCACTGACACTTGATCCATTAAAAGTGATGTGCCCCATTTTTCGCGACAACCGGGGTTCGGCTTTTCCGTACAAATTTAAATGGGCGCCTGGGATTTTTAGTATGGAGGCCCAGTTGGGCTCCTCAATTGCCAGCGCATCACGTTCAACGCTTGAGGCCTGCCACAAATCACCTAAAAGATTCAACATCACGGCTGGACTATGCTGGCGAGGTGTTGTCAGCGGCATGTTGGTAAGGCACCTGATTTGCAGCTCAAACTGAGACACATCGCAGGACTCGACACTGTAGTGTCCACTGTTATGTGGTCTGGGCGCAATTTCATTGACCACTAATGAATAAGGAGATAGATGATTTGTGGGATCTTTGAGGACAAAGAACTCAACGCAAAGCACGCCTACGTAATCAAGCTTTTGGGCGATAGACTGCGCATACTCAATTACCTGATTCTTCACTGAGACTGGGAAGCAGCCTTCATGAACCTGCGTTAACGCTAAGATTCCGTCCCTATGAATATTTCTTTGGGGGGGCAAATGAACGATTTGCCCCGACCTATTTCTTCCTAAAATAACGGAACATTCAAAATCGAGAGGCAATAGCTTCTCTAAAACACAAGGCATAGGGTGCTTTGTGTAGCCACTTAAATGGTCCCATGCCGTCTCTAAATCTTGCAAATTCTGAACTTTGATTTGGCCCTTTCCGTCATAACCCAAGCGAGCAGTTTTCAAAAGTCCAGGCAGCAAAGCCAAATCGGTTTTGCGCACATCTGCCTGGCTTTGAATGACGGTGTAAGGGGCAACAGGAACGCCGCAATTTACAAAGTGTTGCTTCTCACTAATTCTGTCCTGCGCAATGGAGACTGCAAAAGCGCTTGGATTGACGCTAACTCTGTTTGAGAGCCACTCCATGGTTTGTGCAGGAACGTTTTCAAACTCAGTTGTAACTCCGTCGCAAAGACGTGCAAAATCTTGCAATGCATTCTCGTCAGAAAAATCCTTCATCAAATGAAAATGACTCACCAAACCTGCTGGACTTTGTGGATCTGGGTCAAGCACTGCTGTTTTGTATCCCATGCGTTGGGCACAGTGCACAAACATTTTTCCCAGTTGTCCCCCTCCAAGAACACCTAAAGTGGCCCCGGGCAAGAGGGGTAACGTTGAACGGTTTGAGGTCATCGCAGACGTAGACTGGTTATGTGAGGTGGTGGCTTTAAAACCCCAAAACTTTAAAAGGATTAGGGCGGTTAATTTAAAGGTTGTAACTGTGAGTTGGCTGCCTCACGTGTTTGGCGTTCTCGAAAGGCTTGAAGCTTTTCTTGGATTTTAGGTTCAGAAAGCGCCAACATGGAGACTGCAAATAAGGCGGCGTTGGCAGCGCCGGAGACGCCTATTGCAAAAGTCGCTACTGGGACACCCTTAGGCATTTGAACTATGCTGTGGAGTGAATCTATACCATTTAAGTGACGACTTGACACTGGCACCCCCAGCACGGGGACAGTCGTTTTAGCAGCCAACATACCGGGTAAGTGGGCTGCCCCGCCTGCGCCTGCGATAATCGCTTTTAAACCACGATTTAACGCTTTTTCAGCGAAAGTAAACATGGCATCTGGCATTCTGTGCGCAGATAAGACTTGGGCTTCAAAAGGGATGTCAAACTCGTGCAGAATACGAGTTGCATGTTCCATCGTTTCCCAGTCAGACTGAGAGCCCATGACGACGGCGATAATCGGTGTTTTCATAAGATGGTGTTTGTAGAGCTAATGACTGCAGACAAAGATTGATTTTACGGTTCGAGCGATCGAGTATTACCTATGATAGATGTTACTGAAGAAAATTTTGAGTCCGATGTGATTGAGCATTCATCAAAAAATCCAGTTTTGGTGGATTTTTGGGCTCCTTGGTGCGGTCCTTGCAAGTCCCTGGGTCCCATACTTGAAAAGCTAGAGCAAGATTATGGCGGACGTTTTCAGCTTGTCAAAATTAACTCAGATGAGCAACAGCAATTAGCTGCCGCATTTGGAGTAAGAAGCATCCCGACCTGCGTTTTAATGAAGGACGGCAAACCCGTTGACGGCTTTATGGGTGCTATGCCCGAGTCTAAAGTCAAAGAGTTTTTAGATAAACATGTTCCATCTGACCAAGATTTAGTTGTTCAAGAGGATATGCAACTTGCAGGGGAACTTTTGGAGGCAGGGGATACGGACGCTGCAATCGCTAAATTAGAGGAGGCTTTATCCCTTAACCCAGGCAACGACGACGCCCGAGCTGATTACGTTAAATTGCTCATCTCGATTGGAGACTTTGAGTCGGCGAAAAATGCACTCTCCCCCGCCTTAGCCCAAATACCGGTTCAGCTAAGGTTTGAAGCTTTAAATCATTGGCTTGAGGCGCTCATATTTTCTTCAAGCGATGAGCGAGGAGGCTGGTCTATGGAGCAATTTGACTCTTTAATTACGAGCAATAAAAGAGATTTTGAGACCCGTTTGGCAAAAGCCCGCATGCTGATTTGTGCAGGAGAGATGACTCGCTCTATGGAAGAGTTATTAGAGATCATCATGCGCGACAAAGCTTGGCAAAATGAAATTGCAAGAAAATTATATGTTGCCATTTTGGAGCTTATGAGCCCCTCAAAGCCTAAAACGCCTGAAACGATGGGAAACAAATCAGCGGGCGGCATCGAATTGACTGCCAACAGTACAGCCACCAATGACCCTCAAGCCGAGTTGGTTTCAAAATACAGAAGAAAACTCAGTATGGCGCTTAACTGAACAATAAAGCTTATAACTTACTTAACCTGTTCCAGGCCTCTTGGTACTTTTGAGTAGTATTCGAGATCACGTCTTTTGGCAATGTTGGCGGCGGGAATGTTTTTCCCCACGGGGCGCCGTTTATAGTGGCGTGCTCTAGCCAGTCTCTTAAAAATTGTTTGTCAAAACTCGGAGGGTTCGATCCGACTTGGTAATTCTCTGCAGGCCAATATCTTGAAGAGTCGGGAGTTAAGATTTCGTCCATTAACACCAAGGTGCCGTCCTTATCAAGCCCAAACTCAAATTTCGTATCAGCAATAATAATTCCCGCTTGAGCAGCAATATCGCTCGCCGCCATATACAAACTTATACTGTAGTCACGAATCTTATTAGCTAGAGCAACGCCTACTTTGTCAGCGACTTGATTAAAAGTGATATTCTCATCGTGCTCGCCCGCATCGGCTTTTGCCGCAGGCGTAAAAATAGGCTCACTAAGGCGCGAGGCATTATCAAGGTTCGCGGGCACTCCAACCCCGCATATACTTTGACTGGCTTTGTACTCTGACCATCCGCTACCGGCCAAGTATCCTCTTACAACTGCCTCTATAGGTAATGGAGTCAAACGCTTAACAAGCATAGAGCGACCCTCAACTTGAGGCCTGTCCTCAGGGCTAACAAACTGAATGGGATCTTCACCCGTCAAATGGTTTGGACAAATATTGAGACCAAGTGGCCCCAATTTATTAAACCAAAATAAAGCCATTTGAGTTAACAAGGCGCCTTTGCCAGGTATGGCCTGATCCATCACCACATCAAATGCGCTAATACGGTCACTGGCAATCATAAGTATTTGGTCAGCCCCCACGCCGTAGTTATCTCTTACTTTGCCCCTAGCAAGCAAAGGTAAGGAAGTGAGATGGCTGGTGTGTAAGGCTGCAAGCATGACAGTAAGAGTTAATGGACTTTGGGGTTTCGCATTGAGATGGGGCGGGCACAGGAAAGGGGGCCGACCCTCTTTTGCGCCCTTTTACTGGACTACGGGGGCAAGAGCGCCACTGGAGTATTTAGAGGCAAAGATGGACAAAGATTGGCCTTTTACTTTAGCCCCTTGTCCCTCACACCCAAACTCAATGTAGCGTTGCTTGCATAAAAGTTTGGCCGCTTCTCTTGCGGGCTTTAAAAATTCCCTTGGATCAAACTTCTCCGGATTTTTAGAGAAAAACTCTCTTACCGCACCCGTCATAGCTAAGCGAATGTCTGTATCGATATTAATTTTTCGGACACCAAATTTTATTGCATGCTGAATTTCTTCAATAGGAACACCGTAAGTCTCCTTCATACTTCCACCGAATTGGCGGATTTGGGTGAGCAAATCCTGAGGAACGGAGGATGATCCATGCATAACCAAATGAGTATTGGGTATGCGTCGGTTGATTTCTTTGATTCGCTCTATTGCCAATATGTCTCCAGTGGGTTTACGAGAGAATTTGTAAGCCCCGTGGCTAGTACCGATCGCAATAGCCAGAGCATCGACTTTTGTTTTACCCACAAAGTCGGCGGCTTGTTCAGGGTCTGTTAGGAGTTGCTCGCGGGTCATGGTAGCGTCAGTGCCGTGACCATCTTCTTTGTCGCCTTTCATCGTCTCTAAACTTCCCAAGCACCCAAGCTCGCCCTCAACACTTACCCCAAGTTTATGGGCCATTTGAACGACCTTGTCTGTAACTTCTAAGTTGTATTCATAACTTGCAATCGTTTTGCCATCAGACATAAGCGACCCATCCATCATGACTGAGCTAAAGCCTAGTTCGATTGCCCCTGAGCACACAGCAGGACTTTGTCCGTGGTCTTGGTGCATAACAACTGGAACGTGGGGGTATGACTCCACGGCCGCTTGAATCAAGTGTTTTAAAAATCCTTCGCCCGCATACTTCCTGGCCCCCGCACTGGCTTGCATAATGACGGGCGCCCCTGTTTCGTGAGCGGCCTCCATGATGGCTTGTACTTGTTCAAGGTTATTAACATTGAAAGCGGGAATACCGTAAGTGTTGTCTGCGGCGTGATCGAGTAGTTCGCGAAGGGTGACGAGGGGCATGATATTCAATAGGTTAAAAGGTTGAATAGAGAAGTTTCATTCTACAAGAATAGGTGTCAAGTTTATTGGAGATTTTTCAACTAACGCTCCTAAGATACTTCGCTAATTTTCAGCATATTTGTCCCCCCAGGAGATCCCATTGGTTCTCCGCACGTAATTGCGTAAACATCGCCCTTTTGAAAAATATGGTTTGTCTTTAAATACTTCTCCGCTTGAGCTAACGCAGTATCTCTATCTAGACTAGTGTCTAACAACAAAGCTTCTACGTTTCTATACAAAGCCATTTTGCGCTGAGTGCTAACTTTATGGGTAAGCGCATAAATTGGAATGTGTATTTTGTGTCTGCTCATCCAAAGTGGAGTAGAGCCCGATTCCGTAAGAGCAATTAACGCTTTGGCGCCAAGGTGATGAGCTGTAAACAATGCACCAAGGGCGATTGTTTGATCTATACGCGTGAATGTTTTTCCTAGAAAATCATTGTCTAGCTCAACAATTTCTGCCGCCTCCGCTGCCTCGCAAATCTGAGCCATTTGCTGCACAGTCTCTAATGGAAAGCTGCCCGCAGCCGTCTCCGCGCTCAGCATGACTGCGTCTGTGCCGTCTAGCACAGCATTTGCCACATCACTTACCTCGGCCCTGGTTGGAGAGGGGTTGGTGATCATGCTCTCCATCATTTGAGTTGCTGTAATCACTAGCTTATCCGCCTCTCTGGCCATTTTAATCATCCTCTTTTGAAGGGCTGGGACTGTTGCGTTGCCAACCTCCACCGCTAGATCCCCCCGGGCAACCATAATCCCGTCACTGGCCATCAAAATTTCTTCAAGATTGGGTATTGCCTCAGCTCTTTCAATCTTGGCAATCATCCCGGGTTTGTGTTTATACGCAGTTGCGGCCACGGTGCAGAGTTGGCGGGCCATCTCCATGTCGGTCGCATTTTTTGGAAAACTGACAGCGACATAATCAGCTTGGAAGCTCATGGCAATCTTGATATCGTCCATGTCCTTAGAGGTCAGTGCTGCAGCACTTAGGCCACCTCCTTGTTTATTGATGCCCTTGTTGTTTGATAGCTTCCCACCCACTCTTACTTTCGTATGGATGGCCTCTCCCACTACTTTGTCTACGACTAAAACAATCATTCCATCGTTTAATAGCAAGACGTCTTCAGCGCGAACATCTTGAGGTAACTCTTTGTAGTCTAGCCCCACACCCGCAATGTCCCCTAATTTCTCCCTCGAGGAGTCTAAAACAAAGCTTTCTCCCGTTTGGAGCATAACAAAATCCTCGGCAAATTTGCCCACCCGAATTTTGGGCCCCTGTAGATCTGCCATGATCGCCACCTCAATACCAATTTTGGCAGAGATATCGCGGACTCTTTTTGCCATATCAATGTGATCCTGGGCCTTACCATGACTAAAGTTCATGCGCACAACATTGACCCCTGCACGCAGTAATTGTTCAAGTACAGCAGGATCCTTTGTTGACGGGCCAAGAGTGGCAACTATTTTGGTGGCACGGCGTGTCTTCATGTTGATTATTGAATTAAGGATAGTTAAAGGGCGCTTAAAGCGAGCAAGGGGTTTGAATTAAAAGATATTTAAATCCCGAGGGTCGATGATTTTCACATGAAATTCAGCTCCTTAGTACGCGGGTTAACAAGCGGCTTGGCAAGCGTTTGAATCAACTTCAAGTCAATAAATTGAAAGGTTATAGGTTCAAATAGGTGAGTTTCACAAAAACAAATACAAATTACAAGGCTATCGAGCATTTTTGTTCCAATTGTTAAGTGGGGTAGGTACAATTAGAAATAATTTTGAACGGGAGGTGTTTTAGGCATTTCCACGTTTATTTCACATTGAAATAAGAGAGCCACTAAATGAACGTTCCTGAAGTACCTATACCACCAGGTGAGCCAATCCCACATAGAAAAATAATCCGGGAATGGCTTATACCGCTTTCAGCTAAGACAACTTTTAACGCAGTTGCTCTGCTTATTCTGGACTATTCACTTTGGGCCGCTTTTATGGCGGGGGCTGTTTTTTGCGAAACCGCTACGGCACAACTCTTATGCTCAGTGGCAGCGGGCTTTTGCATTGGACGGCTTTTCATTATTGGTCATGACGCTTGTCATCAGAGCTTAACCCCGCATAGAAATCTTAATAAATGGCTCGGCAGAATAGCGTTTTTAGCTTCCCTCACCCCCTTTAGTTTATGGGATATTGGGCACAATGTAGTGCACCACGGATACACCAATCTAAAGGGCTTTGATTTTGTTTGGGCCCCGCTTACAAAAGAAGAGTACTCTCAATTAGGTTTTTTCTCCCGCATGCGGGACCGCTTATATAGAAGCGGTTGGGCCCCAGGGATCTATTACATGATTGAGATTTGGTGGAATAAAATGATCTTCCCATCAACAGAACAAATGCCCACAAAGAGACCTATCTTTATACAAGATAATTTATTGGTTTGTGGTTTCGCCATAACTTGGTTGGCTTTAAGCGTAAGTGCTGCCTTGTTCACCCAACAGTCAATAGCATGGGTATTATTTACAACAGTTGTCGTCCCCTTCATGTTTTGGTGTTCGATGATTGGATTCGTTGTTTATGTGCATCATACCCACGTTAAAGTTTCATGGCATGATGATCGCAGTGCATGGTCAAAAGCGCAACCCTTTGTATCAACAACCGTACACCTCACCTTCCCATTTCAAATTGGAGCATTAATGCACCATATCATGGAGCATACGGCTCATCACGTTGATATGAGTATTCCTTTGTACAAACTTAAATCAGCTCAAGCTAAATTAGAAAAGCTGTTGCCTGAGAGAATCATTATTCAACCTTTTTCCTGGTCCTGGTATTTTGAAACTGCAAAGTGTTGCAAGCTCTATGATTTTTCCAACAGATGTTGGACCGACTACAAAGGGCACTTTACAAGCGTCCCTACACCCATTGCGGCTTAAGACTTAAGCCATTTCATCTCAAAATTATTATAAGAATCTAAAACGCCGCGATCAATTATTTTGATAACGGTTTAACAGTATCTGAAAGGCTGGAAGGGTTTTTCCTTCCAAAATCTCTAGGAACGCGCCGCCGCCTGTGGATATATAGTCAATTTTGTCCTCGATGCCGTATTTAGCAATCGCAGCTAATGTGTCCCCCCCCCCTGCTAGTGTAAAAGCCTTTGAAGAGGCTATTGCCTCAGCTATTGCCTTTGTTCCTTTAGAGAAGGCATCAAACTCAAAAACCCCTACTGGACCATTCCAAACTATGGTGCCCGCACTAAGTAACTGAGTGCTGAGAGTCTGAGCTGTAATTGGCCCAATATCTAGAATCAAGTCATCAGCGTCAATTTCCTTGATAAGTTTTACTGTGGGTTGGGCAGCAGAATCAAAACTCTTTGCGACTACAACATCTAACGGTAGGGGCACCTCAGCTCCCCTGGACCTCATGGCTTTCATTACAGCGAGTGCTTGATCAACTAGGCCAGGTTCAGCCAAGCTCTTACCAATCGAATACCCTTGCGCAAGCAAAAAAGTGTTGGCAATTCCCCCTCCCACTATTAGCTGATCCACTTTCCCGGACAGCGACTCCAGAATGGAGAGTTTGGTGGAAACTTTAGAGCCCGCTACTATAGCGACTAGGGGCCTTGCTGGGCTTGCTAAAGCCTTAGAAATAGCATCTATCTCTGCTGACAAAAGCGGTCCTGCGCAGGCAATCGGTGCGTATTGCGCGATTCCGTAAGTAGTCGCCTCAGCGCGGTGCGCAGTACCAAAAGCATCATTTACGTAGATATCGCAAAGAGAAGCCATTTTTTTTGAAAGAGTGATGTCATTTTTTTTCTCACCCACATTAACCCTGCAATTTTCAAGAAGCACGACCTCCCCCGCCGCAACGTTTACGCCCTCTACCCAATTAGTTAACAACTTAACTGGTAGACCCATTAATTGGCTTATCCTTTCACAGACAGGATTTAAAGAGTCAGGCTCAGTAATTACGCCCTCAGTAGGGCGTCCAAGATGTGAAGTGACCATCACAGCTGCGCCCGCTTTAAGGGCCATTTCAATGCAAGGGATGGACGCTTTGATGCGGGTATCCTCAGTGATGTGACCGTTCGCACCCAATGGGACGTTCAAATCTGCTCTAATAAATACACGCTTGCCACTGACCTGCCCGTTGTCGCACAAATCCTTGAAACGGATAATATTCATCTTAAAAGGCTCTCTATATGTAATTTCTTTGTCGAACTGGAACACCGATAAGTTCTTTAAGCTCAATGATACTCAAGCCCTCAACCATATCGACAACCCATAGGCCGTCCTGTGCGCAGTCGAAAGTGCCGTGATCGGTGTAAATACGTTTAACGCAGCCCAAACCAGTTAACGGGTAAGAGCAGTGAGAAACTATTTTGCTGTGGCCGGATTTGGTTAATAAATCCATCATGACCCAAGTTTGTTTAGCCCCGATGGCTAAGTCCATTGCCCCGCCAACTGCGGGGATATCACCTACTGCGCCAGTATGCCAGTTCGCCAAATCGCCCTTTATTGATACTTGAAACGCACCCAGAACGCAAATGTCGAGATGGCCCGCCCGCATCATTGCAAAACTATCGGCGTGGTGAAAATACGCACCTCCCGCCAACAGACTAACGGGTTGTTTGCTCGCGTTAATGAGGTCATAGTCTTCTTGTCCCTTCGACGGTGAGCCCCCCATCCCTAAGATGCCGTTTTCGCTATGTAGGCAAACCTCCGATTCTGGCCTAATGTGGTTTGCAACCATAACAGGCATTCCTATTCCCAGATTTACATAGGCGCCGCTTGGGATATCTTGGGCAATACGGGCCGCGATGTCGTCTTTGGTTTTCGTTTTGTAACTCATAAAACACTCTTTGGAATTAAGCCACTTGATGGCTTGGCTCAGGGACTAAAACAACCCTATTTACAAAAATACCAGGCGTAATGATGGACTCAGGATCTAGTCCTCCAAGATCAACCATTTCATACACTGAGGCAATGGTGCATTTGGCAGCCATAGCCATGATAGGTCCAAAATTACGGGCCGATTTTCGGTATATAAGATTGCCCCATCTATCTCCTTTATAAGCTTTAATAAGGGCAAAGTCTGCGTGAATGGGGTACTCAAGAACGTACATCCGCCCATTTATCTCCCGTGTTTCTTTAAGAGAGCCGTCCGGATTTTTTGCCAACTCTGTGCCGTATCCAGTAGGAGTAAAAAATGCCCCAATACCTGCGCCGGCCGCTCTAATGCGCTCCGCCAAGTTGCCTTGCGGAACAAGCTCCAGCGTTAACTTTCCGGCTTTGTAAAGGGAATCAAAAATGTATGAGTCGACTTGGCGAGGGTAGCTACAAATGATCTTATTAACCCTTTGTGTTTTCAACAAAGCAGCAAGACCGTGATCACCGTTTCCAGCGTTATTGTTAATTATTGTCAAATCTTGGATATCCTCATCCTCCAAAACCTGAATCAATCCCTCAATAAGTTCGTTTGGGATGCCTGCAGTTCCGAACCCACCAACCATAACAGAGGCACCAGAGTGCACTCCTGAGAGTGCTTCAGATATAGAGTTGACAAATTTATTGATCATTGTGAAAGTCTTAAAACGACGCTGATTAATTCCAGCCTAATATCAAATGAAGAGGTAAATAGGTTAGCATTCCAACCACAATAGTACCAAAAACTGCTTGTCCTTCGCCCCGCTTAAGGACAAAAAAAGCCGCTCCAGCAATTACCCCATAAATTTTTGGATTACTCAGCAGTTGTGAAAACTGATCTTCCCACAAAAATATTTCTGGGAAGATCACAGCTGACAAAGCAGCTATAGGAGCAAATTGTAAACCTCGCTCAATTAGAGCGGGCAGTTTCCACTGCCGCTCAGACATAAAGAAAAAGGAGCGCGTGATAAGAGTAATTAGGGCGAGTCCCAAAATGCATAGCAGAGTACGAGCTTCTGTCATGAGGTAATTATTTTTGAGATTTATCTTGGGGCGATAAATATGCTTCAACAAACAGACACACACAAACCGAGCTTGCAATGGCTAAAAGAATGTTGAGTTTTAAGGGAAGAAGGAAGCTAGCAATTGCAACCAACCCCCCAATCAAACACGAAATAATCTTAAGTGATGAGTTAGCCAGCGAGCAGGCCACCCCGACAAGTGCTAAAACACCCGCAAAGCTCAGACCCCACTGCACAGGAATATAGTGAGCGAGGATAACGCCCAACAAACTTGCACTCACCCAACTTAACCAATTTAAAAAGCAACTTCCCGCCAAGTAGGCTTGTTCGCTTTGTTGGCCCTCAGCATCTGTGGCAGGTTTCTCAAACCGCTTTATAAATTGAACATAAGATAGGTCAGCAGTCAAATAAGCAGCACATAGCCTGTGCCATCTGGGCCAACTCATCATATAGTCTCTCAGGTGCGCACTGAACACGACAAAACGCAGGTTCACGCAAAAAGCGGTTGTCCAAATAACCCACAGCGGTGCACCCGCAACAATTAATGGTATTGCAGCTAATTGAGAACTTCCCGCAAATACCAGCAACGTCATAGCCACAGAGTCCACCACGCTCATGCCGGATTGGATCATACTTACGCCAATCATCATTCCCCAGGCGGCAACCCCGGGGGCAGCACCACTGATGTCTTTAACGCCAACCCAAAAGGAGGGGTGAGAATAGTTTGTTCTAAGAAAAAACATGTGCCTTTTAGTCAGACTGGACACTGTTAGGAAGGGCTTGTGAGGGGGAGTCAAAACAAGTGCCTTTAGCGAGCGGGGATCCGTGCAAAAAGGAGGATGATGACATTCGCTTTGCACCAGCCCTTTGCAGTTCAGTGACTCTCAAAATGCCATTACCTGTGCGAATATCAATTCCCATGGGGGAAACATTAACGATGGTGCCGCAAGGAGATGCGCTCAAAAAATCACTGCTATCTCTTTCGCTACAAACCTGCGCAGCCCAAATTTTTAAGGTCTCCCCACCGAGAAGAGTTTGCAGACCAGGGGTGGGTGAAAATGCTCTTAATTTGCGTTCAATTGAGATCGAATCCATACCCCAATTAATCCATGTTTCAAGTTTTTCGATCTTGCTCGCGTAAGTAACCCCTTCATGGGCTTGCTGGATGGGCTTTAAAGTTAATAATGTGTCGAGCGATTGCATTAATAGGCGTGCACCTATATGTGAAAGCTTTTTGTGAAGAGTCGCAGTAGTTTCTAGTGGCTCGATCAAACAAGACTCAGACAGTAAAATTGGCCCCGTATCAAGGTCTGTATCCATTTGCATAATACAGACACCCGTCTCTAAATCCCCTGCCTCAATCGCTCTATGTATTGGGGCAGCACCCCTCCAGCGGGGAAGTAATGAGGCGTGAATATTAATGCACCCCAATCGACTAATTTGAAGCACCCATTTTGGAAGAATTAAGCCGTACGCAGCAACTACGATCACATCAGGTCGTAAATTCTCAATAAACTTTTTTGCATCTTGGGCGTCCTGAGGATACTTACCCTCCAATTTGAGACTCCTTGGCTGGCATGTTGGGATCGCGTTCTCGTTTGCAAAGACTTTCACGCTTGAGGCTTGCAAATGCATGCCCCTGCCCGCTGGCCTATCCGGCTGAGTGAGGACTCCAACAACATGGTGATTACGTGGCTGATGAGAATGGATGTGTGCAAGCGCTGTTAAAGCGAACTCCGGAGTCCCCGCAAAAACAATTCTGAGCGCAGATGAGGTGAGTTGCGCTGAGTCAACGCTTAGATGATTTATGTGTGCGTTTGAGCTCAACGATTTTGTTCGCGTTGTAGCTTCAACATTTTTGTCTTTATTCTGTTGCGCTTTAGAGGCGATAAATAATCAACAAAAACCTTACCCTCTAAGTGATCCATCTCGTGTTGAACACAAACAGCAAACAATTCTTTTGCATGCAACTCTCTTGTCTTGCCTTTTTGGTCCATCGCTGAAACCCTCACCTCAATAGCTCTTTCCACCCCGTCATATGTATTTGGAACAGATAGACAACCCTCGTCTCCCTTTACTCGTTCCGAATGCAACCACAATATTTCAGGATTTATGAGCACAATTGGAGACGATCTTTCCTCAGATACATCAATTACGATAATGCGCTGATGAACATCAACTTGGGTCGCGGCCAGGCCGATACCGTTTGATTCGTACATTGTCTCAATCATGTTCTCAATCAACACGGTAATGCTCTCGGTTATCTCGACCACAGGCTTGGCAACTGTATATAAGCGAGGGTCTGGGTAGCAAAGTATGTTCAGTAAAGCCATAGATATATATTTTCGCCGATTTAATGACGTGTGTCATTTAGAAGTCTAAAGAAGGCCCTTTTTATTTGAAAATTTAAAAACACCTTATTTTTAAATAGGATATTTAGAAAAAAAGCATTGAATGAGTTTTTTTTAAAGATTATTTAAAAAAACTTAAAATCCGTTGTATAGTGAACTCATATGTTTGACGTACTTGTTTTTGTCTACGAACATTACTGGGAAGCTGGTGCTTGCCCAGAGCTACCGCTCCTGGGTCGTCGCCTCAGCGCCGCGGGCTTTGAGGGCGACGAAATAGAGCAAGCTCTTCATTGGCTTGAGGGTTTAGATGCGGCTTCCAAAAGCGCCGACCTCATCGATATTACGCCCAAGAAGAATACGAGTTTTACTATTCCCGCGCCTAGCTTGTTACTTAATTTGCAACAGCACCAACAACCGCTCTCGATTGATCCGTCCCCCAACAGTTTGCGAATTTATTCGCAACACGAGCTCTCAAGACTTGGCATCGAGTGTTTGGGCTTTCTAAACTTCCTAGAAAACGTGGGAGTTATGCCGTGTGCGATGCGAGAGATTGTTTTGGATCGAGCGCTAGCTTCCCCTGTTGAGCAAATAGCATTAGATGACTTTAAGATCATTATTTTAATGGTTTACTGGAGCTTTGGAATAGAACCAGATGTGCTAATACTAGACGAGCTTTGTGATGATGATGAGGACAGAGTCTCTCACTGAAATTAAAGAGTGGGCTTACGTAAGCAATTTAATCCTCTAGCCCAGCACTTAGGGCTGACCTGCGCAGGTTAGTGTCACCGCGCTCAGGCGAACCAATTAGTGGGACAAATAAAGGGAAGGCGGGGACTGCCCAATTAAATAAACAAATTAAACGACTGCACCAGAGTTGGGATCATTAGGGTCAAAGTCAGCTCCAGAGGAGTTGCTTTTGATTAAGTCCTCTCTTTTAATGCCTAACCACATAGCGATTGCTGCTGCAACGAAGACAGAGGAGTAGATTCCAAACAAAATACCTATTGTTAATGCAAGGGCAAAGTAGTGAAGTGTTTCGCCTCCAAAAAGCAGCATCGACAAAACCATTAATTGCGTACATCCGTGAGTAATGATTGTTCGGCTCATTGTTGAGGTGATGGCGTTGTCAATAATAGCTGTAGTCTGTAACTTACGCAGCCGCTTAAAGTTTTCGCGAATACGGTCAAAAATAACTACCGACTCGTTAACCGAGTATCCCAGTACTGCAAGGACGGCGGCTAAAACAGGCAGAGAAAATTCCCACTGAAATGCGGCGAAAAAACCCAAAATAATGATCACATCATGTAGGTTTGCTATTACGCCAGCAACAGCGTATTTCCATTCGAAACGAATAGCCAAATAAATCATAATGCCAATGACGACACACGCCAGGGCCTTTAATCCGTCTACCGTTAGTTCGTCGCCCACTTGGGGCCCAACAAACTCGCTGCGACGCATGGTTGCGCTGGCATTGGCCTCTTTGAGCTTATCCATAACTTTAGCTGTTTGCTCTGCAGAGGGGACCCCTTTTATGATGGGCATTCTGATCAAAATATCCCTTGTTGAGCCAAAGTTTTGAATCTGCATATCACTATAGCCAAGCGTATTGATTCGGCCTCGAAGATCGTCCAAATCTACACTTTGTGTGAAATTAACCTCTACCAATGTACCGCCCGTAAACTCTACCGATAAGTGGAGTCCTTTGCTTAATAGGAAAAAAACAGCGGCTAAAAAAGTAATTAAAGAAACAGCATTAAAGGCCAATGCATGGCGCATGAAAGGAATATCCCGACGAAGCTTAAAAAATTCCATGGCAATACCCCCTTTATTTAGAACTTTTGGAAACTGCGGTGTGCGAATTGTTTTCAGCCTGCGAGCTTGCATCCGGGCGCCAAACAGTTCCTATAGAGACCTTTTGGAGTCTATGAGTTTGGCCATACCAAAGATTCACTAAACCCCTTGAGAAAAACACAGCAGAGAACATGCTAGTTAAAATCCCTAAACAATGAACCACTGCAAACCCGCGCACCGGACCAGACCCAAAAGCAAGTAAAGCCAAACCGGCGATTAAAGTAGTCACATTTGAGTCCAAAATGGTCGACCAAGCTCTTTCGTATCCGTTTTGAATAGCAGTTTGCGGCGCAGCACCATTTCTAAGCTCCTCCCTAACTCTTTCGTTTATCAAGACGTTTGCATCAATTGCCATTCCGAGAACGAGCGCCATTGCAGCCATTCCGGGGAGAGTTAAAGTGGCTTGCAGCATCGACAAAATTGCAACAAGGAGCATCAGGTTAACAGCCAAAGCTATGCTTGAGAAAATACCAAATAGTAAATAATAAATGCACATAAAACTGGCAACAGCTAGGAATCCCCAAGTTACACTGTTAAACCCCTTGGCAATATTTTCTGCCCCAAGACTAGGTCCGATCGTTCTCTCCTCAATGATCTCCATAGGTGCAGCAAGTGAGCCGGCCCTTAGCAACAAGGCGGTGTCGGTGGCCTCAACAGAATTCATATGGCCCGATATTTGAACTCTTCCTCCTCCTATCTCGGCCCTAATAACTGGGGCGGTTACCACCTCCCCTTTGCCTTTCTCAAAAAGCAAAATCGCCATTCTTTTGCCTACATTGTCCCGGGTTATGTCCCTAAATATTCTGGCCCCTTTGGCATCTAAAGTAAGGTGAACCGCCGCCTCTTGCGTTTGATTATCAAAACCTGGCTGCGCATCTGTGAGGTTCTCGCCCGTCAAAATGACTTGTTTTTTAACCACCACCGCAAGTCCATTTCTGTCTAAGAATCGTTCACTCCCAAAGGGTATAAGTCCGTTACTGAGCTCCGCACTTCTTGCCTCCGCACTTTCATCTACGAGCCGAACCTCTAAGGTTGCTGTTCTGCCTAGGATATCCTTTGCTTTTGCAGTGTCTTGCACGCCCGGTAACTGGACTACGATGCGGTCTAAGCCTTGTTGTTGAATGACTGGCTCAGAGACTCCGAGCTCGTTAATCCGGTTGTGTAGGGTAGTGATGTTTTGTTTAAGCGCTTGTTCTTGTATCTTTTTTGCTGACTGTGGCAATAAAGTAGCTCTCAGTTTGAACGCTCCGTTTGAGGTTTCCTGAGTGGTTTGAAGCTCTTGGAATTGATCCTTAATAGTCTGAGCAGCAAGATCTGCAGTTGCTTTATCCTTGAAATCGATTTCAATTGCTTGACCGTCACGCAAGATGCCGCTGTGTCTAATATTTTTCTCCCTCAGTTGACTCCTAATGTCACCTGCAAGAGACTCGGCTCTTTTTGTAAGAGCCGCTTGCATATCCACTTGCAGCATGAAATGCACCCCGCCCCTTAAATCAAGGCCTAAATACATTGGGTCTGCGCGTAAATTAGATAACCATACAGGGGATCGCGGGATCAAGTTTAATGCGACGATGTAAGAGGGGCTCTCAGGGTTGGCGTTTATCGCTTTTTGTAATAGCTCTTTAGCTTTTAATTGATTGTCGGTATTCTCAAAACCGATCTTAAGCGAGCGCCCTACATCTAGGCTAAGCAATGTAGGAGTTAAATTGGACCTCTCCAGGGTCTCTTGTACCTTTGACTGCAAAGAGGTATCGACCGTAAAAGTAGACTTTCCTGCAGAGATCTGTACAGCAGGGGCTTCACCAAAGAAGTTGGGAAGTGTGTACAAAAAGCCAACCAAAAGGGCGACAACGATGACTATGTATTTCCAAATAGGGTATCGGTTCATTTCATTTCTTAATAAAAAGAGAAGCTCTTGACTTGATGAGTCCTTTTATTGGTAAAAAACTGAGTTTGAATCTTAAGTTAAATCACCAAGTGAAAAAAAGAATACGAACCTTAGGTTTTATTCGCGCACGCATTCGTAAATACGATGCAACGCACGAGCAAATAAGAACTCAAATTCGCCTAATGAGTTAAAAACAAGTTAAATTATTTAAGGGAGCCTTTAGGTAGGACTTGAATAACGGCGCTTCTTTGAATCTGTACGATCACGCCAGCAGTTATCTCAAGACCAACTTGTTGTTCAGACAATTGAGTAACTTTTCCTAAAAGCCCGCCTGAAGTGGCCACTTCATCCCCTTTAGCAAGAGACTCCAACATGGTTTTATGTTCCTTTTGGCGCTTCATCTGCGGACGAATCATGACAAAGTAAAGTACCACGAACATAAGCAATAAGGGCAACATACTCATGAGTGAGGAACTTAAATCGCCTCC
Source organism: uncultured Burkholderiales bacterium (assembly GCA_903871545.1). Taxonomy (GTDB): domain Bacteria; phylum Pseudomonadota; class Gammaproteobacteria; order Burkholderiales; family Burkholderiaceae_C; genus Limnohabitans. The sequence continues at coordinate 81,621 of CAIQHG010000088.1, read as the reverse complement.
GGCAGCTGTAGCAGCAGGAGCGGTTTGGGCGTAAGCAGAAGATATCAACACATTAAACTCCTAAAAGGGCAAGTTAGCCCGAATTATTTATAGAAACCAAAAAAGGTGAGCGGGAGTACAAACCATCCTTTAAACCAATTTAAGCCAACCCTAGATTGTATGCTTCAGAATAGATCGCGTGACAGAAGTCATTTTCACTATATGGGGACCAAATTTTTACCAACAATACCAGCAAGTTCAAACATAGTGACTGAGTCCTTACCGAAAACCTCTCTTAGTTTGGTGTCTGCCAAAATATTACGTTTATTACTCGGATCTTGTAGGTTGTGTTCTTTGATGTAGTCCCACAATTTCTTTATGATCTGAGTCCTTGCTACGGCCTCGGGTCCAATAACTGCAGCGAGAGCGGAATTGGGCTTTGTACTGGCTGAAGCTGTGCTAGGTTTACGAGCTGTTTTAGTTATCTTTGTGGCTTTAGGTGCTTTAGCCGTTGACTTTTTGGCCGAGATTGGCGAGGTCGTTTTTGCTGCGGCGGTCTTGCGCGGCGGGTACTTACTGTTCCTAGGCTCAAATGCAAAGCTTACTTTGCCCGCCTCTTCGTCCCAGCTTAAATACGCTTTAAAAGGTCTGCGGGTCCGCATGGATACGAACTTATCCAATAGATCTGTTTTGCCGGTGATAAGAAGTTTTTGTATTTGCTCTATTTCTATTGGCTGTTGAAGGACTATTTTTCCACTTTTAAAGGTACAACTAGGGGTTGGTTGCTCCAAGGTGGGAACGCTTTTTGAGCAAATATAGTTACTACCCCATTCAAAAACTGGGGCCTTGCATTTTGGGCAAGCTCCTAGACTTAAGGCTGGATCGAAGGTGACTATCTCACCCGTTTCACCATTTTTGTCTTCGCCAAAATCAAATTCAAGCTTCCAGTTTTTTTCTTCTTCATTAAACTTTAAAGCAATCTCAGCAGTGAAGGGCCATCCCGCCTTAGATCTAAACCCCTCAAGGGGCCCAATTTTCTTGTCTTTGATAAACTGTTCCACCTCCCCTTGCTCAAAAGTGCGTCCTCCTGGGGTTTTACCAAAAGAGAACCCACACCCCTCTGTATCCCCTGTTTTCCCGCAGCAACTGTATCTGCGGTAGTTCTCCTTAACTACACCTGCGCAGTTCGGGCAAGCCGTTACAAGCGTTGAGTAATCTCCAGGGATAGTGTCCCTATCGTATTCTTTTGCTTTTTTTACCATATGCTGAGTCATCTCAGCTATTTCTTTCATAAAGCTTTCGCGAGAAAGTTTGCCTTGCTCAATGAGGGCCAACTTATGCTCCCACTCGCCGGTTAGAGCTGGGTGGGAAAGCTCTTGGACGCCCAGGCCTCTTAAAAGTGTCATTAGTTGGAAAGCTTTGGCGGTTGGCAGGAGCTCCCTCAAATCGCGAATGATATATTTCTCGTTTAGCAAACCCTCTATGATTGCCGCGCGAGTTGCTGGCGTGCCCAGCCCCTTCTCTATCATCGCTTCACGAAGGTCCTCATCCTCAACCAACTTGCCCGCACCCTCCATCGCGCCAAGCAATGTGGCTTCTGTGTAGCGTGCCGGAGGGCGTGTTCTGAGTGCCTTTGGATCGGCGCTCTCAACCAGAGGTTTCTCCCCGCTTGCAAGCACCACTAATCCGGCCTCTTTGTCATCCTCGTCTTGAGCTTCTTTTCCAAAGATGGCTTGCCATCCAGGGTTAACCAAAATTTTACCCTCTGTCTTAAAGTGGTGAACAGTTTGCGCATGCTCTACTTTACTGATACGAGTAGTAATTAAAAACTCTGCGGGTGGGTAAAACACACCTAAAAATCGACGAACGACAAGGTCATATAACTTTTGCTCTGCCTCAGAGAGACCGCTTGGAGCCTCAACGGTTGGAATAATCGCAAAGTGATCGCTGACCTTGGCATTGTCAAATACTTTTTTGATCGGTTTAATGTACTTTTTATCAATCGCAATTTTTGCAAAGGGCGCAAGGTGGTTCATGGCGCTACTGGCTATCATCTCAAAAGTGGCATGTACAGTTGGGAGGTAATCTTCAGGTAAATGCCTTGAATCTGTTCGAGGATATGTTAATGCTTTGTGTCGTTCATATAGGCTTTGCGCCAAAGCCAATGTCGTTTTAGCTGAGAAGCCAAAGCGGCTATTGGCTTCCCTTTGTAAAGAGGTTAGATCAAAAAGCCCAGGACTGCCTTTGTTAGAGGGGGAGCTTTCCTCAAAGACTGAGGCTGTTTTACCTTTTAAATGCTTTGCAATCTCAAGAGCAGTTTGTTCGCTCCAAACACGATCAGCTTTTTTCTCAGTATCGTCTTCGTTTTTCTTATGTGCTGGCTCAAACCACTTGCCCGAATAAAGGCCTGCTTGAGCTTTAAAGGTGGCATGTATTTCCCAGTAATCTCGGCTTATAAACTTTCTAATCAATTCCTCTCTTTCAACGACCACGCTAAGTGTGGGCGTTTGAACTCGACCAACTGTCGTTAAGAAAAACCCACCATCTCTTGAATTAAATGCAGTGAAAGCCCGGGTTCCATTGATTCCAACAAGCCAATCTGCTTCAGAGCGGCAACGAGCCGCATCTGCAAGGCCTTGCATTTGTTTGATGGTGCGTAGTTTCTCAAACCCATCACGTATAGCTTGAGGGGTCATACTTTGAAGCCAAAGACGTTTGACAGACTTTTCTAAAGGTTTTTTCCCGCCTGCAAATTGTTCAATCAGTCTGAAGATCAACTCTCCTTCTCGACCCGCGTCACACGCATTAATGAGGTCTGAGACGTCTTTTCTTTTTGCCAGCTTAACCACAGCATTCAAGCGAGACTTGGTTTTCTCAACAGGCTTTAACTCGAAGTAGGGTGGAATGACGGGTAGATTAGCAAAACTCCATTTGCCGCGCTTGACCTCAAACTCTTCTGGAGCCTGTATCTCAAGCAAATGACCCACAGCGCTTGTGACTAAATACTGTTCATTTTCAAAGTGATCATCATGCTTCTCAAACTTACCAGTTAGAGGCGTCAAAGCTTTCACGATATCTTGGGCTACGGAGGGCTTTTCGGCAATTACCAAAGTCTTACTCATTAGTATGCATTCCTCAAGTTGAAATTCTTATTAGGTATTTTTTCGGTTTTCATGCACATTGTTGATCCTACAATGGATCATTATTACTTTCAATTGTGAAAATGTGTGCATGTCTAATCTTAACTACTTTTTAATGTCATGAAAAAAGAGGCTGATAAATTGTCGGGTCGCCGGATCCAGGTCAGGCGCTCTGGCGTTCATGGCAAAGGTGTTTTCGCATTGCAAGACATCTCAAAGGGGGATGTACTGATCCAGTACCAGGGCGAGATTATTACCTGGAAAGCCGCGCAGAAACGGCACCCGCACAATCCTAAAGAGCCGAATCATACTTTTTATTTTCATATCAACGACAAAGTCGTCATTGATGGGGGTGTGGGCGGTAACGCATCGCGCTGGATTAACCACTCTTGTAAGCCAAATTGTGAGGCTGAGGAAATTGGCGAGCAAGTCTTTATTAAGGCAATCAAGAAAATTAAAGCTGGTGAAGAGTTGACTTACGATTATGGATTGACCATTGATGAGCCTTATACGAAAGCACTAAAAGCAGAGTTCCCCTGTTGGTGCGGAGCTAAAACTTGTCGCGGCACTTTGTTGTCTCCCAACTCAAAATGATGGTCTTAGCTCTATGATTTGGCCATTAAAGGAGATTCAGCAAGCAGTTGAGCCAAATTTGAAGAGATTTGCGGTAGAGGTGCTTCCAACTGTTGACTCAACCAATGATGAACTGATGCGAAGAGCAAAGAGTGGGCGTGAAGATTCTGTCCTGTTACTGGCAATTGAGCAAACAGCAGGAAAGGGTAGGAGGGGCAAAGTTTGGCACTCCAAGCATGGCCAATCCCTCACCTTTTCTTTAGGCCTGCATTTGACCCCCGAGAATTGGTCAGGACTTTCGTTGGTGGTTGGGTTAGCTATACTTAAAGCTTTAGATCCCATTGGGAATTTAGCAATAGCTCTCAAATGGCCTAATGATTTATGGGTTGGTCCACCGCGTACAGCAAAAAAATTAGGAGGGATACTCATTGAGTCAAACGTAATGAAACGGGTCACTCAAAATGAGGGTAGATATTGCGTTATTGGGATCGGCCTAAATATAAATGCTCCACAAGATGTCGAACTTAAAAGGCCTGCTATAGGAATAAACGAGTTAGACCCAGACACCAACGCTCAATTAGCATTGCTTAAAATTGTCCCCAGTGTAATTAAATACGTACTGCGGTTTTGTAGCTCGGGATTTCTTGATTTTGTGGAAGAATATAATTCTTTTGATGTATTGAGGGGGGAGTTGGTTTCGATGTCTAACGGCGTAACTGGGCGTGCACAAGGTGTAAACTCAGTGGGGGAGTTGGTTATTTTGACAGGTAAAGGCCTAGTTAATGTTGCCAGCGACGAGGTAAGTCTTTTAGGTTTTGAGAGCTGAGCCTATGGGGTCGACTATTCTGGAGAATTGAGTGGTCAAAAAATCAAATTATTCCGTATTAATTTTCTGGCTCTTAGTCAATATTTTGATTTGGAGCTGGTCAAGCGAATTTTTTCAAAGCAGAGTTTTTAAAACTAAGCAAATGGGACAACCGGTTAGGGTCTTAGAGGAGATGCAAGCTGAGAGTGTAACGGTCCTCAAGACTGTTCAAAAAGGGTACGCCGAGCGAGCCTACCCCCCGGAGGATTGAGCTTTTAGAACATCTGTTAACATTTTTAACCCATATTACTGCTCCTCCAATTTGATATGACTCTAAAACTTTATTTCGGACCTGGCGCTTGCTCTTTCGTGCCACACGCTTTACTTGAAACACATGGCATAGAGTTTGAGCCGATCATGCTCAAGCTCCACAAAGGTGAACAGTATGAACCTGCGTTCATGCAAATTAATCCACGCAGCCAAGTGCCAGTTTTGATAGACGGGAAATTAATTATTACGCAAGTAATGGCGATCATTCTTTATTTAGAGGCTAAGTTTAGCAACGCCTACTTTTTTCCCTCTGATCCAGCAGAGCGAGCCAAAGCACTCGAGATATTTGCCTGGATGAACAATACCGTGCATGCTACGTTTATGCATATTTTTATGCCCCGCAAGTTTACTGATCACGAGCCATCTCAAATTGAGATTAAAAAATTTGCAGTATCGCAGTACCGATTACACCTAAACGAGATTCAAAAATACGTTCAAGTTAGTCAAGAGTTGGGGAAAGAGTGGCTAACTGGGGGCAGCATCAGCCCGCTCGATGTCTACGCTTTGACGCTGATGCGATGGGGAACAATGGCGCAAATTTCCCCCTCGGAGTTCCCGCTGCTGTGGAGCTTTGTGCAACGCGTGGGTGACGCACCAGGTGTTAAGCGTGCCATTGTGCGAGAGAGGCTACAGCTTGATGTGAGTCAAAAAAGCTAGTTTATTTTTAAGCTACCGTGCTTTGTTTCAGCTGTTCTTGTGTATAGACCTCAAGGGCAAGCTCTGTTACGGTGGCGACTTCGCGACCGACTTCAAAATAAAACTCCTGTTCTGCAACCCTAACCGCACGCTCGAATGCTTTTAACCAGCTGATTCCCGTCGGTGTAAACCGGATTATTTTTGCCCGAGAGTCTCTGGGATCATTCTCTCGTTGAACCAAACCCCACGCAGTACATTGATTTACCAACTCGCCCATCCCCTGTTTAGTGACGCCCGCGCTTTGGGCTAATTCAGTTAAACGAGAGCCCTCCATTGCTAAATGCCGGGTGATGTGGATGTGTGCCGCGCTGATTTGCTCGCGAGCAGCTAAATTCGATAGTGCGAGTGGCACCTCTGGATCGTTGCACATCAAGTTTAGTACACGCTTGTCAAATCGACGCATCGCCTCACCCAACAAACGACCCAAATGAATCTGGCGCCAATCTTGATGTTTTTCGTAATTTGTGTCCATAATCCATATAGTAAGGTAAATTGACTAAAAATACTATTGATTAAGAGATACAAATTGAGATAAAGTACTGCCTAGGCATACAGTCTGTCTAAATTTACATATATTTATTTGCTTTATATCAACTCATTCAATCAAAAGGAAACATCATGGAATCAGCTACAAAAGGCGCCCCAGCAACTAGCGAAAAAGGAAAAGCTTTACAAGCTGCATTGGCTCAAATTGAAAAGCAATTTGGGAAAGGCACCATCATGCGCCTGGGAGAAGGAGAGGTCATTGAGGACATTCAAGTGGTCTCCACCGGATCCCTTGGCTTGGATGTGGCATTGGGCGTAGGGGGACTGCCCAGAGGACGTGTTATAGAGATTTATGGTCCAGAATCCTCTGGCAAAACAACACTAACCCTGCAAGTCATTGCCGAAATGCAACGCCAAGCAGGCACATGTGCCTTTGTCGACGCAGAGCACGCTTTAGATGTCCAATATGCACAAAAACTAGGCGTCAATTTGCAAGAGCTTTTGATTAGTCAGCCGGATACGGGAGAGCAAGCCCTTGAGATCGTGGACAGCTTAGTTCGCTCCGGAGCAGTTGACTTAGTGGTGGTTGACTCCGTAGCTGCATTGACTCCAAGAGCAGAGATTGAGGGGGAAATGGGGGACTCCTTACCCGGCTTGCAAGCGCGTTTGATGAGTCAGGCTTTGAGAAAATTAACGGCGAGTATTAAAAAGACCAATTGCACGGTTATTTTTATCAACCAAATCCGTATGAAAATTGGCGTTATGTTTGGAAGCCCAGAGACAACGACAGGAGGAAACGCACTTAAGTTCTATGCCTCTGTACGCTTAGATATTCGACGCACGGGCACAATAAAAAGGGGCGAGGACGCTGTCGGCAATGAGACTAAAGTTAAAGTAGTCAAAAATAAAGTAGCCCCGCCATTTAAAACTGCCGAATTTGATATTTTATTTGGCGAAGGTATTAGCAGGCAAGGGGAGATTATCGATCTTGGTGTAAACGCAAGAATTATCGAAAAATCGGGTGCTTGGTATGCTTATAACGGCGAAAAAATCGGACAGGGTAGAGATAACGCAAGAGAGTTTTTACGTGAAAATCCTGAGCTTGCCTTCGAAATAGAAAACAAAGTGCGTGAATCGCTTGGAGTACCTTTGCTGCTCGAGCCGGTTACTGGATTTGATGGCTCAGATGACTCAGAGGACGTAGCAACGCCTCACGCTAAAGAGATTAAAGAGCCAAAGGGGAAGGCTGCAAAAGCGAAAGCGGCCAAAGAAGCCGCAGAAGTCCTTGCCGGCGAAAGCACTTTAAATGCGAAAGAGGTTGAAGCTTAAAGTATTCGGGTGACGATGTATCAAAACAAAAAACCGCAACCAGGCTTGTCCTTAAAAGGACGGGCCCTTAGGTTGCTCTCTAACAGAGAACATTCAGCGCTTGAGCTGACTAAAAAGTTGAAAGAGCACGCACAAACTCCTGATGAGTTGGCTCAGGTACTTGAATGGTTAGAAAGTAAAGGCTTTATTAACGAGCAAAGAGTGCTTGAGTCGGTTTTATACAGACGCTCTGCTAAGTTGGGTTTTGCCAGAGTTGCCCGTGAGATGCAAGAAAAAGGGCTAGCCCCACAGGCGATACAAAAAGCTGTGAATGACCTGAAGGCCACGGAGGCTGATCGGGCAAGAGTAGTGTGGGAGAAAAAATTCAAGGAAAAAGCTGTCACCGCTTTAGAGAAGTCAAAGCAAATGCGGTTTCTACTATCAAGAGGTTTCGCCTCCTCGGTGGTGCAACAAGTGGTGAACTCGTCAAAGGGGTCTTGTGCGCAAGCTTACACGGATAGGGATGAATTCGATCCGTCCTAAGCTCAAAAAAAGGCCCTTTGTGAATGAATCAAAGAAAGGCTCTTAGCCTTACTCGGATGCTAACTTATTGCAAATGAGCATTGCCACAAATAGTCACAATCCAAGCATCAGTTTTAAGTTTTGAGTAGCCGCTCCACTCGCGCCTTTACCTAAATTATCAAATTGGGCGAACAGTACGGCTTGATGTTTACTGTCGTTGGCAAAAACATGTAAAGCCATCTCATCAGTTCCTGCTAGCTGGGTAGCACTTAGCTTTTGCGCTGGGTCCCCGTAGTGGACGTGAACAAGTGGCTGAGTCGAGGAACAAACCGATTCATAGTGAAGCTTTAAGGCATTGAAAATATCTTTTGCAGTGAAATTACCGCTTAATTGACTTAAATGAAGTGGCAATTGGACAAGCATGCCTTGGCGGAAACTGCCTACACTTGGAACGAAGATAGGAGAGGTCAACAGGCCCGTGTACTTTATTATTTCTGGCATGTGTTTGTGCGATAGACCAAGCGCATAAGCTTCAAATCGAGGTGTAGGGGAGCCCTCAAACTCCTCAATCATGGCACGACCGCCCCCCGAATAGCCGCTGACGCTTGGTAGGCAAAGAGGAGTATTGGGGTTCATGAGCCCTTGTTTGATTAAAGGGCTGATTAAGGCGATGGCTCCAGTGGCGTAGCACCCAGGGTTGGAGACGCGTGAGGCCTGTGCAATTTGAGAGGATTGCGTGACATTTAGTTCGGCAAATCCATAGACCCACTCGGGATCAGTCCTGTGGGCCGTGGAGGCATCAAGTATTTTAGGTTTAACCCCGTCAATGGCGTTAATTAATTTAACTGACTCCAACGCCGCCTCATCGTGTAGGCACAAGATAACTAAGTCGACACCTTGCATAATTTCTTGTTTAGCCAATGTGTTTTTACGCATTTCATTGGCTATTGAAATTATTTCAACGTTCTCCATCCGCTCTAAACGTTCACGAATTTGAAGGCCGGTTGTCCCGGCTTCTCCGTCAATGAAGATTTTCATCATGAGGGTAGCGCCTTTCAAAGATTAAACTTTAGGGGTAATGATGTGTACTTTAGTAGAAAAAAGCACAAAAACTGGGGGGAACCCCTAATTTGTGCGTTGCACCATGATACATTTCAAGTCGGTAAAGTCTGCAGTTCAGGCTATTATCGCAATGCTAAGCCTGCCACAAACATAGAATTAAAACCATTATGAAGATACATGAGTACCAAGGCAAGGAAATCTTGCGTAATTTTGGAGTTCCTGTCCCCCGTGGAATTCCTGCTTTTACTGTCCAAGAAGCTGTTGAGGCAGCTCAAAAGCTAGGTGGGCCGGTTTGGGTTGTGAAAGCCCAGATTCATGCCGGCGGTAGAGGCAAAGGCGGCGGCGTCAAGCTTGCTCGTTCCGTCGATGAAGTCAAAAAACTTGCTACTGAAATTTTGGGCATGCAATTGATTACGCATCAAACAGGGCCCCTTGGACAAAAGGTTCGTCGCTTGTTGATAGAGGACGGGGCAGACATTAAGAAAGAGTACTACGTCTCTATCGTCACCGACAGAGCTTCTCAAAAAGTTGCCATGATGGCCTCCTCTGAAGGAGGTATGGACATTGAGGAGGTTGCCCATAGCAACCCGGAAAAGATTGTGAAAGTATTTATTGACCCATTAGTGGGTTTAACAAAAGAGCAAGCTCTGTTTGTTGCAACCAGCATTGGAGTACCTGCTGGCTCCACGGAGCAGGCCATGGATGTGTTTAACAAGCTTTATGAATGTTACCAAGCAACAGACTCCTCATTGGCTGAGATTAATCCGCTTATCCTGGAGGGAAACGGCGGTATTAAAGCACTAGACGCCAAATTTAATTTTGACTCCAACGCGCTTTTCAGGCACCCAGAGATTGTTGCTTATAGGGATTTGGATGAAGAGGATCCTGCTGAGATTGAGGCCTCTAAATTCGATTTGGCTTACATCAGTTTGGATGGAAATATTGGCTGTCTCGTCAACGGTGCTGGTCTCGCAATGGCGACCATGGATACGATCAAGTTATTTGGTGCCGAGCCTGCAAACTTCCTTGATGTGGGCGGTGGCGCAACCCCGGAAAAAGTCACGGAAGCCTTTAAGATTATGTTGAAGAACCCCAAAGTTAAAGCCATTTTGGTGAATATTTTCGGTGGAATTATGAAATGCGACACGATCGCCAACGGTGTGATAACGGCCTGCAAGGCCGTTAATTTAAATGTGCCTTTGGTCGTTCGTATGAAAGGTACAAATGAGGATCTGGGCAAGAAGATGCTAGCCGACTCTGGCCTTCCGATTATTAGCGCAGACACCATGGCGCAAGCAGCACAAGAAGTCGTTGCTGCTTTAAACTGATCCAAAGGGAAATTTAGCATGTCTATTTATATCAATAAAAATACAAAAGTAATCACGCAAGGTATTACGGGGAAAACAGGTCAATTTCACACCGAAAAATGCCAGGAATATGCCAACGGTAAAAATTGTTTTGTTGCAGGCGTAAACCCTAAAAAAGCGGGCGAGTCAATTTTCAGTATTCCAATTTATGCAACCGTAAAGGAGGCCGCACATCAAACCGGCGCGACAGTCTCCGTTATATATGTTCCCCCTGCAGGCGCTGCTGCCGCAATTTGGGAGGCTGTCGAAGCTGATTTGGAATTCACAATCTGTATAACCGAGGGCATTCCAGTCAGGGATATGTTGGAGGTGCGCAATAAGATGAAAGCGAAAGAGGCTGCTGGCGGGAAAAAAACCATACTCTTAGGTCCTAATTGTCCCGGACTCATCACCCCAGACGAAATAAAGATTGGAATCATGCCTGGACATATTCATAGAAAAGGTCGTATTGGGGTTGTCTCTCGCTCGGGCACACTCACCTATGAAGCTGTTGCACAGTTAACCGAGATCGGTCTTGGTCAGTCAAGTGCGGTTGGTATTGGCGGGGACCCCATCAACGGGCTCAAGCACATTGATGTTATGAGAGCCTTTAATGACGATCCAGAGACCGATGCGGTCATCATGATTGGCGAAATTGGCGGGCCTGATGAAGCTGATGCAGCTCGCTGGTGCAAGGCAAATATGAAAAAACCGATCGTTGGATTTATAGCGGGTGTTACCGCGCCAGCAGGAAAGCGCATGGGTCACGCAGGAGCTTTGATCTCCGGGGGCGAGGATACCGCGGATGCTAAATTAAGCATCATGGAGGAGTGCGGATTTAAAATCACGCGCAATCCATCAGAGATGGCCAAACTCTTAAAAGCGATGCTCTAAACTTATGACGCTCGTTCTACCGTCTTCTAAAGGTAGGACGAGTAAAGTAAGATGCCTTATTTTGTATCGAGAATAAATGACTAAGGCACAAACTACTGCTTACGAGCAACAAGGGCTGACCTTGATACAGGTCATGGCGATCTTGGGTCTTTTGGGGATCATTCTTGCCAGCGCCACCTCTGCCTACCTCAAACATCAAAACACCTTTCAGGTTAAAGAGGCATTTGATCAAGCTCAATTTGCAAAAGAGGTGGTGAATCAAAATTTTAAAGCCAACTCATCACAAATTTCCCAAACTCAAAATGATTGGTCAACCGGTTATAAAGAACATTTCTCAGATGATTTGGTATGGAGCGTCAAAATTGATCCAAGCAGCGGAACAATCATCGTCAAAGTATTAGTCGATTCAACGCCTTCAACAATCCTTTTGATACCTTTGAGACAAGCTACTCCAAAATCAAGAGACCAAAGCGAAATAAAAAAAGAAGAAGTTTTAAACCCATCTCCAGAGGATCTTTTAACTTGGGTATGTGCAGCCAAAGGCGCTGAGATTCCCGACCTCAGTATGGCTCTGGGTAAATGGCCAGAACAAATGCCTAAGCCTGAATTCAGCGAGCAATTTAGACCAAGCGGTTGTCGCTGAAAAATAGATCAATCTTTAGAAATAAAGTGACCTGATTTCCCTCCTTTTTTCTCTATTAAGTGGATGTTGTTCATCCGCATTCCCCGGTCAACGGCTTTACACATATCGTAAATTGTTAACAGCGCTACTTGAACAGATGTTAGGGCCTCCATCTCAACACCGGTGGGCCCAGTCGTCTCAGCCCTACAAGTGCAGATAATTAGCGAATTTTGTGAGTCAATTTCAAAGTTTACGGAGACGTGCGTAAGAGTTAATGGATGACACAAGGGAATCAAATCACTTGTGCGCTTTGCGCCTTGAATGCCCGCGATTCTTGCCACACCCAAAACGTCACCCTTTTTCGCCTCACCCTTTGTGATCATATCCAAAGTGCTTGGGGCCATTTGAATGGTACCTGAGGCGATTGCCACGCGGTGGGAGTGTGATTTTGATCCGACATCAACCATGTGAGCATGGCCTTCAGAGTTAAAGTGAGTTAAAGACATGGCGCATCATTAATTGAATTTAGGTTAATATTAACTGAGAAAAATATCCGAGAAACACTATGCTTCGCTCAAGAATATTTAAAAAAAAATCTGCTCAGATAAGTTTAGGTATATCCATCCTCCTTACAAGTGTAACTCTCAACGCTCAATATGCCTCGGGCCGGTTACCCAGTTTAGGGGAGAACACCGAGATGACGCTAGGTCAAGAAATGAGCATTGGTCAATCTGTCGTTCGTGAGATTGTTAAAGACCCAGACTACGTGGATGATCCTTTATTGGTCGAATACGTGGATTCCATTTGGCGTACCTTGATTGAGACTTCAATCACAAAAGGGTACCTCAATAACGAGCTTAAAGAGCGTTTTGCCTGGGAGGTGCTACTGATTCGGGACAAAACCGTGAATGCATTTGCTTTGCCTGGGGGCTTTATGGGCGTTCACCTGGGGCTTATCTCTATCGTATCAACGCGTGATGAGTTGGCCTCGGTCCTTGGCCACGAGCTTAGCCATATTTCTCAGCGCCATATCGCGCGTATGATTTCTAAACAGGGTCAACAAACCCCTCTGGTCATAGGCGCTTTGTTGTTAGGCCTTATCGCAGCTAGTCGCAGTCCAAGCGCCGCAAGCGCGTTGATTGTGGGAGGGCAAGCAGGTGCAATTCAAACGCAACTGAACTTCTCTCGAGATATGGAGCGAGAGGCAGATCGAGTTGGTTTTTCCGTCATGGAGCAAGCTGGGTACGACCCGGTTGGGTTTGTAACAATGTTCCAAAAGCTAGAGCAAGCATCAAGACTAAATGATGGCGGTGGATTTCCCTACCTAAGAAGTCACCCACTCACCACAGAACGTATCGCCGATATGCAAGGACGCATGTCTGTCAACGCTGTAATCACTCCCAAGACCATGTCACTTGAACACGCCATGATGTCGGCCCGGGCAAAAGTTTTGGTCAATCCTGAGCCTGATGAACAGCGTACTTTAAGCGATCAAGCAAACACCTCAACCACGGCAGGGATGAGTAATTTCAGGGCTTTAAAAAACACCCCCCCCTTTGGTTATCTGCTTTATACGGCGCAACTTTAGCCGACATTCATCTTAAAAACTGGACTTTGGTAGAGAAGCACCTCAAGGAGATGGAGCCATTGGTTGCAAAAGACCCAAGAGCACTAAGAGATTTTATTTTTTTAAGCGCCGAATTCGAGGCTGCGAGAGGAAACTACACAACAGCAATCGGCTTGGTTCAAAGCCTAAGCAAGACTAGAGCGCAGGTGCTTGTCCAAGCTGGGCTTAGGAACGCCTCAAACCGGATTGAAGACGCAAAATTAGTTGTCGATAGTTTGCAACTCTGGCTGTCTCAATTTCCCCGGGATGCGAATGCATGGGAGTTGATGTCCACGGCGTTACTTACAACGGGAAACACAGTAGGAGGAATTAGAGCGGACGCAGAGTCACTTGCCGCACACTGGGACTATGCAGGGGCCGTAGACCGTTTAAAAGCGGCCCAAGAGTTAACGCGTCAAATATCTCGAGAATCAGGCCTTGACGCTACTGCAAGAATAGAGGCCTCTATTGTGGATGTGAGGTTAAGGAGCTTGGAGGCGGCGAGGAGGGAACAAGCGCTCGAGCGCTGAGTCTATGATGATTCCAAGGACTGAATAAAGAATAGAACCTACTAAGGCATTTCCAAACCCAATGACTTGAAAACCCTCCAAAAAAGAGGAGGCCATTAAAAAAACAAATGCATTGATTACAAATAAAAATAGTCCTAAAGTTAAGATAGTTACGGGCAAGGTAAGTATGAATAAAATAGGTCTGACAATTAAATTTAAAAGTCCAATCACAAAGGATGCCAATAAAGCAGAACCAAAGCCATTAATGATGATGCCTTGGTCCAACCAAGCCAGCAATAGCAAAGCAGATGCACTAAGAAACCATTTTAGGAAGATCTTTGTCATTTGAAAATATATGTTAATTTAAAGCGTCGATCACCAAGTTAGCTTGGATTGTTAAAATTAAAAACGGCTATGCTAAAAAGACTATCATTGGGTTCTCTATGAGATCCATACACATTACGGACATCGAAGCAGCAATAAACTTTTGGAGGGATAAATCTCCTTCAACAGACGGGGTCACTTTGCCGCCACAACTTCGTGAACTTGCTAAAGTATATGCCTTAATGGTTTATTACAGGCAAGACGACGTTGCTGTCAAGGGCTTTCCCACTAAGGCATATGAGGCATGGCTCGCCTGGTATGACAGTACTCCTGACACCCCGTGCATTGCTATTTGCTCAACCAGTCAAGGTGACCCGATGTGCAAAGGCTGTGGGAGAACTTTCGAAGAAGTTCAGTATTGGACTGAATTGAGCCCTCCAGAAAAGAGAATGACTTGGAGAAGAATTGTGCACGAGGGCACTGCTTGGCGCTTTAACCGGTATGCAGAAAGAGCCGCGGAGAACGTTCGTAAATAGGCATGAAACCCCAAGCTTTTATTGAATCTAACTAGAGCATCACTCAAGGCTTAGATCAATCGTGCAAGGGACTCGGCTAACCCAATGTATTTAGAGGGTGTTAATTCAAGCAATCGTTTCTTTTCGTATTCAGGGATATTTAAGCCGCTAATCAGTGTGTGCAATGCTGAAGCTGTAACCACTTTCCCCCTTGTTGCCTCTTTTAGTTGCTCATACGCTCCCTCAAGCCCATATCTTTTCATCACAGTTTGGATGGGTTCGGCCAGGACTTCCCAGGCCAAGTCTAAATCTTTAGAAATGTTCTCTGCATGAACTTGCAATTTACCCTGACCAGTCAGCAAGGACTGGTAGGCAAGTACAGCGTACCCCACAGCGACGCCCATGTTTCTGAGTACGGTGGAGTCAGTCAAATCCCTTTGCCAACGGCTAATCGGAAGCTTTGCACTTAAATGATTTAACAAAGCGTTAGCAAGACCAAGATTACCCTCCGCATTTTCAAAGTCGATAGGGTTGACTTTATGGGGCATGGTTGAGGAACCAATCTCGCCTTCTTTTAATTTTTGTTTGAAATAGCCAAGCGAGACATACCCCCATACGTCCCTTGACCAATCAATCAAAATTGTATTGGTCCTGGCTATCGCATCAAAAAGCTCTGCCATGTAGTCATGCGGTTCGATTTGAATGGAGTAGGTTTGTTGCTTGAGGCCAAGTCCACAAAAGGTCATTTCATCGCCTTGAGCGGGCGTAGACTCGATGACTCTTTTGCTAAATGTGTGCCAATCAAAATCAGGCCAAGCAGCAATGTGGGCGTTGTAATTGCCAACGGCTCCGTTCATTTTTGCCATTATTTGTACTGCTGCAATTTTTTCCCGGGAATAAAGTAAACGAGAAACTATGTTGGCGATCTCCTTTCCAACCGTGGTTGGACTTGCAGTTTGTCCATGGGTGCGGCTCAGCATGGGCATGGCGGCGAGTTCATGAGCCATCTCCCTGAGTTGTTGAATGAGTTTGTCCAGGTGTTTGAGTACAACCCTTTCTCTTAGCGCATGTAACTGAAGTGCGTGACTCGTGTTGTTGATGTCCTCACTGGTACAGGCAAAGTGAATAAACTCCGAGGCTTTGGATAACTCTTCGCGCAATGAATTGCTCAGGGTGTTTTTTTGGCATTGGTTTTTAAGCCAATACTCTACCGCTTTGACATCGTGGTTTGTGACCCGTTCAATCTCCTTTATGGCCAATGCATCGTTGGTATGAAAATTAGTGGCCCAACTTCGAAGCTCTGAGCGGGCTTGTCTGGTTAGGGGTTGAAATTCTGGCATACCTGCGTCGCTTAATGCGATGAACCAAGTAATCTCCACTTGGACCCTACAGCGAAAGAAACCCTCCTCGCTCATCAAGGGGCGAACGTCATTTAGTTTTGAGCTATAACGACCATCAAGAGGTGATAAAGCGGTGATAGAGTGTTGAGTCATAAACCCGATTTTAGATGCAGGTTTGAACAATTGTTGTTTTCTAGCATGGTGAAAAGGTTAAAATATCAATTGCTAAACTGAATTGACAAAGATGAAACTTATTGGAACCGCCACGAGCCCCTATGTGCGCAAAGTACGTGTCGTGCTGGCTGAGAAGAAACTGGATTATGAATTCTTGATTGAGGACATTTGGGCGGCTAACACTTCCATACAAACATCTAATCCCCTTGGTAAAGTACCGTGTTTAATCATGGAAGGCGGAGAAGCTATATTTGATTCCCGTGTAATAGTGGAGTACTTGGACACACTGTCCCCTGTAGGTAAGCTCATCCCCCAACCCGGTCGGGAGCGTGCAGAAGTTAAAACCTGGGAGGCACTCTCAGACGGGTTATTGGATGCAAGTATTCTTGCAAGACTTGAGAAAAATTGGTCGGACCGAAAAGAATCCGAGCGCAGTCAAGCCTGGATCGATCGTCAAATGCACAAGGTTGAGGCGTGCTTAAAGTCCATTAGCGGCGCTTTGAGTGACCGGCCTTACTGCGTTGGTAATCACTTAAGTTTGGCGGATATAGCAGTTGGTTGCGCGCTTGGATATTTAGACTTTAGGTTTGCCCATATTGACTGGCGCGCTCAATATGAAAATCTTGGGCACTATTTAGAAAAACTCTCACTCAGGCCGAGCTTTGCTGATACTGTTCACCCAGCTTAATGCTTAAGTGAGAAGTTTTAAGCTACATCCGCAAACGAACAATTTTTTAAAATCACTTCAACGGCGCACTAGACTGCTTCCTAAGCCAGCGGAAGAAACTTCCCAATATTGGTATTTTTTCATAAATTTCCTGCGCTGGATCCCAATAATCCCGGTGCACGCTAATTTTGAACTGCCCTTCATCGTCCTTACAAAAAGACAAATAAGTGCTCCCTTTGATGACAAATACCTGTGCGGGAGAAGTCTTCGGTGAAAAAATGAAGTCCCAGCACATAAAAGCTTTTTCAGCATCAAACAGTCTCTCAGTAACTACAAACCGGGGCGACTCGAGGACTTGAAACATGTGCTCAAAGATGGCCTTAATGTGGGCACATCCAGTTACATCGTTGAAGGGGTCTTTAAAGTGAGCTTCGTTAGCGTAATACTTGTCTAAACTTAATAGATCGGAGGGCTTTAGGTTATTAAAATAATTTTCCAACTCGCTTATAAAAATATCAATCTCTTGGCTCATCGTATTTAAAGCCCTGTAGTGCGCGATATGATTAAAAAATATAGTCGGTAAGGTAAAAGCCTAAGTAATTTCAAAAATCTTGTAAAACGCTTTGGAAAATGTATCTCAAACGTCCCTTGCTCGTAGCCTTTGACGATTTCCAAAGCGGCTGTCTCAGCAGAAATTAAAGCTGGCATTTTGAAGTCGTTTTGAGACGTTAATGGAGTTTTTACGAAACCAGGATGCACGACGCTGATTCCTAAGTTAGAGGGATGTAAATCTAGATACAAAACCTCAGCCAAGTGAGTTAAAGCAGCTTTTGAGGGCCCGTAAGCCAGGCTCTTGGGCAAACCAGTGAAGCCCGCCACACTTGATACGAGGCTCAGATGCCCTGACCTTTGCTTTAGTAATGAGGGCAAAATTGCACCGAGTAAATTTAAAGCTCCACAATAATTAATCTGCATATGTTTGAGAGCTTCTTCTAAATTAAAGTCTTGGGCTCTCATAGGCGCGTAATGACCTGCGCAGTAAACTATTAAATCCAGTGGTTTGTTGCAGGTGATCTCATTAAATGCAGACGCCATAGATTGAGAATTCGTGACGTCCAATGCAAAAGCCTGAGAGGTTGGGTGCAACCGCACAAACTCATCAAGGGGAGCTTGGCTCCTTGCAGAAACATAGAGGGTAGCGCCTAGTCGGGCAAATAACTCGCCAAGGGCACGACCGATTCCGCTGGAGGCTCCAATGATCCAAACATGTTTGCCTTGCCAATTCCTAATAGGAGGATTCATCATTGGCATTAGGTGGATGTGTTAAGCACCACGTTTAGTAAAAGAAAGGGTAACCTCACCTAGGTGAAGACCAAATTTAGACATACTGGCTTTGTTTAGCATGACCTTATCGTTCATCAGATACATCCAATCGTCAAACTGAACGTTCCAAACACTATCACCAACAGGCAATGCCATGGTGTAATTCCAGTGAAATGCATTCCCACTTGTACTACCCTGGGCAGTGCCGATTACGTCCCCAGCAATCCCTGAGTAAGAGTTATTGCCCAAATGGGTGAGTGTCCAAACTCTTTTTTGTTTAGTACCGTCGGAATACGTAAAGTCCTCATCCAACAAGCCTTGCTCGCCGCTCCATTGGCAACTCATCGTCACAGTAAAGCGCTTGACGACTTTACCGCTTCGGTCCGTGAATATGCCCCATGCGTCAATAATTCCATTGAAATAGGTTTTAAGGTCAAGGGTAGGCTTTTGATTGGCGTAATCGCTGACGCTTGGGGAGGCGCACCCTATTAAGGCTAGGGTGGACAAAGAGGAGCCTCCTAATAAAGCGGAGCGCAGGAGATTTCTTTTAGTGAGCATTAGAGGTACCTTGTTACTTATTCTTAAGGGTAAACTGAATGACATCCAAATTCTTTTGACTAAAGCCAGCTTCACAATAACACAAATAAAATTCCCATGTTTTTATGAATTTGTTATCGAACCCCAGCTCGCGAACTTTTGTGCGCTCCAGCTCAAATACCCTTCTCCACTCTTTTAAAGTGCTGGCGTAGTCTAATCCGAAACAAAACTCATCCACAACCGTTAAACCGTGCTGCTCAGCAAGCTCCCTAAACCTTCTGGGTGAAGGCAGACAGCCTCCTGGGAAAATGTATTGTTGAATAAAGTCAGTACTCCTAATGTACTGATTAAAAAGTGAGTCATCAATGACGATGGTTTGTATGCAGGCAAGACCTCCGGGTTTGAGGAGTCTTTGAATATTTTTAAAATAAGTAGACCAATACTCCTTACCTACCGCTTCAAACATTTCTATGGATACGATCGCATCGTAGGGCCCATCCGTGATGTCTCTGTAGTCTTGCAGGCGCAAGTCAACCCGGTCGTTCCAGTTGTGTAGACTTGATCGAGCAAATGATAACTGCGAGGGACTTAAAGTGACTCCGGTGTGGACGGAGTCGAACTCCTGCGCAACTAATTTGGCTAAGCTGCCCCAACCACAACCTATCTCCAGTACGCGTTGATGTCCCCCCTTTATAAGTCCAGCCATACGACAGGCCCGTCGAATTTTTGCTTGTTGAGCCTGGGTTAAAGTCAAGTCCTGTGCCCCGTCAAAAAGTGCTGAGGAATAAGTCATGGTTTCATCAAGCCAGATTTCGTAAAAACTGTTGCCAAGGTCGTAGTGAGCGTGGATATTTTTGCTACTGTTTTTTCGGTTGTTGCGTCTAGTCCAGTGCTTTAATTGGTAAAAAAGTCGGCCAATCCAAGATCCGTGTATGACTCGCTCAACGTCTTGACGGTTGAGGATAAAGAGTTCAATAAGCCTGGTCAAATCCGAGGTGCTCCAGTCCCCAGCGATGTAGGTCTCGGCAAAGCCTATATCGCCGGACTTAATCGAACTTGCAAAGACGTTCCAATTATTTAAAAATAAGTTTGCTGTAATCTCAGCAGATTTATTATTCGTAGAGCCAAACTGCAAGACCTGATTATTTGGCAAAGTAATAAAAAGTTGACCATAAGACAGATGACTCAGCATCTTTAATACGGTTTTAGCTGCTTGAGGGGCCGCAGTTAAATCGGCTTGTGAACTGTAATCGTTTGTAGGTGTCAGCATGGCAGAGAAAGTAAACAGATATGGCTATGATTTTGAAACTGCTTCTAAGGGACTGACAGAAGCAATGGTTATCAAACTCTTTGGAGGCACGGGTTTTGGGCGAAAAGTAATTTTTTTGATCCAAAGCTTTAAAGCTTGCCAGTGAATTCTATAAATTACCATCAAGGTTAGCAATGGATAATTGATGAGCGCTTTTCTTAAAGATTTTTTGTTAAGAGGCTCTAAGGCGCCGCTAACACTGGTGTGAATTAAAACCCCAAGCGCATCCTCATAATCAATTCTTACAACCGTGCGCGCCGATGAGGAATCTTTTTCCTTCGTTCTTAAAAATCTGAATCGGTATTGCCCTTTTATTTCGCAAAAGGGAGAGACATGAAACTCTTTTGTAGCGATCAAGTCTTGCCCGTAAGACGGATCTTTGATGAGATAAAAATGTCTCTCACCAAAGGTATTGTTAACTTCGGCCACGATGGCACTCAAGGCACCAGAGGTTGAATGACAATACCAAAAACTGACGGGCTTGAATGCATAACCCCAAACCCTTGGGTAGGTGTGTAGCCAGATTTCTCCATCTGCACCGCTCACTCCTTCGCGCCCTAACAACTCTTGCAACCAACCAATGGCGCCGCCCGCTTCAGGACCCCTTGAGTCTCCGTGATCCGCATCATAAAAGCTCAAAGCCCCCCTTTTGTTGATGGATAAACAAGGGTTTTTCTCTCCTTGCAAACCATGCGACTCAAGCGCCGATCTCATTTGAAGCATCAAAAAATAAGTGGAATAAGTAAAAGCATTCTCGCGAGGGCGAAAACGCTTGTGCCTGACTTGTCCAAAACCAATCAACGCCTTCAAAATTGTCCCTCCTCACGTACCTCAGGCTCAAGCTTTAAAAGCAGTGCCTTGGCCGCGGACAATCCAGCTTTGTGGCCATCCTCATGAAAACCGTAACCCATCCAAGCGCCCGCGTACCATGTATTTAGACGGCCTTGAATCAAGTGCATTCTTTGCTGCGCAGCAGTTGATTTCAGATCAAAAATAGGGTGTGTGTAGTTAAAGGTAGCCGCAATTTTCTTTGAATCTATCTCATTTATGGGGTTCAATGAGACGATGACTGGCTCATTAAATGGCAAGGGCTGGAGTTTATTTAAATAATAATGGAGGCAAACGTTTGGAAACGCACCGTCCCCTTCCCCCAGTTGTTGCCGACCAAACGTCGAACCATGTAGGGCATGACTTTGAAAATTCCAAGCCGCCCAGGCAAGTCGTTTACTGGGTAAAACAGTCGAGTCAGTGTGAAGTATGGCGGTGTTATCTTTAAATTTAAATGCCCCCAACACATCTTGCTCGAGCCCGCAGGGATCCCCAAGCATCCCCAAAGCCTGATCTGCATGTGAGGCAATAATAACGTGATCAAATTCTTCTCTACCGCGTTCGCTTACAACATGGATTAGTCCGTTATCTCGCTCGATTCTTAAAACAGGCGTATTTGTATACTTTCTTTTGATTTGATTGGTGATGATCTCCACATATTGCTTGGATCCTCCTTTAACAGTAAACCACCTTGGTCGGTTGCTAACTTGTAGCAATCCATGATTGTGACAAAAGCTAATCATGGTGGATACGGGAAAGGCAAGCATTTGATCCGCAGGGCAACTCCAGATACAACCCAGCATAGGCAATAAATACCAATTAATAAAATAAGAGTTAAATTTATGTTCGATTAAAAAATCGTTGAGCGGTTTGTTAAGCACACCCGAATTTGGATGCGTAGCGAGCGAGGTCGCTAGGGAATTAAAGCGAATAATATCTTTGAGCATGCATAAGAAATCTAAATTTAAAAGATTTTTTCTTTGTGAAAATACGCTGTTTAAAGACGTACCGCTCCACTCCAGATTGTTGTACTGATCCTTAGGCGCTTGGACTGAAAACGACATATCAGACAAAGCAGTAGGGATGCAAAGCTCTTTAAATAATGCAATTAAATTGGGATAGGTGCGTTCGTTGAAAACCAAAAAACCAGTATCAACAGGATAACTTTGAAGGCCCTGGGGTGTGCTCGCCAGCATATCGACCGTATGGGTGTGACCACCGTAATAATCGTTCGCCTCGAAAAGGCTTACCTCAACCCCTGGGTGCTTATTTAAGAGGTGAGCAGCGCTTAGTCCAGATATACCAGAGCCAATGATGGCAACTCGTGAGGTCATAGGGTTACAGAGCTGGGACTGCCAATTGCTTTTGAACTTCCGTTAGGAATCCCTTTTCATCAGGAGATGTCATGCTATTGAAACTTTTAATGGTTTGACCGTCTCGACTAATTAAATACTTATAAAAATTCCATTTTGGTGTAGTTTGTGTCCGTTGAGCCAGTTGCTTAAATAAGGGCGATGCGCTCGATCCTTTGACAGATGTTTTTGTGAACATTGGAAACTTCACACCAAAAGTGTTTTCACAAAAGTCGGCGATTTGGCCATTACTGTCAGGCTCTTGAGAAAAATCATTGGAAGGAAATCCTAGGACGACCAATCCCTTGGATTTGTATTGGTCGTACAAGGCTTCAAGAGCTTTGTATTGAGGTGTAAAGCCGCAATAACTTGCGGTATTTACAACTAATACGACTTGTCCAGAAAATTGGCATAAAGAGAGTTCTTTTTCATCTTGCAAGCGAGCAACGTTTTGCTGCAAAATGCTTGGGCACTGAACGGTTTTCGCACCCACCGGGGCGACACCTATGCCAGGTGCGTTGTCCACGCCAGCATAGCTAGAGCCATTCCACGTCACAGCCGTGAAAGCTAAGGACGTAATAGCTAAACGGACTGAAAAAGCAGTAAAACTTAGCGAAGCAAACTTGATTTTGTTTTGACTCGCGGGTGGGACTAGATTTAAAAAACCAAATAAGCTTTGCATACTTTAAGTGACTTCACTAAGTTGAGAATAGTCCAAGTGTAAAAGAAGAGCCTTATTTCTTTTAAGGCTCACCTCATTAACACTATATTTTCATTTACAAAGGTAGTTAAATTTAAGGGTTAAGGTAAGTAAATAGGACTATTTTATAATTTTTAAGTGTATATTAATCAAGTTTACTGATCTTAAATATTCTTAGGCGTGCGAATTTTGAATTCACTTTCATTTCTGAAGAAGATTGTTTCTCGCAACCAATTGCATCTGCAAATCCAGAGCCTTAAGACACTTGGCCCCGTGGTGTTCACTAACGGGGTGTTTGATGTGTTGCACAAAGGGCACGTAACCTACTTAGCTCAAGCCCGCCTCCAAGGAGCAAGCTTGGTACTGGGACTCAACAGCGACGCCTCTGCTGCCAGGTTGGGAAAGGGCCCAGATCGCCCTCTTAACAACCAAGACGATAGAGCGTCGGTGTTAGCTGCACTCGAGTCAATTAGCGTGGTCACTTTTTTCGAAGAGGACACCCCCTACGAACTAATCCAATTGGTAAAGCCCGATATATTGGTCAAAGGTGGAGACTACGATATGGATAAATTAAAAGAGGCCCAATTTGTGCGCTCATACGGTGGTGTAGCCAAGTCATTGTCTTTTGTCACGGGTTATTCAACCACTCAACTTGTAAACAAAATTAGATCCTCACGCGCACCCTAACTCTTAGAATCTCGCTTACCCTGGGCAACTTAACCGAGAAGTGTGCCCCATAATGCCCGAACGTGCAGTTGATCGTCCATAAATTGGGAGGAATCAAATATCAAATTTCTTTCATCTAAACGGGCAACGTGTTGATGGTAACGGTAGTTCGTATACGCTTTAATAGCCCCATCCGCTATAGTCTGAGAGATCAAACCTAACTGGCCTGCCAAGCTAAGAAGCGCTAAGTTTCCAATATTCTCCGTCAGTGCGTTGAATTTCCAACTAAAGGCGAGAACCATGTACTGAACTGCAAACTCAACATCTACCATTGCACCCTCGCTGTACTTGAGATTAAAGGAGCCAAGTTTTACTGGGTGTGCTCCAAGCAGACGGTCCCTCATAGTCACTATTTCTAAGCGAAGAGAGAGTAACTCTCTTTTCGTAGTTAAAACTCGGTGGCGAATGGAGTTGAACTTGGAGACAAAGAATTCGTCTCCCATCACAACTCTTGCTCGTGTCATCGCTTGGTGCTCCCAAAGCCACGCAGTGTTGGAGCCCCTTTGCAGCTGGTAGCTCTCAAAGGCTTCAAGCTGCGTCACAAGAAGACCGGAGTTGCCATTGGGTCTAAGAGCGGTATCGATCTCATACAAATCCCCCGCCGTAGTCTTCACAGAAAGCCATTGAATGATTTTTCTAGCAAACATCGCATAAATCTGCGAAGACTCGCCAGTTGGATCATCGTAGATAAATACGATATCTAAATCGCTTCCATATCCCAACTCTTTGCCCCCAAGTTTGCCGTAGCCCACAATTGCAAAAGAAGAGAGTTTTGGTTGGGCGGCGCTTAAGCGGCGCCAAATGACTTGGGCCGTTACTTGAATAATGCTTTGAGCAAGAGCGCTCAAATCATCTGCAACCTCTTGAATGCTTAATTGACCTGCTAAATCTCGCGCAAGACATAAAAAGAGCTCTGAGTGATGAGCCCTTCGTAAACAATTTAAGAGAGATTCTTCGTCTTTGGGGTCAATCTGCTCAAGGTGAGTGATGCGGGTGATTAAATTGGCCTGGAATTCATCGGAATTAAACCGTTGGGGGTGTAATTCGATTTCTGATAAGTCATCTATGAGGCTAGGATGTTGGCTCAAATAGTTATTGGCCCAACGCGACGCTCCCAATATATAAATTAAATTTTTGTGAATGTTGGGGCGCTCTATTAAGAGAGCTAAATAAATCTCTCGTCTCAACAGTAACTCCATCCAGTCACACCACCTAATAGCGCCTATTTGCTTGGTTGGATCTTCCAGATTCCAAAAATAAGTGCGGTTAATCAGCGCGTTTAGTTTTGTCCTTGATGCCTCACCCAGCATCTTTGCCCTAGGGCTATTTAAGAGTTGTTTAATTCGAGCTACGAGTTCGTAGTCCCCTTGACCACTAAACTCTATTTGCTCAAAGTCAAAGCTTGGATTCTCCACTTTAGAGTCATTTTTATCCTCAACCGAGCTTGACCCCAGCAGAGTTTGAAACTCACCATTGACGTTGTCTCTGTGAAATGTGAGTACGGCTAAAAAATCTTGGACCGAATCAATCCCCATTGATTGGGCAATCCATTCCAGGTCCTCTTGCGAGGTCGGAAGCAGGTGTGTTTGTTGATCTTCTAGATATTGAATGCGGTGTTCTAAGTTTCTAAGGAATGTATATGCTTTGGTCAAATTTGTGACGCTTTTCTCACTCATGACTCTACTTCGTTCAAGTTGGGCCAAGGCCTCCAGAGTAGGCCTTACCCGTAGTTCAGGGAATTGCCCTCCCCTTACGATTTGAAGTAACTGGGTAACAAACTCGATCTCTCGAATTCCTCCGTAACCAACTTTTATGTCATTTTGTCTGGCTGGGCGTCCAGCAGCAAATCGTTTAGCTTGTTCTCTTATTTGGTGGTGTAAGCTTCGAAGCGCATCAAATATTTGATAATCAAGGTATCTTCGGTAAACAAAAGGAGTAACTATTTGCAATAGACCGTCCGGTAATCCGGGGTAACTCTTAGGGGCCACTACTCTGCTTTTGAGCCAGGCAAATCTTTCCCATTCGCGTCCCTGTGCTTGCAGATAATCTTCAAGTGCGTTTAGACAAAGTACGCTTGGACCGGACATTCCGTGGGGACGCAAAGCCAAATCAATTCTAAACACTCGCCCATG
The DNA here is from genome assembly GCA_903871545.1 of uncultured Burkholderiales bacterium. GTDB lineage: Bacteria > Pseudomonadota > Gammaproteobacteria > Burkholderiales > Burkholderiaceae_C > Limnohabitans. The sequence goes on along the minus strand of CAIQHG010000088.1, from coordinate 55,816 downwards.
CTCGCTGACTGCGTCTAGGTAGAACTGAATCTCGTGAACTAGTTTAGTATAAAAATCTTGATTGCTGATACTCTGTCTCTCGACAGCATTCAAAGCATCCTCATAATTATGATCTTTAACAGGATTTGTAAAGCCCAACTCGTCGTAAACATAAATTAGGTCTATATCACTGGAAACATTGAGCTCGTTAGCGCCTAATTTGCCCATGCCAATAATCCAAAAATTAGCAGGTTCATCCGCTTTATTAGATGGGTGGCCAAATTTAACGCAAAGTGACTTCATGCTAAATGTATACGCTTTATGCAATGCCCATTCAGCTAAAAGCGTCATCATTTGAGTAACATCATTTAGGCTAAGGGATCCTTTGCAATCTTGGCTCACAATGTGGCAGATGGCTATTTGACGTAAGACCCTGAGTGCATCATCTTTTTTGCTAAATAAATCAAGCAAATCATCAAATAGCAGATCTAAATCTCCTTTTTGAAACTTGGCGCCGGGGAGTTTGAAAGACAATTCACCGTATCGGGCACGAATGCGTTTAACAAACCTTGAATATTCACCCAATTCACGGCGGGAAAGTTCAGCTTGTTTATGAGGGGTATTCATTAAGAGGATGCATTCTTTTTTACTAAAAATTAAGATATAAATTCTTAAAGGGTAATAAGTGGATAATCTCAGCAATAATTAAAAATATGCAACGTGCTTAAAAAGCTAATAAACCTCATTATCAATCTAATTGGCTACCTGAAGTGGACAAGAACAATTGCAACTGCAATCATTTATATTGCAGTTGGGGTAAGTTCATTAATCCTTATAAGCATAGCTATATTAAATTACTGGGTTGTGCCTAATGTGGCCGACTGGCGCTCTAACATTGAACAATTAGCCTCTGACTATACAGGTACGACGGTAAAAATAAGCCAAATAAAAGCAGACTCAAGTGGTTTAATTCCATCGTTTGTTATTGAGGGATTGACCCTAAAGTCCTCGCCCACAAGCGCAGATAATGAGGCACTAAGTATTCCTAAGGTTTCCCTAGGCTTATCCTTAGTTTCAATTATGAGGCTATCCATTGACCAAATTTTAGTTGAAGGCCCCCAACTTTCTTTGACGAAAGATTCAAATGGCCGCATCTTCATAACTGGGTTGCCCATCCCCTCAGGCTCTGACACAAAGGGGGCAGATTGGTTCTTTTCTCAGCCCAATATCCAAGTTCAAAGAGCGTCAATTTCATGGAATGATCAACAGACTAATCCAAAACCGGCAGAGTTTACAGAGGTCGAGATCGTTTTGGTAAACGGGTTGAAATCGCATTTCATGAAATTGGAAGCGACTCCTCCTCCAATTTACGGTAAACGTTTTAGTCTTCAAGGAAGCTTCAATGAATCCTTGCTCTCTGTTCATGCCGGGGACTTTAACAATTGGAGCGGAAACGCTCAACTTACCCTGCCAGAAATAGATCTTGCCTTGGCGCAAGAACACCTACCACACAGCGATGCATTCTCTATCCAGTCTGCAAAAGGGTCGCTTAAGATTTGGACTGGTTTTAAGAAGGGGTCGATTACACAACTTACGACTGAATTAAACTTCCCCGAAATTAGTTCTAATTACGACAAGGTTAATAAGATAAATCTTACCGATGTGAGCGGCACGTTAATTTTTAACATTGACCCTAAAAAACAAGAAATTAAGACTCTTGACTTTAAGTGCACAACCCAAGGTGGGGCCGTTTGGGATTTTAATGAAGCGTATTTTTCATGGACTACATTACCCACTGATACTGCAGCGGTATCTCAAGCTAATCCTGTACCAGGAAGAGATACTAAAACCCCCGGCTTGGCTAAATTTTTCCCTGATTTATCTAAACCAGGCATCGGTGAGGTCGGCATAGATAAGGCCACATTGGGGCCTATTAAAAATGAGTTAAAAGGAGTATCTTCTGAATTAAAAATATTTCAGATCTTGAAAGAAATTGAGATTGAAGGCGATCTCTCTAAATTTAAAATGAGCTGGGGTTTTGACGGAAATATGAGCCGAGACTTCAAAGCACAGGGAGATCTAAACAACTTTAAATTTGACCGTACGCCCAATCAAGATATACATTTTTTAAAAGGGATGCCTAGCATTGAAAAAGCTAATATACATTTCAAAATTCAAGACACAAACGGTAGCGCTGTGGTTGCAATTGAAAATGGTTCCATTACTATCCCCCGTTTTTTAGACGAACCAATCATCAAACTAAAAGATGCTCATGCGCAGTTAAATTGGTCTGAAAAAGACAATGAATTTGGATTGAGAATTGAAAAGGCTAATTTCACGAATGAGGATGTACAAGGTAGCTTTGAACTAAATTGGATCTCAAAGAAAGGCATTGAATCAGATAACAAAGAGACTATTGAGCTAACTGGCAAGCTCGAAAAAGCTCAAGCAGAGCAGATTTATAAATACTTGCCTAACAAAATCGATCTTAAAGTTAGGAAACATTTACAAGACTCTTTAACCAAGGGAGTTTTTACCGATGCAAGCATAAAGATCAAAGGATCTTTGGATAAATTTCCTTTTGTAAATCCAAAGGACGGTGAATTTCGCATTTCGGCTCACGCCAAAGACCTGACTTATCAATATCCTGTCACTAACCTGTCCGACTCTAGGGGGGGTATGCAAGCCAAAGCTTGGCCCGGATTTATCCATATAAATACTGATTTAGTCATTGATCGTAAAAGCATAAATATAAAGAAAGCTGCAGCTAAGCTTGCCACCCCACTAGTGAATACTATTGAAATTACGGAGTTATCGGCTGAGGTCCCTGATTACTTTAAACCGGTCGTGATTTTAAAGTCTAAGGCAAAGGGGCCACTTTCTGATGTACTAAAAGCGATAAGCACGACCTCGATAGGAGAGTTTTTGAATGCCGGATTTGTAAATGTACAAGCAAGCGGGGGATCACTTTGTGATTACCTTTTGAGTTTGAGTTTGCCTCTAAGCGATCTATCTCAATCAAAAGTCACGGGGGGAGTGGTTTTTGCAAACAACGATTTATTTATAAGCCCGAATTTGCCCGCTTTGAATAAAGTCCGTGGAACACTCAGTTTTAACGAAACTGGATTCAGTCTTAATGGGGTTAAAGCCCGATTATTTGGTTCAGAGGTTAGGTTGGAGGGCGGACTAAAGTTCGGTCCAGATAAGCCCGAACTAAACGTGGAGAATTCAATTTTAAAAATACAGGGACAAATAACCTCAGACGGATTGAGACAGGCAAAAGAAATTCCGACTCTTTTTAAGGCTTCGAAATACTTAAATGGACAGACTAACTACAGTGCTTCCGCTGTTGTGAAAAAAGGGCAAGTTGAATTCGAACTTAACAGCAGCTTACAGGGAATGGCAATTATTTTGCCGGCCCCGCTTGGGAAAAGCGGTGAGACACAAATGCCCCTTAAGTTAACTATGACTGCGTTGCCTGAAAGTACCTCGTCAACTAAAGCCATGCCTTTTCCAGGAGCTTCACAAAATAGCTCCAACGTTGTGACAAACAGCGCCGTCCAGTCCCAAGCGACACCCCGTAAAGTCTTAAAAACAACGTTATTTGTTGGGCAAACTGTATCAATGAGTTTGTTGAGTGATTTTTCTACAGATCCAGTACCTTTAACCAACAAAAACTCCAAGCAGCCCAATCCTAATCCGAATATAAATCCCAACCTGAGTCCCAATCCTAGCTCCGCTTCCCTTAGTAGCGCTTGGATAGGTGTGTCATCTTTATCTCCACTTCAAATACCAACAACACTAGAGCCGGGCGTCTTTATTTCAATAGATCTGCCTAAATTGGACGCCGACACTTGGGAGCGAGTGATAACAGAAAACTTAGCGTCAACTGAACCTCTCAAAGAAGGCGTTAAAGAAAATCTTAAAAATAGTAAAAAAGATGACCCCCCCGAGCCCGTTGCTCAATCAAGGCCAATGCCAATTGGACTGAAAATCAAAGCAGCGGAAATGATTTACTCTCACAGATCAATTCACCAAGTGTCGTTGGATGCGACCTATCAAGACGTACAACCCAGCGGGCAGTGGCACCTCAATATCAACTCTACCGAGGCCAAGGGGGCGATAGATTACAAAATGTCTTCGGCTTCCACCCCTTCTAAGCTCTACGCTAGGATGAATCTTTTAAATATTCCGCCTGCAGCGGTCGACTCGGTTGACTCTTTACTGAATGAAAAAGATACCCTAATGCCGACCCTTGATATTGGAATTGATGATTTAGAAATAAAGGGGAAAAAACTCGGACACGCTGAAATAGATGCAATCAATCAGATTCAGTCTGACGGGGGAAAAGAATGGAGAATAAATAAATTTAATTTATCTGTCCCAGAGGGTAAATTTCAGGCAAAAGGGGTTTGGGCACTGACAAAAAACTCTGAGAAGTCACAAAACGCCAAGAAAACGACATTGAACTTTACCTTGGATGTGGATGACGCTGGACTCCTCTTAGACCGCTTGGGTACCAAAGGTGCTGTGGCTGGAGGAAAGGGTAAATTGGTGGGTCAAGTATCTTGGCTTGGTTCTCCTATCCAGCATGACTACTCTAGCTTATCCGGAAATTTCAACGTTAATATTGAAAAAGGATCATTTTTGAAAACAGAGCCTGGCGCCGCTCGTCTTCTTGGAGTTCTCAATTTACAAGCCTTGCCTAGGCGGTTGTTTTTAGACTTTAAAGACATTTTTAGTGATGGATTTTCTTTTGATGTTTTTAGAGGCGATGTAATCATAGAGGCTGGAATTGCTAAGACCAATAATTTACAGATGAAGAGCGTGAATGCTGCCATTTTGATGGAAGGAAGCGCTGACATAACCAAAGAAACGCAGCGTATTAAAGTAATTGTCATTCCGGAGATAGATGCTGGAACTGCATCTTTAGTGGTTGCCGCGATTAATCCTATAGTGGGTATAACCTCTTATTTAGCTCAGTACTTCCTTAAAAAACCAATTGCCCAAGCTGCTACGAAAGATTTCTTAATTGAGGGCACTTGGAGTGATCCGGTGGTTACTAAAATCGACTCAAAATTCGAAATTAAGAACGATACAAAATCAAACATTAAGCCGTGAAAATAGCCGCACTTCAAATGGTTTCCGCGCCAGATTTGCACACAAATCTCCTGAACGCAAGGTCGTTACTTGATCAGTCAGCAGGGGAAGGCGCTGAATTAGCAGTCTTGCCAGAATACTTCTGTATGTTGGGAGCCAAAGATACGGATAAATTAAAAATCAAAGAGACTTTTGGCTATGGACCTATCCAAGAAATGCTGTCTGAGTGTGCCGCACGCCACAAAATGTGGATAGTCGGGGGCACCTTACCCCTGTCAATTGAGCATGCGCAGAACAAAATTTTTAATACTTCTTTGGTGTTTGACCCTTTAGGGCGGTGTTTGGCCAGATACGACAAAATTCATCTCTTTAAATTTAGCAACGGGATTGAGCACTACGATGAGTCTAGGACTTTGCAACCAGGTACAAAACCTGTCGTTTTTGAATTACCCAGCAAAGACGGCCACACTTGGAGAGTAGGACTCAGTATTTGTTATGACCTGAGATTCCCTGAGCTTTACAGGAGTTTGGCAAATCTAAATACCGATTTGATCCTTGTGCCAAGTGCATTTACTTTTACGACTGGTCAAGCCCATTGGGAGGTATTGCTAAGAGCAAGAGCCATAGAGAACCAAGTCTGGGTTGTTGCTCCAGCTCAGGGCGGTTTGCATGAAAATACCAGAAGAACCTGGGGACAAACGATGATCGTAAGTCCCTGGGGGGAAATTACCGCCCAAAAAGCAACAGGTCAAGGGTGCGTAATTGGAGAAATTAATTGGCAGGAAAATGTATTAGTCCGAAATCAACTCCCTGCGCTGGAGCACCGAGTTTTGTAATTCTATTCAGGATTTAGAGTTCTTTTCTTGTGTGTCTGTTGATGGGCTCTCTTGAGGCTCTAAGCTTTTGGGTCGCCCCGTAAACATAGTCCACCACACTATTGCAACCAAAATGAGACCGGCCATAAAAGCCTCTAAAAGAATTAAATACATGTACGTTTTAAAAAGTTTAAGCCAATTGACGCAGCACCTTCAACAAAGTAAGCTCATAGGGTACTTTGCTTTTATTTTAACGCTTCAATTTGTTTTAAGCTCATGCGGATCACTTCAACCTCAAACTGATGTCAACAATCCTCTAGTAAGCGGCAATGCGACAACGCAAAGTTCCCCCCCCACAAATGTATTGCCCCAGATAATAAACTACGACCAAGGGCCAACTCGCAGGGACTCATCCTCTTTTGACTTGACACGTTCGAACGCAGTTGGACTAGCGGACATGAAAGCCCGTTGGAGCCCAGTGTCTTGGGACGATCTGCCCGGTTGGGCAGAGGAATCAATGCCCCAAGTTTGGCACGCATTCTTGTCAAGCTGTGAGCAGGCCTTTGCGGACGTAGGAAACTTATGTTCAAAGCTAAAACTTCTAAATGCCTCGGATGAGTTAGACAAGAGGTTTTTCTTGATGAGTCACTTGCAACCTTACAAAATTACTAACGCTGGAGGTGATGTTTCGGGTCTTTTAACTGGCTACTACGAGCCCACATTTAGTGCGTCTAGAATTAAAAAAACCGGATTTGAGATCCCCTTATACGCCCCGCTAGATGAGATCATGAGTCTTAGGGCAAGTAACTCAAAGTGGTACACCCGACAAGAGATAGATAGTTCCCCAACTGTTCAAAAATTGTTACGCAGACGTGAAATCGTTTGGATGTCAGACCCCTTGGATTTACTGATTTTGCAGATTCAAGGCTCTGGAAGATTAAATGTGCTTGAGGCAGATGGTACTCGCCAATGGATCAAGGTCGTGTACGCCGCCTCAAACGAGCACGGCTATCAAAGCGTTGGAAAGTACTTACTCGATAGGGGAGAGATTACAGACGCATCTTGGCCGGGCATAAAATCGTGGGTTAATAAAAATCCAGGAAGGCTAAATGAGCTGATTTGGTCAAATCCAAGGTATATTTTTTTTAAAGAGGAGCCCTTAAAGGATCCTAATATAGGGCCCAAAGGCGCGCAAGGAGTTCCCTTAACGCCGGGCAGATCGGTAGCAGTCGATCCAAGGCAAATTCCCTACGGAACGCCTCTTTGGCTTTTTTCGGATGGGCCCACTCTGCAACTGAAAAAACTAGTTCTTGCCCAAGACACAGGAGTCGCAATAGTGGGTCCCACACGAGCCGATTATTTTGTGGGCACAGGATTTGAGGCCGGAGAGATAGCAGGAAGATTGAAACAAAACCTAAACATGTGGGCCCTTTTGCCTAGGTAGTTACATCCAAGACTTTGTTGAAATTTAACCTTACACTTTGTGTTCTTAAAATGTGTCGCTTAACCTTAACCCTTCCTTTTGGATGATCCACCATGAACGCTCCTTTGCCAGAGTACTTGATTAAAGCCCTTCAAGATGTGGGATTAGACGATAAATACACATTAGAAAGCGGCAAAGCGTTTATGAGCGGTGTGCAAGCCCTCGTTAGATTACCCATGCTTCAAAGGCAACGTGATTCATTAGAAGGTAAAAATACGGCCGGACTCATAAGCGGCTACCGTGGATCGCCTTTGGGTGGGTACGATCAATCCCTTTGGAAAGCAAAAGAGTATCTTGCAAAAGAACATATCACCTTTCAGCCAGGTGTCAACGAAGAGTTAGCGGCAACAGCAATCTGGGGCACCCAGCAGCTTGGATTTTCACCTCCTAATGCTCACAAATATGATGGGGTTTTCGGGATTTGGTACGGCAAAGGCCCCGGCGTTGACCGGTGCGCGGATGTTTTTAAACATGCAAATATGGCTGGTACTACCCGCTGGGGAGGGGTAATTGCGGTGGCTGGAGATGATCACATTGCAAAGAGCAGTACAGCCGCTCATCAAAGCGATCAAATATTCATTGCTTGTGCTATGCCGGTATTTTTCCCCGCAAGCGTACAAGACATTTTGGATTTAGGAGTACACGCGTTTGAGCTAAGTCGCTTCTGTGGGCTTTGGTCAGGGATGAAAACAATACAAGAAATTGTAGAGTCCAGTGCAACGGCCACAGTCGATCCACAGCGAGTAAAGATCATAAGACCTGAGTTGTCCTTGCCCTTGGGGGGGTTGGCGATACGTTGGCCAGATGACGCGCTCAGTCAGGAGGCAAGACTCTTTAGTTATAAATGGTCAGCAGCCCTGGCCTACATTAGAGAAAATAAACTTAATTTTAATGTCTTACAAGGCCCGCAAGATCGATTGGGCATTATTGCAAGTGGAAAAGCATATAACGATACGCGGCAAGCCCTCTCGGAACTCGGGCTGAGTGATGACGTATGCAAAAACTTGGGAATTCGATTACACAAGGTGAATGTGAGTTGGCCGCTTGAGCCCTATGGATTAAAAGAGTTTGCAACCGGTCTCAAAGAGATCTTAGTTGTAGAGGAAAAACGCTCACTCATAGAGACCCAGTTAAAAGATGAGCTCTACAGTTGGCCTGACTCAAAACGTCCTCAAATTTTAGGCAAATTTGATTTAGATGCTTTGGAACACAAATCCCAAGGCCAGTGGTCTGCATATTCGACTCAGCAACCCCCTTTGCTAAGAGCAAGTGCAGATCTAAATCCCTCACTTATCTCTCGCGCAATTGCCAAAAGACTCAGAGTATTGGGGATCGACGCTTTGACTCAATCAAGAATGGATCTGCATTTAAATCAACTTGATCAAAAAGAACTGTCGATGAACACGTTAGAGCTTACAACGGAGAGGCAGCCTTGGTTTTGCTCTGGCTGCCCTCACAACACAAGCACCGTAGTGCCGGAGGGGTCAAGAGCCATGGCAGGTATCGGATGTCACTTTATGGCTTTATGGATGGATCGTCAAACCTCAGGCTTTACACAAATGGGGGGAGAGGGTACGCCTTGGATTGGACAACAACCATTTGTCACTGAAAAGCATGTATTTGCCAATATTGGAGACGGGACATATTTTCACAGTGGCATCATGGCCATTAGACAAAGCGTTGCAGCAGGAGTGAACATCACCTACAAAATACTATATAACGACGCCGTAGCAATGACAGGTGGACAGCCCATAGGGGAGCGTTCTGAGGGACATACAGTGATTCAAATTGCACAAAGTATGAAGGCCGAGGGCGTGAAAAAAGTAACGATTGTGACGGACCTGCCTGAAAAATATGAAGATGCAAAAGAGTTGCCGCTTGGCGTTCAAGTTAAGCACCGAGATGAATTGGACCGTATACAAAGAGAGTTTAGAGAGATCAACGGTACAACCGTCATTATTTACGATCAGACCTGTGCAACCGAAAAGCGCAGGCGTAGGAAGCGGGGAACGATGGTTGATCCTGCCGTGCGAGTCATGATCAACGAAGAGGTGTGCGAAGGATGCGGTGACTGCGGTTTAGCAAGTAATTGCATTAGCGTTGAGCCCTTAGAGACAGAGTTAGGTCGCAAACGAACGATCAACCAAAGTTCATGTAACAAAGACCTCAGTTGCTTAAAGGGTTTTTGTCCCAGCTTTGTAACCATTGAGGGGGGCAGTCTAAAGTCTAAAAAAGCGGGGACTTCAAATGGGAATGGAGGACTAATAAAGAATAATTTACAAAATGAATTGCCTGAGCCTATTCGTATCGACTTGAAACAATACGGCGCAGGCTATGGCATCATAGTTGCTGGTGTGGGGGGAACGGGAGTAATTACGATTGGACAGCTACTTGGTTACGCAGCTCATATTGAGGGTTTGGGTATTGTGACCCAAGACTCTGCAGGATTGGCTCAAAAAGGCGGGGCTACCTGGAGTCATGTGATTATTGCAAACGAGCAAAAAGATATTCGCACGACAAGAGTATCTACAGTCTGCGCAGATCTTGTAATGGCTTGTGATCCGATTGTTGGAACCAGCAAGGAGACGATTTTAAAAATAGCAACAGGAAGAACTAAAGTTGTTCTTAATCGCCACAGCTCCCCCACGGCGCAATTTGTTAAAGACAGAGAGTGGACGGACCCAAGTGATAAGTGCAAAGAAGACTTATTGTCAGCACTTGGAGGACGCGAAGCCGATTTTGGAAATTTTGATGCTTATGCTATTGCCGTTAAAGAGCTAGGGGATAGTATCTATGTGAACCCACTGGTATTGGGCTTTGCTTGGCAAAGGGGCTGGATACCCCTTAGAAGGGAGTCGATATTAAGGGCAATAGAGTTAAACGCAGTATCTGTTGAAAAAAATAAATCTGCGTTCGAAATTGGAAGACTATATTCAACTGAGGGTGAGAACCCGGGTGATTCGCAAAAAGAGGCCTATCAAACAATTTCTTTTGTACAAAAACAAAAATTTTCCTTTGTTGTAGAAAACCGCTCGACAAAGTTGATCAACTATCAAAACAAAGCGTACGCAGACTCATATAAACAGTTTGTAGAAGATGTACACGCGAAGTTAGGTGAAAAAATTGGACTTGTTGTTGCTAAAAACCTTTACAAATTAATGGCGTACAAGGACGAGTACGAGGTTGCAAGACTTCATACGCAAACTAACTTTAATGCAAGAATTAAAGAAATGTTTGAAGGGGATTACACAATCAACTATCACTTAGCCCCACCCCTGTTGGCAAAGAAAAACGAAAAAGGCGAATTGATTAAGCAAAAAATGGGACCGATGACTCATACTTTATTTTGCTTGCTCGCACCGTTAAAGTTTCTTCGAGCAACTCCGCTTGACCTTTTTGGTAAAACCAATGAACGAAAGAAGGAGCGCGAATTAATTACAACCTACAAAGCAATGATAAAAGAGTTAATGGATGCAAAGAATCCTGGAAAATTAGAATTAGCTCTTCAAATTGCAAACGTTCCAGAGTCTATTAAAGGGTTCGGGCACGTAAAAGAGCGCAGTATTGAGCTTGCTGAGGAACGTTGGGGCAAGTTAATTGAGGAGTTTAAAGCGTAAGGTACGTTTAATAGCTTTTTGCAAGGTGCGCTTGTTGATCTGCGTGATAGCTTGATCTAACCATAGCTCCAACGGCGGCGTGTTTAAAACCCATTTCATATGCCTTTGTCTCAAGCATCTTAAAGGTATCTGGGTGAACATAGCGCAATACGGGCAGGTGGCTAGTACTAGGGGCAAGATACTGACCAATAGTGAGCATATCGATTTGATGCTCTCTCATATCATGCATGACTTGCAGTATTTCTTCGTCTGTCTCGCCAAGCCCTACCATCAGGCCACTTTTAGTTGGTATTTGCGGGAAAAGTGATTTAAACTTTTGAAGTAATTTGAGGCTAAATGCATAGTCACTTCCAGGCCTGGCTTGTTTGTACAAACGAGGAACAGTCTCTATATTGTGATTCATAACATCTGGTGGTGACTGTTTTAAGATCTCCAGTGCCCGGTCATCTCGACCTCTAAAGTCGGGCACCAAAATTTCAATTTGAGTCGAAGGCGAGAGCTCTCTGACCCTTTCAATGCAGGAGACAAAGTGATTTGCTCCACCGTCCCTTAAATCATCTCTATCCACACTTGTAATGACAACATAGTTGAGCTTGAGTTGTTGAATAGTTCTGCCCAAATTAATGGGCTCCTCTGGGTTTAGAGGATCTGGCCTTCCGTGGCCTACATCGCAAAATGGGCACCTTCGGGTGCACTTATCACCCATGATCATAAAAGTGGCCGTGCCGTTACCGAAACATTCTCCGATGTTGGGGCAAGACGCTTCCTCGCACACGGTTACTAAGCTGTTTTTCCTGAGAATATCTTTGATTTCATAAAAACGAGTGTTAGTTGACGCGGCTTTAACGCGAATCCAGTCTGGCTTTTTTAGTATTTCTGTACCTTGTTGAACTTTAATGGGTATTCTTGAAAGTTTTGCGCCTGCTTTTTGCTTGACCAAGGGGTCATAAAAATATACTTTTTCTTCTTCCCTATTTGTATTTGATGCAGCGGGCGTTTTTTCTTGATTGATCATAAGAACTTTAAATTAAGGGCAATGTCAAAAATCGGGAAGTTTCTAAAAAATAGCATCACTACTTTGAGAGATAAATGCTCAGTTTCTTTGAAAGAACTGAAGCCACTTCTTTAATATCAGCGCGAACACCAATGGTCCAAAGATCCACTGTGTTAAGACCAAAATAACCGCACGGATTGATTAGCTCAAATGGTTTCAAGTCCATTTGGACATTAAGGGATAAGCCGTGATAGGTTTTATTGCGGCTAACTTTTATCCCAAGTGCCGCTATTTTACCTAGTCCATTGAATGCGGTGTCAGGAGAGGTTTTTACGGTATAAGGTTGTAACTTTAGTATTTCATGGCCTGTTGGCGACCCTAAATTGATATAAATCCCTGGAGCGCCAATAACTCGGTGGCCGGTGATATGAAAGTGCAGTAATGTTTTTAGAATCGACTCCTCCAACCTGTAAACATATTCTTTGACAAAGATCCCAAGTCTTTTTAAATCTATTAGAGGATAGGCAACAATTTGACCCGGACTGTGAAAAGTAATTTGCCCTCCCCTATCAGTTTGAACAATGGGGATATGGGCTAACTCTAATATATGCTCTGCTTTTCCTGCCAGTCCTTGGGTGAAAGTGGGGTAATGTTCACACATCCAGATTTCATCAAGAGTAGATTCAGTTCTAGAATTCGTGAATTCTTTCATTTCAGCATAAGTGCTGATGTAATCCACAGTCCCAAGCCATTTGACTTTCATCAAAGAACAACTTTGACCATAGGGTGAGTAGAGAGGGTCCTGTAAAGCTCGTCCAACTGCTCCCGACTTGTGGCATTGATGTTGAGTGTGATACCCAAATAATGTGCGCTTGAACTGGGTCGAAGCTCTATCGTTGAAGGATCAAAAGAGGGGTCAAATGAGTGAGCAATATGCGTTATTGCCTCTAAAAACCCCTCCACATTTTTACCCATGACTTTGATTGGGAAAATGCTAGGATACTCAATTAAAGACTCTTGTGTTTGGGCTTGTGCTTTACCTTCTTTAGTCTGCTTGGGTTGAATGGGCATGATATGTAGCTTGCAAACTAAAAGTTGGATTTGTTGGTGGTCTGTGAGTTACAAACACGCTCAATATTAGACTGATAGGACTTATAAATTAGATGATAAATGGGGCCAGGTTGACCTGAATGTGAGGTATGTTCGCCCACCAATTTCTCGTCTATCTTCGCAACTGCAACAACCTCTTTGGTGGCCGAGGATAGGAGCACCTCATCAGCATTAAAGACCTCATCGCGCGAGATTTTGCGCATCACAAATGGGATATTTATATCCTCGCATATCTCCTCAATTAAACCGTATCGGATTCCCTCCAAAACTAAGTTATCTTTGGGTGGGGCGCATAAGACTCCATCCTTAACGATCCAAACATTGCTTGAGGACCCCTCACTTAAATGATCCCCCCTAAACATAATAGTCTCCGCCGCATCAAGATCTGCACTGATTTGTCTGGAGAGAACAGAGCCTAAGAGACTGGTCGTTTTAATGTGGGCTTTTTCCCATCTAAAATCTTGAGCGCTCACACAGCAAACCCCGTTTTGACGCGATTGCATAGGCACAGACTTAAATGGGTTAGTCATCATGAAGACTGTTGGACTTGCGCCTTGAGTCATTATGTGGTCGCGCGGCGCAACGCCTCGGCTAATTTGTAGGTAAACAACTTGATTGGTTTGATGAAGCTCTTGGCAATGACTCTTCGCAAAACGCAAAACCAATTCTTGTATGATTTCAAGCCATTCTTGATTAGAAAAAGGGTTAAGAATCCTCAACTCTTTTAATGACCCAGCTAGCCTTCGCATATGATGCTCAAACCTAAAGGGCTTTCCAAAATAGATAGGGACGACTTCGTAAACACCGTCGCCAAAAATAAATCCCCTATCTAGGACGCTGATTTTTGCCTCATTAAGAGGGCAAAAATGTCCATTTAAATAGCAGATTGATGAGGGGAGAAAGGGTTGTTCGAATGCAAAATTAGAAGTCATGGCCTAATTATCCGACTTTTTGTAAATATTTACTTAATGATATCAATGTCATAGATAAGGATTACAAATGACAAATGGCCCTAATAATTTATGATTGATCGGGAGAATTTAATATATCTGCAAACGTGGCCGAGATATGCTTTATAATGCTAGGCTTTGCTGATGGATAAATAGTCCGCGTAGTCGGATCAATGTGTATGGCAAACGAAATACCCAAGTCCTGCTTCGAGCCCATTAGTTGGAGTGAGGAAGAGGCTAATGAGGTTTTCCCTGCGCTTAGTGCCCAAGAGGCTCAAAAATGGCGCAAGTTAAATCCTCAAATGGGTATCTGGAGTCTTGTGGTTGCTCAGTTGACCATTGGGCTGTTTTTGGTAGCTCTGGCATTAGTTTGTGAGTTTTTCGCGGGACAAAAGGGCTTAACAGTCTCTTGTCTTTATGGGGCTTTAGTTGTGATATTGCCAGGCGCAGTTTGTGTCAGGGGCATAATCTCAAAATTTGGGCAAGGCAATATCGGTTTGTCTGTGGCGAAGTTTTTTGTTTGGGAGTCTGCAAAGATTGCAATGTCTGTTGTGATGCTTATGTTGGCTCCTCGGTGGTTGGGTGAGGATTTAAGTTGGCCAGGTCTTTTAATGGGCTTGATTTTGACTTTTAAAGGGTTTTGGGTTTTGGTGGTGTGGCGTCATTTACGAATTCCCCGGCCGCATAAATCAATGTAATTAATTTATTAAAGAATGGATATGTCAGTCGAGAGCGCTCCTACAGCCGGTGAATACATTGGTCACCATTTAACTCATCTGCAAAACAAGCCGATGTCGGGCATTATTGACTTTTCCGTTTACAACCTAGATTCTGTTTTCTGGGCTGTAGTCCTGGGATTAGCAGGTGCACTTTTGTTGTGGTCGGCTGCCAGAAAAGTTACTCCTGGCGTCCCTAATCGCTTCCAGGCGGCCGTTGAGATATTGTTTGAACTTGTTGATAACCAGTCTAAAGCTATTATTCACAACGAAAGAAGTCGTGCATTGGTGGCCCCGTTGGCATTAACTGTATTTGTTTGGATTTTCCTGATGAATGCCATGGATTTATTGCCTGTTGATTTTTTGCCAGTCATTTGGGGATATTTCTTCGAGCTTTCAGGCGAGAGTGCTCACCACGCATTTTTAAGGGTGGTTCCTACGGCTGATTTATCAACAACGCTTGGGCTATCCACTTCGGTGCTGTTTGTTTGTGTTTTTTATAACATCAAAATAAAAGGCCTTGGGGGTTGGTTGCGCGAACTTTTTACCGCGCCTTTCGGGTCCCATCCTATTTTGTGGCCAATTAATTTTGTAATGCAAATGATTGAATTTGCTGCCAAAACAGTATCTCACGGCATGCGGTTATTTGGAAATATGTACGCAGGTGAACTGGTTTTTATGCTGATAGCCCTAATGGGCGGGGCGGCCGGTGCCTCTTTGTCGGGTATTTTGCTGCCGGTCGGGCAGATAATTGCAGGCACAATATGGGCAATTTTTCATATTTTGATCATCACACTACAGGCATTCATTTTCATGATGTTGACTTTAGTGTATGTCGGTCAAGCGCATGACGCGCATTGATTGGGTAATCCTTTTTTAACCTTTCCATTTTTTTAATTGACAACAGGAGCTATCAATGGAACATGTAACCAATCTCGGTTTTGTAGCGCTCGCAGCGGGCTTAATCATCGGAATGGGCGCCATTGGCGCTTGTATCGGAATTGGAATTATGGGTAGTAAATACCTTGAGGCTGCAGCCCGTCAACCAGAGTTGATGAACGAACTGCAAACTAAAATGTTTTTGCTTGCTGGTTTGATTGATGCAGCATTTTTGATTGGCGTGGGTATCGCAATGATGTTTGCTTTTGCAAACCCATTTAAGTAATTTGTTCAACCTTAATAGAAAGGTGTTGCCGTGAGTATCAATGCAACGCTGTTTGTTCAGGCAATCGTATTTGGGATTTTGGTTTGGTTTACGATGAAATTCGTATGGCCTCCAATAGCCCAAGCTTTGGATGAGCGAGCTGAAAAAATAGCACATGGTTTGGCTGCTGCTGAGCACGCAAAAATTGAGCTCTCAAATGCGCACAGAGAGGTTGAGCTAAGGCTTAATCAAACGCGCACTGAGGGGGCTAGTATTCTTGCTAATGCTGAGCGTCGCGCACAAGCTCTTGTTGACGAGGCAAAGGCCCTTGCTACAGAAGAGGCTAACAAAATCATTGCAGCCGCTAAGTTAGAGGCTGAGCAACAAGTGATCAAAGCAAAAGAATCTCTTCGTAATGAAGTGGCTATTTTGGCTGTAAAAGGCGCTGAACAAATTCTGAAAAAAGAGATCAACGCATCTATTCATGCTGAATTATTGACGCGTTTGAAAACTGAGTTGTAAGAGGACTTATGGCTGAACTTGCAACAGTAGCACGACCTTATGCAGAGGCCCTTTTTAAGTCTAATGGCTTGGGTGATGTTAAGCAAACTGCTGAAATCTTAGACGGACTTGCTTTGCTTGCGAATGATGAACAAGTTAAGCAATTCACATTAAGTCCAAAAACTTCTTTGACGCAGGTCATTGAATTGCTTGGCTCAGTGTTAGTTGTCAAGTTTTCTGACGGGATGCTTAATTTTTTAACTACACTTCTTGAGCACGGGCGTTTGAGCGTGTTGCCAGAGGTTGCTTTGCAGTTTAGGGCTTTGTTAAATTCGCAGTCAGGTTTTTCTGATGCAATCATTTACAGCGCCTTTCCAATGGACGCCGCTGCAAAGGCATCGGTCACAGAATTATTGCAAAAGCGTTTTTCTCGACAATTGAAAACTAGCGTCGAGGTTGATGAGAGTTTGATAGGTGGAGTTAGAGTGGTGGTGGGAGATGAGGTGCTTGATACATCTGTAAAGTCCCGCCTTGAAGAAATGAAAGTAGCCCTAACCTCTTGAAACAGGGTTAGGTCAAGACCATTAAATAAGAAAGAAGGAAAGAGTAATGCAACTCAATCCCGCAGAGATTTCCGGACTCATCAAGAGTCGTATCGAAGGATTGGCTCCAAGCGCCGACATCCGCAACCAAGGCACGGTTATTTCCGTGAGTGACGGCATTTGCCGCATTCACGGCTTAAGTGACGTTATGCAAGGGGAAATGTTAGAGTTTCCAAACAACACATTTGGACTTGCACTTAATCTAGAGCGCGACTCCGTTGGATCTGTGATTTTGGGCGACTATGAGCACATTTCTGAAGGTGACATTGTTAAATGTACAGGCAGAATTTTAGAGGTTCCAGTTGGGCCAGAGCTCATTGGGCGAGTCGTGAATGCGCTTGGACATCCAATTGATGGCAAGGGCCCAATCAACGCGAAAATGACCGATGTAATCGAAAAGGTTGCGCCTGGAGTTATTGCCCGTCAATCTGTTTCACAGCCTATGCAAACGGGGTTGAAATCCATCGATTCAATGGTGCCTATTGGTCGTGGTCAGCGTGAATTGATCATTGGCGACAGGCAAACCGGCAAAACTGCTGTGGCGATTGATGCGATCATCAATCAAAAGGGCCAAAAAATGACCTGCATCTACGTTGCTATAGGTCAAAAAGCTTCTTCGGTCAAAAACGTTGTGCGTTCCTTAGAGCTAGCTGGCGCTATGGATTACACCATCGTAGTTGCCGCAACAGCCTCAGAGTCCGCTGCGATGCAATATGTTTCTGCATATTCAGGTTGCACAATGGGGGAATATTTCAGGGATCGCGGAGAGGATGCTTTAATAATTTACGACGACCTTTCTAAACAAGCTGTCGCTTACAGACAGGTATCGCTGTTACTAAGAAGGCCCCCAGGTCGGGAGGCGTATCCTGGAGATGTATTTTATTTGCACAGTCGTTTGCTTGAGCGCGCAGCTCGGGTCAACGAGCACTATGTTGAAGAGTTTACTAAGGGTGCAGTAAAAGGAAAAACCGGTTCATTAACTGCGTTGCCGATTATTGAAACACAGGCGGGTGATGTCTCTGCTTTTGTTCCAACGAACGTTATATCCATTACAGATGGCCAGATTTTTTTAGAAACTTCTTTATTTAACTCGGGTATCCGACCTGCTATAAATGCGGGTATATCTGTTTCAAGGGTGGGTGGCGCAGCTCAAACTAAACTTGTAAAAAATCTGTCTGGCGGTATCAGAACAGATTTGGCGCAGTACAGAGAATTGGCAGCTTTTGCTCAGTTTGCTTCTGACTTGGATGAAGCAACGAGAAAGCAGCTTGACAGAGGAGCTCGCGTTACAGAGCTACTCAAACAAGCACAATACAGTCCCTTGACTATTAGCTTAATGGCAGCAACCCTTTTTGCTGTTAATAAAGGATATCTTGATGATATTGCTGTCAACAAGGTACTTGCTTTTGAGTCGGGACTTCATTCGCATCTCAAAGACCAACATGCCAAGTTGCTCGCTAAACTCGAGAGTGACAAGGCAATGGATAAAGACGCAGAAGCAGAACTTACTTTGGCATTGGCCGAGTTCAAAAAGTCTTTTGTTTGATCCTGACCTGACGAACTAAGGAAGCTTTAATGGCAGCAGGTAAGGAAATTAGAGGCAAGATCAAGTCGGTAGAAAATACCAAAAAGATCACAAAAGCCATGGAAATGGTTGCGGCATCAAAAATGAGAAAAGCTCAGGAGAGGATGCGAGCAGCTAGACCTTACAGTGAAAAGATCAGAAAAATTGCTTCTCACCTAGGACAGGCCAATCCAGAGTATGTGCACCCATTTATGGAACACAACCAAGCCAAATCAGTGGGCTTCATTGTTGTATCAACGGACAAAGGATTGTGTGGCGGGCTCAATACAAATATGTTGAGAATTGTTGCGCAAAAATTGAAAGACCTTCAGACAATGGGCCATAGCGCTAAGGCAATGGCGATTGGGAACAAGGGGCTTGGGTTTTTAAACAGATCGGGAGTTGATGTGGTCTCTCACGTCACTCAGATAGGCGATACTCCTCATTTAGATAAGCTAATTGGCCCCGTTAAGCTTTTGCTAGATGCTTATGTTGCTAAAGAAATAAACGCGGTGTATCTTTGTTACACCAAGTTCATCAATACGATGAAACAAGAGCCTGTGGTTGAACAACTGCTCCCCCTTTCCAATACACAAATCCAAAACAACAATAAGAAAAATACTTGGGATTATTTGTACGAACCAGATGCTCCTTCTGTCATTGATGATTTATTGATACGTTACATAGAAGCTTTGGTTTACCAAGCGGTGGCTGAAAATATGGCTTCTGAGCAATCAGCAAGAATGGTAGCAATGAAGTCTGCAACAGACAATGCAGGTAGCGTGATCGGTGAACTCAAGCTGATTTACAACAAGACTCGTCAAGCAGCGATTACGAAAGAACTTTCAGAAATCGTTGCCGGTGCGGCCGCGGTTTAACAAGAATTTATATTTATGGAGCAAAAAATGGCTCAAGCGCAAGGAAAAATAGTCCAGTGTATTGGTGCAGTAGTTGACGTGGAGTTTCCACGTGATCAAATGCCGAAAGTGTACGACGCATTGAAATTAGAGGGCACTTCCCTTACTTTGGAAGTGCAACAGTTGCTAGGCGATGGAGTTGTAAGAACCATTGCTTTGGGTAGCTCTGATGGTTTGCGCAGGGGATTAATGGTTGGTAACACGGGCCATGCAATTCAAGTTCCAACTGGAAAAGCAACGCTTGGGCGAATCATGGACGTACTCGGCCAACCAATCGATGAACGCGGCCCAATAAATGCCGAGAAATCAGCTTCCATCCATAGAAAAGCACCTGAGTACGATGAGCTATCTCCGTCCACAGAACTACTTGAGACAGGTATTAAGGTTATTGATTTAGTCTGTCCTTTTGCAAAAGGTGGCAAGGTAGGATTATTTGGTGGAGCTGGGGTGGGTAAGACGGTCAATATGATGGAGCTTATCAATAATATTGCTAAAGCCCATTCAGGATTGTCTGTGTTTGCTGGAGTTGGCGAAAGAACTCGTGAGGGTAATGATTTCTATCACGAGATGATGGAGTCTAATGTGGTGGTTTCTGATAATCTGCCCGAATCTAAAGTGGCAATGGTTTACGGTCAGATGAACGAGCCTCCTGGTAACCGGTTACGCGTTGCATTGACAGGACTCACAATAGCTGAGTCATTCAGAGATGAAGGTCGCGACGTACTTTTCTTTGTTGACAATATTTACCGCTACACATTAGCCGGAACCGAGGTTTCAGCTCTATTAGGTCGTATGCCATCTGCCGTGGGTTACCAGCCTACGCTTGCTGAAGAGATGGGCCGTTTACAAGAGCGTATTACGTCTACAAAGGTCGGCTCTATTACATCAATTCAAGCTGTGTATGTGCCCGCGGACGATTTGACCGATCCTTCGCCTGCTACTACGTTCGCTCACTTGGACTCAACTGTGGTTTTGAGTAGGGACATCGCCGCTTTGGGTATCTATCCTGCCGTAGATCCACTTGATTCGACTAGTCGTCAACTCGATCCACATGTTGTCGGAGAAGAACACTACAACACAGCTCGCGCTGTACAGGGAACTTTACAACGTTATAAAGAGCTGCGTGATATTATTGCCATTTTGGGCATGGATGAGCTCGCCCCTGAAGATAAACTGACTGTTGCTAGGGCCCGTAAAATACAAAGGTTTTTATCACAACCTTTCCACGTGGCTGAAGTCTTTACGGGAACCGCCGGAAAGTACGTCTCCCTTGCTGAAACGATACGAGGTTTTAAAATGATTGCAAGTGGCGAGTGTGATCACCTGCCTGAGCAGGCCTTTTATATGGTCGGAACTATCGATGAGGCTTTTGAGAAAGCCAAGAAGATCTAATTTAGCGTAAAGCCGATTTATCAATCGGCTTTAATGAATGAAAGTAAACAGATGACAAGCACCTTTCACGTAGACGTTGTGAGCGCAGAGGAGTTGATCTTCTCGGGCGAGGCAAATTTTGTCGTGCTTCCAGGGGAGTCTGGAGAATTAGGTATTTATCCAAGACACACTCCATTGATTACTAGAATTCGACCTGGATCAGTTCGAATCAAGCTTGAAGACGGGAGCGAAGAAATGGTTTTCGTAGCAGGTGGAATATTAGAAGTTCAACCTGACGGCGTCACTGTGTTGTCTGATACAGCGGTAAGAGCAAAAGACTTAGATGAAGAAAAAGCCTTGCAAGCCAAAACTGCGGCTGAAGAGGCGCTTAAAAATGCCAAAGGCGAGCAAGATCTAGCAAAAGCACAATCAGAATTGATCATATTAGCAGCCCAATTGGCTGCAGTCCGTCGCATTCACGGCAAGAAGCGATAAAAAGGTCTAACAACCCCACCTTATTTCGAAATACAATTTCCACATCAATTTAGCATGAGTAGAATAAAACAACATGCAGCAACGATTGGAGGTAGTTCAGAGGAAGTTGAGGCCGCTTTTTACGAAGCATTACAAAACGCAGACTTAGATAAGTTAATGGGTTGTTGGGCAGATGATGACGAGATCGTTTGCATACACCCAGGAGGGCCTAGGATTGTTGGTTTAGCAGCAATTAGACTTTCATTTGAGGAACTATTTTTAAATGGTTCAATTCAAGCCAAACCAGAGAGGGTAATCAAGTTAAGCTCTTTAACAAGTGCAGTGCATAGCGTTGTGGAGCGAGTCGAGATTATGTTACCTGACGGACCGCAAAAAGCTTTTACCTCGACCACGAATGTTTATCAACGCACACCAATAGGCTGGAAGCTAGTTATTCATCACGCTAGTCCTGGGACTCCTACTGAATTAAAAGACTTAAGCATATCAAGTCAGGTGCTGCATTGAATTGGGGCTATAAGCCCCCTTCTTGGTTATTGGGTGGACATTTACAGACTATATACCCTGCAATTATCGCAAGCAAAATATACCCTAAACAAAATTGGCAAAGACAGAGAGTTTTGACGGATGATAAAGATTTTATAGATCTAGATTGGTCTAAAAACGCAAGACAAAAGGCCATTTTATGTGTACTATTTCACGGATTGGAAGGCAATTCATCGAGTCATTATTCAGTTGCTTTTTCATGTCATATGCAATCAGTTGGAATAGGCATTTGCATACCCCACTTTAGAGGTTGTAGTGGAGAACTCAATTTAGGACCACGAGCGTATCACAGCGGGGATTTCGAAGAAATAGATTGGATACTGAGAAAGATTAAAGAGCAATTCAAAGGTGAGATTTGGGCTGTTGGAGTATCCCTTGGAGGAAATGCACTTTTGCGATGGGCTCAAGAAAAAGGGGAGTCAGCAAGCATAATGGTTAAAGGCGTTGCGTCCATTTGCGCACCCCTTGATTTATCCCAAAGCGGACGCAAAATAGGATTGGGTATGAATCACTACCTTTATGAGAAGCGGTTTTTGAGAACGATGAAACATAAAGCGAGGGAAAAAATAAAACAATATCCAGGCTTATTCAATTATAAAAATGTGGAAAAATCTCAAAGCCTCTATGATTTTGACAATAACTTTACGGCACCTCTTCATGGATTTAAAAATACCGATGAATATTGGCTAACTTGCTCTGCAAAGCAACATCTAAAAAGAATAAAAGTGGCTCATTTGGTATTGAATGCTTTTAACGATCCGTTTATTCCCCCCGAGTCGCTTCCTAAAAAAGAAGACTTTAATAATCTTGGAATCCAATTGAACACTAAATACGGGGGTCATGTTGGCTTTGCATACTCGCCTTTTGCTGGAAACTTAAACGCACTGCCAACATTAATCACATCATGGATGAAATCGTAATACAGTCAATGCTCAAATGGCCAAATGTACCGGCTTGTTTCGGATGGCTAGGTTTAAGTAGCCGTGGTGATTGGTTTTTAAGAGATGATTTGGCTCAAAGTAAAGGATCGTTTGTACAAAGCAAAGGATCAAAGTTACAACATAGGAAATTGATTGAATTTATAAATAGAAACTACCAATGTAATGAATTGGGTTGTTACTATTTTCAAAATGGACCACAAAAAGTATTTGTTGAACTAGAAACAGCGCCATACATTCTAAGAGTTCAAAACGATTCAAGCATTACTACACATACTGGTCTGGGCTTCATTCCAGTTCAATGCTTTGTAGATGAGCAGGGTAGGGTATATCTACAATCTGAGACTGGATTAGGGATTGTCCATACTCTGGATATGAATTTAATAGTCGATCAAATCCTAGATAATAAACTGAAGCCAATAGATACAACTACAGAAAAACTAGAGGCGCGATTCAAATTTATAAAAAGCCCAAAAGAGGCACAAAAACAAAAAAGCCAGTAAAAACTGGCCTTTAAAGCAGAAAAGATAAGATAAGACTACTTAGACATGGGAGCAGTGGGTTGAGTAGATGCGTTGGATCCTTTGGGCTCAGAAAATTTTGCGCCTACAGCATTCGCCATGTAAACAACGGCACGACCTATTTCAACATCGTCATACTCACCCCCTCCTTGAGCCCCCATATTGCCTTTACCTTTTAGGGCAGAAGTTAATAAAGCATCGTAACCCTTTTTGATACGTGGAGCCCAAGCACTTGCATCGCCAAACTTTGGAGACCCAAGAGCGCCAATTGTGTGACATGTAGTGCATTGAGCTTTAAAAACATGTTCCCCGTTTTGTAACTCTCGATTTGCATCACGAATGTCTACGATACCAACCTTTTGAATTCGCTCAGCGATGGATTTTGGCATGTCTGAGGCTCCTTCAGCGGGTTTGTTGGCGGAAGTAACGTAAAGAACAAGCCCAATAATAATGAAAATTGGGAGTATAAAAGAGTAAGCAACGGCTAAGAGAAATTGCTTAGGTGTTTTGATTGGGCCTTCGTGGCTTTGGTCTTCGTGTTCGCTCATAGTGTCCTCAAAAAAGCTTTAATAACTGGTTGAGATTATAACTAGGCTGCTAATTGAGATTGCAGTTTATTTCTATAAGTTCGCAATAAAGTGTCTTGACTAAACTAACAGCGATATTAAAAATACATGGAGAGACTACAATTAAGCGGTTGCAGATGAGAATTGTGCGGCTGTAGCTCAGTGGATAGAGTATTGGCCTCCGAAGCCAAGGGTCGTGGGTTCGATCCCCGCCAGCCGCACCAAAGACACAAGAGTCCGTTAGGTACAGACAGATTTGAAATAAAACTATTTCCTCAAGCAAATCGAGTAACGGTAAGTCTAATCGTCTTTGGTCAGATTTAAAGCCAAAGCGTAGAGAACGTTTTTTGATGCCCCTGTCAACTGCTGTGCCAGTTTGACTGCCGTTTTAACGGAAAGCTCCTCTAAAAGGGTTGTTAATATAGAGGTATATTTTTCAGTTTCATCCTCGATCTTTTCGTCGACCGGGTGTATGACTATTACAAATTCTCCTCGAGTCCTGTTGGTATCAGCATTTAACCAAGATGAGATTTGTGATGCATCAACTGTCACTATTTCTTCAAACTGTTTGGTCAGCTCTCGACCTAATGTAACTTTTCGTGATCCAAGAGCTGAGAGTGAATTGGCTAAGGCCTCAATACGGTGAGGAGCCTCCAAGATTACGCTTGCCCGTGGCTGAACAGCTACAGAGCTCAAGTAATTTGTACGTTCAGCTCCTTTTGAGGGAAGAAAGCCTAGGAAGTTAAATCCATTTTGAGACGTTAGTCCGCAGACACTAATCAAGGTGGTTAGGCTGCTAACGCCAGGAACGGGTACCACCCGATAACCAGCACTAGACACCGATCGTGCTAGCCAAGCACCCGGATCGCTCACCCCAGGGGTACCCGCATCACACAAAAAAGCAACTCTTTTTCCATCAGCAAGAAGGGATAATATATAAGGGCATTGATCAGCTTCATTATGCTGATGTACAGCAATCCAAGCTTGGCTAGGTTTATCAATACCGTAATTTTGTAGTAAGTTTTTACTTTCCCGGGTATCTTCACAAGCCAAAAAATCACATAATGATAAAGTGTATAGAGCCCGCAGGGTTATGTCTGCAAGGTTACCTATGGGCGTTGCGACCATAAATAATGTTGAAATAGGAAAATCTTGACGGCTGAGGGCTTCTTTTGCAGTGGTAAGAACGTTTGTGTAACTTGAATTCAACTGAGATTTCCTGTCAAAGAGGACGAATAGAGAACAAAGATACAAGAATAACCCATTTGGAGCAAACTAAAAGCTTTAAGTACAAACTAACAATCATTACAATTAACATTAAAGACTAAAGGATATGTGATGAACTGGTGGGCCTTTTAGTCGCTAACTTAAACAAAATACCGAAAATGCTAGAACAGCGTATTGAACAACAATTTATTGATAGTGCGGATTTGAAATATCAAGCCGCGCAGGTGCTAAATAAGCCGATCTTTGCTGCCATACAAGCTATCTTGGCCAGCGTAACTAGCGGGGGAAAGGTTCTTGCCTGTGGCAACGGCGGATCGGCTGCTGATGCGCAGCACTTTGCGGCTGAATTTGTGGGTAGATTTGAGCGCGAAAGGCCTGAGCTGGCAGCTGTTGCTCTCACCACTGACTCCTCTATCCTAACGGCCATTGGAAATGATTATGATTTCAATCAAATTTTCTCCAAACAAGTAAGAGCTCTAGGTCAAAGTACAGATGTGTTATTGGCTATATCTACCAGTGGTAACTCTGCAAATGTATTGGCAGCGATACAAGCCGCGCATGACAGAGAGATGACTGTGGTTGCGCTAACCGGCAAAGGTGGGGGTAAGATTGCTCAAACACTCAGAGAAACTGATGTGAATATTTGCGTTCCCAGTGAACGCACGGCTAGAATTCAAGAGGTCCATCTACTTGTCATTCACTGTATATGTGATGGTGTAGATTATCAACTTTTAGGTGAAACAGACAACATATGAAAAAACATAGTTCATTCGCTAGGTCACGTTGGATACTCGTTGTTTTGTTAGGTTCTTTTTTAGCAGGTTGTGCTCCCCTTCTCTTAGGTGGTATGGCCGGGACCGTTGTAGTTGCAAGCGACAGAAGGACCTCTGGAATTCAATTAGAGGACGAATCGATTGAGCTAAGAGCTTCAAGTCGAATTAATGATTTGCTAGGCAACCGTGCTCATGTCAATGTAAATAGCTTTAATCTGCAAGTTCTTCTCACGGGAGAGGTCCCCAGCGATAAAGATCGACAAGCCGCAGGCAAATTGGCAGGCGAGGTGGAGAATGTGCGCACAGTTCTTAATGAGTTAACCATAGCCCCTAACTCTACATATTCAGACCGCTCACATGACCTGCTCATATCCGGAAAGGTTAAAGCCTCCATTATTGACAACAAAGATCTTGTAGTTAATGCTTTCAAAGTAGTGTGTGAGCAAGGAAACGTATACCTAATGGGACGCGTCACTCAAAATGAGGCAAATAAAGTAACTGAAATAGCGCGTAATACGAGTGGTGTTAAAAAGGTAACCAGAGTCTTTCAGCTTATGAATGACGAGGAATTAAAGACAATTAATACCCCAGCTAGTTCTACCCCGCGCTAACTTCTAAATCATGTTAATAGGTTCTAGCAATGATATAGAAGTTTGGACGCAGCGTTGTAATCCTTAAAAGGAAGGGCTCAATTACTTGAGCCCAACTCTTTGACTCTTTAGCCTTTTACTTTAGTCGTTTAATTAGACTCGAAGTGTCCCAGCGGTTCCCACCCATTTTTTGCACATCAGCGTAGAACTGATCAACCAAGGCTGTGACGGGCACGCGAGCGCCATTTCTTTTTGCTTCGTCCATGACGAGTCCAAGATCTTTGCGCATCCAGTCCACAGCGAAGCCAAAATTAAATTGATCTGCCACCATGGTCTTGCCGCGGTTATCCATTTGCCAACTTTGCGCCGCCCCTTTCCCAATCACATCTAACACCAAGTTCATATCTAAACCAGCTTGACTTCCAAAGGCAACACCCTCACTCAGCGCTTGAACAAGTCCTGCGATGCAAATTTGGTTTACCATTTTTGTAAGCTGCCCCGCACCGGGTGCACCCATTAAGGTAAAGGCTCTAGAAAAGGCCATTGCAATTGGCTTAACCATTTCAAAAGGGGCTGACTCACCGCCGCACATCACAGTTAAGAGCCCATTTTGTGCGCCAGCTTCACCTCCAGAGACGGGGGCATCTATAAAAGATATGCCTAGCGCATGAGCAGCCGAGTGTATCTCACGCGCCACATTTGCGGAGGCCGTCGTGTGATCAACCAAAATACTACCAGGACTCATTCCCGCAAGCGCACCGTGCTCACCAAAAATGACGGACCGCAGATCATCATCATTACCAACGCAGCAAAAGACTATTTTTGACCCTGCCGCCGCTTGCTTTGGAGTAGGTGCAGATTTAGGCGCTTTGGAGGAGGCGAATTCATGGGTCCAAGCTGCAGACTTTGCGCTCGATCGGTTGTAAACAGTAACGGCGTGTCCAGCACTTGCTAAGTGACCGGCCATGGGGTAGCCCATCACACCGAGACCAATAAATGAGACTTGCGTAGAAACTGCAGATTCGTAGTTTTTAGGTTTGATACTTGACATAGCAAAGGTTGAGAGTGAATGAAAGCATAATGATAGAGCCTAATTGTGCTTTTGGATTAATAATTCAGCGCGAAGGAGGGATTTTCCGAATTCATTTCCCAGATAATAAGAAAAAGGGCGGTGTGCACTATAGGCTCTTCAAACTTAAGCATAAAGAGAATAATGACGGATTTAATAAAATCAAATTTGGCTAACGTCAAGCAAATTATTGAAGAAAGCGCACGTTCTGCCGGCCGGCATCCTGCTGATATAAAGCTTTTAGCCGTATCAAAAAATTTCCTCGCGCAAATTGTCCTCGACCTCGCGCAATATGGGCAACAAGAATTCGCTGAAAATTATGTGCAAGAGGGCGTCGAAAAAGTTCAATATATTAAAAAAAACCATCCCGAGTTTGACCTGATTTGGCACTTTATCGGCCCACTACAAAGCAATAAGACACGGCTTGTTGCAGAGCACTTTGACTGGGTGCAAAGCATTGATAGAATTAAAATTGCACAAAGACTCAGCGAACAACGTCCGGCACACCTTGCTCCATTGCAGGTTTGCCTTCAAGTTAATATTGATGCGGGCCCCACCAAATCTGGGGTGAATCCTGCTTTAGCTCTAGAGCTAGCTGATGAAGTTAGGAAATTGCCAAATTTAGAATTACGTGGAATTATGACTATTCCTGATCCACAAACTGACTGGGATAAGCAGGTGCTTATACATTCGCGGGCTAAGGTTATTTTTGATCAGATAAGAAACACCATTGCGTCTGTCCGATTTGATACCTTATCTATGGGTATGAGTTCAGATATAAATGCAGCCATTTACGCAGGCAGCACGATGGT
Organism: uncultured Burkholderiales bacterium; assembly: GCA_903871545.1. Classification (GTDB taxonomy): domain Bacteria; phylum Pseudomonadota; class Gammaproteobacteria; order Burkholderiales; family Burkholderiaceae_C; genus Limnohabitans. The sequence goes on along the minus strand of CAIQHG010000088.1, from coordinate 27,419 downwards.
TAGGGTCGGAACGGCATTGTTTGGGGAGCGCAGGAAAACGTAGCTACCCCGAGAACTCCTACGCGACCAATAGAGTGCAAACTAAATGTTTTAAAACCTGGGCAGTGTGGGGTGCGCTACTTGGCCATGATGAACCACTTGACGGCCGTACTCTACGCAGCGCTGCAGAGTTGGGATAACTTTCCCAGGGTTGAGCAATCCGTGCGGATCAAAGGCACGCTTGATACTAAACATTTGTTCTAATTCCTCTGAGCTGAACTGAACGCACATGCTGTTTAGTTTTTCGACTCCAACACCGTGCTCACCCGTGACCGTGCCACCCATTTTTACACTCGTCTCCAAGATCTCTGCGCCAAAAAGCTCAGCCCTGTGAAGCTGATCGGGATCATTTGCATCAAATAATATAAGCGGGTGAAGGTTGCCGTCGCCTGCGTGGAAAACGTTTGCGCACCGAAGGGAGTATTTCTGCTCCATCTGCGCGATCGCCAGCAAAATATCTGCCAAACGCTTTCTTGGAATTGTCGAGTCCATACACATATAGTCAGGACTGAGCCTACCGCTCGCAGGAAAGGCGTTTTTCCGTCCACTCCAAAACCTCAGACGCTCTTCCTCGGACTGACTGATTTTCAAAGCAGTTGCACCGCATTCGTTTAGAACGCGAGTCATGCGCTCTATTTCCTCTGCTACCTCCTGTGCGGTACCATCCGACTCACACAATAAAATGGCTTGGGCATTTAGATCATATCCAGCGTGAACAAAATCCTCCACAGCCGCCGTCATCGGCTTGTCCATCATCTCAAGACCTGCCGGGATGATGCCTGCTGCAATTATGCAAGCAACCGCATCTCCCGCTTTGCGCATGTCATCGAAACTGGCCATTATGCAACGAGCCAGTTCAGGCTTGGGCGTTAACTTCACAACCACCTCGGTGGTGATAGCAAGCATTCCCTCCGATCCAACAATCAGGGGTAATAAATCTAAACCGGGACTGTCTAAAGCCTCTGAGCCAAATTCAACAGGATCACCCTCTACTGTAAAGCCCTTAACCTTAAGCACATTGTGAAGGGTCAGGCCGTACTTTAAACAATGAACACCTCCTGAGTTCTCTGCGACATTTCCCCCTATCGTGCAGGCAATTTGACTAGACGGATCTGGTGCGTAATAAAGACCCAGGTGAGAAACTGCGTCGCTTATGGCTAAGTTTCTCACTCCGCACTGCACAACTGCAGTGCGAGAGAGTGGATCAATATTGAGGATTTTGTTAAACCGAGCCAATGACAATGTGACGCCCTTTGGGCTGGGCATCGCACCCCCAGAAAGTCCAGTCCCAGCGCCACGTGCAATGACAGGCACTGCCAAAGAGTGGCAAACTTTTAGGATTTGTTGAACTTGTTCTAGATTTTGAGGAATAGCAACACAAAGTGGACGTTGACGGTAAGCCGTCAGCCCATCGCACTCATAAGGGGTGGTGTCTTCTGGGGTGAATAAAATGTCTTGCTTTGCAAGAATTTTGGATAGAGCAGTAACTACGGTTTTTTGGAGTTCAGCGCTGATCAATTTCTCTGCGCTTGAGGAGAGGAAATTATCGTTTAAGGTCTCTGACATATGAAGCGCCTAAAGTTGGTAATGATTTAAAGTGTTGGGGGTGATAATAATAAAAAAGGCCCTGATTGAATTTTCAAAACTGGCTAAACAATCAACAGTTTCAACGCATTATTTAAACACAACGGTTTTATGACCGTTGATTAAAATTCTATGTTCACTATGCCATTTAACCGCTCTGGCAAGCACTTGACCCTCCGTATCTCGACCGATTGCAGTTAAATCTTCCACACTTTTGCTGTGATCTACTCGCGCAACATCTTGTTCAATGATGGGGCCCTCATCAAGATCTGCAGTAACGTAATGTGCAGTTGCACCTATCAGCTTTACTCCCCGCTCATGCGCTTGGTAATAAGGCCTAGCACCTTTAAAGCTTGGCAAGAAACTGTGGTGAATATTAATTGCACGGCCTGATAATTTTCGACAAAAATCATCTGATAGTATTTGCATATATCTTGCCAAAATCACAAGCTCAGCGCCCTCGGCTTGGACGATTTCATATTGACGAGCCTCCGCCTGATCTTTCGACGATCCGGATATGGGAATGTAGTGAAACGGAATGTTGTAACTTGCAGCAAGTTGATAAAAATCTTTATGGTTGCTAATAATTGCCTTGACCTCAAGGCCTAGGAGACCACTTTTGCACCTGAAAAGTAAATCATTAAGGCAGTGACCGTCTTTGCTGACAAAAATAACCGTTCTCATATTCTCTTTTGCATTGTGTAGCGAGCACTGCATGCTCTCAACGGTGGCTAAATGAGCTAAATCCTGTTTGAGTAAAGTTATCTCAACAGGACACGCAAATCTAACTCTCATAAAAAATAAGCCAGTCGCCGGGTCATTAAACTGCGCTGCCTCCTCAATGTTAGATGAGTGTGAGAGTAAAAAAGCTGTAACAGTATGAACGATACCGGGTCGATCAGGACACTGTAGATTTAAAATGTAAGTATTCATAGGTCCCTATTGTAGGTTTACCGATTAACGGCGTAAACCCCGGGGTGAAAACTCTTTGGAAAGGGTTTTAGGAGCGGCTTTAGGAATAAGAGTAATGAGTCCTCGTTTGACAAAAGGACTCCAAAAATAGCTAATAAATTGATATAAGCTAGATTTTGAAATAACTGCAGGAAACGTTTTCCTTTGATAACCTATTTCTCCAACACTCTACATGATGTGAAGACCCGCATCAACCATCAAATTAGTCCCTGTGATGAATGAAGCCTCATCTGAAGCAAACCAAAGAATGGGGTTTGCTATCTCGAGTGGAGAGGCCCATCGGCCGAGTAATGAAGTCGTGGCTCTCTCGGTCTTGAGCTGCTCTACGCTTTTTCCCTTTGCTGAGGCGCGCTGAATATGAAAGTCAGTAAGCGTAGATCCTGGACTGATGGAGTTAACCCGGACACCATGTTGAGCCTCCTCAAAAGCAAGCGTTCGGGTATAAGCGAGTTGCGCGGCCTTGGTCGAATCGTACAGTCCCATGCCCCTCCTGCCCGTGACCGCGTAGCAAGAGGAGACATTCACAATGCTTGAATGCCCTGATTTGCGAAGCTCAGGAAGAGCGGCTTTGCAGTAGTTGGATATTCCGATCAAGTTCACGCCGACCACTGCTAACCACTCCTGCTGGCTCACATTGGATAAAGTGGAATAATTACGCATGGAGGCGTTATTGATCAAAATATCAAGTTTGCCAAATGCTTTAATTGCTTTTTGAACAGCTACCAAGGCTTGCGCCTCGTTAGACGTGTCGGCCAAGTGAGTGATGATTTCTGCGTTGGGATTGGTCTTTAATATATTGCTTTTAGTCCTCTCAAGAGCCTCCTGGTTTATGTCAACCATGAGGACTCTAGCGCCTTGAGCGCAAAAGAGTTCTGTGCTTGCTGCCCCGATGCCGGACCCCCCTCCTGTGATTATTGCCACCTTATTTTTGAGTCTGTACATAAGTTAACTCAGTCTGCTCGCGCGCCGGTCATTTTAATAACTTTGCCCCATTTGGGTATCTCAGATTGGATCCAGTCTTTAAACTGAGCAGGAGTTGAGCCGACCACATCAAACTGCATATCTATCAATTTAGTGTGGACATCGGGCATTTTAAGTATTTTGACAATCTCTGAGTTGTACCTATCGATCACATTAGTAGGTGTGCCTGCAGGTGCAAGAAAGCCGATCCAAGAGGATGCTTCAAAATCTTTGTAGCCTGATTCATTTATAGTTGGTACTTCAGGTGTGCTGGTAAATCTCTTCTTCCCCGAGGATGCCAGTAATTTAAGGCGGCCATCTTTCACAAACTGCTGCACGTTGCCCGGGACAAAGAAGCCCGCGTCTACATTTCCTGCAATCAAATCCGTTACAGCTGCTCCTGATCCTTTGTAAGGAATATGGGTGATATCCAAACCAGCATCGGTTTTAAACATCTCCATTGTCAGGTGGGACGCACTCCCAACAGCTATTGATGCATAAGAATATTTACCAGGATTGGCTTTGGCTTTTGAGATAAAGTCTTTTAAGCTTGTAAAACCCGAGTTGGCATTAACTGTTAAGTATTGGGATGCGGTAACTGCCAGCGTAATGGGGGTAAGGTCTTTAACTGGATCATATGGCATTTTGTCAAAGAGTGTTTGATTAATTACCAAGGGGCCGTTGTAGCCCACTAGGAGTGTGTAGCCATCAGGGGCAGACTTTGCCACGTAATCTGCTCCTATGTTTCCGCCTGCGCCGGGTTTATTTTCTACGATAACGGTTTGCCCTAAAGCCTCTTGTAATTTAGGAGCGAGCAGACGTGCCAACACATCATTGGTGCTACCTGTGATCGGGACAATGATCCGGATGGGTTTAGAGGGGGTCCAGACCTGTGCAAACCCAAGGCTTTGGAGCCCCAGAAGAAGCAGCGCAGCAACCCACGGCATTGGTAGTTTTTTTAAACCACTTAGAAGAGTAAAAATCATATAGTCTTTTTTAGATTGAATAAACAGGATGCTTATTGCTATCACTTAAATGCTCTTTTGCCCATTTAATAGGATCCTCATCCTTGCCGAGAAGTACGCCTGCAGCTCTGACCCTTTGTGAGGAAGAGTCTAAGGCAGGCGGCTCGATACCTTTAGCCAGATTTTGAGCTGACTCGAGCAACATTTTTCTGGCCATCACTATGGCTTTGTCCGTATGCAGCAGCTTCTCATTTTCATGATCTTGGATGGGCCCCATACTTTCTTGCAAAGAGTAGTCTTGGGCTGAGAAGCCGAACACGCCGCTGTAAGCCCTCTTCTCCTTTTGTGCAACACGGTCAATCATATATTCGTTGTCTTTGTTGGCGATTGGCCTAAAGCTGCCTGGTGCTTCGTACTGAACGTGAATACCCTTGCCTTCCTCCATTTGTGAGCGCTCTTCACTTGATAGTGGTTTATCGGGGTGGAAATTAATACTCCATGCCCAGCAATTATGGTCATCAATTGGCACCCATACATGACCGGCAAGAGAGTGGTGTCCAAAAGGAGGTATGAGTGTGTACCAAGGGAACAGCCACTGCGTAATGCGCCAGTAAAAACTATCAGTGTCCCCTTTTCTGCGGCCAAGGAGAACTAGACCGTAGGGCATATCTTCAATGGTGAAGATAACATTTCCGTCAGCTTTAATATAGTCAAGCGCTTTAACACCTTTATGCATTGGATCTTGGTCCACCTCATAACGGTGGACAAATGAGACGTGGCTGGTATCAATACCGCCTTCCATCGCCTGAAGGTAATTACACTCTTGAATGCGCTTGGTGATGAAGACGTGAGACTCAGGAAGTTTGCACCACTCAAGGTCAGGTGGGGCCGGCATTTTGTCTTCTGGCCCCATATACGTCCACACTAACCCAGCAAGCTCAATAGTGGGATAGGCTTTTATATTCATACGAGCGCATAGTTGAGGAGCTGCGGGCACATCAACGCATTTGCCGTTGCGGTCAAACTTAATGCCGTGATAGGCACAGCGAATACCGTTTTCCTCGTTGCGTCCGAAATATAAGGAGACGCCTCTGTGAGAGCAGAACTCATTGATTAAACCCACCTTGCCCTCGGAATCTCTAAAAGCCAGGAGCTTCTCGCCTAAAAGCTGTACACGGACTTGGGGGGAGTCAGCCTCCTTAATATCACTAGAGTTCATGACAGGTATCCAGTACCTGCGCATCAAGTTCCCCATCAATGTGCCCGAACCTGTTCGGGTTAGAGTTTCTGACATTTCTTTATTCAAAATCCGTTCTCCTTAAAATGTTTGGATTTAAAGTTGTCCGCCTGGTGAGACAGAAATCCACTAGATGAGTAATAATACGCTAACATTACTTAGTGCGTGGCCTGTAATCAAGTGTTTGCGGGTTAACCCCTACTGATAGAAACGGAGATATGCATTGGTCAAAGATGTGAAATTTAAGATATCTAATTCCACAAAGAGCGCTGTGGATAAGTCCTCTGCTGTGCCCGCGCGCGAGCACAACAAAGGCGTGGGTAACGTGAGGGCAGTTGAGAGAGCGCTTGATATTTTGAAGGCATTTAATGCCAAAAACTACTCTATGTCCGCCTCTGAACTCATGCATAAAGTAAACCTGAGTCGACCCACCCTTTATAGGCTGCTTAAAACACTCGAGAACAATGACTTCATCTCATCAAGCAGTGAGCCCCTCAAATTTAGACTAGGTCCCGCGGTTGCTCAGATGGCTCACGCATGGTCAAGCGCCATAGATCTCAAAGAGATTGCGCAACCAATTCTTGAGGACTTGTGGAATTTCACAGGCGAAACAGTGGTGCTTTTTCAACTCCAGGGTCTTAACAGAGTCTGCATAGCAGAGTTGGCGAGTCAACACGCACTTAGTTACAAAATGGGGGTCGGCTATAAAGAGCTGATATCGGTTGGCGCCAGTGGTAGAGCTATTCTTGCATTTACAGATTTGATTCAAGAGTTTGAAACCGCGCCAATACCTACGGTTAAAAATAAGAAATTAAATCTCAAAAAGGAATTAGAACTTATTCGTCAAAAAGGGTATGCGCTCAGTCAAGAAGAAGTCATTGATGGTGCGGTAGCAATAGCAGCGCCGTTTTTTAAGAACACAGGTGAAATTGTCGGTGCTATAGCCGTGTTTGGTCCCTCAGTGAGAATGAAAAAGGCTGAAATTGTCAAGCACGTTAAACACCTGCTTGAAGCTTCAAACAAGCTTTCAATTTCTTTGGGCGCCAGTGTCTAGGTGCGCGAGAGTGGTTAAGAAGGGAAAATGAGCACTCGCGTAGTACAAAGCTGCTCTTTTGGTCATAAATTTTGCAATTTAAGCAAAAAATAAGATACGCTCATACCAATTGGATTTGTTGTTGATTAACGTATCATAAGTATAAATGGACCGCATACTCGTAACTGGAGGCACTGGATATATTGGCTCACACACTTGTGTGGCTTTAACTCATGCAGGCTACGCCGTAACGATTCTGGATAACTTATCAAACAGCAAAATCCAGGTGCTCGATAGATTATCACCCCTTTGTAAAACCCAGCCTGAATTTATTAAAGGCGATATCAAAGATGCAGGCTTAGTTGAACAAGTGCTAAGTGAACAAAAATTTGCATCTGTTATACATTTTGCGGGTCTAAAAGCAGTTGGAGAATCCAATGAAAAGCCCTTAACTTATTACGAAAATAACGTGCTAGGTACTTTAGCGCTTTTGAAAGTGCTTCAACGGGTGGGTCCTAAATCAATGGTCTTCTCCTCCTCTGCAACCGTTTACGGTGATCCCCACACAGTGCCGATCAAAGAGAGCTTCCCAACGGCTACGACCAACCCTTACGGGCGGACCAAGCTGATGATTGAGGAAATCTTAATGGATGTTCAAGCGGCTGATCCGTCTTGGAGAATTGCAAGACTACGCTACTTTAATCCAGTAGGCGCTCATGAATCTGGTCTTATTGGAGAGGATCCACTTGGTGTGCCCAATAATTTGATGCCCTATGTTGCGCAAGTGGCAGCTGGAATGCGTGAGGTTTTGAATGTGTGGGGGGACGATTACGATACACCTGATGGGACTGGGGTTAGGGACTACATCCACGTCACTGATTTGGCCAATGGTCATTTGGCCGCGCTATCGTACTTAGAAAAAAACGCCGGCCTTATCACCGTCAACTTAGGAACAGGACGAGGTTACTCGGTTTTGGAGATGGTTAGTGCGTTTGAAAAAGCGAGTGGACAACAAATCCCCTTCAAAATCGCTGCCCGCAGAAGTGGTGACGTCGCACAGTGCTTTGCGGATCCTGCCGTGGCCAATGAAATCTTAGGGTGGAGAGCAACTAAACCACTTGAACAGATGTGCAAAGACGCGTGGCATTGGCAAATTAGCGAGAAAAGAAGAGCAAATTCAGAAGAAAACAGTGAGTAAAATTAGTGCAGAGTGGCTGCGTCGAAATATTTCAAACCTTGATATAAATAGTTTCTTAAAAAAATGATATTAGTAACTGGTGGGGCTGGCTTTATTGGCTCGAATTTTGTATTGGATTGGCTTTCACAAAGCGATGAGGCCATTATCAATATAGATAAATTAACCTACGCAGGAAATTTAGAAAATCTCAAATCCCTTAAAGACAACCCCTTACATATATTTGTGAAAGGCGATATTGGGGATGCAAATTTAATAAGCGAATTGCTAAATAACTACAGCGTCAGGGCAATTTTAAACTTTGCAGCAGAGAGTCACGTAGACCGGTCAATTCACGGGCCCGCTGATTTCATACAAACCAATGTAATTGGCACATTCAATCTACTGGAGTGCGCAAGAAAATATTGGGGCCTTCTTGGTGAAAAAGATAAAAAAAGTTTCCGTTTTTTGCATGTCTCGACAGATGAGGTTTTTGGAAGTCTGGCCCCCCAAGAGCCTGCCTTCACTGAGAGTCACCCCTACGAGCCAAATAGCCCCTACTCAGCAACCAAGGCGGCCAGCGATCATTTGGTGCGAGCTTGGTTGCATACCTACGGGATGCCCGTTTTAACGACCAACTGTAGTAATAACTATGGCCCTTTTCATTTCCCAGAAAAGTTGATCCCACTTGTGATTCACAACGCATTAAAAGGCGACCCGCTCCCCATATACGGTGACGGCCAACAAATTCGGGACTGGCTTTATGTGACCGATCATTGCTCGGCGATTCGCTGCGTGCTTGAGAAAGGGGTGGTTGGAGAGACTTACAACATAGGAGGCTGCAACGAGAAAGCAAACCTTCAAGTGGTCCATACGATTTGTGAACTCTTAGACGCAAAAAAACCTAAATCTGATGGATCGTCCTACAAAAACCAAATTACGTTCGTAACCGATCGTCCAGGTCATGACAAACGCTATGCAATGGATGCAAGCAAAATTGAGAGAGAGCTTGGATGGCGGCCTTTGCAAACCTTTGAAACTGGGATGACTAAAACCGTAGATTGGTATTTAAATAACCCACAGTGGACTGAGAATGTCACCTCCGGGGCTTACAAAGATTGGTTAGCGAAGCAATATGTTTAGCTACTTGCCCGTGCTCGACCCATTATGAATATTTTATTGTTTGGCAAAGATGGTCAACTCGGACAAGAATTTTTGAAAGAGCTTACAGTATGGGTCGGAGCTAGCAACACGAATAACTTAATTGCTGTGGGCCGAGCAGAATGCGATTTATCTGAGGGCGACTCAATACGCGCACTCATTCAAAAGACTAAACCAAAACTAATCATCAACACAGCGGCCTACACCGCAGTCGATCTTGCTGAAACACACCAAGAGCTCGCACGCTTGATCAACAGCGTTGCACCAGGCGTTATGGCCGAGGAGGCCAAATGGTGTAATGCTGCTATCGTGCATTACTCGACTGATTATGTGTTTGATGGGGTTAAGGAGGGAAGCTATTTAGAAACAGATGATTGCAACCCACAGTCCGTATACGGGACTACGAAGCTAATGGGTGAGCAAAGAGTTAGAGAAAATTGCCCAGAGCATCTCATTTTGCGAACCTCCTGGGTGTTTAGTGCATCGGGAAGTAATTTTTTAAAAACAATTCTTCAACTCGCCAAAACGAAGAAAGAGCTTCGGATCATTAATGACCAGTGCGGTGCGCCCACAAACACGAGTCTTATTGTTCAAACGACTTTGAAAATTCTCAGGGAAAACGGCATTTTGCATGATTTGGCTCAAAATGAGCTTAATTCAGGTGCAAGAACTTTTAATTCCAAACCCAATTGGGGCACATTTAATTTAGTTGCCTCTGGCAAGACAAGTTGGCACGGCTACGCTCAATACTTGATTCAAAAAGCAATTGAGCTTGGCATGGGGGCTGATTTTTTACTCGGATCTGAACATATTTTGCCTATCCCAAGCTCTCAGTATGTCCAGGCCGCAAAGAGACCTTTAAATTCTTTGCTAAATACAAATAAATTGAGCACTACGTTTGGCGTTACCCTTGAAAATTGGCAAACATTGGTGGACTCAGAGTTGTATAAAATTCAAGCCATCAATAAATAGCCATCAAAAAAAGAACGTAAAAATATGAGTAACCGCAAAGGCATCATCTTAGCCGGTGGATCTGGTACCCGACTTTATCCTGTAACGACTGCAGTCTCCAAGCAGTTGATGCCGATTTACGATAAGCCTATGGTGTACTATCCATTGGCAACTCTAATGCTTGCTGGCATAAGAGATATCATGGTTATATCTACCCCTCAAGACACCCCGCGGTTTGCTGAATTGATGAAAGACGGCGCCCAGTGGGGAATGAATATTCAATACGCAGTTCAGCCCTCACCAGACGGCTTAGCTCAGGCCTTTATTATTGGCCGTGAGTTTGTTGGCAACTGTACAAGTGCACTCGTACTTGGGGATAACATCTTTTATGGCCACGAACTGGTCAATCAGCTTGAGGATGCAAACGCACTTGAAAGAGGGGCTTGCGTGTTTGCATACCACGTTCAAGATCCCCACCGCTACGGGGTGGTTGAATTTGATGCACATAAAAAAGCGATTTCTATTGAGGAAAAACCTCAAAGTCCCAAATCTAATTACGCCGTAACTGGACTGTATTTTTACGACTCCCAAGTCTGTGACATCGCTGCCTCCATCAAACCCTCGCCCAGGGGGGAGTTGGAGATCACAGATGTGAACCGTCATTACCTTGCAAACCAGCAACTCAGTGTAGAAATTATGGGTCGTGGTTTTGCTTGGTTAGATACCGGAACCCATGACTCGTTGTTGGATGCGGCACAGTTTATAGCCACCATCCAGCGTCGACAAGGCTTGATGGTTGCCTGCCCTGAGGAGATTGCGTGGCGCTCTAAATGGATAGATACCGAACAACTCCTAAAGCTTGCGCAACCCATTGCTAAAAATAGCTATGGACAATACTTACAAAACTTAGCTTAAAAACAATGCCTTTTAATGTCATTCCGACCAACTTGCCAGAAGTTAAAATCCTAGAGCCCAAAATTTTTGGAGATGTAAGAGGATTTTTCTTCGAGAGCTTTAATGCACGAGATTTCGAGAAAGCCATCGGTATTTCTGTTGAATTTGTTCAAGACAATCATTCCAAGTCTGCAAAAGGTGTGCTAAGGGGCTTGCATTACCAAATACAGCATCCTCAAGGAAAATTGGTGCGGGTTGTGTCTGGCGAGGTTTTTGATGTTGCGGTGGATATGCGCTCTAGCTCCCCCAGCTTTGGTCAATGGACCGGGTTACACCTGTCGAGCGAGAATCACCGGCAACTTTGGATTCCGCCGGGCTTTGCTCATGGGTTTATGGTTGTGAGCGATTACGCTGAATTTTTGTACAAAACAACCGACTATTGGCATCCCGAGCATGAGAGAAGCTTGAGTTGGAATGACCCGACTTTAAATATCACTTGGCCAAATCAGATAAAACCCCTCTTATCCGCCAAAGATCAAGTGGCACCTAATCTTGATCAAGCAGAACTATTTGTTTAACTAAGTGTGATATTCGTAGCTTCTTAGATTCGGCTTGACTTAGTTAGCCAACTCTTAAACTCAGCCCCTAATTCAGGGTGGGCGAGTCCTAAATCAACAGTCGCTTGCAAAAGCCCTAGTTTGCTGCCGCAGTCGTATCTTTGTCCAAAGTAGCTATAAGCTAAAACCTTTTCACGACCAATTAATGCGGCAATCCCGTCAGTGAGTTGAATCTCTCCACCAGCGCCCTTGGGCTGAAGTCTTATGTGGTCAAATACGGCAGGCGTTAATATATAGCGTCCCGCAACGGCTAAGTTACTGGGCGCAACTTCAGGTTTGGGCTTCTCTACGAACTCAGAGACATCAAGCAGTCGATCCCCAAATTCAACCCCTTTAACTATACCGTACCGCTGTGTATCTTCCCGGGGTACCTCTTGGACTGCCAAAATACTGCAATGATGCTGGGCATAAAGGTCCGTCATTTGTTTAAGAATTGATTCAGAACCCACCATCAAATCATCAGCCAACAACACTGCGAAGGGCTCATCATTGATTAACTTTTCAGCGCACAACACCGCATGACCTAAACCTAGGGACTTGGGTTGCCTGACATAAAAGCAATCCATGTCATCGGGCTTAATAGAGTGAACAAGATCTAAAAGAGCTCTTTTACCATTAGCTTCCAATTCACTTTCGAGCTCATAGGCTGTATCAAAATGATCCTCAATGGCACGTTTATTCCGTCCAGTCACGAAAATCATCTCTCGAATGCCCGCAGCATACGCCTCCTCAACTGCGTACTGAATAAGAGGTTTGTCAACGACGGCTAGCATCTCCTTTGGGGATGCCTTCGTTGCGGGAAGAAATCGAGTGCCAAGCCCAGCAACAGGGAAAACAGCTTTGGTAAGCTTTTTGGTAGGAGTATTCATAGGCTGGGGAACGAAAAAATTGCGTTAGGTTAATCCGACTTATGTATTTTTAGATATGTATTTAGTTCTTTTCGACAAACATCGCCTCAATACATCAATGAAGAGTAATCGTAGTTTGAGCAAGTTCAGCAAAGCTTGCTAATGTGTCCTCTACCTCTTCTTGTGTGGGAGCGCTTGCGTGCCAAGCAGATATGTGCTGCTGAAACAATTCGGCCCATCCCCCCTCAAGGTAGACTTCGCGCCCAGAGCGTTTATCAACGATTTCAAAGCCGTGACGTGTTAATTTGGGGAGGTTAGAGTCCAGGGACTCACAATCCTCAGAGGCAGTCATCATGTGCACAACTACAAAATATTCAGAATCGTAAAGGGTGTTCATAATGGAGTTGTTAATTGTAATAATTATTCTATATCAAGCAGGTGGGATTTTTTTTCTTTATTTCAAGGCCGAAATTAATTCAAATCGAGATAATTTTTGATCAACAAAATCCCCATTTTCTTCCTCTAATCTAATACGGCCAAGCGTTAACCCTGCATTTTTCAGAAGCCAAACTGTCGCTCTTTGATCGTCCGCGGATCTGGGAACTCTGATTATCTTAAACGTCTCTACGCCTGCAATAGGAAGGTCAAGAAACTCGCTCCCTAGGTATTGAAACTCCCTTGATTCAGCATTGTTTTTTGATACCAATTGAATTCGAATCTTGGCGCCTTTGGTCAATTGTTCCTGGTTCTTGGCGATCCAGTAGCCAAGTTGAGAAATAACGCTTAATTGGTCTTGAGCGCCGGCCTCCAAGGAATCAGTGGAAGATTTGCTCGAAAACTGCAAAAGATGTGTCCCTTGGTTAAAAATGACCTGTTCTTCGCTCCTTATTTTGTCTAAAAATCGAGCCGGGAGAATGCCGCTGTCAGTGGTGACTGTACCCTCACTGAATTGCGTTCTTGAGCCCATAAGGAAATGACTAATTTCAAATTTGATCCTGTACTGACCCCCAGACTGTTGCCACACCATATCACCAGGTAAGGAGTAGGGGATCCGGTGCGATTGACCGGTTAGTTGGTAATGTAAGTGAACCGAGTCTTGTTTAATCCAGGTCTCCAAAGAAGCTGCCATCGGTGTCAAAAAGTCTTTGGGGTCCGCTGAGTTTGCAAGGGAACTTATAACTAAAAAGCAAGTTAGTAAAATAGCTTTTTGAAAACAAGAGGAATCAATTACTTTAATAGGCATTCTTGAGATTTAAAGTTGTCGTTTAAGTTGAATATCAGAGTCGTTTGATTGCGCGCGCAATGCGCTGCGTTTAAAGAGAAAACAAAAACGCATCACCGATAAGTGCCCTATCCTACAAGTTTTAGATTATGAATCAAGTTGCAATAGCTAAGAAACCCCAGGGTTAATGTCGCCAAAGTGCTTGCGGGCGCTAAAATGAAAGCTTTATTAAATTTGGAACTTGAAGTTTAGGTTTTTATCCTAAGCACTGAGTAATCAAAGTTATAAAATTTTCATATTAATCTGCTCTTGAATAAAAAAATTAAAAATCCCAAATGAAGCTTGCAACTTATAAAGACGGCACCAGAGATGGTCAATTAATCGTTGTCTCTAAAGACCTCACCCACGCCCATTATGCTTCTCAAAGCGCCAATAAAATGCAGGAAGTCTTAGATGATTGGAACTTTATCAGTCCGCAACTTGAAGATATTTACCAAACCTTAAACGCCGGACGTGCCAGACAAGCTTTTACTTTTGATCCAAAGATGTGTATGGCCCCTTTGCCCCGGGCCTATCAATGGGCTGATGGATCTGCCTTTGTGAATCACATCGAGCTGGTCCGAGCAGCTAGAGGGGCCTCTATGCCAGAGAGTTTTTTAGATGATCCTTTGATGTACCAAGGTGGGAGTGACGATTTTTTAGGTCCCACTGACCCTATCCGCTGTGCAAGTGAGGCGTATGGAATTGATTTTGAAGCAGAGGTCGCCGTGATAACAGCGGATGTGCCGATGCAAACCACAGCAATTGACGCGGTTTCTGCGGTAAGGCTCGTGATGCTAGCTAATGATGTTTCGCTAAGAGAGCTGATACCTGGTGAAATCTCAAAAGGATTTGGTTTTTATCAAAGTAAGCCTGCCACCGCGTTTTCCCCAGTTGCAGTCACTGTTGATGAGATCGCTCAAGAGTGGCGCAATGGACGTCTATATTTAACCATTACTTCAACTTGGAACGCCCGCCGAGTCGGGATGTGCGAGGCAGGGCCAGAGATGACTTTTGGATTCGGAGAGCTCATAGCGCACGCTGCAAAGACTAGAAATATTCGAGCCGGGTCCATTTTTGGGAGCGGTACAGTGAGTAATAAAGCGGTAGAAAATAAAGGACTTAAGGAGTGGCCAAAAGGCTATAGCTGCATCGCAGAGAAGCGGGCAATTGAGATGATCCAAGACGGCAAAAGCGTTACAGAATATATGAAATATGGGGATACCATAAGAATAGAGGCTAAAGGTAACGATGGCCAAAGCGTGTTTGGAGCTATTGATCAGGTAGTTGCACCAACTGCGGACTCCAAGACTTTAACTACACAAGTGGTGGCGAAAATAGCGCCTCGCATTGACGGTGGCGACAGCTCAGACCAGGAAAACTAAAAGATATCATTAAATGATTTAAATCCTTTAATCTCTATTGGGTTTCCAAATGGATCTAAAAAGAACATGGTCCACTGCTCTGCAGGCTCTCCTTCAAACCGCAAATGTGGCTGGATAATAAACTCGACCGATTGATCTTTTAGTTTCTGTGCAATCTTCTTCCATTCTGGAACCAATGTAACAAGCCCAAAGTGGGGCATCGGCACTTTTTTGTCTCCCACCATCCCAGTGTTCGCGGTTTTTAGCGGAACGCCTAAATGCAATGAGATTTGGTGGCCGAAAAAATCAAAATCAACCCAGCTCGGAGCGCTTCTTCCCTCCTTGCATCCCAAAATTCGAGTGTAAAAATCTCTTGCTACCGACAAATCATCAACATTAAAAGAGTAGTGAAATAGGCTTTGCATAAAACTAATTGGATAAAAAAATAGTAAATTTAGAGTCGCCGTAGTTTGACTTGTTTGAACGAGCATTAAATTTTACACCCCTGACCGGTCAATCACTCGAAGTTAATCAAACGAGGATTTAGCCTTCAAAGGGGAAATGCTTGAGGCGGATTTAAGATCTTAGTGCTAACATGGCGAGAGTTAAAAAGCAAAATACCCGTTTTGAACTCAAGCATCAACTAATACGAACTCATTCTAAAAAATGCCATGACTACGCCTCCATCATTTGATTTTGAAAAATTAGTTCCTGGTTTTGAATTCTTAAAAAATCTTGGACAAATGAAGGCTCCAAGCAGCCTTCCTTCTGCAGCCAGTTGGGTGGCCCCCACCTTGGATCCTAAAGAGCTAGATAAAAAAATCCAGGAACTTAAAACGGTTCAATTTTGGTTAAACCAAAATTCAAAAGCTTTAGATGCAACCATTCAAGCCCTGGAAGTTCAAAAGATGACCTTGTCTACTTTGCAGGGTATGAACTTCAACATGAAAGACCTCTCTGAGTCACTTCGCTCTAATGCAAATGCTTGGAGGTTTAATGAACCCACTGATGGCGAGAAGCGTGAATCTGTCAAGCCCAACAAAACTACCTACAGTTTCGCAAAAGATAAGCCAATTGAGGAGCCGGTCGCAAAACCCAGACCAAAAAAGGCTAAACCCCGACCAAATACAAACCTGAACTCCGGGGCCATAGACCCTAAGGCATGGTGGGACTCTTTGGGAGCACAGTTTCAACAAATTGCGCAGAAAACTGTTCATGAGATGCAAAAACACGCTGCGCAAAATAAGGAGCTACATTCAGCTAAGGCAACTCAGCCAACTTCCCCAACTAAGTCACCCCAAGCCGCCAAAAAAAGATACCCAGCCACCACCAAAAAAAGCACAACCAAAGCGACTGTGCCCAAGAAAACAACTCTTAAAAAATAACTCAAGTCAAACCATATTTTGAGCGAACTCATCCCCTAAGTATGAAACTCTTTCCCTTCGCTCATGCAACGCACCCATCGTGGAGAATGGCGGTTGAATTGGTTCTAGCACAGCTTCTTTCTCAAAAAGAGAAGCCGATGTACGCCCAAAATCCAAGCTTAGGGATTTTGTATATAACTGACCATTACACCGGATTTGCAGAGCACATATTGGACGCCCTCAGGCTGGCTTTGCCCTGGGTGAGTGACTGGGTTGGTACGGTAGGGGTTGGTATATCCTCAAATAACGTGGAATATTTTGATGAGCCTGCGCTATCAACTATGCTCTGTGATATCGATCCAACTCACTTTAGAGTTTTTAACGGAATAAGTCCTTTGAGTGCTGCGCTCAAAGGAGATTTTAGGGCGAACGTTGCTTTAATCCACGCCGATGGACAAACGCCTGACTTAGGAGAATTGATAAAAGAGATGGCGCAAAAAACTGAACAACACTATTTGTTTGGTGGGCTGTCCTCAAGCCGTTCAGAGGTAATGCAATTTTCAGTCTCACGCGATACAAGCAAAGGATCACTCAATTCTGCTCAAACGGGGGACCTACAAAAAAGTGAGCACGGTGTTTTCACGGGAGGGATGAGCGGTGTAGCTTTTGATGCATCTGTAAAAATTATTACCCGTGTGACCCAAGGCTGCTATCCCATATCCAAGCCCAGACAAATCACATCTTGTGAGGGGCACGTCATCCTAACGTTAGACGGTAGACCCGCATTAGATGTCTTATTAGAAGATCTCAAAGCTTCGTTACAAGATCCTCGAGAGGTGTTGATAAAAAAAGTTAGAACGACATTAGTTGGTTTAACGGATCCATCTTTAGTGCTTACTAAGAAGACGGGAGGACTTCAAGATCACGCACTCGTTAGACACATCATTGGGTTAGACACGCAAAGAAAGGGGGTTGCCGTTGCTGAGGCGGTCAGCTCGGGTATGCAACTCACTTTCGTAGAGCGTAACTCAACCACAGCTAGAGCTGATTTAATGCGTATTGCCACCGAAATAAGGGAGACTCTGGAGCCTGCAGAGATGACTGAGCTTGAGGCCCGAGAATTTAATACCGCCTCTCTTGAAAATGCACCTGATTGCGCTCGGAAAATAGCAGGTGCGCTTTACATCAGTTGCGCCGGTCGCGGGGGTCCCCATTTCGGATCTCACAGCGCGGAGTTGCAACTCCTCAATAGGGCTTTAGGGGATATACCGTTGATTGGTTTTTTTGCTGGGGGGGAGATTGCGCAAGAAAATCTGTACGGCTACACCGGCGTACTCTCTATTTTCGTAATGGACAGCTAAAGATATCTTGAGGCACTCATTTGTTCCCCCCTATTAATCAGCTTAGATACCCCTAGCTCTATCAGCGTGAAATTGAGATACAAAAGCTGAGAATTCCCCTCTTTCCAGGGCGTCTCGCATTTCGCGAGTTAGGTTTAAAAAATAGTGCAAATTATGAATACTCGCTAGCATGGGTCCTAACATCTCCCCGCAGCGGTCAAGGTGATGTAAGTAAGCTCTGCTAAATCCCCCTTGAGGTTTATCGGATCCCGCACCCGTGCAAGCGTAGCAACTACAAGACGGATCAATAGGCGAGGAATCCATTTTGTAGCGTGCATTTCGAATCTTCAAATCCCCGAAACGCGTGAAATAGTGCCCGTTTCTGGCGTTGCGGGTGGGCATGACACAGTCAAACATGTCAACCCCTTGGCTGACTCCCTCAACTAAATCTTCGGGTGTTCCAACTCCCATTAAGTATCTAGGTTTGTGAGCAGGTAAGAGGTGCGGCGTGTGCTGCATAATCCGAAGCATTTCTTGTTTAGGCTCCCCCACACTTACCCCGCCAACTGCGTACCCAGGAAAATCCATCTCCACCAATGCATTCACAGATTCTTCTCGCAAATGCTCGAACATTCCGCCTTGAACGATCCCGAACAACGCATTTGGATTATTGAGCCTTTCAAATTCCTCCTTACAACGCTTTGCCCAGCGCAGGCTTAATTGCATTGAAATGTTTGCCTCACGCTCAGTTGTAAGCGTGCCGTTTTTCTCATAAGGCGTGCACTCATCAAATTGCATCACAATGTCACTGTTGAGAATCGTTTGTATTTGTATACTGATCTCTGGTGTTAAAAACAATTTGTCGCCGTTGACTGGGCTTTGGAACTTGACGCCCTCTTCACTTATCTTGCGCATCTCCCCCAAACTCCAAACCTGAAAGCCTCCGCTGTCTGTCAAGATAGGCTTGGACCATCGTTCAAATTCGTGTAATCCTTTAAATGCCTCAATAACCTCAAGCCCTGGGCGCATCCAAAGGTGAAATGTATTTCCTAGGATGATTTGAGCGCCCATTTGCTCTAAGCTTAGAGGGGTCACTCCCTTAACTGTTCCGTAGGTACCAACTGGCATAAATATGGGCGTTTCAACGATACCGTGACTAAGCGTTAAACGCCCCCGTCTGGCTTTACCGTGGGAGGATAGGAGATCAAATTGCATGTTCTAATTATTAAAGTTTGTTCCTATTAAGCTCAGTTTTGGGCTCTGCGTTTCCACATCTGCCATGGTCTGTCCAGATGTTGATCGTTCATTTTTGAAGTTGCAACCGATTCTTCTGGCGTTAGGTAAGTAATCTCCCCCAAATTTTGAGACTGAAGTTGCAATTTAGCGTTGTTCTCAGTGTAGATTGCTCTAAATACGGACTGTTTGATGGACTCACCAACACAAACGTTACCATGACCCCTTAGCAAAGCAACAGCATTAGGTCCTAGTACTTTTGCCAAGTCGTGGCCAAGGGCCTGGCTTCTAATCAATAAATCCGAGCTCTCACCTATGCTATCTCGAATTTCATAAACAGGAGTTGAGGAACCCAGGAAGCCACTCATGTGGCAAATCGGGCGTAGCCTCTGTGCGGTCACTCCAAAGGGGATTATTGCAGGTGAATGGGAGTGAATAACAGAGTGTATATCTGCTCTAAGCTTAAAGATCTCACTGTGAATAAAACGCTCAACGTAAGAGTGCCTTCCAAGCTGATCAATCACTTCACCCTCCAAGTTACAGCAAAGGATATCATCATGAGTCACTAATGCTGGGGCCATGCTGCGGGCAATAAAAAATAGATTTGGGTCTTTGTCATGCCTAACGCTAATGTGGCCAAAACCATCCAAAACGCCTTCATTGACCAATATATGGTTAGCTACGACAAGGTCATCGATCAAAGATGGATTAACTGTTGACGGCATAAGTGGTGCTCCGAGTTTGAGAGTTGACGCAAATAAAAAAACTTAGAATGCGTAAGTGTGTTGAAATTTTCTTGTTAAATTAGGTACTTTATTTTGTTTCAATACGTACAAGCCTATCCTACCCTATTCTAAATAAAATGATATTTCAAAAATTATCTCCTCAACCCATTCAAAACTTTATATGCATGAATTTATGCTTATTGAGTTTGTTACTCATTTCATCGCACTGTCCTGCGCAAAACTACCCAATTAGACCCGTTCAAGTTATCGTCCCCGTGGCGGCCGGTGGAGGAACCGATTTGCTAGCACGTTTGACCGGACAAATGGTGGGCGACGCCTTAGGCCAAAGCTTTGTCATCGAAAACAAATTAGGTGGTGGTGGTAATATTGGTGCAGAGTTTGTCGCTCACGCCAAACCAGATGGCTACACTTTACTCATAACCCCGGGAACCATCGCGAGCAATGTTGCAGTTTATAAAAAATTGCCCTATGAGTTACTTAAAGACTTTCAGCCCATCACATTGATAGGGCAAACGGGGGTGGTGCTTGTAGTTCATCCGAGTTTAAATGTGAACAGTCTAAAAGAATTCGTTGACTATGCAAAACTCCATTCGGGCGAGCTTAATTTTGGCTCCGCAGGTACCGGTAGTCCGCAACATTTGCATAGTGAATTTTTCAATCAACTTGCCGGTATTAAAACTACGCACATTCCCTATAAAGGACAATCCCAGTCTATGGCGGATTTAGTGGGGGGACAAATCAATTACATGTTTAGCCCATTACAAAATGCATTGCCCTACATACAACAAGGAAAAATAAAGGTCCTAGCACAAGGCTCTGCAATAAGAAGTAAATCTTTGCCCAGTGTGCCCACACTTAATGAGTTAGGTTATAAAGATGTAGATTTAGAAAACTGGTTTGCCGTTTTAGCGCCCACAGGGACACCAGCCCCCATTATTAAAAAGCTCAGCGATGCGTTTTTAAAAATAGGTCAGACCCAAGGCGTGCAGAAAAAATTCTCTGATTTAGGATTTGAGCCCTTTTTTACGACTCCCGAAAAAACGACGGATTTCATGCGCTCTGAGTTGGTTCGCTGGGCACGAGTGGCTGCATATGCAGGAATTCAAGCTGAGTAAGCTCATGACTCTTACCCTTTAATCCTTTATCCTTTCTAAAAGCATTGCATCTCCGTAACTAAAAAAACGGTAGCGTTTTTTAATTGCATGTTTGTAGAGATTAAAAATATGTGAGTAACTTGTAAACGCGCTGACCAGCATCAGCAGCGTAGACTTGGGTAGGTGAAAGTTAGTAATCATGAGATCAACCACTTTGAAATGAAAGCCAGGGCGAATAAAAATATCCGTCTCCCCTGAGCTTACTCCCCCCAATGCCCAAGACTCAAGCGAACGGACACAGGTGGTGCCAACGGCGACCACCCTTCCCCCGTTTTTTTTGCACTCTTGGATGGCCGAAATAGTTTCTGTGGGAATGCTGTACCACTCGCTATGCATTTTGTGATCATCAATGTTCTCGGTTTTGACAGGCTGAAATGTTCCCGCGCCAATATGAAGAGTGAGTTGAGCGGTTTTGATCCCTTTTTTCGTAAAAGCTTCAAGAAGCTCTGGATCAAAGTGCAAGGATGCAGTAGGAGCAGCAACTGCTCCAGGATACTTTGCAAAAATAGATTGGTAGCGTCGTAAATCTTGCAAATTATCTGCGTGCTCAACATAAGGGGGCAATGGAACGTGACCGAATTTTTGCATCACCTCAAAAGGGTCTTGTTCTAATGAGAGGCAATACAAAGGGCCCTCTTCTGAGGGCCAGCGCCCAATTAATTTCGCCTTAAAACCGCCCTCCATGAGCAAAGTGTCTCCGACACGTGGTTTTTTACTTACCCGCATGTGCGCCGCAACACAGTAATCTGTTTGTCCGTTTGGGCGCGGCAAAACCCGTTCAACTAGTATTTCTAACAGTCCGCCACTTTCTTTTTTACCAAATAGCCTTGCCTTAATGACTTCAGTATTGTTAAATATCAGAAGATCGCCTGACTTTAAAAGGTCTGGAACCTCTTTGAAAATCCTATCGGTTGGCTCAATTTCCCGAGCATCCAAAAGCCTAGACTCGCTTCTGGTCCCAGTTGGGTGCTGTGCAATGAGCTCTTTAGGCAAATTAAAGTCGTAATCGCTTAGATTCTTAGGGGGTGGTGGATTTTGTGGGGCCGACATAGACGTAGAACAAACAACTAATTCTTAACGGTTTTAAGTTTTTGTGTTTGTCACTGGTTGTTGAGTAAATGATGTTGAGTATTTTGCCCTAGCTTTACTCATACGACCCTTACTCCTCACCGAGTAATGAATAGGCTGCATAAAACTTGTGCACAATGTAGCAATGGCAACCTCTGAAAAACCCAAATCTGCCCTATCTGTCCCGCAAAAAGCCCTGCGAAAGCTCGGGTTAGATCGTGACATCGATTTAGCACTGCATTTGCCTTTGCGTTACGAGGATGAGACGCGGTTAAATTCGTTATCGACTGCAAGGGAGGGAGAGTGCGTTCAATTTTTAGCAGAAGTTAAAAGTCTAGAGATTGTCTTCAAACCAAGACGACAGTTGGTCGTACAAGTCCATGAATTCAGTCCGAGTGCCCAACCAACTTTAACCGGCGATGGGTTGATTTGGGGAGAAATTTGCACCTTAAGGTTTTTTAATTTCTATCCTAATTTGCAAAAAACGCTGGCCGTAGGACAAAGAATTAGATTAAGGGGTGAGGTAAAAGGCGCAATGCTGGGAAAAACAATAATGCACCCTACCGTTTATTCCGCCCAAACCCCCCTGCCAAGCACGCTAACCCCCATTTATCCAACGACTGCAGGTCTTCCCCAGGCCTACATCAAAAGAGCGGTATTAACTGGGCTAGAGCGCTGTGTGCGTCTAGGATATTTTAATGAAACGATACCGGCTGTATTTTTAAAACCTGGGCTTTGGCCCTTGGCAAAAGCAGTTCAATACTTGCATGAGCCACAAGCAGACGTATCCATTTTAGATTTAGAGGATAAATCGCATCCCGCCTGGCAACGTCTAAAGGCAGAGGAATTGCTGGCGCAACAACTCTCTCAGCTTAGGGCAAAGAGGGAGCGACTTGAGCTCAAAGCCCCTAGACTTGGTGGAGAGGCCGCAGAAAACCCCTCAAACCGCGCGCCCGCAATTGGTGAGCGAGTAGGCGCAGACTCGCTTCTTGACAAGAGCTTGAAAAAGAAAGGGAACTTTGCGGCGAGCAATCATGTATTTAAAGCCCCTTGCTCTACAACGAACCAACTACTTCAGATTTTACCTTTTAAGCTTACCAGCGCACAACTACGAGTCGTTCAAGAGATTTCATCGGATATAAAAAAAGATATCCCCATGTATCGGCTTTTACAAGGGGATGTTGGCTCCGGTAAGACCGTGGTTGCAGCGCTCGCCGCTACCCAGTGCATTGACTCGGGTTATCAGTGTGTGCTGATGGCCCCCACTGAAATACTGGCTGAGCAGCATTTCAAAAAACTGATAGGTTGGCTTGCTCCCCTGCTTGAGCAGCGCCAACAATGCGTGGCGTGGTTATCGGGTAGCCAAAAAAAGAAAGAAAGACAAGCCATGCTTGATGTGACATCAAGCGGACAAGCCGCCTTGGTGGTTGGGACTCATGCAGTAATACAAGAACAAGTTAAATTCAAATCCTTGGGTTTGGTTTTGATAGATGAGCAGCACCGCTTTGGCGTTGCCCAACGTGTAGCCTTAAAAGATAAACTTCCCGACCAAGAGCCTCACTTGCTGATGATGAGCGCCACTCCAATTCCCCGAACGTTGGCGATGAGTTACTATGCAGATCTGGACGTCTCAACCATTGATGAATTACCCCCAGGCAGAACCCCTGTGATCACGAAAGTAGTCTCTGACCATAGACGAGAGGAGGTAATCTCTAGAATTCAAGCCCAGCTTCATCTAGGTCGTCAAGTTTACTGGGTCTGTCCCCTAATTCAAGAAAGCGAGGCAATTGATTTAACAAATGCAACCCAAACGCACGAGTTGCTTTCAAAGTCCTTACCAGGCGAGGTGATTGGCTTGCTTCACTCCAAAATGCCTTCTGTTGAGAAAAAAGAAGTGATGCAAACCTTCACAGAGGGGAAAATGGGTGTTTTAGTCAGTACAACCGTAATTGAAGTGGGAGTGGATGTGCCTAATGCATCACTCATGGTGATCGAACACGCGGAACGATTTGGTCTAAGTCAACTCCACCAACTTCGGGGGCGCGTGGGGCGCGGAGCGGCAGCCTCAGCATGCGTATTGATGTACTCAAGCGGTGAGCGCGGCAAATTAAGCGAGACTGCTCGAGAAAGATTAAAGGCTATGGCAGATACGCAGGATGGATTTGAGATCGCGAGAAAAGATCTTGAAATTAGAGGCCCGGGGGAGTTTCTGGGAGCTCGCCAGTCGGGCACAGCGATGCTCAGATTTGCAGACTTAAACACCGATCAGGAGTGGCTTGAATGGGCCCGAGCACTTGCCCCGCTGCTTTTGGATAGCCACCCCCTCTTGGCTGAAAAACACGTCTCAAGGTGGCTTGGAAACAAACAGGAATATTTAAAGGCTTAATTTTAAATGACCTTAACTGAACTTAAATACATAGTGGCCGTGGCTAGGGAAAAACATTTTGGACGGGCCGCTGAGGCCTGCTTTGTCTCCCAGCCTACTTTGTCCGTTGCGATTAAAAAATTAGAGGATGAATTAGATGTAAAGCTTTTTGAGCGCAGCGCCAATGAAGTGACAGTGACCGGACTTGGAGAGGAAATTATCAGACAGGCTCAAAGTGTTTTAGAACAAGCCGCTAATATTAAAGAGATTGCAAAAAGAGGCAAAGATCCCCTAGCCGGCCCCTTGAAACTGGGCGTAATCTACACGATTGGACCCTATTTATTACCGCATTTAGTAATTAAAACAATTGCTAAATCTCCTCAAATGCCTTTGATCTTGCAGGAAAACTTCACAGTTAGGTTGTTGGAAATGCTCAGAACCGGCGAAATAGACTGCGCAGTGATGGCAGAACCCTTCTCCGATGCTGGCTTGGCCACTGCACCTTTGTATGACGAACCTTTTTTAGCCGCCGTACCAAGCTCCCATGCACTTGCAAATAAAGAGCACATAAGTGCACAAGAGCTCAAATCTGAGACGATGTTACTGCTAGGCGCCGGACACTGTTTTAGGGATCATGTGCTCGAAGTTTGTCCTGAGTTTGCTCGTTTTTCAAGCGACGCTGACGGGATAAAAAGAAGCTTTGAGGGCTCCTCACTAGAAACAATAAAGCACATGGTTGCTGCAGGCATGGGGGTCACTCTGGTTCCTAGATTAAGTGTTCCTAAAGCAGCACTGGCCAACAACAGTAACAAAAGAAAAAAAGAAACAGAGGAAACTTATATTCGTTACATCCCAATTGTGGATGAGGGCCTTAGCCCCCCCACTCGAAGAGTGGTCCTAGCGTGGCGCAAAAGCTTTACCCGTTACGAAGCTATAGCCGCTCTTCGGAACTCCATTTATGAGTGTGATTTGCAGGGCGTAACTTTATTGTCTTAGAGGCTAAAAACAATGAGTTCTTTAGTTTCAAATTTCTTAATAAAAAAGTTCCCGCTGTATCTTGCCCTAATCCGGTGGGACCGCCCAGCTGGCTGGTTGCTCCTACTTTGGCCATCATTAAGCGCTTTGTGGATCGCGAAGGAAGGATACCCTGGGTTGCATTTGTTGCTGGTATTTGTGATCGGTACGATCTTGATGAGAAGCGCTGGTTGCTGCATCAACGATGTGGCTGACAAAGACTTCGATAAACACGTTAAAAGAACAGCTAATCGCCCTGTCACAAGTGGAAAAGTAAGCGCCAATGAGGCTTTAATTTTTGGTGGTGTGCTTGTCTTAGCGGCATTCCTGCTGGTTTTGTCCACAAACCTAGTTTGCGTAACTTGGTCTTTTGCAGCGGTTTTTTTATCCGTTACTTACCCGTATGCGAAGCGTTTTGTCTCCATGCCGCAGGCCGTACTAGGAGTTGCTTTTAGCTTTGGAATTCCTATGGCTTTCGCGGCAGTAAATGGCCAAAACTTAAGCTGGTTTGACTTTTTGGATGCGGTTCCGCTTTTTGCTTGGGGTCTTTTGATCAGCAATCTATTTTGGGTTCTAGCTTACGACACGGAATATGCAATGGTTGACAGGGATGATGATTTGCGCATAGGCATTAAAACATCCGCAATTACTTTAGCTGAGTACGATGTCGCATTTGTTATGTTCTTCTATGTTTTGTACTTTGTGAGTTGGTGGTTTTTGTTGGAAAGTAAGCTTGCTGGCATCTGGCTCAGTATCTCTTTGGTGCTTGCTTTCGCGCAATCTGTTGGGCACTATTTATTGATACGCAAACGAGAGCGGCATGGATGCTTCTTGGCATTTCGACTCAATCACTGGATAGGAGCAACTTTATTTATTGGCGTTGTGATGAGTTACAGCTAAAGCGTTGTTAAGAATTTGACACTGCACTCTAAGTCGACATTAGGTCATCCATAATGATTTACCCTCACCATTCCGCAAAGGCAAGGTTGGCGGCGGATTCTCGGTTGTTAGGCCCCTTTGGACAGTTCCTGCCCCCTTGGCTAAAACTGGTGGATGATGAGCAGGGCAGAAAAAATAAGCCAAAAATCTTTAAAAGATCTTTGGCTTACGGGGACCTGAAGTCGGGGTAATCGGTGATTAAATAAACTCACCTAAACTATTTAGTTTAGGCTTTTTTCTTCGCCTTGTGTTTTTTATGTTTCTTTGGCTTCTTAGCTTTTTTGTCCTGTGCATTATCAACCGGATTTTGTGCATTTGGAGTAGTAGTACTCGGGGCTGACGGGGCTGCTGGAGCAGAAGGAGTTGCATTTTGAGCCGCACTAAAAAGTGGAGTGCTCAGGGCAGCAGCGCTGAATAAAGTAATTAAAAGTTTGTTCATTAGATTAAAGTTCAAATATAAAAATCGATAAGTATAAATTGTCGCATAAACTGGACACTCACAGATCTTTTGCGGAGAACTGGATTACTTGCCGTATTCGGCCCCAAGTTGCTGAGACTTAATAAATGCTATTTTTACTGCATTTTGAAACTCTAATCCAATATTCTTAGTGTTAAGGTGTGAAAGGGCAGCCTCAGTAGTTCCCCCCTTGGAGGTTACATTCTCCCGCAAGGTGGAGAGTGAATCAGAACTTTGTTGAGCCAAGTGACTTGCACCGATAAAAGTGCCAATTGCCAGTTTTCTTGCTTGTTCATCTGTAAGTCCTAGATCCTCCCCTGCTTGGGTTAATGCCTCTAATAAATAGAATACATATGCGGGTCCTGATCCTGAGACTGCGGTCACCACATCAAGTAGTCTTTCATCCTCTAGCCAAAGAAATTCTCCGCAGCCTTTGACAACTGTTTCAATTCGAGCGCGCTCTATTTGGGATATTTCAGGGGCCGCAAACAATGCTGTTTGACCCATTCCGATCAGGGCGGGCGTGTTGGGCATAGCCCTTACTACTCGTTTTGTGCCGAGCCACTTTGAAAAACTGCCGCTTGTAATGCCTGCGGCAACACTTAGGTGCAGTAAATCCTTAGAAACGTTTGACAACGATTCGCAAACCGAGCGCATGTGCTGAGGCTTGACAGCCCAT
>CAIQHG010000087.1 GCA_903871545.1 uncultured Burkholderiales bacterium | reverse complement strand
TTTAACGATCCCTCAAATTGCGAGCATGTCAACAACTCAGAAAATGGCGCTCACGCCCGCTGAGTTGTCTTATTTATCCGGAGCTCAAATCAGTGCGCTTGGAACTATTTCTCCCCTGGTCCTGGATTTGACAGGCTCAGGCGTACAAACTGTAGGTATTGGTCAATCGGGTGTTCAATTCGACCTTAATAATTCCGGCGTTAACGCCAGTGTGGGCTGGATTACCCAGGGAGAGGGCTTTCTTGTTGATTTGCCGGCAGGATCCACCACCATCACCAATGGATCGCAACTATTTGGTAGTGCGACTCTGATGCCAAATGGGCAAACGGCTTCCAATGGATTTGCAGCACTATCCGCTTTTGATACAAATAATAGCGGCGTTATTGACGCAAGCGATCCCATCTTTAATCAACTTCAAGTTTGGGTCAATACCGGCACCCAAGGTACGACGCCTGTAGGAACGTTGTTTACCCTAGCCCAGTTGAATATCCAATCCCTTAACTTGAAAGCAGTTGTTACAAATCAAGAAAGTAACGGCAATACGGTTGGCATGATTTCAAGCTACACGACGACAAACGGACAAACTTTTGAAATGGCTGATGTCTGGCTAAGCTCAACCGCGGCGACCTCAAGTGCATCCTCTCAGTTGACGCAGATTTTGAACCAATACTCCTCTAATCCAGCCTCGTTCTCTGGGGGGGTGACTTCTAACACCCAATCAGCTAGTTTGACAAACGCTTTGGGAACTGCGTTGACTCATTACAGTGGGTTAGGTACTGCTGCAACTACTAGCGCAGCTGTCCTTAATAACGCCTCACAACTGGTATCTACCGCCTTGCCTGCCTCCCCCACAATGGCCCTAAGTAGCACCAAGAACACGACTTCTACGGGGTGAGTTAGGATTTAGGTGTTTTTTAGAACTTAAATATTTTTATTTAATTATTTAGTATTAATAAATATTCAAAAAACTTAAATATCTGCTAATTCAAGTAAATCTCGCCCAAGCCGATTAATTACTGAAGGAGTTGTGGGTTGGGTATGAAGGCTTAAGCGTTCATAAAAGCAAGGGGGGAAGCGTGTTTTGTTGCTCCCTTGAACCCGAGCGCAACCCTATGGGCAATTAATTAATAACTTTTAAGGTAGATGTGTCACTGACTCCAAGCAGCAGCAGATATTGATATGAAACATCTTTCCCTAAATTTCAAATCTATAGCCGTCCCTTTATTTTTAATCATAGGGGGGTGTGCATCGGTCATGCTTGGTAGCTTTCAAGATGTCTCCATAGAGACCAAGTGTGCGGATAAAAAAGTGAAGGCTGAGTGCTTGGTCAAAAATGAGATGGGAGAGTGGTTTGTAAGAACACCAGGAACCATTAATTTGCATAAGGGCTATGACGAATTAGAGCTAACTTGTAAAGGGAATGACTTTGAACCCCATAAAGTCAGCATTTCCTCATCGGGTAATGTAACGCTTTTAGGTAATGCTTTAGTAGGTGGTGGGTTAGGGGCAATTGTTGACCTGGAGACAAAGGCGGGATTTGAATACCCTACTAAGATCACTTTTGTAGTGAAGTCTTGCGAAATGCCTGACAGTGCAAAAACAGATCAAACTAAAGCTAAATCACTTGCAAGCGAAAGCAATAGCAATAGCGAAACTGAAGCCGAAGCCGTTAAAACGTACCCTGTTAGCAGGGGTTTGAGCAGCGCAGATGGGTCCACAAAAGTAGTCAAATCCGGTCCCCTTGAGACTCGGGATACCAAACCCAATACGCCAGCAACTTTAAGCCTTAAAAAAGCTGAACCGCAATTGCAAGATCCAAACAAACTGGACGCGGGAAAGTTAGATGACAAAACAGGTGATGAGGCCACTAAGCGTGAACCGGCCAAGCCTAAGCTGGGTCCTTATTGCAGACAAGTTGACTCAGAATTTCCAGGATGTACGATAAGATGAAATACATTTTCAGACTCATCCTCTCATCGCTTTTATCACTCTTACTCTGCTCATGCGGGGGGGGCGGAGGCGGTGCAGGTTGCTCGCTAGCAGTTGGGGCACTTGCATGTTCTGGTGGTGGTTCAAGCACTATAACTGCCAGTGCCGCCCCAACCGTTAGCACAAGTTATAGCTTGTTGCATTCTATGGCGTCATCCTCTGAAGGGGCAAGCCCTCAAGCAACAATGATCCAAGTAGGGGGAGTATTTTACGGAACAACGCAGTCTGGCGGACTGGGCTACGGAGGCGTTTATTCAGTCAATACAGCCGGACAGGTCACACTTATTCACGCATTCACTGGGGGCACTTCCGATGGAGCGATCCCTTTTGCGGGTCTTGTATTAGGAAGCGATGGAAATCTATATGGAACCACAACAAATGGTGGATTAAATAAAAACGGTACTGTTTTCAAAGTTGCCCTCTCCTCCGGAGTAGCAAGTTGGGCAGGAGTTGTATATTCTTTTGGTGCATCAAACAGTGGCGATGGGGCCGGTCCATTTGGTGGGTTGATTCAAGGATCAGACGGCGTTTTTTATGGCACAACATTTCAGGGGGGTGCCAACAACCTTGGTACCGTCTACAGGATCACACTTATTGGAGGTGTCGTAGCGGAGACACCGATCTACAGCTTTGGTACGCTAGCTAATGTGGACGGCGCGTACCCACAGTCAAGTCTAATTAGAGACTCCTCAGGCGTAATGTACGGCACAACAAGTTCAGTTGGCTCATCTAGCGGCACTGCAATTGGTGGTGGTACTGTATTTGCAATAAATACAGCAGGTAATTTAACCACACTACATACCTTTGCAGGAGGCACTACCGACGGAGCTACACCTTATAGTCCGCTTTTGCTAGGAGCGGACGGCTTTATATACGGAACAACTACAGCAGGCAATGGTTCAGGAAGCACGGCAAATGCGGGCGTGGTTTTTCGTTTATCTACTGCAGGAGCTGGATATAAAGTCATTTATTCCTTCAATGGAACCACTATTGATGGGTCTAGTCCGGCAGGTAATTTATTACAAATAAATAATGTTATTTACGGTACAACACAAAATGGAGGTAATTACGGTAAAGGTACGATATTCTCAGTGACCACTTTAGGTGTTGAGAATATGGTGTACTCATTTGGATCGAACTCAGATGGCGCGACTCCTTACGCAGGACTAACCGCAGGGGCGGATGGCTATTATTATGGTGTTACTTCTAGTGGTGGAGCCAACTCAAGCGGCGCGATTTATAAGTTTCATCCTTAAAGTAGGAAGAGTTTTTTAACGAATTTACTTTAATTATTTTTAATTATCTCAAGTTAATTGTAGGTAATCCGAATCAGTAAGGACAGTAAAAAGTTTCGAGTTTTTAACGATTAGTAAGTATTTATAAAATTATTTCGCAGGTATAAATCATGGGATACATTCTTTCATTTTTCTTAGGCGTATTTGTTGCAACGGTTGGCGTGAGCAATGCTGCGACCCTTGTAGATAATATGGTTAAAAAATGTCAAATTATTATGATTGAGAGCGTGAGAGAGAATAAAACTTAAGCTCCCTAAAGGCGGGCAGTTAAAGTTCATCGCGCGAGCACTAAGCCATCCAGATGTTTATTGCGTATAAAGAAAGACCCGTCGTATTCAGTTACGTACCTTATTTGGATTAAAAGAAGAAAATAGAAAATAGAAAATAGAAAACTATTCTTACAGTCTTTACATTTAAATGACTTGACTGTGCAAAAAATTATTTTGAGGTGGCTTGAGCTAACTACAGAGTTGGACTCTAGTTCATCAAATCCAAAATAGTGTTTGAGAATTGATACTCCAAAGAATCAGTCCACACTGGATCATCTTTGAAATTAGTAAGATTGATTGTGAAGTAAATAAATAACAAAATTAAAAATCCATTCACAAACCCAACTAGTCCGCCAATCACTTTATGTCCGGGTACTTCATCAACAATTTTAAAGAAATTTCTGTGTAGTCTCTTAAACACGTAAAAAATTAGAAAAACAACAATGCAAGCGGCCTGGAAATGGACAATCTTTTGAGTTTGAATATTTAAATTGGGTAAGAAAACGATAAGAAAAACTCCGTTATCTATTCTTTTTGCAAATATATAAATAACAATACCAATCATTAAATAGTAGGCCTGGGTCAGCCACCCTTTTTGGGTCCCAATGACGAGGAATGTCAAAACCAAAGCAATTGAAAAACAATTCAAATAAGTCATGAATTAAATTAGGAATCAGATTGAGAAAAAGTCATTTGGCAAAGCGATCGTAATAATTAACTTTAATTATTATATTTGCACTTGTTGATGCCATAGTCTAAATATTGATCCGAGTGAAAAAATTAAAATCTAATGATCAGTGACTCTGCCAAGCCATTGGATTTAAAGTCTAGATGAGAAATAAAATTCGTAGCGCTCTAAAGAAATCTAGTTTCTTACAACAAACCTGAGAGTCACTATCGCTGATAATATTGTGTTTAAGTAAAATGTAATTTAGGCCTTTTTTAGATTGTGAGCCTGTTTGAACAGAGATTTAAAGGGGTTCAAATACAGGTGAGCCAGTGTGCTCCAGCCCGTTAGGTCTTCATCACCGAGTCCCAATTTGATATTCATAGGGGTTTTGCTAGGTGTAATAATCGTTTTATACAAGCGGTCCCAAATTGCAAGCTCAAAGCCTCTGTTGCACCCCCAATGCTCTTGGGCCGCGCTGTGGTGAAGTTGGTGATGGGCTGGACTGATTAACCACCTATCAAAAGGAGCAGGATAGGTAAGCCAAACATTCCAATGCCTTAAGTTATCAACGCAGTTAAAAAGGCAAATGAATATATGTAAATTTAGCAACGTGTAAAAGTTTATATCTTTACTCACAAAGCAAACAAAAAGCCAAGTTACGAATCCCGTAGTGAGTGCGGGAACACTGACCATGATGATCAAATCTACAGGATGAACTCTAAAGCTGGTGAAAGGTGTCAGCACTTGTGCCGAGTGATGAATTTTGTGAAATTCCCATAAATATTTGTTATCGTGCAACAAACTGTGAGCCACGAATCGCCCGCCGTCATAAGCTACAAAGAACAGGGCAGTGTATATGACCTTTACAGCGGTGATACTGAGCAGGTCTAGATCCCACCAAGAGGCGGGATGAACCGATTCAGTCACGCCCACCCAATTGTTTGAAATGTTGTTAAGAACATCAACAACTGCAGGGCTTTGTAGGGCAATGGGTGCAAATAGGCAAGGAAATACGATAGCGTTCACAAAATAAAAACGCATGTCTAACAAAGCAGAGGGGTGAGTCCACAAAGTTTTTGCAAAATGTTTTTTACAAAAACCTTTTAGAAAAGAAACCGATTTGTCCTCGGCTGTGTTCTCCTGAGTGGAAGTTCGCGCGTGTTGGACAGCTGTTACTAAAATCCCCAAAAGTAGAGCGCTCAAAAGGTAAGCCCAGTAAATATCCGAATTTGGCCTTAACGGGGCTGTTACGGCGAGCGTTAGCTGAAACACAAATTGATAAATAATTTGATACAGCGTTTCGGGATTTAAAAAATCAAGCATAAGTGATTTGTCAAAGGTTTAAATTGAGCAGGATAATTTTCGTTTGAAGTGTATGAGGGCGAATACAAAAATTATGATGAAAAACTGTTCTCTTTAAAGTATTATCTATTATCTTAGAAAACTAAATGTAACTAAATGTAACTAGATGTAACTAGATGACTACAACTCAATTTAATAAAATTGTATTTTTTAAAAAATTTAATTGCAAAACCGTCAAAATCCCCACTTGTGTTGCTAGTGTGTTTGTTTTGGTTCTTTGCTTTAGCCAAAATATTTTTGCCCAAGAAGGGCATAAAAACAAGCCATTACCTGTTGACGGCCTTTATTTAGAAAATCTTACTTGGCCGGAACTAAAAGCTAAAATTGACGCCGGATTCACCACTGTGATTGTTCCAACAGGCGGCACTGAGCAAGGAGGCCCCCATTTGGCACTGGGAAAGCATAATTTTGTTGTTAAACAAAGTGCCATGCGTATTGCCACTAACGTAGGAAGAACCCTTGTGGCACCTGTGCTGCCCTACGTGCCCGAAGGTGATTTTGCAAGTCCTTCAGGAAATTTACTCTTCCCAGGTACTCTGGGTGTCAGTGATGAAACTTTCTTTAAGGTTTTAATTGATATTTCTGTATCGCTTTATTTATCTGGTTTTAAATGCATCGTATTTTTAGGCGATCACGGACAAAGTATTGAGCTGCAGGGGCTAGTTGCTGAGCAATTAAATATTCA
This sequence comes from uncultured Burkholderiales bacterium, assembly GCA_903871545.1. Taxonomy (GTDB): domain Bacteria; phylum Pseudomonadota; class Gammaproteobacteria; order Burkholderiales; family Burkholderiaceae_C; genus Limnohabitans. The sequence goes on along the minus strand of CAIQHG010000087.1, from coordinate 88,930 downwards.
GTGGAAAACATTTGGCGTGCGTGTGATTAACCTAAGTGCCTACTATGACTCCGCTATTGAGCATGCTGTGCTGTCCAAATCCGGTATTGATCGGGCTGATTGGGGAGAGCACGCTGGTGTAGCTGATACGTCTGAGCTAATGGCGGTAAGATCCGCTGCGGTCAGACTAGGGGCTTTAAGACAAAAAGACGTTCAAGGTCGGCTCCAAAGTGGTGCAACAGGACGGGGCGAATTGGCAACGAAAAAGTTGGGCTCAAAGATGCTGGAACTAAGGGCTCAGGCAGCAGGGGAGCAACTAAAGTCCCTCTTATCCCAGTAAACGAAGCTCTCTAATTTGACTTCACCACGGACACAGCTTGTACCCCGGCTCTTATGCCCATTGCACCTTTATAGCCAAATGTATCCGTATACATGGGCGCATCTTGTCCCCAAAAATTTCTCGAACTAGTGGGACTAAAAAGAAGGTCCGCAGTTGTTGACGGAGAGCCCCAAAGTTGCACTGAGCCTGATGGATTTAAAAAACATTTTGTAGCACCAAGTACTCGTCCATAAGGGGTTGTACCACCTGTGTGCATATTGGGTGGGAAATTGGGTTGTCCAGGGACGTGTTGCAGCCAAATTTGATCAAATCCGCTAGGAAAATATCCATCATCGGCATCACCCAACACCCCATCAATTCCCGCTGTACCGGTATAAAAGCTGCTCGCAGCGTTACCAATATAGGAGAAAAATGCGGCGGGCACATTGCCTTGCTCGAATTGGAAATCTAAATACGTACCCGGCGCACCGGTGTAAATTAAATAAATAGCTGAGCCCACATACTTCGGGGTGTCCGTCGTCTCTTGAAAGAGGGGAGCAACGGCGATACGCATCACAATATTTGAATTTTCAGAGTGTTTTAACCAAATATCGTAAGTGCTGGAGAAAGCCGGATCCCATTGACCACTTTTTTGCGCGATCAATACTTCGTTAGATGTTGGACTGGGTTGGTACCAAATAAACGAGCCTGCTGGAATGGCTCCTACGTTACGAAAGGCACCTCCATACACAAAGCCGTTTGTATTAACTGGTTTAGCAATCACTGTGGCCCAAAAATTGGTTGAATAGCTCACTCTACTGGAGACTATTTGCGAGTTAATTTGGTCACATCCGGGGGAAGGAATAGAGCTTGAATCAAGTAAACCAATTAGGGTTTTAGATAGGTTTGCAATTGCAATATCGGGGGTCATCGTGGTTGGACTTGTTTTTAGTTTATCAGTGGCAGTAATTAAAGCTGTCACGGTTGGATCCACGGCAAAAGAGGTGGGGGATTGGTTGAAGTTTAAATTGCTGGTTGCAAGAGCTGCGACTCGTGAATCTATGACTAGGCCATCCGCAGGATCGTTGTTCGCATCCAAAGATTGCAGTAAATAGGCAACATTTGTGACAACAGGGTCGCTTAAGGAGTTGGTAGCGCTCATACTGAGAGGGGTCAAGGTAGACGACGCTTGAATAGGGGGGAAGGTAATGGCGCCAATACTGAAGGTAATTTTTTCGCCCTCAACATACACAAAACTTCCCTGAGAGTCAGTAGTGCCCTTTTGGGTGCTGGTCTTGTAACCCAAGCCAGAGACTGCGCTGTCAATAAAATTTCCCGTGAGGGTTTTTAAAACTGGACTACTTGTAACGGGTGGTGTAACTACAGATACATTGCTGGCAGATACGTTACTCGAGGATGAATTACCCGAACTGGACCCGCCACTCCCGCTCCCACCCCCACCGCAGGAGACCATACAGACTGCGGTAAAAGTTGTCAGGATTAATCTTAAAGTAGTGGCCAAAGACATAAGCAGTAGAAAATTTGAATTAACTTTTCGGCGTAGAGGCAATAAAAGCAGATCTCTCACACTCTACAGGATCGACACTTGGTGTGTTGGCTTGAGCCCGGTATGTATTAAACTCTCCTTTAGTGGGTCAATAAAAGAAAAGTCTAACTGATCGTGAAAAACTTTAGTTAAAGAATGAGTTTTTTTGCTGCCCCATATTAAATTTCTCCCCCATTTTTACTCACTTTCTTTAATTCAGCTATGGCCCATTTATTTTCCCCCCTCGAACTCAGTTCCCCCCAGGGAGCACTGCGACTTGAGAACCGCATCGTGGTTGCTCCCATGTGTCAGTACTCATCCATTGATGGGCACGCCAACGACTGGCACCTGGCTCATTGGACCAATTTGCTAAACAGCGGTGCCGGTTTGTTCATCATAGAGGCGACTGCTGTGACCCCTGAGGGCCGAATCACACCCAATTGCCTGGGTATTTGGGATGACGCACGTGCCTCATCAATTGAGAGCCATTTAGAGCGTTCAAGAAAACTAGCGCCTCACGTGCCTGTTTGCATTCAGTTGGCCCACGCGGGTCGCAAAGCCTCTAGCGCAATTCCCTGGAAAGGGGGGCAACTGCTCCCTGTTGGGGAGGGCTTGGACGGTGGATGGGAGACTTGGGGCCCCTCCCCAATTCCTCAACTGGCAACAGAGCGCAGTCCCCATGAGTTGGACGCAGCAAATTTGCAAAGAATTGTGGCTGGATTTGCCAAAGCGGGTCAGTATGCTCAAAAAATGGGTATCGAAGCGGTCGAATTGCACGCCGCGCACGGTTACTTACTGCATCAATTTCTGTCCCCCATATCCAACCACCGAGTTGACCAATACGGGGGCTCATTTGAGAATCGAATTCGCTTTTTGTTGGAAGTTTTTGCAGAGGTTAGGACCTCTTTTAAAGGCGCGCTTGGGGTTCGTATATCCGCAACCGATTGGGTTGAGGGCGGGTGGACTCCCCAGGAAACGGCGGATTTGTCCCTTGTCTTGAAAAACGCAGGCGCCAATTTTGTACATATTTCATCTGGGGGCGTATCCCCCAACCAAAAGATTGCACTGGGACCTAATTACCAAGTCCCCTTTGCTCAATTGGCAAAAGAGAAAAGTGATTTAACGACCATAGCTGTAGGACTCATTACAGAGCCCAAGCAAGCGGATGAGATTATCCAAAAAGGCGAGGCCGATTTGGTTGCTTTAGCAAGGGCGTTCTTGTACAAGCCACGTTGGGGATGGGAGGCTGCGGCGGCGTTAAACGGCAAAGTACAGGCCTCATCCAAGTACTGGCGTTGCCTGCCAAGAGATGCGCAACACATCTTTGAGATTAAGGGTATGGGGATGAGGTGACCCCTTATTGCAAAGGCTAAGGGGTGGGTTCTTATTTCATTTTGAGCTGAACGTCCTTGTAAAAAAGGTCTCTAATTGCTAGACCCCTCGAGTCAGAATGTTTCTCTCCCGATAGACCATCTTTTACGGTGGGATAGCTCAGTTTTAAACGCAGTTCGCTCTTCATTCTCAGGTTCACCAATCTCCTGGACTCTTGCATAAAGCTGAGTTGAACTGCGCTCAACAGTTTTTGTATCTCTTGTAGATTCAAGCGAGGGGGGCGTTTATAGCCGTAGTGATCTGCTGCCCAGTCCATGTAGTCCCCCATCAGCATGTATGAGTCATCACTGGTATTGATCGCCCTTTGGCTCTTACCTCTCCAAACCGCAAGCCAACAAGCCCTGGCCAAATCATCTGCATGAATGTGATTGGTGTATACATCTACAGAGCGCTCCAAAACGGGCGAGCCTTTTTTAAGCCGCTCTTCAGGGGTTCCCTGTGCACGGTCAGGCGCGTAGATTCCCGGGACACGTAAAATACTCACTCTACAAAAGCCCAAGAACGTTTGGCCAAAAAGCCGAATGGTTTGTTCAGCGTCCACTCGTCTTTTTGCTCGGTCCGTGATGGGGTTCAGGTTTTGTGTTTCACTTACCCACTCTCCCGAGCAGTCACCGTAAACTCCACTTGTGGAGGCGTACACCAAATGCTTTGGGGGTCGGCGTTTGCTCAGACTGCGTACCAGGTGCGTGGATCTGTGGTCAGTTGTGCCCTGTGAGTTAGGGGGAGCAAGGTGGATGACTCGCTGACCAAGCCCGCCCAGTCGGTAAAGGGTCAAGGGATCATCTAAGTTGCCTAAGACCGGCGTTATGCCCAACGCCCTGAGCTCATTTGTCCTTGCAGCAGAGGAGGTTAAAGCAATAATGCGCACGTTTGGGTTGGCCAAATATGACAATCTAATGCCAATATCACCGCAACCGACAATTAATAGGCGTTGTTTTTTAAAACGTGAGGGTAAAGCGCCCAAAGGAGTTTGATTTGAAGGCAAAATTAAGGGATGTTGAGATTATAAATATGTCTAAGGATACACAAAGATGAGCTTTCAAATTACGGTTGAGCCAAGTGGGCGTACTTTTCAAGCAGATGCGGGTGAGATGCTCTTGGCGGCAGGTATTCGTCAGGGCGTGGGTATGCCCTATGGATGCAAGGATGGAGCCTGTGGATCTTGTAAATGCAAAGTCATTTCGGGAGATGTGAGCATGGGCTCTCACCAAGCTAAAGCTCTCAGCGCCGAGGAAGAGCTCAAGGGGTTCATTTTGACTTGTTGCTCCTCAGCGAAAAGTGATCTTGTGCTTGAGTCCAGACAAGTTGTGGAGGAGGGGGCTTTCCCAGTCAAAAAAATGCCCGTCAGGGTCTCATCTTTAGAGAAAAAAACGGATGATGTGATGTTGGTGAAGTTACAAGTGCCAGCCAGTGATTTACTAAAGTTTAAGGCGGGTCAATATGTAGACTTCTTGCTGCGTGACGGCTCTAAAAGAAGTTACTCCATGGCAAACGCACCCCACACCGTGTCTGCTGAGGCCCCTCACATTGAGCTTCACATCCGACACATGGTTGGGGGATTGTTCACAGACCATGTGTTTAGTGCCATGAAAGAAAAAGAGATCCAACGCATAGAGGGACCACAAGGCTCTTTTTTCTTAAGAGAATCGGACAAGCCTCTGATTTTTCTCGCCTCAGGAACGGGTTTTGCGCCGATTAAGGCTTTAATTGAGGAGATGCTTTACTTGGGTAACAAAAGGGATGTGACTTTTTACTGGGGAGCGCGTCGACCCGCAGATCTGTACATGAACGATTGGGTTCTAGGTATAGTTGCCCAAATGCCTAACCTCAAGTACATACCCGTTGTATCAGACGCGCTCGAGAGTGATGGGTGGAGCGGAAGAACAGGATTTGTACACCTAGGCGTGGTGAATGATTTCAAAGATCTCACCAACTACCAAGTCTATGCCTGTGGTGCCCCTATAGTTGTTGACAGCGCTAGGACCGCATACGCAAAGCTTGGTTTACCCTCAGATGAGTTTTACGCAGACTCTTTTACAAGCGCGTTGGACAAAATTTAAAATCTAATATTTACATGCAACCAACTGATCATGTACCAATTGATGATGGGTCCCCAAGGGAACTAGACGCGATTGATGAGCAAGCCATTTTGGATATGGATTTAAGTGGCATGGGCGGCGAGGGGGATTCGTATTTAAGTTCAAACTCTATAGAGGAGCCAGAGGATGTGCGAGCTGATTTGGAGTCCAGGGGTCTTTTGGATAAAGAGATAGACGCTCCAGATGAAGCTTTAAATGACCCGGTGGAGGAAGCTTTTATCGACACTCCTAATGAAGCTACAAATCATGCACATAATGACGCGCATGCTGACGCCCCTTATATTCAGCAACTTCGCATCCCCCCGCACTCCAACGAGGCTGAGTCAAGCGTGCTGGGAGGTGTTTTACTGGACAACTCCTCTTGGGACAAGATTGGAGATTTGTTGAGCGAGGATGACTTTTACAGATACGAGCACAAACTTATCTTCGGTGCCATATTTAGCCTCATGAATGCGGCCCGCGCTGTAGATACGTTGACAGTTTTTGAACACCTTAAATCTCAGGGCAAAGCGCAGGAGGCGGGAAACATTGAGTATTTGAATTCATTGGCCCAGTACGTGCCCTCTGAGGGCAATATAAGACGTTTTGCAGAGATAGTGCGCGAACGCGCGATGCTTAGAAAACTATTAAGCGTGAGCGAGGAGATCACAACCAGTGCAATGAACACGGGAGGTCGTCCTGTCCCAACTATACTGGACGAGGCAGAGCAAAAAATATTCAATGTCGGAGAGGAAAGCGCGCGAAAGCGCCAAGGGTTTCAAAAGATGGACGCCCTAGGCGTGTCTTTGCTTGACCGAATTAAAGAGATGTCCATGAACCCCAATGACGTGACGGGTGTTCCAACAGGTTTTATCGATTTAGACCGAATGACGTCTGGGCTTCAGGCGGGAGACTTGGTGATACTGGCAGCGCGTCCCTCAATGGGTAAAACGGCCTTGGCCATTAACATTGCTGAGCATGTGGCGCTCAATGAAGGTTTACCGGTTGCCATATTTTCGATGGAAATGGGAGCAGCCCAATTGGTTGTCAGAATCGTTGGCTCGCTTGGCCGAATTGATCAAAACAGACTGCGCACGGGCCAACTGCTGCCAGATGAATGGTCAAGGCTCATAGAGACGTCGGACCGAGTTGGCAAATCCTCCTTGTTTATTGATGAGACTCCAGGTCTCACCCCAAGTGAGCTGCGAGCGAACGCCAGACGCTTGGCCAGGAAATGCGGCAAACTGGGTTTGATTGTTGTCGACTATTTGCAACTCATGTCGGGTAGTAACGGCTCTGACGGGGAGAACCGTGCAACTGAGTTGGGGGAGATCTCAAGGGGACTTAAAATGCTTGCCAAAGAGCTTCAGTGCCCAGTCATTGCTTTATCCCAGCTTAACAGGGGTGTTGAGCAAAGAACAGATAAAAAGCCGATGATGAGTGATTTGCGTGAGTCCGGTGCTATTGAGCAAGACGCAGATGTGATCATGTTCATCTACAGGGACGACTATTACACAAAAGAATTATCCAAAGAGCCAGGAGTCGCAGAAATCATTATTGCCAAACAACGTAACGGACCCACTGGATCGGTTAAATTGGCATTTCTTAAAAACATTACAAAATTTGAGTCCCTGGCAGCGGGATACAACTAAGTAGTGAATTTAACACTTCTTTGGTCGATGTTTTAGTTTCATCCCAAATACGAGGCCAAGATTCTCTTGTCGTTTAACAACTCTGCGCCCTGTCCCGAGAAAGCAATTCGACCTGACTCTAGCACGTACCCCGTATCCGCAACTTGAAGCGCGCGGTAAGCGTTTTGTTCGACCATTAAAATGCTCACTCCTTTTTTTGAGATGTTAGTTATGACCTCAAAAATCTTATCCACCATGATGGGGGACAGCCCCATCGAGGGCTCATCAAGCAGCAAGAGTTTAGGGCGACTCATCAGTGCACGTCCGATTGCAAGCATTTGCTGCTCGCCCCCAGATAACGTGCCCGCCAATTGGTTGAGACGCTCTTTTAAGCGCGGGAAAGTGGCGAAAATCTCCTGCATATCCTCTTCGATGCAGCCCTTGTCATCTCTGGTGTAGGCACCCATCAGAAGGTTTTCATAAATACTCATACGAGCAAATACCCCTCGACCCTCAGGGACCAATGCCAATCCGGATTTGACGAGGTCCCAAGCGCCTTTGCCGCAGACGGGGGAGCCTGCGAACTCGATTGACCCAGAGGTGCTTTGCAATGATCCCGCAACTGCATTAAGTGTGCTTGTTTTGCCCGCTCCGTTGGAGCCAATGAGTGCAACAAGTTGTCCTTCTTTGACTTCTAAGGAGATACCCTTCACGGCGGTGATACTGCCGTATTTGACTTGCAGGTCTTGAATTTTTAAAATTGTTTGGACCATATAAATAGCAACTAAGTTGGGCGAACACTCTTGGTGCCCAGGTAAGCTTGAATGACTAGTGGATTTTTTTGTATCTGCTCTGCACTACCCTCGGCAATCTTGGTACCGTAATCGAGTACGGTCAATTGATCACACAATCCCATCACCAGTTGAACGTCGTGTTCAATGAGTAGGACTGTTTTGTTGTCTCGCCTGATTTTTTCAATTAAAACTTTGAGCTCTTTTTTCTCTGTGCCGTTCATACCTGCAGCGGGCTCATCGAGCGCTAAAAGATAAGGGTCTGTGGCCAAGGCTCTGGCGATCTCCAAGCGGCGTTGATCTCCATAGCTCAGCGTTTTAGCTCTTTGCTTTGCAAGGGACTCAATTCCCACATAATCGAGTAAAGCGTACGCTTGAAGTTGGGTTGCGTGCTCTTCTCGCTTAAATGAGGAGGTCTTTAAGATAGCGGCCCAAACGCCTGAGTGCGTTTTGATGTGACGCCCCACCATTACGTTTTCCAAAGCCGTCATCTCTTTGAATAAGCGAATGTTTTGAAATGTTCTGGCAATTCCTGCCCGAGCAACCTCGTGGGTTTGCGCTGGGCTATAACTTTTGCCTAGCAGTTTAAAGTCCCCCGAGTCCGCTGTGTATAGACCCGTAATGATGTTGAAGAAGGTGGTTTTACCTGCCCCGTTGGGTCCGATAAGGCCGTGAATAGAGCCACGCGCGATATCTAGATCAATATCTTTTAGGGCCTGAAGTCCACCAAAACTCTTGCTGACGCCTCTAACACAGAGAGCTAAAGCTTCATCACGCACGGTGTTCGCCCCCGGTTTTATTGAGATCCTTTGGGCCTTTTGAATCACTGTGCTCCTCATTTGGCGAAGGCCACAACCCACTTGGTCTTAGTAGCATAACGCTGATCATCGCAACAGCGATCAAGAGTTGTCTGAGAATAGCCGCGTCTAAGCGTCCCCCGCTCAGCTCTTGCAGCGGCCCCGCCACGAAGCGCAGTACCTCGGGCAAAGCCGACAGCAATAAAGCCCCTAATACAACACCTGGTAAGTAGCCGATACCGCCCACTACCACCATTGCAACGACCATCACCGACTCCATTAGGCTGAAGGATTCGGGGGAGACGAAGGACTGAAAGGAGGCGAACATAGCGCCCGATAGTCCGCCAAAGGTTGCACCAATACCAAATGCGGTTAGTTTTAAATTGCGCGTGTGAACACCCATAGACTTTGCTGCGACTTCGTCCTCTCTGATGGCCATCCAAGCGCGACCAATGCGGGAGTGTTCTAACCTGTTGCAGATCACAATGCTTAAAAAAACTAATAATATAAATAAATAATAATATAGAGTAACTGACGGTACTTCCGCGAAACCCAAGTCGAGCCTTCGTGACAGGGGGGCTCCAAAGAGTGTCAATGAATCGATATCACCTATCCCCTTAGGTCCATTTGTGATGTTGACGGGTCGATCCATATTATTCAGAAAAACGCGAATAATCTCCCCAAACCCCAAAGTCACAATAGCCAGGTAATCCCCTCTGAGTTTTAGGGTGGGCGCGCCTAATAGGAGCCCAAAAAGGCCCGCAAGAAAAGCACTCAAAGGAACAGCGATATAAAACGGTGTATGCACGCCGTTTGGAAACATCTCCACTATCCAAGGAAAGGCGTATGTCAGTTGGGGTGAGGACAGCAAAGCGTAGGTGTAGGCTCCAACAGCAAAGAAGGCAATGTATCCAAGGTCGAGCAGACCAGCGTAGCCCACCACAATATTAAGACCAAGTGCCAATAGCACGTACAGGAGCGCAAAATCAGCAATGCGAACCCATGCATTGCCAAAGTACTGAAGCAAAAGAGGCAGCACAAGCACGCAAAATGCAAAGGCAATTTGCAGGCCTGTGGAGGATTTAAATCTTTCTATCAACAAAGGGTGAGTGTGTTGGTGGGTATTGGCCATCTTAAGCTCTCTCAGATGTTCTCTCGCCTAAGAGTCCAGAGGGTCTTAGTGTTAGCACACCTATTAAAACAATAAATGCAAAGATGTCTGAGTATTGACTACCTAAAACGCCGTGGGTGAGCTCTCCAATATAGCCCGCTCCAATGGACTCGATCAGCCCCAACAAAATTCCTCCCACCACCGCGCCTTGCAAATTCCCGATACCCCCAAACACAGCAGCGGTAAAGGCCTTCAGACCTGGCAAGAAACCCATGGTGTGGTGAATGGTGCCGTAGTTTGATGCCCACATCACGCCTGTGATTGCTGCAAGCACGGCACCAATGACAAAGGTTGCTGAGATGACCCAGTCAGGTTTGACTCCCATTAGGGAGGCAACGCGGGGGTTCTCCGCAGTGGCCCTCATGGCTCTTCCCAGTTTGGTGTGATGAACCAAATACATCAAAGCAGACAAACACACTGCAGTCACAGCCAATATCATGATTTGAGAGGGCGAGATTACGGCGTTTGCAATCTCAAAGGGGGTACTAGGTAACAATGTGGGGTAAGGCTTGTAGTTGGGTTTCCAAATGATCATGGCCAAGCTTTGAAGCAAGATGGAGATACCAATGGCTGTGATTAGGGGGGCAAGTTTTGGGGCACCTCTTAGGGGTTTGTAAGCTATTTTCTCGACGGCAAAATTAAGCGTAGCACAAACCGTGCAAGCACAAAGCACTGCCCCAAGCAACACTAGGCCTGCAGGAGCTAAAGGATAAGCCTCTTGCATCCCCTGCAAGACGCTCCAACTGGTCATAGCACCAATCATCAATATCTCACCGTGCGCAAAGTTGATTAAATTAATAATGCCGTAAACCATGGTGTATCCAAGTGCAACCAGCGCGTACATGCTCCCTAAAACGAGGCCGTTGATGATTTGTTGTATGAGGGTATCCATTCTTAGATCCTAGTTGAAATTGTGTGCGATTGGATATTGGTTTTGCTTGAGAGTGGAGGGTTTTGATTGCGCATTGAAGTGCTATTTTGAGTGCTGATTTGATGGCCCTTTTAAGTTTCCCCTTGCTTTGTCATTTTCGGAGCGAAGCCACCGCATTTTCTCTGCAATCTTAATCTCTAATCCGCGCTCCACGGGTTTGTAAAAACCCGTTGCCTGCATTGCATCAGGCCAATAATTTTCACCTGCTGCAAATGCGTTTTCCTCGTTGTGCGCGTAGCGGTATTTTTCGCCGTAGGACAAATCTTTCATTAGTTTTGTTGGCGCGTTCCTTAAATGCAAAGGAACCTCTAACGTGCCTTGAGATTGAATGAGCGCTTTGGTCTGGTTGAATGCGTTATAAACCGCGTTCGATTTAGGGGCCACGCTTAAGTAGATCACACACTCTGCTAAAGCCAACTCTCCTTCGGGGGAGCCTAGGCGCTCAAACACCTGAGCGCAATCATTGGCAACACTCAAAGCCCGAGGGTCCGCCAATCCGATATCCTCTAGTGCCATGCGTATGAGTCGCCTGCTTAAGTATTTGGGCTCCACGCCTGACTCCAACATGCGGACCAACCAGTAAAGGGCAGCGTCAGGGTCTGAGCCGCGTACCGATTTATGAAGCGCGCTGATGGTGTCATAAAAATGCTCTCCGCCTTTGTCAAATCTTCTGAGCCGTTGCCCTAAAACCCGAGAAAGCCAGTCGCGGTTGACGCGGCTTAAACCCTCGTGTTTGGCCATGACGGATACGGCTTCAAGTGAGTTGAGTAAGCGTCTTGCATCCCCGTCAGAGCTTTCTTTGAGCAGTTGTTGTGCGTCTACTTCGATCTCTAAATCTCCAACCAAGCGCAAAACGTTTTCGACGATCAGTTGTAACTCCTCATCACTCAAAGACTCGAGCACGTAGACTGCCGCTCGCGATAGCAAGGCGGAGTTAACCTCAAAAGAGGGGTTCTCGGTTGTAGCGCCAATAAAGGTAAACAAGCCCGACTCGACGTGGGGGAGAAAAGCGTCTTGTTGACTTTTATTGAAGCGGTGCACTTCGTCCACAAACACCAATGTTCTTGGGGTTAAAGGGTTGGCAAGGGCATAACGGCGCGCCGCCTCCACCGCCTCTCTGATTTCTTTGACCCCGCCTAATACTGCACTGATGCTGATAAAGTTAGCCTCAAAAGCTTTAGCCATCAAGCGTGCAATGGTTGTTTTACCCACTCCTGGGGGACCCCAAAGTATGCAACTATGAGGGGTGTGTGAATCAAATGCAACCCTCAGGGGTCGTCCCGGTGCGAGTAGATGGGACTGACCAATAACGTCGCTTAGGGATTGGGGACGAAGTCGCTCTGCTAGGGGAGCTTGGCTTGGGTTGATGTTCACAAATTAGAGCTTATTTTTCTTTTGAATTCAAATGCTGATTTGGATGAGTTTAGGGTCGAATAACTTCAACACCTTGGGGAGGCGTGAATTTAAAAGTAGTGGCGTTAATCCGGTTCGGGTTGGTGTCAAAACGATCAAAAGTCATCACTGATTTTTGACCAAAAGCATCCAATATCTCAAGCTTACTTAAACTGACTTGGTCAGCGCTTGGACTCAAACCAATCCTGACAAAATGCAGTTGTGAGTCTTTTAATTTCGGTGTGGCTTGAACCCACTGCAAATTGCCCAAGTCTGGCTCATTGGTTAGTACAAAGTCTTTCTCAAGTGCGCTCAAATCGGGTGCCGAGGCAATTAGACTTGCAGGTGTCGAGCCCAGGGCCTTGTCTTGAGCTCGGGCTGTGATCTGTGAGATATCGACATCATAAATCCATAGGGTTTGTCCGTCTGCAACGATAGTTTGAACAAAAGGTTTAACGTAATCAAATCGAAAGTGATTAGGTCTTGAAAAAGCAAAAACGCCTTCAGAATTTTTCACTTTCGCCTTGCGTCCCTCTTGGGTGGGAGAGCTTACTACTTGAGAGAAGTGGGAAACTCCGCTTTGCGTTGTTTTCATAAACTGCGCGAGCAAGTCCAAACTGTTGATGCGAGGACTTTGATTTTGAGCGCTTTGGTTTTGAACGATCTGGCTTTGTGCGAATTCAGTGCTGGCCCCGAAGAGCGCCAAAGAGATGAGCAAATAAATTCTTAGGTTAAAAGATGTCATTTAGATGTGGTTATATGTCGGTGTGAGCATGTGATGAAAGAGTCTAGAGAATGTATGAATAAAGCCTTAGGTTCACTCGGCGCCTGGCTCCTCCAAACAGCACTCGACCCGAGTTGACTATTCTTCCCTTGCAGGCACTAAAATTTCACGCTGTCCATTAGTGCCCATGGATGAGACCAGCCCTGAATGTTCCATATCCTCCACTAAGCGGGCTGCTCTGTTGTATCCGATTTTTAAATGCCTCTGCACAAGTGAGATGCTAGCCTTTCTGTTTTTTAAGACAATTTCAACAGCTTGGTCGTACAGTGGATCTTTTTCACCACCGGAGTTGCCAAATAAATCTGGACCGTCGGGCTCTCCGTCTACGGTGCCGCCCTCTAAAACGCCTTCTATATAGTTTGGCGGGCCCTGGGACTTAAGGTAGCTGACAACTCTGTGCACTTCCTCGTCGCTTACAAATGCACCGTGAACCCTAATTGGCATTCCACTTCCGCTTGGTAAATAAAGCATATCGCCCATTCCTAAAAGCGATTCTGCCCCCATTTGATCCAAAATTGTTCTGCTGTCAATTTTGCTAGAGACTTGAAAGGCTATTCGAGTTGGAATATTGGCCTTAATCAAGCCAGTGATGACGTCCACACTGGGGCGTTGGGTTGCAAGTATGAGGTGAATTCCGGCTGCCCGCGCTTTTTGAGCAAGCCTGGCGATAAGCTCCTCGATTTTTTTGCCAACCACCATCATTAAATCTGCAAGCTCATCAATGACGACCACAATAAATGGGAGCCGGTCAAGGGGCTCGGGGAACTCGGGAGTTAGGCTAAAAGGATTGGGGATGAGCTCTGAGCGCTCTTTGGCTTGGTCAATTTTTTGGTTGTAACCGGCCAAATTGCGAACGCCAAGTTTGCTCATCAACTTGTAGCGTCGCTCCATTTCAAAAACGCACCAATTCAAACCGTTCGCGGCTTGGCGCATATCCGTTACAACGGGGGCCAGTAGGTGAGGAATACCCTCGTAAACTGACATCTCCAGCATCTTTGGATCAATCATGAGGAGTCTCACGTCATTGGCCTCAGCTTTGTATAAAAGGCTCAGAATCATTGCGTTGATACCCACAGACTTACCAGAACCTGTAGTACCCGCTACCAATACATGCGGCATTTTCGCGAGGTCTGCAACGATTGGGTTACCAATAATGTCTTTGCCAAGCCCCATCGTAAGCAACGATTTACCTTCGTTGTAAATGGATGAACCCAAAATCTCACTGAGCTGGATGGTCTGACGCCTAGCGTTAGGTAGCTCAAGGGCCATGTAGTTTTTACCCGGTATGGTCTCCACCACTCTGATGGAGACCAGGCTTAGCGAGCGAGCCAAGTCCTTTGCCAAGTTGACAATTTGAGAGCCTTTAACGCCGGTTGCAGGCTCGATCTCATAGCGAGTGATGACGGGGCCGGGGGAAGCCTCAACCACGTGCACTTCGACTCCAAAGTCTTTCAGTTTTTTCTCAATCAAGCGACTCGTCACCTCGAGCGTCTCGGTGGAAACTGTATCGACTTTGGATTGATTGGAGTCAAGCAAATCGACTTGAGGAAGTCTTGAGTCTGGGAGGTCGGTGAAAAGAGGTTTTTGCCTCTCACGGGCGATACGTTCACTCTTGGGTGGGATTGGAAGTTCAACGTCCTTAGGCACACGAAGGGTGACTGTGGGTGGAGTGAAATCGTCCTGGGGATCTGTTTTCACGCCGTGCACTATTTCATCGCGCTCTTTTGCTGCAGCCAAGCCCATCGCGATGTCCTCATCTCTTGCTCTCCTCTCTTTTCTGAGCTCAAGGTAGTGATCCACATGCGAACCAATGCTCTCCGCCAAGTGAATCCAAGAGAACCTAAAGACCCAGGACAAAGAAACCATCATGAAAGCAATAAAAATTAGGCACGATCCGTTAAAACCAAACCATTGCATACCGTTGTGACCAACTAAGTAACCAATCACTCCGCCTGCATGGTGCCCTGGAAGATGATTCTCGAATCTATAAAGTCGAGTCCACTCAAGTCCAGTGCTCGATAAAAGAAGTAAAAGGTTTCCGCTCCAAAAAGCCCATCTTGTGTGCACCCATCCATCATGAGCGTGTTCAAGAGCCTCGCTCTCCGTTCTCAGGCGAGTTGCCAAAGCGTTGAGCCAAGTCATTAAGGCGGCGGCGAACATCCATAAAATAGAATATCCAGCAAAGAAAAAGCTAACATCTCCTAGCCAAGCCCCCAGTCGGCCACCCCAATTTTTTATAGGAGCAATATTGCCCGATGTCGTCCAAGCAGGGTCTAAGGGGGAGTGGGTAACGAGGGAGAGAAGCCAAAAAGTTAAAAACACAAAACCTAATGTAAGTGCAATCTCTTGGGTAAATCGTCTAAAGCCAGTGGGTGGGGATTGAGCGGCGCGCTCAGATGTCATGGTATTTAGCGAATAGGTCATAAAAAGAGGGTTTGCTCTGGGTGGCTGTATTTTTGAATGATGAGCGGTTTTTTAGGATTGTGGGTATTTGAAACTTGATTGGAGAAAGAGCCGATTGATTTCCTACAATGGTGGCACTTTTATTTCCGCGTTTGTTTAAACGGCTAATTGCTATTTTCTCACTTTTGTCCCCTTTTATTAATAAATTTTATATGTCCCTAAGCATTCAACACAGCAAAGTCTTAATTTTGGGCTCTGGTCCCGCGGGTTACACAGCGGCCGTTTACGCCGCACGAGCCAACCTTCAGCCCACCCTCGTGACTGGTATCGCCCAAGGCGGTCAGCTCATGACGACCACGGACGTGGACAATTGGCCTGCAGACGTAGACGGCGTTCAAGGTCCAGATCTGATGCAGCGTTTTTTAAAACACGCCGAGCGGTTTAACACCAACATTGTTTTTGATCATATCCATACTGTAGATTTAAAGACTAAGCCCTTCACATTAACAGGGGACAGCGCTATTTACACTTGCGATAGTTTGATTATTTCAACAGGCGCCTCTGCCAAATACCTAGGAATACCTTCCGAGCAAGCTTTTATGGGACGGGGCGTATCGGGATGTGCGACGTGCGATGGTTTTTTCTATAAACAGCAGGACGTTTGTGTAGTGGGTGGAGGCAACACGGCTGTCGAGGAGGCGCTTTACTTATCCAACATTGCAAGCCATGTTCATTTGGTTCATAGGCGTGATAAGTTCAAAGCTGAGGCGATTTTGATTGATAAATTAATGGATAAAGTGAGTGCTGGAAAGATAATTCTTCACTATCACAGCGTACTTGATGAGGTTTTAGGTGACGCCTCTGGCGTGACCGGGGTCAAGCTCAAAAATATTCAATCAAACGCCACAGAGGAGCTCAAGCTCCAGGGTTGTTTTATTGCAATTGGACACCAACCTAATACGGATATCTTTAAGGGACAAATTGAGATGAAGGACGGCTATATCGTGACTCGCAGCGGACTTCAGGGTTTAGCAACGATGACCAGTGTTGAAGGCGTCTTTGCGGCAGGCGATGTCCAGGACCATGTTTACCGACAAGCCATTACGAGCGCTGGCACAGGATGCATGGCCGCCTTAGATGCTCAGCGCTACTTAGAGCAACAAGACTAATAATTGGAAAGTCACTTTTTTGAGTTATAATCTAAGGCTTCTCTGCATTTATGCACGCTGTTGCTTAAATTGTTGTTAAGATTTGCAGGATTATGTTCAGGCTAGTGGAGAGAAACATTTTTAGTGATTTCCTCCTTCTAGCCGGGGATACCGCCCCCTTTTTTGGCGAGGTGAGGCTTGTTGGGTGTTGAAAGACTTTACTCTCAGGCCGTGAATATTGATTGGAGTGTCCACTATGGCACGTGTATGTGAAGTAACGGGCAAAGGCCCGATGGTAGGAAACAATGTTTCCCATGCCAATAACAAAACTAAGCGTCGATTTATGCCCAACCTGCAGTATCGTCGGTTTTGGGTAGAGAGCGAGAACCGTTGGGTTCGTTTGCGTGTTTCAAGCGCAGCACTTCGTTTAATTGACAAAAACGGAATCGAATCTGTGCTTGCCGACTTGCGCGCTCGTGGCCAAGCTTAATTAACCATTTATAAAGATAGGAATTCAAAATGGCTTCTAAAGGCTCACGCGAAAAAATCAAATTGGAATCAACTGCTGGTACTGGACACTTCTACACCACCAGTAAAAATAAAAAAACAATGCCCGAGAAAATGTTGATCATGAAGTTTGATCCTAAAGCTCGCAAGCACGTTGAATACAAAGAAACAAAGCTAAAGTAATTTCAGCGTTAATTTTAGATTTCATCTTTGCATAACAAAAGGCTCACCTTGGTGAGCCTTTTGTTATTGGGTTTACAAACTTGGCTTTTCACCAAAAGTCAAAAGCCCTTTTCCCATCTAGTTGTGACAATCTAAAGCCGGTGACTAAACTCGAACGGCTCTTAAAGTAATTGAGAACTCTTTGAGTGCTTGAATACCGCTGGATTCTGCGTTGCGGCACCAAGTTTGTAAATCATGTGCAAGTTGCTCTCTTGAACGGTTGGTGCTGAGCCAAATTTGTCTCAGTTCCTCGCGCATACAAACCATCTTATCAACGGTGGGCAATAAGGCGCGGGCCTCCCTCAGTTGATCAAGTGCGGAGGTAGGAACTTTTTCAATATCTCTGTGCATCCAACGTTTGGCCGTGTTCAATAAACTTGGCGTGCAGGGGAGCTTGAGATTTTCAATCTCGACTTCAAGAGCTTTGCGAAGTTGCTTTGCAAAGCCAGCCATGACCTCGTATCTGTTCATGATCAGAGCTTCAAGTGTCTTTTCATTAGGAACTGCAAGAACCTGTCCGAATGCCAACTTGGGTGGTGTTTTCTTAACAGTGGCCAGTCCCAAAGTCTCCAAAACCCGTATATAAAACCATCCAATGTCAAACTCGTATTTTTTGACCGATAGTTTGGCAGAAGTTGGGTAGGTGTGGTGGTTGTTGTGAAGCTCCTCACCGCCAATCAAAATTCCCCAAGGAGAGATGTTGGTGCTTGCGTCCACAGCCTCAAAGTTGCGATAACCCCAGTAGTGACCAATCCCGTTGATAACGCCGGCAGCTGTGACGGGTATCCAAAGCATCTGCACCGCCCAAATAGTCAAGCCGACAGCACCAAATAGCGCAAGGTTGATGATCAACATCAAAGCCACCCCTTGCCAAGGAAAGCGGGTGTAAACGTTATTTTCGAGCCAATCGTTGGGTGTGCCGTGTCCATACTTTTGCATGGTTTCTGGATTTTGAGACTCAAGGCGGTAAAGCTCTGCGCCACTCCAAAAAACTGTTTTAATGCCTTTTACTTGGGGACTGTGTGGGTCATCCACAGACTCGCATTTGGCGTGGTGTTTTCTGTGAATTGCAGCCCACTCTTTAGTTTGCATGCCCGTTGTCATCCAAAGCCAAAGCCTAAAGAAATGCGCAATGCTGGGGTGCAAGTCCAGAGCTCTGTGCGCTTGGTGGCGGTGTAGATAAATAGTGACCGAGGCAATAGTGATGTGTGTGAGCACTAACGTCAAAACAATGACTTCCCAAACACTAAGATCAATTATTCCGTGTGCCAACCAAACCAAAACCGAATTAAATATATTCAAGGTAAAGTACCCTCACATTAGATCAATAAAATTTTCTTTTTAAAAACACACTATTCTACTTGGCTTGCCAAATACAAGCAAAGAATCCGTCTGTTTCGTGAACGTGGGGCCACAACCTTAAATAATGCCCGTCCGTTGTACAAAGGGTTTCGAAATGAGGAACTTTCAACTCGTTTAAAAGATCTGCAGCTTTGAGGAGTACAAAATCCTTGAATTCTTCTGAAAAAGCTTCAGCAATAGACTCGTTTTCTTCCCTTAAAAGGCTACAAGTCGCATAAACCAAGCGTCCGCCTGGTTTAAGTAGTCTGGCGGCACTTCTTAAAATGTTCATCTGTATGACGCAAAGCTCCTCGACGCTTTTTGGATTTTGTCTCCACTTCAGATCGGGGTTTCTTCGCAGTGTTCCAAGACCCGAGCACGGAGCGTCCACTAAAACGCGATCCATTTTGCCCCTTAGCCTTTTAATTCTCTCATCCCGCTCATGAGCAATCGCAACAGGGTGCACATTGGATAGACCGCTCCTGGCCAAGCGGGGCTTTAGCGCGTCCAGGCGGTGAGCAGAGGTATCAAATGCATACAAACGACCGGTGTTTCTCATCGTTGCGCCAATTGCGAGGGTTTTGCCCCCTGCGCCTGCGCAAAAGTCTGCCACCATCTCACCTCTTTTTGCATCCAGTAAAAGCGCCAAGAGTTGGGAGCCCTCATCTTGTACTTCAATGGCGCCGCTCGTAAAAAGCTCTAACTTAGTTAGTGCTGGTTTGTCCTTCAACCTGACTCCCCAGGGGGAGTAGGGCGTTGCCGCGGCTTTCATACCAAGTTTTGCCAGTGCGTTCAGTACCTCCTCACGTTTTGCAACGTAGGCATTTACACGCAGATCTAACGGGGCAATGCCGTTAAGTTTTTCAACCACTTGCCAAAAACTCTCGCCAAGTTGGTCCTTTAGGGACTTTGCCAGCCAGTCGGGCAAATTGTGGCGGTGACGCTCAAGTAAATCATCCGTATTCACCCCCTCACATTGCTCTAGCCACTGGACTTCCTCGTTTGTGAGCGCGGAGTAGAGAAAACCAAGTGTCGAGTCATCAAATTCTTTTTGACGTCCTTTGGGACTTTGATGCCGCGGGCCTAGTTTTTTGGACGGAATATTTCTGCCAGGTCCGTCTGCGCCTTCATTAAGCTTAGAGAGGGTTTGTGGTGTATTTTGGGCGACGTCCTTTAAATGTTGTGCAAACCCAAGAATAGCGAGTCTTCTCTCTTTGGATCCACTACCCCAGGGGGCAAAATATTCAAAGAGTTGTTTAAATCTGAGGACGTTATAGGCTGTATCTGCCAACACGGCGCGCTCGCGATGACCAAAAGAGTGCTCTTTTCGGTGGTCTTTGAAATATTTAGAGAGCACAGAGTCAGCGGGATGCTCAAAGCGAAGAACTTCACGTACTAAATCGGCACTGGCATTTAAAAGGGCTTTAGGATGCATACTGTTTTAAAAAACAAAAAAATTATCCCCATCATTGACGGCAAAAGGGTGCTTTGTTGAAAGGGCGCGTGAGAGGACTGAACCGAGGTTTTCGGTCAAGTATGGAGGATTAAAGATTTAAATATTTGATTCCCACGCTAAGGCCTCTATTGTAAGCCCTATGGCCCTTTAACTTCCATGCTAACTCTACCGCTAACTACACCGTCAAATACACCGTTAAATACACAGTTAACTACGACCGCAACAAGGATCTAAAACCTTGCCCTTTAAATGACAGGGTAAGAGGCATGAATCCATTAATCTTGCATCTAAAATACATATTTATTTAGCCTAAATTTGCTACGAAAAAACACTCAAAATAATTGGATCAAAAACAGTGCTTCAATTGCAGTTTCAAAAGGTTGCATCTCATTGATTGTCAATTTAAGGTTCGAGACGTTTTAAAAACATATGAAAAACATTGTCATACTCATCTCCGGTGGTGGCTCCAACATGAAAGCCATTTTGCAGCACGCTAAAGACAAAGACTGGGGCAGGCGCTTCGGCGCTTTTGTCTCCTGCGTGATTAGCAACAAAGAGGAAGCTAAGGGTTTATCAATTGCACAGGAGTACGGTGTTAAATCGGTGGTTGTGAGCCATCAACCCTACAAAGACGACGTAAACCCAAGGCAAGGATTTGAGCAAGAATTAATAAAAACGATCGACAAAGAGGAACCCTTTTTGGTGGTACTTGCTGGTTTTATGAGAATACTAACCCCCCATTTTGTAAATCATTTTGAGGGCAGATTAGTTAACATTCACCCTTCTTTGTTGCCTGCATTCACTGGACTGCACACCCACCAAAGAGCGATTGAGATGGGGTGCAGGTTTGCTGGAGCAACCGTGCACCGCGTGACCCAGGAGTTAGACACAGGACCCATACTTGCCCAAGCGGTGGTGCCTGTTTTAAAAGGGGACACTGAGAAGGATTTAGCCGCCCGGGTGTTGACCCAAGAGCACCTCATTTATCCCAGAGCAATTGAGGATTTGTTGGCTCTAGAAACTAGATAAGAAACCTGGAGTTCTTAGGGAGATGTGCCGTTAAAAACTCCATCTGATCGCTCAAAATTCTACGGTTTCGAAGGATAAAGTCTTCCCACAAACTAGGCACGTAGGGTGTGTATAGCAAAGGCATTCTTGCTTGCTCAGGTGTACGGTTACCTTTTCTGTGGTTGCAAGACTTACAGGCTGTCACTACGTTCATCCATTGGTCCGTCCCGTTTTGTCCAAATGGGATAATGTGCTCACGGGTGAGCTCAGTCTCGTGGAACTGCTCGCCGCAGTAGGCGCAAAGATTTTGGTCTCGCGCAAACAGTTTACTGTTTGTCAGTCCGGGCTTAAGCTCAAAGGGGTTTATATTCGGAACTCCCTTGGTTCCTATGATGCTGTTAACGGCGATTAGGGATTGTTTACCAGTAACCGCGTTATGTCCTCCTCTAAAAAGAGCCACTTGCATGCCTGCTTCCCATCGCACCTCCTCAGCAGCATAATGGATAACTGCTTGCTCAAGCGAGATCCATGATTGCGGTAGCCCCTGAGCGGATAACTTTAATACTTTCAACAAACACCTCCAATTATTGATCAATAACGATGAAGCAGTTCTGAGTACCTAACCTGAGACAATATACCCTGTTTTTGTGACATTTTAAGTTGTATACATTTTTTACGAAGCCGACATGCATACTTTTAGAGGTTTTAACCATATCGGGATCGCAAAATCTTGCGCGCTGACGATCGGAAATTTTGACGGCGTTCACCGCGGGCACCAAGCCATGCTGTCCCTTGTGAGCAATGAGGCAAGGGACCGGGCCGTCCCCAGTTGTGTGTTGACGTTTGAGCCTCATCCCAGGGACTATTTTGCCAAGATACTCAACAAACCCACCAGCGCTCCAGCAAGGATCGCCACACTGAGGGATAAATTGGCGGGCCTTGAAGCGTGCGGGGTCCAGCAGTGCGTGGTGATGCCTTTCAATGAAGCGTTATCCTCCCTTACTCCAGAGTCCTTTGTCCAAGAAGTTTTGGTAAAGGGGCTGGGTGCAAAGTACGTACTGGTGGGGGACGATTTTAAATTTGGCGCAAAAAGGGCAGGCGACTATGCGCTTTTAGCTCAATATGGGCTTAAGCAGGGTTTTGAGGTGTCTCGCATGAACAGCTATGAGGTGGGCGGGGTACGGGTCTCAAGCTCAAAGGTCAGGGACGCATTGGATAGGGCCGATTTTAAAGAGGTCGAACAGCTTTTGGGCCGCCCCTACAGCATCTCTGGGCACGTCGTGCACGGAAGGCATTTGGGGCGCGAGCTGGGTTGTAGAACCTTGAACGTGCGGTTTTTAAGCCGATTTCAGTTGCACTCAACACCCGCCGCGCAAGGCATATTTGTGGTCCAAGTGCACGGACTCTCAAAACATCCACTCCCCGGCGTTGCCAATTTAGGGGTGCGTCCCACGCTAGATGCCAACGACGTGAACCAAGGTCGAGTGCTGCTTGAGACACACGTTCTTGATTGGCCCAAAGAGTTGGGCGAGAATGGGGGCTACGGGCGTGTGGTGCAGGTCAATCTTTTGCACAAATTGCACGATGAGCTTAAATACGACGGCCTTGAGTCTTTAAAGGCAGGAATCCAGCGTGATTGTGACCAAGCGAGAGTTTGGTTTGATAAGTACCAGGTTCAAGACAGAAAAATTTGATCTTGTAATTTTGGTTGAAGGCTGAAGACATGCGCCTGAGTAGATAAAAAATAGAAATTACATTTTGAAATAACCCGAATGAAATCACGTAAATGAAATAACCTATCTTTAGTAAGCATCTACTTTTGTAAATGCCGCAGATTCACTCGCTCCCAACTCGTTTAAAATAAAAGTTCTTACTAAAACATTCTAAAAAACTTTGGCTACGAACATTTCTCCTTAAAGGAAATTTACAAAGTTAGCAAAGCAGATCACTATTTTTTTATGACAGACACCCAAGCAAAAAACTCAGATTCCCCTAAAGAGGGTGGCACTGATTATCGTAAGACCCTGAATTTACCGGATACCGCATTTCCAATGAGAGGGGATTTACCCAAAAGAGAGGGTGCTTGGGTAAAACAGTGGGCGCAGGAGGGACTTTACCAAAGACTTCGCTTAAGCCGTGTCGGCGCTCCGCTCTTTGTTTTGCACGACGGACCGCCCTACGCAAACGGGCAAATTCACATTGGTCACGCGCTCAACAAAGTGCTTAAGGACATGATTGTTAAATCTCGTCAATTGGCTGGTTTCGATGCCCAGTACATACCGGGATGGGACTGCCACGGGTTGCCCATAGAGAACGCGATCGAGAAACTTCGAAAAAAGAAACTTGGTAGGGACGAGATGCAGGCCGAATCGCGCGCATTTGCAGCCGAGCAAATCCAACAGCAAAGAGAGGATTTTCGCCGCCTAGGGGTGCTTGGAGACTGGGAGCGTCCCTACAAGACAATGGATTTTGCTAACGAAGCGGGCGAGCTCAGGGCCTTTAAAAAAGTCATTGAACATGGATTCGTTTACCGCGGCTTAAAGCCCGTGTACTGGTGCTTTGACTGCGCATCATCTTTGGCTGAGTTTGAGATTGAATATGCTGAGAAAAAAAGTGAAACCCTAGATGTGGCCTTTTTGTGTGCGCAGCCACAAGCGCTCGCTAAAGCGTTTGGACTGGGCACGCTAACCAAGGACGCATTCGCAGTCATTTGGACCACAACGGCTTGGACAATACCTGCAAATCAAGCAATTAACCTTAACCCCGAGATCACCTACTCCCTTGTGGACACCGAGCAAGGTTTGTATATGGTTGCACAGGATTTGGTGGAGTCTTGTTTACAAAGGTGGGGTCTAAGTGGATCTATAGTTGCAAGCACCTTGGGTGCCAATTTAGATATGCTTGAGTTTCATCATCCATTAAGCGAAGTTGATTCTGCGTACAACCGGCGCGCGCCAATTTACTTAGCCGAGTATGCAACTGCTTCTGAAGGCACGGGCCTGGTGCATTCTGCGCCGGCGTACGGAGTGGACGACTTTAACTCATGTATCTCCCACGGGATGCAAATCAAAGAGATCTTGAATCCTGTTCAAGGCGGGGGCACTTACGCGAGTGATTTTGCGCTTTTCGGGGGGCAGCATATTTGGAAAGCTGTGCCCGTTATCTTAGAGACCCTCAGGCATGCTAAACGCTTGATGGCGACAAAAACCATCACCCACAGTTATCCGCATTGCTGGAGACATAAAACCCCGGTCATTTACCGTGCTGCAGCGCAGTGGTTTATCCGTATGGACGCGGAAACAGAGTCGAGCCAGGGTATTTTTGCTGTTGATAAAGCACCCAAGTCACTGCGTGAAACCGCCCTTGCAGCCATTGAGCAGACCCACTTTTATCCCGAGAACGGAAGATCAAGACTGCGAGATATGATTGCCAATAGACCCGATTGGTGTATCTCCCGCCAGCGCAGTTGGGGCGTACCCATTCCTTTTTTAATTCACGTGGACAACGGCACTTTGCACCCTAGGACGCTGGATATTTTAGATTTTGCAGTCACCAAAATTGAGGAAGGAGGGGTCGAGGCCTGGAGTCGCACGAGTTTGGAGGAGATTGTTGGGCTCTTCGGTGGGGGAGCAAAAGAGTACGCAAAAAGCACAGACATTCTTGAGGTGTGGTTTGATTCGGGCTCAACGTTTGAGCACGTTTTACGCGGTTCACACAAAAACGCTTACCCAAGGAATCCTTACCACGACCAAGGCCCTGAGGCGGACCTATACCTTGAGGGGCATGATCAACACAGGGGTTGGTTTCATAGCTCACTCTTGCTGGGGTGTGCACTTTACGGGCGAGCACCTTATAAAGGTCTTTTAACGCACGGATTTGCAACCGATGGGCAGGGCCGCAAAATGAGTAAGAGTTTGGGCAACACGGTGGCCCCCCAAGAAGTGATTGGCAAACTCGGCGCCGAGATTGTTAGACTTTGGGTGGGTGCAACGGACTATTCGGGCGATTTAAACATTGACGAGAAGATACTGGCCCGGGTGGTAGATTCTTACAGGCGTATTCGCAATACACTGCGTTTTTTGATGGCCAATATCAGTGACTTTGATCCAGCGGTACATAAAGTTGAGACAGGTGATTTGCTTGAAATTGATCGCTACGCTTTATCAAGAACGCAACAACTGCAAGAACAAATTGTGGGCCAATGGAACGAAGCTAAGGGCGTATTTGAGGGAGGCCATTTTGGTCAATATGAGTTTCACCCAGTCGTCAGTAAAATCCAAATCTTTTGCTCTGAGGATTTAGGCGGGTTTTATCTAGACATCTTAAAAGACCGTTTGTACACCAGTGCGTCGCAGTCATCGGAGCGCAGAAGCGCACAAACTGTGCTGCATCAAATAACCCACGCAATGCTGCGCTGGATGGCGCCCTTTTTATCCTTCACTGCAGAGGAGGCTTGGGGGGTACTGCAGGCAGGGCAATCTAAAGAGAATGACTCAATCTTCACACAAACCTATTTGCATTTACCCCAACCCGATTTGGAGCTTTTGGCCAAATGGCAAAGGATCAAAGAAATCCGGGACCAAGCCAACAAAGAGATCGAAGTGCTGAGAGCCAATGGTTCAGTTGGTTCTTCTTTGCAGGCTCAGTTGCGCTTGACGCTAAACGCCGTCGATTTTGAGTTGCTGAGAAGTCTGGGGGATGATCTCAAATATGTATTCATCACCTCCGAGTCGTTCATCCAAAAGGGTGAGAAAGAGCACATTGAGGTGCTCGCAAGCGCGCACTCCAAATGTGCTCGTTGCTGGCACTATAGCGCTGATGTGGGCTCAAGCGCTGAGGCTGAGCATTCCACCCTTTGCAAGCGTTGTGTCAGCAATTTATACGGCAAAGGCGATAGACGTCTTTTTGCATAAATCCGGCACTACTTTTTGAACGTGCCTTGTTGACCCCCTATTTTTTGAAACCACGGAAACTGAAATGCCCTCAAACCGCTCAAAGAACTCTTTATTTGTGATTTGGATTGTGACTGCTGCGGTCATTTTGTTGGCTGATCAATATACCAAAATACTGATTACGGGGAGTTTTCAGCTAGGCGAATCAAAGCCTGTCATTCAAGGATTATTTAACCTAGTTCGCGCTCACAACACGGGCGCAGCCTTCTCCTTTTTGGCCTCAGAGGCGGGTTGGCAGCGATGGCTCTTTACGGCAATTGGAGTGATCGCGGCCGCATTTATATTCACGATGCTTAGATCACATTCCACACAAAAGCTTTTTGCGTTTGCTTTGACCTTTATTTTGGGCGGCGCACTTGGCAATGTAGTCGACAGAATTTTATATGGGTACGTTGTCGATTTTCTGGATTTTTACTGGGCAGGAGTCCATTTTCCGGCCTTCAACTTAGCTGACAGTGCGATTACGCTTGGAGCTATTTGTTTGTTTTTAGATGAGTTGCTAAGAGTTAAAAAAGCTAAGTCCTAAGAGTGACGGACTAGGGGATTAAAAGCATAAATTTATTTTAACAATTACGCACCCAAAGAAAAAGGGCTTAGGTTTTAAAAAACCGAAGCCCTTTTTGCGGGTTATTTAAGGTTTAAAGGGTAAAAATAGTGCAGCCCGTGGTCTTACGGGCCTCTAAATCAATGTGTGCTTGTTTGACCTGCTCAAGTGTGTAGGTCTGGTCGATGTGGATTTTGACTTTTCCGCTCGTTACTGCCTCAAACAAATCGTCGGCCATCTCCTGGGTGTGTTCACGCGTTGATAGGTGTGTGAAAAGAGTTTGGCGCGTTATGTAAATAGAGCCCTTGGCCGCCAAAATGCCAGGTGAGAAGCTAGGTACGGGGCCAGACGCATTACCAAAACTTGCAAGCAGTCCTAGGGGGGCCAAGCAATCTAAAGATTTTTCAAACGTATCTTTTCCTACAGAGTCGTAGACCACTTTGACGCCTTTGCCGCCTGTTATTTCCTTGACTCTGGCTTGGAAATCCTCTTTTGCATAATTGATCGTGAAGGCTGCTCCATTGGCTTTAGCTAATTCGCATTTTTGATCGCTTCCTGCCGTTCCAATCAATTGATAACCTAGCGCTTTAGCCCACTGACAAGCAATTAAACCGACCCCGCCTGCTGCGGCGTGAAAGAGTATAAAGTCACCCTTGTGCAGGCCGCCTTGGGGCAGAGTGCGCTTGAGTAAATATTCTGCGGTTAGACCTTTTAACATCATGGCTGCACCCGTCTCAAATGAGATGGCATCTGGGAGCTTCACGACACATTTTGCCGGCATAACTCGCTCCTCACAGTAACTGCCGGGAGGGTTGCTGGCGTAGGCGGCGCGGTCACCTACCTTCAGATGAGTGACTCCAGAGCCAACCGCAGTAATGATTCCTGAGGCTTCCATACCCATGTGCAAAGGCATCGGTAAGGAGTAAAGGCCCGCACGTTGGTAGACATCAATGTAATTGAGCCCGATTGCTTTATGTGCAATTTTGATCTCCCCAGCACCGGGTTCTCCGACTTTGACGTCCACAATTTTTAGCTCTTCGGGACCACCGTTTTTTTCAATAATTATTGCTCTTGACATGAATATTCCTCACCTAAGTTTTGTATATGATTTTTTATATGAATGAAGCATTCGCTTGCTGATGTTTAGTCCCCAAGCTTGGGTCGCGAACTTGACAAAATAGTTTAACTAATCAATTAGTAAAGTTATTGTGTTCAAGCGCGGACATACCTCCGGTTAGATCCCTCATCCCGTGCGACTGCGTGTGGGGAGTGTATGTCTAAATCTGAATTCTTGTTAAGGTAACTATTTATTATTACTAATAATTAAATTTTTTATTGCAATCCGTAATTATGTACAGTCTCATTGGCGTGCTAGTTGATGCTATTCAGTTTGAGTGACTGCATAAAATTTCTAGTAGAGATAACTTCGATGATGGCAAACACTTACTTACTTAGCCTTAATTTTCTTGGTCTAAAGTAATTGATAAGTGATTTAATTTTTCCTCTGCACTGGCGCGCCCTCGACCCTAGACCACTCACTCCAACTGCCAGGGTAAAGAGTGGTGTAACCGAATCCCGCGATATGCATTGCTAAAAGGTTGGGTACTGCGCTGACACCACTTCCGCATTGATGTACAACTGAGTGGGGATCTTTGCCGACAAGCAATTGATCAAACTCTTTTTTGAGTTCATCGCTGCTTTTAAAAAAGCCATCAGGGGTTAAATTGCTGTTAAAGGGTCTGTTGAGTGCACCGGGTATATGACCTGCGAGGGGATCAAGTGGTTCGACCTCGCCGTTAAACCGAGGTGTCGCACGTGCGTCTACCAATGAGATTGGGTGGGTGCCGAGGGAGCTTAGATCCGAGCTAATGCGCTCCTTTAATTCATCGATAGTGAGCATCTGGACCAAGGGCGTTTGAAGCTTAAATGCATTGAGGTTCTGCTCAGGGCTGCCAGCCGGGGGCTGTCCAGAATCAACATTTCCCATGGATTGATTCCAAGCTTTAAGTCCTCCATCTAAGACGGCTACACTGTCGAGTCCGCACCATTTGAGCATCCACCACAGACGCCCACAAAAGTTATTACCTTGTCGGTCGTAAACAACGACTTGAGAAGAATGGGTGACGCCCATTTTGCCTAGCCACTTGGCAAATAACTCTCGCTTGGGTAGGGGATGACGACCCCCGTTGACTGCGTCATCCGGATTATGGGTGGATAAATCTTGATCAAGGTTTGCAAAAAGAGCGCCCTTGATGTGACTCTCTTTAAACTGCAATAACCCTTTGTTTGTGTCAGCAAGATCAAAGCTGCAATCAAAAACAACCAGTTGCTTGAGCAACTCTGGATCGGATTGGATTGCTTTTAATTCTGCAACAGAGATGATTGTTTTGAACACAGATGAAAAGCCCTTGTTAATGTAATAACTTTAGGCGCTCACTTTTTTGCGCGCCCACCTCACTCATTTGCAGCTTGCATGCGCTTGCGGTACCACTCATGAAAGTGTTGCATACCGTCCTCCATGGGACTTTGGTAGGGCCCAACCTCATTGTCCCCTCGCTCAAGAAGGGCAAGCCTGCCGGCATCCATGCGCTCGGCAATTTCGTCATCCTCTATGCAAGTCTCCATGTACGCGGCTCTTTGCGCTTGAACAAAATCTCGCTCAAAGGCCACAATTTCTTCAGGGTAATAAAACTCAACTGTATTCAAAGTTTGAGTGGGACTGATTGGGTGAAGGGTAGATACAGTGAGTACATGGGGATACCATTCGACCATGATATTGGGATAGTAGGTTAACCAAATTGCGCCGTGCTCGGGGACTTTACCTCCCCTGTAGTGCATGAGTTGCTCTTGCCACTGTTGGTATACGGGTGAGCCTGCTTTGCCAAGTCTGTTGGCTATGCCAACGGTTTGTACTGAATATTCATCTCCAAACTCCCACCTAAGGTCCTCACAAGTCACAAAGTTCCCAAGACCTGGATGAAAGGGGCCCACATGATAGTCTTCGAGGTAGACTTCAATGAAGGTCTTCCAGTTGTAGTTACAGGTGTGAAGTTCTACGTGATCGAGGGCGTAGCCCGTGAAATCAAGCGTTGAGCGTGGGGACAAAGACTGCAGGTCAGTCCCAACGTTGCGGCCACTGGCATCAAACAATAAGCCGTTCCACTCATGGAGCTGGTAGCGGTTCAAATTTAGACAGGGATCTTGCGCAAAATGGGGCGCGCCAATAAGTTCACCAGAGGTAGAGTAGGTCCAGCGGTGAAGAGGGCACACAATGTGTTCGGATGAGCCGCCACTAAGGGGTGAGCTTTGAGCGCCCAATGTGCTTTTGTTGTGTTTTAGGTTACCCCGCCCTTTAAGGATAACAGCTTGGCGGTGGCGGCAAACATTAGATAAAAGTTCGATCCCCTTTTCAGTTCGAATGAGGACCCGACCTTCTTTTTCTTTTTGAATGGCGTGATAGTCACCCACCTCTGGAACGGAGAGTGAGTGACCGACGTAATTGGGCCCTTTGGTGAACAAAGTGTCGACTTCGCGCTTAAAAAGCGCTTCGTCGGAGTAGCTAGAGACAGGAAGTTGACTAAACGCCTGCTGCAGTTGAAGACTTAAATCAGACATGATTGACCTGACCTAAAGACTCCCCACAGGGAAGTAATTGAAGTTATAGAGGAAACCAGGTATTTCTGGTGGAAAACCATGATTCTACCCCGGGTACTGCGTTAATGGTGCATCAGCCGTCCTACAATTGGCTTTTTTACAAATAATTAGGTTTAAATCGAATGCCCAAGGCGTCTCCTCAAACCACTGAGCAGGATTTTTCTGCTCAGCCAGCAAGTTACGAAAGCGCGATGCTAGAGATAGAGGAATTGGTTTCTCAAATGGAGTCAGGAAAATTACCGCTTGAAAAACTCCTGGTCTCTTATAAACGGGGAGCCTTGTTATTGAAATATTGTCGCGAGCAGCTAAGCTCCGTTGAGGAGCAAATAAAAGTGCTTGAAGACGGGGATTTAAAACCTTGGAAAAATGACCAGTGAACGTGATCTCATCTTTTGATTTAGAGCCATGGAGCCAACAAAGATTGGCAGAGATTGAAGCGTGCTTAGAAAAGTGGATTCCGGCCCATGCCCCTGCAAATCTAAATGAGCCAATGAGGTACGCTGTGTTGGGCGGGGGCAAACGGTTACGCTCTTTATTGGTGATGGGAGCGTTTGAGGCTGGAATTCATAAACAGGCCTGCGAGGAGTTGGAGTGGCGACGTGAGGCCGCGCTCAGGGCTGCAACTGCAATCGAGTTGATACACGCTTACTCCCTCGTTCACGATGATATGCCTTGTATGGACAATGATGTTCTCAGGCGGGGTAAACCGACTGTTCATGTTCAGTTTGGTGAGGCTTTAGCACTCTTAACGGGGGATACACTGCAGGCCTTAGCTTTTGAAGTACTAACACCTGAGCACTCCTTGATCACACCTTATTTGCAAGCCGCGCTTTGCGGTCTAATCGCCCGCGCAGCGGGACACCGCGGTATGGCGGGGGGACAGGCAGTTGATTTGACAAGCGTCGGGCACGACCTGAACGAGATGCAACTAAGTCAAATGCACAAACTTAAAACGGGTGCATTGTTAGAGGCAAGTGTCTTGGCCGGCGCGTTGTGCGCTGGGGTTAAGGACTCGGATTTGGATCATCTCAAAGTCTTCGGCAGTGCGCTTGGTCTGGCCTTTCAAGTGATAGATGATATATTGGACGTTACAGCAGATTCCTCCGTTCTCGGTAAAACGGCGGGGAAGGACGCTCACGCTGATAAACCGACCTATGTTTCTTTAATGGGAATTGAAGGCGCCAAGCATAAGGCGGATGTGTTAATCATGAACGCTAATCAAGCACTGCTCTCAAGCGATTTATCTACAACTGATGCGTTGGTTGCGATAGCTTTAAGAGTTGTGAACCGTACCTACTGATTAAGAGAAATAATATTACGACATGTTAGATCAGATTCATTCCCCATCGGACCTTAGACGGTTGTCAAAAGAAGAGTTGAAACCTCTTGCCAAAGAGCTAAGAGATTTTTTGATTAAGAGTGTGTCCCAAACTGGTGGACATTTAAGCTCGAATCTGGGGACCGTTGAGTTGACGATCGCTTTGCACTACGTCTTCAATACACCTGAGGACAAGTTAGTCTGGGATGTGGGGCATCAGACGTATCCTCACAAAATCTTAACTGGGCGTAAAGACAAAATGTCGACCCTGCGCCAATTGGGGGGTCTCAGTGGATTTCCTATGCGAAGTGAGAGCGAGTATGACGCTTTTGGAACTGCACACTCATCAACCAGTATTTCTGCAGCCTTGGGGATGGCGCTAGCGGCCAAGGAAAGAGGCGAGAAAAAGTCTTGTGTCGCTATTATTGGCGATGGAGCCATGAGTGCTGGGATGGCATTTGAGGCTTTAAACAACGCGGGGATTGCTGAGTGCAATCTCCTTGTTGTTCTTAATGATAACGACATGTCAATAAGCCCACCTGTTGGGGCTTTGAATAGATATTTGGCTCAGTTAATGAGTGGACGCTTTTATGCAAGTGCAAAAGAGGCGGGTAAACAAATATTAAAAGGTGCCCCCCCCCTATTTGAACTGGCTAAGCGCTTTGAAGAGCAGGCCAAAGGGTTGGTTGTTCCTGCTACTCTTTTCGAGAAATTCGGATTCAACTACATTGGTCCAATCGATGGTCACGATTTAAATTCCTTAATTCCAACGCTAGAAAATATTAAGAACCTAAAGGGGCCTCAATTCTTACATGTCGTCACCCGCAAGGGTAAAGGCTACAAATTGGCTGAAGCCGATCCAGTGCTGTACCACGGACCTGGCAAATTTGATCCTATGATAGGGATCGTGCCTCCTGTCTCCTCGCCTAAGAAGACCTTCAGCCAGGTCTTTGGTTCTTGGTTGTGCGATATGGCCGCGCATGATAAAAATTTAGTTGGAATAACACCCGCAATGCGCGAGGGTTCAGGAATGGTGGAGTTTGAACAAAAATTCCCCACGCGTTACTTTGATGTGGGTATTGCAGAGCAACATGCGCTAACTTTCGCAGCCGGACTGGCCTGCGGGGGCATGAAACCAGTAGTGGCTATTTATTCCACTTTTCTGCAAAGGGCCTATGACCAGTTGATTCATGATGTGGCCATTCAAAAACTTCCGATGGTGTTGGCTCTGGACCGGGCTGGTATTGTGGGAGCTGATGGGGCAACGCACGCCGGCGTATTTGATATCTCATTTTTGAGATGCGTGCCCAATGTAAGTGTGGCTTGCCCCGCAGATGAGGCGGAGTGTTACAAACTCCTGTCCACTGCGTTTGTTCAGGACCACTGCGTTGCCGTGCGCTACCCAAGGGGGAGCGGTATTGGGACTCAAACTGGCTCCGTAGAGGAGTTGCTGCCATTTGGTCGGGGAGAGGTTCGTCGCTTAAGCCTCAAAGCCAAAACCGATAAATTCCGCATCGCGATTCTTGCATTTGGCACCCTTTTATATCCGTGTTTAGAGGTGGGTGAGAAACTTGATGCAACCGTTGCCAATATGAGATGGGTCAAACCGCTTGATACGGACTTACTCCTTGAGCTCAGTCGCACGCACAGCGCCGTTGTGACTGTTGAAGAGGGGGTACTGATGGGCGGCGCGGGCAGTGCAGTGTTAGAGGCACTTCAGGATGCAAGCGTCAATGTACCTGTCCTGCGACTGGGCGTTAGTGATGAGTTTACTGTCCATGGAGATCCCTCAAAAATACTTTCCCACTTGGGCCTAGATGCGCAAGGAATTGAGAGATCCATTCGGCAAAGATTTGGTATCGTTTAATAGATTTGTGGGTTAATGGATCTGCTTACTTGCGATGAATCATCGCCTTTAAATCCTCTGGCGAAAAAGAGGCGGTCTGAGTAACTTTAATTTTGGGTGCAACTTTGAATGCATGGCCATAAATAATTTCAAATGTAAGTGGCAGGCAAAGTTCTTTAGAGTCTTTGTGAATATTGAGGGTAAGGAGATTTTTTTTCAACGCTCTTAACCAATCTTTACCCCTTAACGCTTGAAATCTATGAGGATGAAAGTTTCGACCCATAGTGCGCAGATCAGCAATTAAAGACTCTGGGGATGAGTAGGTCAGTGTGATCCGCTCCATGTCCATGACCGGATCTGAGAAGCCCGCCTCAACCAACATGTCTCCCCAGTCGTGCATATCCGTGAAGTCGTGAGAGGGTTTGGGCCAACCTAATTTTTCGTAAATAGCTCTCAACTCCTTTGTGGTGTCCGGGCCCAAGCAACTAAACATGACCCATCCCCCCACTTTCAAAGATTTTTGCCACTCTTTGATTAGATCCATTGGTTGGGGGGTTAAATGCAAAAGCATATTTGCCCAGATCATTTCAACTTGCTTTAGTGGTGAATCAGGCAAAGGATGCGTTGGGTTTAATGGACTTAAAATAAAACTCTGTTTGCCAGGCCAAGTCAGGGCGGAGTTTTTGAGGATAGGCAAGAGGCGACTCGTCCAAGAGCGGGACAAGAGTGTTTGCGTTTCCTTAAGTCTTTGGGTATTGTGCTCAACGACTGAGACGTCGGCAGCAGCGAACATCTTTTGCAGATTCTTGTGTCCCTTGAAACCTGAATTAACTGGTTCCCAATCCGTCCAAGATTGAGGTTTATCTTTAAACCACTTTAAGCGCTCAAGCATTCGCGATGAGACTTCCTCATGCAACCAAGCCGCGCTCTTTGAGCTTTGCAGCCTCTTAAAGCGCTGCAAAGCCAAGGGATCAAGGGTCGGGGGAGATTTAGAACTCATTTATGGAGTAAGGCTCAAAGCTAACTGGATTAAGCGCAACAACTAACAAATATGCGTTGAAGCATACCTGTAGTTCCATTGTAAGATGTATGCGTCTTGAAAAAAATCAATCAGTATGTTTAATATCGTTCTAGTCAATCCTGAGATACCGCCCAACACAGGGAACGTCATAAGGTTATGTGCCAATACGGGAAGTAAGTTACATCTGATCGAGCCACTTGGGTTTCAAATGACTGATCCCTTAATGCGCCGAGCTGGGCTCGATTACCACGAGTACGCAGATGTCAAGAGATATCGCAATTGGGATTTTTTCTTGGAAGAGGCAAAACCTGATTTTAAGAGGTGTTTTGCTTTGACCACTAAGGGGCAAAGACAAGTCTTTGGGGTGCAGTTTTTAGCACAAGATTGGTTTTTCTTTGGCTCAGAAACTCAGGGCTTACCTCAGCTCATTAGAGAGAGTTTTGAGCCACAGCAAAGACTCTTGCTGCCCATGATCAAAGGGCAGCGCAGTTTGAATCTATCCAATTCGGTTGCGGTAGTTATATATGAGGCTTGGAGGCAAAGCGGGTTTGAGGGTGGGGTGAGCTTCAACGGTTAAATGAAAATTTAAGGTGAGTCAAAGCATTTAACCCAACAAGAGAGGGGTCAAGTGGGCATTTACAATATGCAAATGAAATGCTTCTTTATTATTTTTCTGCTTTCATCCCTCCTTAGCAAATACGCCTTGGCTGATGTAGTCGTTGGGCAACCAGCACCAAGCGTTGAGGGTAAATTAATAGGTGGTGAGGCTTACTCATTGAGCGCTCAAAAAGGCAAAGTGGTGTTGATTAATTTTTGGGCTAGTTGGTGTGAACCGTGCCGCGAAGAAATGCCACAAATTCAAGACTTCTTACAAAAGAACAAATCCAAAGGCTTTGAAGTTCTTGCCATTAATTTAGACAAATCAACTGGGCTCGAAGCTGCCAAAAGAATAATGAGCAACTACTCCTTTGAATTTGCGGTTAAAGCAGACATGCATTATTCAGGACTGGGCTATGTTTGGCGATTGCCCAGCACTTTTATCATTGATCAAAAAGGAATTGTTAGGAAGAACGGAAACACAGGGAATCCTCAAGTAAGCACCCAATTGCTGGAAGAAATAATAAATCCCCTTTTGATCTCTCAATAATCAGAAGTGCACCCTTACGCCAACCGAAGTAACCGAAGTGGGGGCCAATTGAATGCCGTTTAAGTTTTGGTAAATGGGCAACTGCACATTTACAAATATTTGCATCACATCAGAGGCGCTATACAGTAGTCCAGGCGTCAAGTACACGAGTGTGCCCCCCGTTGACCAGGTGTCAGCGGCAGCTCCACTATCTGATTTTTTATCAATCACATTGAATTGAACGCTTGGCACCCAATTTTCAAAGGCATGATAGGTGATTCCAAAACTTCCATTCAATGAGTCCCCAGGGCGATAGTTCCCCGGGGTTTCTAATGTAGCAAGATTGCCAGGAATATTCTTAGAAGCAACTGCTGTTTGGATTTGTATATTGCCATAATAGCCCCAGTCATCGGCAAATGCGAATCGACTAAACTTGTAGGCACCAAGTATCAAATCGGTCGATCCTGTTCCCAACTGAAGACCAGGATCAACTGCAGAGCTGCCATTGGTTGAAGTTTGATTTGTTTTACCTGTAGGTAATTTCAGTCCAAATTGGAGACCCCAATCCTTTTGTTCTGCAAAGCCGAAATAGCGTCCAATGACCTTCACATCGCCAAGCCCCCTAGAATTAGAAGTGTACCCAGCCGCGCCCGATGGCCAACCGACTG
Source organism: uncultured Burkholderiales bacterium (assembly GCA_903871545.1). GTDB lineage: Bacteria > Pseudomonadota > Gammaproteobacteria > Burkholderiales > Burkholderiaceae_C > Limnohabitans. The sequence continues at coordinate 52,905 of CAIQHG010000087.1, read as the reverse complement.
TGCCCGTACCGTCATCAACCCCATAAGTCATATGTTCTCTTTGTATAAAGGGAAGGACGGCTGATACCCCCCAGGTTTCTCCGTTGTTATAGTCGGTGGAGCTGGTGAGGTAATTGTTTTTTGTAAACCCTTCAACTTCAGCTAATTGTCCATTTTTAGGATTGGTTATATTGAGCGCAGTAGCAGGAGAAATTGTACTTTTGCCCGAGCGAAGTTGGTTTTGATTTAAGTAGTCATATCGGATATCAAAAGTCCATCCAGGATTAGATCCCATACCCTGCGTGCTTAAATCGGTATTGAGACTGCACCCACAACTTGCACAAGCAATTGCTCCTGCTATTGGAGATGAAAGCACTAATGCAATTAAAAATTTATTGAGTTTCATTTGAAGTTTTTTAAATAATTTTTTGATTAAGTTGATCTGAATAAATTAGTTATTTTTAGAGTTCGCAAGACTCCTTTTTTGTAAATACAAATGATTTATTCTGATCAACTAAAGAAGGTATGCTAACTTGCAAGTTTAGCAATCAAGGCTATGGTCGCGCCGGTATTTTCATGTCTAATAACTTTTAAAAATTTATTAGCAGTTACTTTTACGTCTCGCGCTAAACAGACTTAAACTTAACGGGTGCAATGGCACGATAAGATTAAGCCATCACTTCTTGGCAAGTTTTTTTCTTGTCAGTCACACATCTTCATGACTCAGGTTTGTAAAACGCTTTGAGTTTTAGAGGCTATTGGGGGGGGCCTGAGACGGGGACTTAATCCAAGCAAATAGGAGCTTTGGAGATTGGTAATAAAGCTCTGGGTAGTGGCTGATAGGCTTGGGAGTATTTGGATCTACGATTTGATCAGTTGGTAAATAGTAATGACCTTGAAGTACACAGTATGCACAATGCCCGTCGATTGCTTTATTTTGGTCAGAGCCATGCTGATTAACCAAGTCATCTGCAGACTGAACTGTCTTGACCCCACTTGATGAGCAAACAACCCCCATTGGGTTGTTTTCGGCAGTATGTGCAGTAAAGGCCTGAGAAATCGAAGGACCAAGAGCGCTCATTAGGAGCGCAATAATTGCGACCCAATGTACAAACCGATTTCTTTTGTCGAGATTTTTCATATCTGTGCGGACATTCTAGCCTACGGATTTGATGCGCAACAATGCACTATGATTTTGGCAATATGACCTGCAAAATTGCGCTTATAAGCTTTCGGTTGCAGTTCCTGCGTCAAAATTTTAGACTAAATGGGAACTGAGCGGGTACTGATTGATTTTTATGGTTTCTTTGAATAACAATTAGTGATGACTTTTACACAAGGCATTGCAAATTTGTTATTTACTTCTAAAAATTCACACGGGCAAGGGCCGTCTAGTCTGCAATAAGTGTGAGCTGAGGGCTTTTAATTTTCTGCGTAGCGACGCGTTATGGACTCTGCAATGCAAACTGGCTTGGTCTCGCCTTCTTGTTCTATGGTGACTCTCCAATTCATTTGAAAACCAATCTCTTTTTGATCAACCGAGCTTGAGAGTGTTTCAATTTCGGATAGGAAAAAACGACCTCTAATTTTCGAATTTACGGGAACCGGTTTTGTAAACCTTACCTTGTTTAAGCCGTAATTGATGGCCATGCCGGAGGGGGGAAATGTAAGTGCAGTGCTGATCATTTGCGGAATCATTGAGAGTGTCAAAAAACCGTGCGCTATTGTTGTTTTAAAGGGGCCTTTACTCGCTCGCTCAGGATCCACGTGAATCCACTGCTGATCTCCCGTGGCCTGGGCAAACTGATCTATCTTGTCCTGAGTCACAACGATCCATTCGCTCACCGATACCTCTTGGTTTAAGAGAGTTTTCAGCTCACCTAATGATTGAATTATTTTCATACAAAAAAATCGTTGTGTTATTTGAAGTTTCTGTTACAAAACTTTGCAAGCTTGTTCGAAACTTAGTCTAGGGTTACGCGGAAAAATCTTGCTAGTATCTGCGTACCCAAGGTTAAGTATAAAGTCAACCTTATGTTTGCCGTCTGCAAAAAATTCAGCGTTGACTTTAGCTGCGTCGAAACCACTCATCGGTCCGCAGTCAAGTCCAAGTGCACGCGCAGCGATGATAAAGTAAGCGCCACTTAAAGTGGTGTTTCTTGTCGCAGTAGCTTGTGCTAAACCCGCGTTACCAGCAAATAGCTCTTTTGCATCGGGTTTATTCGGAAAAGTTTGGGGTAAGTGTTCAAAAAACTCAGAGTCGGACGCGACGATGACAACTGCGGGGGCAGATTTGGTTTTGTCCACGTTACCAGGACTCATCGCTGGCAAAATTCTCTCTTTCGCGCTAGCAGAGGTGAGCATGATGAAACGCGCGGGTTGCGTGTTCATAGAAGTGGGACCAAACTTGGCTAGATCATAAATTTCTTTTAAAAGTGACTCATGCACTGGCTTGTCTAAAAAGCCGTTTGAAGACCGTGCATTTAAAAACAGTTGATCTAAAGAAGTGGAATCAATACGCATTGCGAGTCCTTTAATGATGGATTGAAAAAATTTTAAAAAAAGAGAGAGAAAATGAGACGAGTAGACGCTTGCGGGGCCAGATGCTTTAAATTTCTGGGCCAACATCGCCTATGCACAGAACCAAATCAGGCAGATGGGTTTAAACCTCTACCATTTCGAAATCTTCTTTGCGAGCACCACACTCTGGACAGGTCCAGTTCATGGGTATTTGCTCCCAGGGGGTTCCAGGAGCAATGCCGTCATCGGGGGCACCTGTTGATTCATCGTAAATCCACCCACAAATTAAACACATCCACGTTTTAGTCAAGATTTTCTTCCAAAAAATACGGCACAATTCCCATATCAGGGCTTTAAACGAACGCCCATTGTATCTATCAATTATGAGCACATTTAATAACCCTACCCAAACTGAGCCACTAGATGATGAGGGCGACTCCTCTTACCCCTGTGTACTTGTGTTCAATGCGAATGATCCAAGTGGTGCAGGAGGCGTAACAGCCGACATTTTGGCATGTAACTCGGTTGGCGCGCACACCTTACCCGTGGTCACGGGTTGTTATATCAAAGACTCGGCAGAAATTTTGAACCACTTTTGCATCGACTCCGAGGGCGTGAGCGAACAAGCCCGCGCGGTTTTGGAGGATGTGAACGTTCAGGTCTTTAAAGTGGGCTTTTGCGGTGGTCCAGAGGCCCTTAGCGTGATAGCTGAGGTAACGGCCGACTATGCAGATTTGCCAGTTATTGCTTATATGCCAAGCTTATCTTGGTGGGAGGACGACGAAATTGAAGCCTATTTGGACGCTTTCAGAGAACTCATTTTGCCCCAGACCACACTGCTGATTGGCAATTACAGCACCTTATCCAGATGGTTACTCCCTGATTGGAGCAACGCGCGGGCTCCCTCACCAAGGGAGATCGCTAAAGCGGCGGGTGAATTGGGAGTTCCCTACTCATTGGTAACAGGAATAACGCCCAATGCGCAAACGTTCGAGAACGTACTATGCACCCCTTACAACGTCTTGCTTACAGAAAAGTTTGAGAGGCAAGACGCCGTCTTTACAGGCACTGGGGACACACTCAGCGCGGTTGTTTCTGCCTTAATTGCTGTGGGCTGCGATTTAGAAGTGGCCACCAAAGAAGCACTCAATTATTTGGATGGATGTCTACTCGCCGGTTACCAACCAGGTATGGGCTTGGTTTTACCAGACAGACTATTTTGGACCCAAAGCATGGGTGATTTAGAAGACGCTGAGGACTCAGATCACTCGGAGGGTGAAATCCCAAGTGTTGAGGATTTTGGCTTGCCTAAAATCACCACTCGACACTAGTGTTTTGGTTGATAATGTAAGCTTCGGCTATAGGCGTTGTTTTCTTTTTATAGCGCAGATTCTCAATCTTTTTTTTCAGAAATATGACAGATCTCAATCAAATTTATTTTGATCGCGCTAAAGCGGTTATCCCCGGTGGCGTCAATTCACCCGTTCGAGCTTTTAAAGCGGTTGGGGGCACGCCTCGGTTTGTAAAGCGCGCGCAGGGCGCTTACTTTTGGGACGTGAACGACGAGAGGTATATTGATTACATCGGCTCATGGGGGCCGATGATTCTAGGACACGGAAATCCGGTAGTCCTACAGGCCGTACAAGAGGCTCTTAAAGACGGTTTCTCATTTGGAGCGCCGACTCTGCGCGAGGTCGAGTTGGTCGAGGAGATCCTTAAACTTGTCCCCTCCATGGAGATGGTGCGACTGGTGAGCTCTGGCACTGAGGCCGGTATGAGCGCCCTTCGCTTGGCAAGGGGAGCTACGGGGCGAACTAAGTTTATAAAATTTGAAGGTTGCTACCACGGCCACGCAGATGCTTTATTGGTCAAGGCGGGCTCTGGACTTGCTACTTTTGGAAACCCCACCAGCGCAGGAGTTCCAAAGGAAGTTGTGCAAGACACCCTCGTTCTAGAGTACAACAACATCGCGCAACTTGAAGAGGCTTTCTCCCTGTACGGCGAGCAGCTTGCCTGCGTCATGATTGAACCGATTTGCGGTAATATGAATTTTGTAAGGGCCAGTGTGGAGTTCATGAAGCGATGTCGAGAGCTATGCACACAAAACGGTGCACTCTTGGTATTTGATGAAGTGATGACTGGATTTAGGGTTGCACTCGGTGGGGCGCAGAGCATCTACTCAGCTCAGATTCCAGGTTTTAAGCCGGACGTGACTGTGATGGGAAAGGTTATTGGCGGCGGAATGCCCCTTGCAGCGTTTGGAGGCTCCAAGGCCGTTATGGAGCAGCTTGCCCCGCTAGGGCCCGTTTACCAAGCGGGCACGCTGAGTGGAAACCCCGTTGCTACGGCCTGTGGTCTTGCAACCCTCAAAGAGATTCAGCGCCCGGGGTTTTGGAGCTCCATTTCAGAGACAACAGAGATGCTGGTAAGTGGTTTAAGCAAAGTTGCAAAAGATTTGGATCTAGATTTCTCTGCGGATTGTCAAGGCGGGATGTTTGGTTTTTTCTTGCTACCTGAATTACCTAGCAATTACGCACAGGTGATGAAGAGCGACGGAGCCTTGTTTAACCAACTCTTTCATGGCCTACTCAATAAAGGAGTTTATATTGCCCCAGCTCTTTATGAGGCAGGTTTTGTAAGCGCGGCGCATACGCAAATTGATATTGAGCATACGATCGCGGTTGCACACGAGGTCATGAGCAAGCTTAAAAGAGCTTAAGAAAGCTTGTAGCCCCCTTCAGCTCCCCTTAGTCCCCTATAGTTAATGCCTAAAATGGCGAACCCCGGTGAATGCCATGCACACGCCGTGTTCATTTGCGGCCTCAATGACCTCTGGATCCTTGACAGACCCTCCGGGTTGAACAATACAAACGGCGCCTGCATTTACAACTACATCGAGACCGTCCCTGAAGGGAAAGAATGCATCGCTGGCCACAACCGAACCTTTGAGGGAAAGTCCAGCGTGCTCGGCCTTAATAGAAGCAATTTTTGCTGAGTCTAATCGACTCATTTGCCCAGCTCCTACGCCTATTGTCATGGCGTTTTGACAAAACACGATTGCATTGCTTTTCACAAACTTTGCAACCTTCCAAGCAAAAAGCATATCTTGAACTTGCGCAGGTGTAGGTAAAACTTTTGTGACGATCTTTAAGTCTTTTGAATCTAACAAATGTGTGTCAGCAGTTTGAACCAATAAGCCCCCCCCAATTCGTTTGATATCCAGCTCAGCGGTGCTGAGTGCAAAAGATTGGGGTGAGGGCGCGTTTCGCCCTAAGCTATCAGTGCGGCAAAATTCAATTTTCAAAACCCTGACGTTCGGTTTTTTTGCTAAAACGAGGAGAGCTTCCTCGCTGAAATCAGTGGCAATTAAGACTTCAACAAATTTTTCACTAAGCGCTGAAGCAGTTGTTGCGTCAAGACTTGTATTAAAAGCAATGATGCCCCCAAAAGCAGAGGTCGGGTCGGTGCTGAAGGCCCTTTTATAGGCCTCAAGCGAATTGCCCCCAGTTGCCACGCCGCAGGGATTGGCATGTTTGACAATGACGCATGCTGTATCTTTGAAACTTTTCACACATTCCCAAGCCGTATCCGCGTCGGCAAGGTTGTTATAAGATAACTCCTTACCCTGCACTTGTAGGGCACTGACCAAGGAGCCTTTGATAGGCGTTATGTCTTTGTAAAAAGCGGCGCTTTGGTGAGGGTTCTCACCATAGCGAAGGTCTTGCATCTTGGTAAAGTGAGCGTTGAATTGATCAGGAAATTGTGCGAGCTCACCACTTGGTGAACGAGCAGATAAATAGTTACTGATACTTGCATCGTAGTTGCTGATGCGGTTAAAGGCAGCAACGCTTAGGGATAGCCGTAAGTCCTGGGAAATGGTTTGGTTTTTATTAAGCTCTTGAAGGACCTTTGCGTACTGGGTTGAGTCGGTGACGACTGCAACGTGTTGCCAGTTTTTGGCGGCACTCCTCACCATGGCTGGACCACCGATGTCAATATTTTCGATTGCATCTTCAAAAGAGCAATCAGGTTTGCTGATAGTTTGCTCGAAAGGGTACAAATTAACGACCAGTAAATCGATACCGGAGATGTTGTGATCCTTAAGTGACTGCATATGAGCAGGCAGGTCCCGTCTGGCTAAAAGTCCCGCATGCACACCCGGGTGAAGGGTTTTAACGCGACCGTCTAACATTTCTGGAAATCCTGTAAGCTCTACCACTTCGCTCACTGGCAGGCCATGATCACTTAGTAACTTAGCGGTGCCGCCGGTTGAAATTAGAGCGACGCCCAACTGATGCAGCGCTTGCGCAAACTCTACAATGCCAGTTTTATCGGAGACAGAAATTAACGCGTTCATGAGGCCTGAGTTCCATAAAGAGTTTTGCGATTGAAGTACGGATCAAATGGGTAAGTACGGGTAAGTATGGGTAAGTATGGGTGAAGTAGCGCAGTCAAGGGAACCGGTAAAACCATTAAAAGCTAAACAACCTAAAGAAACGATCTTAAACACACGGTAACATTGTCCTGGGATGAGCAACTGTGATTTTAAGTTCAACAATAGAGACACACTTTTAATTGATTGGATCTTTGACAAGAATCAGTTCTGTTGTCAAAGTGTTGAGAAACAATGGCCTGCTGTTTTTAGGCTAAATCATTTTGTGATCTGTTAGTTTTTTACGCAGCGTATTGCGGTTAACCCCAAGCCACTGGGCAGCTTTAGACTGATTGTTATCTGCATGCTTGATCACTACTTCTAGCAATGGTTTTTCAACAATCTTGATCAGCATGTCATGCAAATTATCTGGCTCCGATCCCTTAAGGTCTTTAAAGTAGGACTCTAGGCTGTGCTTTACAGCATCTTCAATTTGTTTTTTACTCATAAACGTAATCTGTTCTCTCTAACTTTACTTTTTTCAAACGTTCGCCGTACTCTGACAAAGTGTCAAAATAATGAGCAACTGCTCGGAGTTGTTCACAGGTGTCTTCTAATCGATTCATCTTTTCCTTGAAGGCCTCGTGGCCTTCAAGACCCTTCACATACCACCCGATGTGCTTGCGCGCTGTGCGAACGCCGGTAAAGGATCCGTAAAGCGTGTAATGCTCCTCTAGATGTTCAAGCAAAAGCGATCTTGCTTCTACAACTAGTGGTGGGGCCAAAAGTCTCCCAGTTTGGAGGTAATGCGTGGTTTCTCTAAAAATCCAGGGGTTCCCCTGCGCAGCGCGTCCAATCATCACTGCGTCTGCTTTGGTTGAGTCAAGGACCCATTTGGCTTTCTCAGCAGAATCAATGTCGCCGTTTGCGACAACTGGAATGCTCAGTGCAGATTTAATCTGTCTTATTGTGTCGTATTCTGCTTGACCTTTGTAACCTAGTTCGCGGGTTCTGCCGTGAATTGTTATCATCTGCACGCCCAAGGCCTGCGCAGCGAGAGCAATTACTTTGGCGTTTTTGACTTGCTCGCTCCAACCTGTTCGCATTTTTAATGTAACAGGTATTGACATGGATTGACAGGCGTTAACTACTGACTCAATGATGCTAAGCGCAAGCGTTTCATCTTGCATCAGGGCAGAGCCTGCCCACTTATTGCAAACCTTTTTTGCAGGACAGCCCATATTTATATCAATAACCTGTGCACCTTTGTCAATATTAAAGAGCGCTGCCTCAGCCATCTCTTTAGGTTGCGTTCCCGCAATCTGCACCGAAATGACACCGCTTTCACCAGCGTGGTTAATTCTTCTTTGAGTCTTTGCGCTTTTTATCAAATCTGGCCTAGATGTCACCATCTCGCTGACTGCGTACCCTGCGCCTAGTTTTTTACAAAGCGATCTGAACGGGCGATCCGTGACTCCAGCCATGGGGGCAACAAATACATTGCTTTCTAATAAATATTGGCCAAGTTGCATGAAGTGTAGGGAGGGCTAGAGTTGCTTAAAAAGGAGGCACAATTGTAGCGATTACTGATCAAGAAAAATTGAGATATAGGGGAAACAATAATACTTTCTAAGCTGGGGATTAGTTCCTCAATTTATTTTTCAGATAGTAATAAACTCGAGTTCAAAAATTTGCATCGATTACAGAAACAAACATACAGATTTCACAAGAAATAATCTACATGTAAATGGATACCAGACGTGAGTGAGCATTGACTTAAGGGCTAAATAAAAAGTTCATTACGTCCCCATCATGAACGACATATTCTTTGCCTTCGGCTCGCATTTTCCCGGCATCTTTGGAGCCTTGCTCACCCTTGTGAGCCATAAAATCTGTGAAGGAAATAGTTTGAGCCCTAATGAAGCCTTTTTCAAAGTCAGTGTGTATGACACCCGCGGCTTGCGGGGCTGTGTAACCTTTGTGAATGGTCCATGCCCTTACCTCCTTAACGCCTGCAGTGAAGTACGTTTGAAGTCCAAGGAGTTCGTACGCTCCTCGGATGAGTCGGTTGAGTCCGGGTTCACTTTGCCCCATCTCAGATAAAAATAAACTCTTCTCCTCCTCGTCCATATCACTCATATCCGCTTCCATCTTTGCACAAATCGCAACCAAAGGTGCTTTTTGAGTATCAGCTAAGGCTTGTAGGCGAGTTAAGTAAGCGTTGTTTTCAAATCCGTCCTCACTGACATTTCCAACAAACATGGCTGGCTTTGCAGTAATTAGACAAAAGGGTTTTAAAAGAGCCCATTCGTCAATAGATAGGGGTAATGTCCTTACTGGGTGGCCTTGGTTCAAAGCGGTTTGACAAGTGTTGAGCAAAGCTAGAATTTTTGCAGCCTCTTTGTCGCTCCCTGATTTTGAGGTTTTTGTATACCTTGCAATGGATTTCTCTACAGTGCTTAAATCAGCCAAACAAAGCTCAGTTTGAATGACCTCTAAATCAGAGATGGGGTCTATTTTGCCTGCCACGTGAATGATGTTGTCATCATCAAAACAGCGCACTACGTTTACGATTGCATCGGTTTCTCTAATATGAGCTAAAAACTGATTGCCCAGACCCTCGCCTTGGCTTGCTCCAGCTACGAGGCCCGCAATATCCACGAACTCAACTATAGCTGGGACGATCCTCTCAGGCTTAACAATAGTTGAGAGATCCCTCAACCTAGAATCAGGCACCTCGACCACGCCTACATTTGGCTCAATCGTACAAAAGGGGTAGTTCTCTGCGGCAATGCCTGCCTTTGTAAGTGCATTAAATAGAGTTGATTTGCCCACATTAGGTAGACCGACGATACCGCACTTTAAACTCATAAAAATTCCCAAATAAACTGAAGAAAGACTAAAACACGGTTTTAACCGAAGCCCTCGATTATCGTAGAAAGGACTGCTTATTCGCAATCTGTCGAGTGAAAACTCATGGTTTACGTAAACGATGAACGGGTGTTGGGGATAAAAGAAGTTCTAAACCGACGAATTAGGTCTGCATTTTGTAATCAAAAATTGTTCAAATGCACGAATTGGCGATAAATCATCAAAAAGTATGCCTCTTGCATTAATAATCTTTTGTCTTATATGAGCCCTCAATTGCGGATCCTTGGCAACTTTGACAATTAAATCAATATAAGCCTCACAGGTTTGGGTGATGCATTCCTGAAGTCCCATCTTGCTTAAAATTGCACTTGCAAATCGCCCCCTCATGAAGTCCCCTTCTTTGGTTATGATGGGCAGCGCACATTCGATTGCTTGCATCGCTGTGTTAAAGCCTGAGAAGCCCAGAGAGTCGATAAATAGATCTACCTCTTGCATGAGTCCAAAAAATTCTTGCGGATTTAACCAGGGCACAAAGACCACAAACTCGTCTACATCAAGACCCGCGTTGGCAAACACGACACGAAGTCTATTTTTGAACACACCGAAACCTGCACCGTCCTTGAACAAAAAGATAAACTGACACCTTTCAAGACGACTGGCTATTTGAGGATAAACCCAGTCGAAATCTGGAGAGTATTTGAACAAGTTTCCTGGACAAAGTAAGCTCGTAACGCGGGGATTTATCCCAAGTGTTTTTAGATCTATTTTTGTTGGAACTATGCTCAGTTTTTTGTAGGTGCACCCCAGCGAAGGCAGTGTGAATAGCTTTTCCGAGTAGGCCAGTTGAGACTGGGGTTTTTCAAGCAAATCTGCAGAAATAAAATAGTCAATGCTTGGAATACCTGTTGTCTCCGGGTGCCCCCAAGTAACGAGTTGCAAAGGCGCAAGACGCAGGTTTGCAATCTGAGTGGTTAGCCCATGCATTCCTATCTCAGGAAATAAAAGAGCGTCAATTTGCTCATTTAGAATACAACTCGCCCAATCTTCTAGGCTCACTAAGTTTTGTGTAAAAGAGCTGGCCAATGACTGGGCAAACTGGGTCTGTGAATCAACAAGTGTGCCAAGATAAAAAATGTGTATTTCAAATTTATTCGCATCAAGTTGCTCCGTCAAGCCCTTGGTGATGGCGTTCCAAACAGAGTGATATCTGATTTGATCACTGACTATTCCAACCTTTATCCGCCCGTTCTTTGTCCCAGTAGGAGCTCTCAATCCATGGGATAAGCTCCAGTAGGACATTACTTTATGACATATCTGTGCGTACTGGGAAATTAAGTCCCTATTATTTCGCTCTTGATAGGCTAGGTAAAAAGGCTGATGCAACCCTATACAACTATAGCTTTTCAAAAAATTGGGGTCATTGCACTGAAGACTGAGCAGATTCAGGGATTTGGACAATTCAATGCGAGAAGCCTCTAAGTGATCGACGCTTTTTAAAAAGGTCGGGATATTAGAGAGTGATATTGCCCATTTTGCAGCCTGGTAATTGGGATCTAACTTAAGCACTCTATCATAGTATTTTTTAGAGTCCTCAGTTTGATTAATTTCTTTGAGCGAATTGGCTAAATTAAAAGTGCCCTGAGTAAACTGAGGGTTCAGCTCGATTGATCTTGTGTAGCAATCGATTGCTAAGTTGATTTGCTTTAACTCTCTGAGCACCACTCCTTTATTATTAAAGGCGTCCACAAATCTTGGGTTGTGTGTGAGCGCCTCCTCATAACAAACAAGCGCTTCATTACACCTTTTGAGCTCTTGCAGCACATTGCCCATGTTGTTGTGAGCGTCAGCGTAAGAGGGGTACATTAGGAGGGCAGCCCTGTAGCACTCTAGAGCCTCCTCATATCTTTTCATTTCCCTAAACACATTGCCTTTGTTATTTTGTAAGTGAGGGGCATTGGGATTTAGGGACAACCCTTTATCAAAACATTCCAACGCACTTGAATGATTTTTAAGCTCTAGTAATAAGTTGCCCTTGTTGTTGTACGCATCCAAATAAAAGGCATCAAGCTTAATAGCTTGATCGTAGTGAGCTAAAGCGTTGTTTAAATCTCCATTTTGTTTGTAAACACGAGCTGCGTTGTAATACGCCGGTGCAAAGCCAGGGTTTAAAAGCGCTGCATATCTAAAGTTTGATAATGCGCTGTTTAGTATGTCAAGGCTTAGAAAAACAACCCCGAGATTGTTGTAGGTATCTGCAAATTGCGGTCTGAGCGCGATAGAGTTTTCATAACTAGCAATGGCCTCAAAAGGCCTTTGAGCGGTTTGAAGTGCGTTGCCCAAGTTGGAGTGAGCTTCTGGGTAATCGCTTTGAAGCTGAATCGCCTTGGAATAACTTTGAATAGAAAGTTGGAGTTGTTTGAGTTGATATAGGGCTAAGCCCTTGTTGTTAAATACACTTGCGCTTAGCGGATTAACATCCAAAGCTTTGTCAAAGAAGAGGAGACTTTTTGCACTCTCGCCCCTTTGAGCCCACAAAGTACCCGTGAGCTGCAAAGCGTCAAAATGTGTAGGTACTAATTCAAGTATTTTTAAATAACCATTCAGCGCCTCCTCAAGCTTACCGGCCTGGTGCAACTGAAAGGCATTGAGGAAAAAAGAATGAACCAACAGTTGAGTTTTATCATTTCTGTGCACAGACTGTATTTTCGTGCTTGGTAGTGGACGATGCTTGGAGGGGATATTTTTTTTCTGCATGCGAACCGTTAAACCAATCAATAAAAGAGACTTTAGGGAAAGTTTTTAAAAAGCGGCTTTAGGATTAATTTAAACTATGTGGTTTTGAAGATTTTAAGGGTGGGCACCTTAGATAATACAAAAGCAGCGATCCCAGTTTTTATTTATTTCGTATTTCTTTCTTTTGTGTCTAATGATTAAAGATAGGGATGACATTTAGGGTATTCAATTTTAATTCACTTAATTTGGGAACGCTCTACCGTATTTTCTGCTCTCTTACAAAGGTTGTATCACTCTTTTTTACCTTCGCTCTTACTAATTTGATACTCAGTCGAGTTAAAGTGCTTGGTTAATTCAATTAATGAGTATCTTTTACCACATTTGTATTGAGGTGTATGTGCCTTAAGCCCTATTTGTGATGTTTTAAATATTACAAATTTGATATTATTAAGAAAAGTACTAAAGCCTGGTATTGAGAGTTTCAAAGAGGCTGTTTTATAGTCACTGTCATGAGTATTTCTGCATGTTAAAGAAAAGAAAAGAGTTAGCATTAAGTTTGCTTTTATGAGCAAGGCTGGCATCAAATGGTATCAATCTAACCTAAAATACCCGATTGAGTTTTATCAAAATTCGTGCCAGCGCACGGTCTAATTATTTGTAACGAATTTAAATTATAAGAATCAGCAAGGATTGCTTTTTATGGCTAGATTTCAATATCGTGATAGTTCTCTAAAGAACTCAATAGGTGGGGTTACGAGTCGTGTATTGTGGTGTCTATTATTAGCAGGTATCGCTGGTGGCGCTTGGTATTACCTCTCCAACAAAGACGCACCAGATCCCGATAAAAGAAGTGGATCAAAAAATAGGCCAGTCTCAGTTGCCGTAGGTGAGGTTAAAACGGGCGATATCACAGTGAGTTTGAGTGCGCTTGGGACTGTAACGCCCAGAAATACCGTTACCGTTTATCCACAAGTGGGGGGCATTTTGACCGGGGTCTTTTTTAAAGAAGGCGATATGGTCGAGGCAGGGCAGTTGCTAGCTCAAATAGATCCAAGAAGTTACGAAGCTTCTCTTAAGCAGGCTCAAGGTACGCTTGAGCGTGACAAGATGTTACTGCGTAACGCAGAAATCGATCTTAAGCGATATGAGACTTTAATTGCCCAGGAATCTGTATCAGCCCAGATTTATGACACACAAAGGGCGTTGGTGGATCAATACAAGGCAAGCGTGTTAACCGATCAAGGTTCGGTTGATTCTGCAAAACTGCAAGTTGAATTTGCAAAAATCATTGCCCCAATTTCTGGACGTATTGGTCTTCGTTTGGTAGATCCGGGCAATCTGGTGCAAGCCAATAACTCAAGCAGCTTATTCGTAATTACACAAGTCAGTCCAACCACGGTTATTTTTGCAGTACCTCAAAATTTGCTTGTAACCTACTTGGAAAAACTCAACCCACCCGCGGCCTCTCGAGCGCCAGGGCGCCAAAACAAAGAGGAGTCTCAATCCTCCAATGATAAGCCATCATCCTCTAAATCATCGGCCCCAAATAATGTAGTTAGACCTCAGGCCGTAGAGATAGAAGCTTGGGACAGTGACAATAAGTTTATATTGGACAAGGGTAGGCTTGATAGTATAGACAATTTGATTGACTTAACGACGGGCACTGTCAAGCTTAGAGCAATATTTGCCAATAAAAAGGGGACTTTATTTGCAAACCAATTTGTGAACGTAAAGTCTATTTTGGAAATAAAAAAAGACGTCCTCTTCATGCCAATTACTGCTATGCAAAAAGGCATTAACGGCACTTTCGTCTACAAAGTGAATGAAGACGGAAAAACGGTCTCCGTTGCGTCTGTAAAACTAGGGGCCACCGATCAGGACAAAATACTCGTCGAATCGGGCCTAAGCCCAGGCGACAAAATTGTGGTTGATGGCCTGGATAAGTTAAGAGAGGGTGCAAGCATTATTGTCTCAGAGGCAGCTAAGCCAGGAGGTGCGGGGGGAGCTAGGGGGCGCAAAGGCGCAGAAGAAAAAAGTTCGACTACTAAGACCGAGCCCGCTGCTGCTGCCTCCCCTTTAAGCACTGCGAACTCTACTACTGCGCCCACCTCTGGCTCGGAAGCTAGACCTGATGCAAAGTCTAATCAAGACAAGGGCGGCCCTAAAAATTCCGGCAATTGGGACAACAAGAGAGCGAATAATTAATCCCAATGAATCCCTCGCGCATATTCATATTACGCCCTGTCGCTACATCACTTTTGATGGTGGCTATTTTGTTGGCTGGGACCATTGCTTACAAGCTTTTACCGGTCTCCTCACTCCCACAGGTCGATTACCCAACAATACAAGTCGTAACTCTTTATCCCGGTGGGAGTCCAGATGTGATGACTTCTTCTGTGACCGCCCCCTTAGAGCGTCAATTTGGTCAGATGCCTGGACTCAACCAAATGTCCTCCACCAGCTCAGGGGGCTCCTCAGTCATTGTTTTACAGTTCAGTTTGGATTTGAATCTAGATGTGGCAGAGCAGGAGGTTCAAGCGGCCATCAACGCTGCAAGCTCACTCTTGCCAAGTGATTTACCTTCCCCGCCCATTTACAGCAAAGTAAACCCCGCTGACTCTCCAATTATCACTTTGGCAGTAAGCTCCAAAACTCTACCACTTACCAAAGTTCAGGACTTGGTTGACACCCGTATGGCGCAAAAAATTTCACAATTGCCGGGTGTGGGACTTGTCAGTCTGTCAGGTGGACAAAGACCGGCCATCAGAATTCAGGCTAACCCTAAACTGTTAGCTGATATAGGTCTTAGTTTAGATGACGTTCGTGTCGCAATTGCTAATTCAAACGTCAATACTGCAAAAGGCAGTTTTGATGGGCCTGAGCGTGCTTCAACGATTGATGCAAACGATCAAATTAAAACGGTTGCCGAATACAGCAACCAGATTATTGCGTTTAAGAACGGCGCGCCTATTCATTTGTCAGATGTCGCTGGCGTCATTGACGCACCTGAGAACATCAGGTTAGGGGCGTGGAGTATGGGCGAGCCTGCGGTGATTGTTAACATTCAGCGCCAACCTGGGGCAAATGTCATTGAGGTGGTTAATCGCATAAAGAAGCTTCTCCCCCAAGTCACCTCCACCATGCCCTCATCCGTGGATGTGAAACTTCTCACAGACAGAACGACCACGATTCGTGCATCTGTGCAGGATGTGCAATTAGAGCTCCTTTTTTCGGTTATTTTGGTGGTGCTTGTGATTTATGCTTTTTTAGGCAATATTTACGCAACCATTATTCCTGGTGTTGCAGTACCGTTGTCTCTCATCGGCACTTTTGCCGTTATGTATTTAGCGGGTTTTTCATTGAATAATCTTTCGCTGATGGCTTTGACGATTGCAACCGGGTTTGTCGTGGACGATGCAATTGTGATGATTGAAAATATATCTAGGTACATTGAGCAAGGAGAGAGCGCATTTGATGCCGCCCTCAAAGGATCCAAGCAAATTGGTTTCACCATCATATCGCTCACCGTATCTTTAATTGCAGTGCTTATTCCGCTTATTTTTATGGGAGATGTTGTGGGTAGACTGTTTAGAGAATTTGCCATTACTCTTGCAGTATCTATCATCATTTCTGCAGTTGTTTCTTTGACGCTTACGCCCATGATGTCGTCTAAACTTTTGAAACACGTGAGCGAGGCTGATCAAAACAGCTTTTATAAATTAAGCAATGAGCTATTTAGTAAACTAACCAAGCAGTACGATAAAACATTAATTTGGGCGCTTGATCACCAGGGCAACGTGTTGGTGGTTGTACTGATGACGATGGCACTCACCGTTGGGTTGTACGCATTGATACCCAAAGGATTTTTCCCGACCCAAGACACGGGTGTAATACAAGGCATTACGGAGGCATCTCAAAGTGTCTCGTACAGGGCGATGGCTGATTATCAACAAGATTTGGCCGCTGTTATTTTGCAAGATCCGGATGTTGAGAGCTTGTCAAGTTTTATTGGCGTTGACGGGGTTAATTCCACGCTCAATAACGGTCGTATATTGATTAATTTAAAACCTCACGGAAGTCGTGATAGTGTTCAAAAAATTATTTCTAGATTGCAAGAAAACGTAGACAAGCTAGCGAATATCAAACTTTTTTTGCAAGCCTCCCAAGATTTAACTATCGAGTCTCGCATTAGCAGGACGCAGTACCAATTTACAGTTGAGAGCGCAAATCCAAAGGAACTCAGTGAGTGGGTCACCCAGATAGTGGATAAACTCTCGACTTTGCCGCAGTTGATAAACGTGAGCAGCGATTATCAAGATAAAGGGCTCCAAGCGTATGTCGTTATCCATAGGGATGACGCTGCAAGGCTTGGAGTAAGCGTGGCAGCTATTGATAATGCTCTTTACAACGCATATGGACAAAGGCTGATCTCCACAATATTTACGCAAACCAATCAGTATAGAGTTGTGCTAGAGGCCAAAAAGAGTTCTGAGCTAGGTATGAATGCACTTAACGATATTTATGTGCCCTCGTCAAGCGGTCAACAAGTTCCCCTCAAAGCGCTTGCCCAGGTGAAGGAACAATATGGGCTTTTAACAATAAATCACCAGGGTCAGTTTCCTTCGACGTCAATATCTTTTGATTTGGCAAAGGGTTACTCCTTGGGTGATAGCGTGAGGGCAATAAACGCAGCACAAGAGGAGATCAAAGTGCCCTCAAGCGTAGTGACCCGTTTCCAAGGGGCAGCACAAGCTTTTAGTGCTTCCCTGACCAACACGCTGTGGCTAATTTTGGCAGCTGTAATTACGATGTACATCGTCCTTGGTGTTCTCTATGAGAGCTACATTCATCCACTTACAATTTTGTCAACCCTTCCCTCTGCTGGAGTGGGAGCACTGCTTGCTCTGATTGCATCCAACAACGATCTTGGCATTATTGGCATCATTGGGATCATCTTATTAATTGGTATCGTAAAGAAGAATGCGATCATGATGATCGATTTTGCGCTTGACGCAGAGCGCCAAGAAAAGAAGTCCGCGCGAGATGCAATCCATGAGGCTTGTTTGCTCAGGCTAAGACCTATTTTAATGACTACTATGGCCGCACTTTTAGGCGCATTACCCCTCATGCTTGGAACCGGCGTGGGCTCTGAGCTTCGCCACCCTTTGGGGATCACCATGGTGGGAGGGCTTTTGCTTAGCCAGATATTGACCCTTTATACGACACCCATTATTTATCTTTATTTTGACGGACTTGCCGGGCGATACGCCAAAAAAGGCGACATCCCAAGAGGACGAGATAGTGAAGCCAACTGAGCCTTTGAGTGCTTCTCTTTTGCGGCGGTCGTTTTGGAATAGATCACAAAGCCATGGCATTTAAAAAGTAAACAATACAAGTCGATGAGCATATCCAAGCCTTTTATTCAAAGACCTATTGCAACAACGTTAATCACGGTTGCAATTGCTTTGTCTGGCGCGCTTGCTTATTTTTTATTGCCTGTCTCCCCGCTACCCCAAGTTGAATTCCCAACCATTTTGGTCCGCGCAAGCCTGCCCGGTGCAAGCCCTGAGACGATGGCAGCAACCGTAGCGACCCCATTAGAGCGTTCACTGGGCAGGATAGCTGGTATTTCTGAGATGACCTCGACCAGTACCCTTGGGAACACAAACATAATTATTCAGTTTGACCTTAGCAGAGGTATAGATGGTGCTGCCAATGATGTGCAAGCAGCTATCAATGCAGCGCACGCTCTTTTGCCTACTGGCCTACCTATCAATCCAACTTATCGCAAAGTTAACCCCGCTGACGCACCTATTTTGATTCTTAGTTTGACCTCTGAGACGATGTCAAGAGCTGAGCTGTATGACGTTGCATCAACCGTGATGGCTCAAAAGCTTGCTCAAATAAAAGGTATTGGTCAGGTCACAATTGGTGGGAGTTCACTGCCAGGCGTTCGAGTGGAGCTGGATCCAAAACTGATGACTCAAAACAATATTGGATTTGCCGATGTCAGTGCAGCCATCAGCGCGGCCAACACCAACAGACCTAAAGGGATCTTTGAGAGCGGGGAACGAAGTTGGCAAATACTTACGAATGACCAAGCTAAAAAAGCAACTGACTATATGCCCGTGGTTGTGGCATATCACCACAATGCACCCGTTAGGCTGAGAGATATTTCCGAAGTCATTGATTCGGTGGAGGACCTGCGTAACGGGGGGATTGCAAATTCAAAGCCTGCAGTATTAATCGTCTTGACCCGCCAGCCTGGTGCGAACATCATAGCCACTGTGGACCTTGTAAAGGAGACTTTACCCGTACTTAGAGCTTCAATCCCAGCTGCAATTGATATCAATTATCCAATCGACAGAACTCCAACCATTCGAGCCGCGCTTTATGAGGTTGAGAAAACCCTGCTGATCTCAACCGCTTTGGTTGTTCTGGTGGTTTTCTTGTTCCTTGGTAGCCCTAGCGCCACATTTATCCCAACTATTGCGGTACCGGTCTCATTGATTGGAACGTTTGGGGTGATGTACCTTTGCAAGTTCTCCTTAAATAACCTGTCTCTAATGGCTTTGACAATCGCAACTGGATTTGTTGTGGATGATGCCATTGTGGTTTTAGAGGCGATTGCGAGAAGGGTTGAGGGGGGTCAAAAACCCTTTGACGCAGCCGTAGAGGGTGCTAAAGAGGTGGGCTTTACGGTCTTATCCATTAGTATCTCATTAGTTGCGGTTTTCATCCCCATACTGTTGATGGGGGGCATTGTGGGCAGACTGTTTAGGGAGTTTGCGATCACTCTATCCGTTGCAATTGGTGTCTCCCTTTTGATATCGCTTACAACAACACCGATGCTGTGTTCAAGATTATTAAGAACGGGCAAAGACAATCCAAGAAAAGGGTTCTCTCACTTTTCAGACAAGATATTCAATAGGGTACTCAGTTTGTATCAAAGTTCCCTTAGCGTAGCAATCAGGTATAGGCGAATAACGTTGTTGATTTTCTTCGCTGCTTTGGGATTGAATGTTTATTTGTATGTGATCATTCCCAAGGGGTTCTTTCCTCAGCAAGATACGGGTCGGATCATTGGAAACATTCAGGCAGATCAAAACATCTCATTTCAAGCTTTGCAGGTCAAGATGGCGAAAATCACCGACATCGTGATGAGTGACCCCAACGTCAAAGATGTGATTAGTTTTACGGGAGGTGGTCAACGCAACACCGGTAATGTCTTCATAGCCTTAAAACCCATAAAAGATAGAGAGTCGATGGAAGTTACGGTTGGCGGGCTGAGGAAGAAATTGGGGTCCTTAGCTGGGGCTACATTATTTTTGCAGCCCGTTCAAGACATTAGGATAGGTGGCAGGGGCAATAATGCGTTGTATCAATTTACGATACTCAGTGATAATTTAAACGAGCTAAGGGCTTGGGGCCCTAAGATTCGATTTGCAATGATGGATTTGCCTGAACTGATTGATGTAAACACAGATGCACAGGACAAAGGACTGCAAACTACTTTGAAAATAAACCGAGAAGCCGCAGCCAAGCTCGGTTTGACACCCAGCATCATTGACAGCACTCTTGGGGCAGCTTTTGGACAAACTCAGGTCTCAACCATCTTTAACCCACTTAATCAGTACCACGTGGTGATGGAGGTTGCACCTAAGTACTGGCAAAGTCCCGAGATACTTAATCAAATGTACTTTAGTACTTCTGCGCCAAATCCATCCACTTTTGGGGTCGGGGCGGCTCAGTCTGTGTCTGCAGCGAGTGTTTCCCCAACGCTTAACACGGGCAAACATCTAAATACAAAAGTTCCGCTTAGTGCGTTTGCTACCTTTAAGACAGAAAATACCGCTTTGGTGGTAAATCATCAGGGCCAATTTGCAGCCACTACGATTTCATTCAATCTACCCCCCGGTGTCTCCCTTGGACAAGCATCAGAGGCGATAGCTGTGATGTTTGAGAAGCTTCACGTGCCCGATACTGTCAGAGGCGGATTCCAAGGCACTGCACTGGCGTTCCAAGATTCACTTAAGAGTCAACCCATGCTTATTTTGGCTGCTCTGATCACAGTTTATTTAGTGTTGGGTATTTTGTATGAAAGCTTAATTCATCCGTTGACTATTTTGTCAACTTTACCCTCCGCAGGCATTGGGGCTTTGTTGGCACTCATGCTGTTTAAAACTGAATTTAACGTCATAGCGATGATTGGGGTGATCTTGTTGATAGGGATTGTTAAGAAAAATGCAATCATGATGATTGATTTTGCAATCACAGCTCAAAGAGATCAAGGTCTAAACGCGCAAGACGCAGTGACCAAGGCCTGTTTGATTAGATTCCGTCCAATTATGATGACAACGGTCGCCGCGATTTTGGGCGCCATCCCACTGGCCCTTGGGTCCGGTGATGGAGCAGAATTCAGAAGGCCTTTGGGTATATCGATTGTGGGGGGATTAATCTTGAGTCAAATTTTGACCCTGTACACCACTCCGGTGATTTATCTGTATATGGAGCGACTTCGTCTATGGAGCAAAAAAATTGAGTAAAAAAATCTTTATTCCCGTATCACTGCAGGCTCTCAAATTTTGCCTATTAACGACTGCTCTTTGCTTGGCTGGTTGTATGATGGGGCCAGACTATGTGAGACCTAGTGCTCCTGTCGCTCCATCTTACAAGGAAACTACGGGCGAGTGGAAACTCGCGAGCCCTAAGGACGAATTACCAAGGGGCAGTTGGTGGGAGATTTATAACGATCCCAAATTAAATGAGTTGATGCTTAAAGTCAGGCTCAACAATCAAAGCATCATTGCTGCAGAAGCACAGTACCGCCAAGCAAAAGCGTTGGTCGACTTAGCCCAGGCGGGCTTCTTCCCGTCTTTGAGTTTAAATGTGGCCCAAAGCAAGGGAGCAGCTCCAAATGCAAATTACTCAAGCGTTGGTCTGAATGCAAGCTGGATTCCTGATTTTTGGGGTAGTGTGAGAAGAACGGTGGAATCTAATAAAGCTAATGCTCAGGCAAGCGCAGCAAGTTTAGAGGGCGCGTTACTCGTTACGCGCTCCACGTTGGCTCAAAGTTATTTTCAGCTGCGAATCACAGATGTTCAAAAGAAGATGTACGAGGACACTGTGGAGGCATACAAGAGGTCACTTGAGATTACAGAAAATCAGTTTAAGATGGGGGTGGCCTCTCAACTAGAGCTCAGTGAGGCACAAACTCAGTTGCAGTCGACTGAGGCGTTAGCAATAGATATTGGAGTGACACGCGCTCAACTTGAGCATGCCATTGCGGTATTGGTGGGTGAGTCGCCTTCAGGATTTTCTATACCAGCAGAGAGAGTTGAATTCTCTGCTCAAACCAACTCCTATGTAAGCTCAGTTGCGAGAGTGCTGGGTGATTTACCAAAGGTACCAACTGGCTTGCCAGCTCAGCTTTTAGAGCAAAGACCCGATATTGCCAATGCAGAGCGTTTGATGAGCGCTGCCAATGCAAAGATAGGAATTGCAAAAGCCGCATTTTTCCCCACCCCCCTCATATCTGCATCATCTGGATATCAAAGCTCAGTGTGGCCCGGTCTCATCAGCGCACCCAATAAGGTATGGGCTATTGGGCCGAGCGCTGCATTAACCTTGTTTGATGGAGGAGCAAGAAGTGCAACAACAAATCAGGCGACTGCGGCGTATGATCAAAGCGTTGCAGTGTATAGGCAAACCGTCCTAAGTGCATTCCAAAATGTGGAGGACAATTTAGTGGCAACTAAAGTACTTGAAGTTGAAATAGCCAAGCAAAATCAGGCAGTGATTAGTGCAAGACGAGCAGCAAACATTTCATTAAATCAATACAAGGCGGGTATTGTGAATTATGTAACTGTGGTGACTAATCAGGTTATCCAACTAAACAATGAGAGGACGTTGATGAGTTTACTAAACAGACAAATCTCTGCACATATAAGTTTGATTGTTGCAGTTGGAGGTTATTGGGGAAATACTGTAAAACCCAATTGATTGGCCTGCCAACCCAGCTTATGTATTAGAAGAATCAAATAAAATATTGAAAGGCTGTATTTAAAATAAAAATCTATAAAAGCCTTGTCAGCCAAAATTTTCGCGTGGATTTTAGATCGGTTTCCCGTCTTTATCAGTTTCTATCCAACCGTGGCCTCTTAAACAGTTGTCTCTGGTAACAACGTTTATTTCATTTTGACATCTTGTTGTCTCTGGTATGGTGACTGATGAACAACTTGTCTGCCCGGGGCCGTGGCTAACACAATTCGTATCAACTCTTCCAGGCGTCACATAACATTGATTGAACGTTGACTGGCTATTGCACATGTATAAATCAGCATCCCAGTTTCTTCCGCTAGGATTCTTCCAGTAAGTGGTACATCCAAATAGAAATAAAGTTAAAAGTAAGAATGTTTTCTTAAGTTTATTCATTTTCTTAAAAAATCAAGGGGCTTAGGGAAGCTCATGTTTGGTGGCGCTTCACGGATTCGAACCGCGGACCTGTGGATTATGATTCCATCGCTCTAACCGACTGAGCTAAAGCGCCGAGCATGAAATTATAGCTGAATTCGTAAGATCTTGTATAAACATACTGATTAGCAACCCGGATACCGACTAAAAATACCAATACTTTAAGATTCCAAGAGAATGGAGAATGGAGAATGCACGGTATGCGAGGTTGAAGGGCAGGTCAATGGATATTGGTTGGGAAAAGGCAGGGTGACTTGGACGCCATTTAATGCTTAAATTTTGAGCGTTTAGTCGCGCAACCTCAGTTGCTTGAGCAACGAATCTAGCGGTTTTTTTGATAGATTTATGTTATTGAGTGGTTGACAAAGTTTTTAAGGCGCCAATAAAAAAAGTGAAATTTAAACTCTATTGCAAGCCCCAGTACTTGGTTCGCCGTCACCATTGCCACTGATACCTTCTTGCAAAAGCAAAGTACTACCACCATTTACCGACATTAGATTGAAAGTCAAATTCCAAGTAACGTTTTGTTGTGGATCAAATACAGAGGCTGATGCGGTAAAACTATTTGTCAGTGGACCTGGTGCGACAGATAAAGTTCCATTTTTAACAGTAGCACTACCTGGAATTATTGAACTAACTCCCCAGGTTTTGAGTCCAATTACGTTTACTTGAAATCCTTTATTGGTGAAATCCAAATACATCAAATAATTGGAGCCAGTGATAGATCCGTCGTTTGTGCTTTTAACATTAGTGACGTTGTAGCCAGCGAAATTTTTATTCAATACGCACCCGTACTGTCCGGACAAAGAACTAACAGCTTGTGCTTTGGAAGGTTCTATATACACCCCCCCAAAAACCATCAAAGCACCAATCGCTATTCCCGCTAATAATTTTGTGTCTACTGCAAAGTTAATTTTCATAAATCATTCCTGTTCTGTAAATTTTTTTTTGTTAAAAGTCGCTTATGCTTGTATTTGTCCCACGTACAAAAATAGGGTTGGAAGAACTGCTCTAACTCAATGATCTGATTTGGAATATGCAATTTGATCTGAATTAACAGAACCTAGTCAAAGAATATTCTAAAACAGTATTTCTCAAATATATATTTTGAAATTTTACTACCATCGTATTAATTTTTTATATCTAAGATTGGTACTGAAAAACTTTGTAAATTCTTTTTTAAAAAAAATGGAAATCTAGTGCCTGATTGATGACTCTTTTTTAATTGAGCTCTCTCATCACTCTCTCATCACTACATACGATTTCTTGATGAAAGAAGATTTACGCGCCGTAGATATTGATTTCTAAAGCTGTGCTGCGCATAAGCTAATTGCAGTTGACCAATGTTGTTTTTGGTTTGTAATAGCCCGTGAAAGTTGAGTAGCTTCAAAGTGTTTTTGCTTGAGATTCATCATTTCATCATAAGTCGTTTGTGCTTGATCTAAGTGTCCTCCCTGATGAAGGACCAAACTTTGAATTATTATCACCTCAACCTTTTTTTCAAAAGCGGAATTTACCGTGTATAGAGTTATTGGCTTGGACTTTGAAGTTTTGGGGAAGTCGAGGCTCATCAGTTTATTTACTGTGAAGAAAATTCTTAAATTCTCGTAAAGTTGACTTTAAATCTAAAAAGACTTAACTTGATAAAAAATAGATGGGATTTGATTAAAAAAGATACCAAATTAATACAATTTAAGTTACTATTAAACCAAAAAAATATAATCGGTTTTCATCATGCTTGATAAATGAGTTATTGAATTTTATCAACCATAACCGCTGACTCAAAAGAGGTAAAAGAGATGGCAATTTTCAACGTCAAACTAAGTGGTAGGAAGTCTCTTAAAACGACTTCCAGCATATCGGCTACTTTATTAGACTTAAATTTAAAACATTTAAGAGGTCGTAAAGACTTCACCGTGGTATTGGTTGAATATCAGTCACGTGACACCTGGGTGGTAGCTGGGGAGCCTTTATCTGAGCACAATAAGAGCTGCTTGATTTTGAACGTCACGGTATCTGATTCAATAACAGATGATGAGAAAAACTTATTCATCAAGGAAGCCTTTGCCGCTTTCAATTTGTTGTTAGGCGATCTTCATGAGGATTGTTACATCAGCATTCAACAGTTCAACAATAATTCGTTTAGCTACAACAGACCCTTTTGATTTCTGCATTTTTCGCCCTAAATTTGACTTCGATGTGTGCATTGAATTTAAAAGAGTCTTGAGACCCATCCTTCAGCTCAAAAGACCAATTTGAGGACTATGCTTAGCGTATTCGCTCAGTCCAAAATCAGCGTCTTTAAATGATTCTCGATCCTCAAACTCATTTTGCTTTGGCAAACTTAGTCGGTTTTAACTTTATTTTTTGGCGAAATTACCTTAAATTTTCCTTATCACCAAATATTTTGACATTTAATCATGGTGAAAAAGTAAGTTTAAATTAAAATGTCAATCATGGAACAACTGGTACTTTTCGCAATTCCTATTTTCACGTTGCTTATGGCCGTGGAATTTGCTTACGGGTGGTTCCAAAATAAAAACAACTACTCTTGGGAAGACACCTTCACTAATTTGCTTCAGGGTTTGATCAGTAGACTATCCCAGTTTGTTAACCAGTTTTTCCATATCGGTATCTACACTGTAGTTTACCGATTAATATGGAATGACTTTCAAAACCCATTTTGGCTTTCTTGGATGGGTATTGCCATAGGTTTAGTTGCGTTTGATTTTTGTGATTATTGGTTTCACCGTACTGAGCATAAAAGTGCTATTTTTTGGGCCTCCCACGTTATCCACCACCAAAGTAAGCGCTACAACCTGTCAGTCGCTTTAAGACAAGTAAGTACCGAGCCCATCCTTGGCTTTGTCTTTTATCTCCCCCTTGCATTCATCGGTATGCCCCCAAAACAATTATTGGTAACCGTTCTCATCGTACTTTTTTATCAATTTTGGGTTCATACTGAGCATATCGGCAAAATGGGGTGGTTTGATTGGGTCTTCAATTCACCTGCCAACCACAGAGTCCATCATGCTACAAATGCACAGTATGTGGATAAAAATTATGGTGGATTTTTAATGGTTTGGGACCATCTTTTTGGCACCTATGAGCCTGAGGTTGAGCCCTGCGTTTACGGTACCTTAAAACCATTTGATAGTGTCGATCCCGTGTGGATTGTACTTAGCGGGTATGTGAATGTGTTTCGATCTGTCAGGCAAACATCAGGCTGGTTTGATAAGCTCAGAAAAATATTCATGCCCCCAGGCTGGGAAAATACTGAACAAATTCGCACAAAGCCTTTAATGGAATCTGAGCCTGCACGTCAAACAAATGTAGGAGAGCTCAAACAAATACTTTGGAGCCGCTCAAACGTAGTCGTTTGTCTTTTGCAGTTTTTCAGTATTGTTGCCGTAACCGTTCTTTTCTTATCGGTGGAAGAGGAGGTGGTTTACAAAGACGCCCTGCAGATCATTGCCGCGATTCTTTTGATGTGCTGGAGTTTAGGCGCGCAGATGAACGGTAAGGTTAATTACTTGCATTTGCTCCTTATCGATTCTGTTAGCGCTACTCTAATTGGTTTTAAACTTTTACCTTATTTAGTATAAAAACTAAATATTTAGCAACCACTTACTCAACCGCTCCTTGTCTTTAACCGATAGAGTGCAATTACTTCTATTCTCACTCACGCTGTCTATATCAAAATCGACATGCAATTTAATGATCCTTTGATCCCGGCAAACTAGCGCATTAAAGTCTTTTCTTTTGCCGATGAATAGCGCAAGGTCATCTAGTTTTTTTAGCCGCCAAGACGATGTGTAGCTGGTTGGAGTTTTGTTGGATTTCTGAGATTTTTTGATCTTAACTGAGCTGAGTTGCTCCCCTATTTCTATTCCAATCCACTCATCCCCGGGCGCAAAGCCACTGGCTTGGGCAATACTGCCACTTAGAACCATTTTGATATGAATGCCGGATTTGACCTCATCCGCTCTTATGCCAAGCTGAAGCTGAAGGGGGTCGGGTGCTTTATCAACTTGAACGCCGTTCTCCCCTAGCAAAGTCTCATAGGGCAGATCCTTAATTCCGTGTACCCACTGCGTGATCTCTTTTTTCCAAGATCGGTGGGTGAGATCTGCCAGCACCTGCTCAAAATCACTCTCACCCATAGGACCGCCCTTTGAGCGATTAAAGAGTTCTCGCATCACTGAGTCAAGACTTGAGTTGAAGCTTCTTAGCTTAAGGTCAAAACAAAGCGCAATTAATGCTCCTTTGGCGTAGTAACTCACCGTTATGTTGGGCGTGTTCTCATCTGATTTGTAATACTTTACCCAGGCATCAAAACTGGCTTTAGCTACTGACTGAACGCGCCTGCCCGGTGTTTGCAAAACTTGTTGAATATTTTTGTTGACTAACTTTAAATATTGCTGATCCGTAATAAGGCCTGATCTGCGAAGTAAAAGATCGTCAAAGTAACTGGTGAATCCTTCAAAAAACCACAACATTTCAGTGTAGTTCTCCCTATCAAATTGATAGCGTGTAAATTCTAAAGGTCTTAAGCGTTTTACGTTCCAAGTATGAAAATATTCGTGGGATATCAACCCCAGTAACCCAGCGTATCCATCACTTGAATGGCCTTTGTGGACATTGGGCAGATCGGTGCGTTTGCACTGTAGCACTGTTGAGTTGTGGTGCTCCAAGCCTCCGTAGCCATCTTGGGTCGCGTTCAAAATAAATAAATACGCATCTACGGCGGGCTCGGCTCCTTGATGCCAAAAGTCTATGATGGTCTCGCATATTTTTTTACAATCCGTCAAAAGTCTTTCAGTGTCAAAGGACGGTGGACAGCCCGTGACAGCAAATCGGTGTAAAACACCTCTTGTACTAAATTCACCGACCCATGGATTTCCGATTAGAACTGGAGTGTCCACTAAAGCTGAATAAGACTGCGCGGCGTAGACGCCCCAACCGTTTTTGTCCGTTTTCAGTGGCTCCAAACCCGTTAACACCTTGGGCTCAGAGTTGAGTGGATTTTCTAAATCTTTGAATGAATTGGAATTCAGATTTAACAAACACGGTTGATCCGAATGTCCTTCGAATTCAAAAAAAAGGCTAGTACCATTAAAAAATGCACGCTCTGCGTCCAACCAGGCCCCTCTAACGGACACATCTCGCGCGTAAACATCGTAGGTCAGTGTGAGTGCAGATTTACTCGTACAACCTAGTGCCCAACTGGATTTGGTAAGCTGGTGGCAAAGCACGGGTTTGTTATTTTGCTCTGCTGTTAAATCGTGTAGCTGTTTTG
The DNA here is from genome assembly GCA_903871545.1 of uncultured Burkholderiales bacterium. Classification (GTDB taxonomy): domain Bacteria; phylum Pseudomonadota; class Gammaproteobacteria; order Burkholderiales; family Burkholderiaceae_C; genus Limnohabitans. Next base: position 24,658 of record CAIQHG010000087.1, on the reverse strand, counting down.
AGAAGTCACGGATCATGTAGCTTCCAACGATCCACTGGGGGAAATGAATAACCTGATTCTTAGTGGGCTTGGAGAGTGTGCATTTAACTTTGAACGTATGCGAATTGGTATCTGTACCCACTATCTCGTAGAGAATGTTGTGTTTTAAGGTTGGAGAAGGCTTTGTAGAGGTACGCTTCTTAGGCATGATTGGCTAGCTCAGTTTTAAAAAGAAAAAAAGAAAAAAAATATCCATTAGAACCAATTCTTGTTTAGGCGGCGCCAGCCGCTATCAAACAACTAAGCGCTGCAACCACTGTTAACACGAGCCTGAGCCTGAGCCACTCTTGCAAGTCAACCAAGGGCCAAGTTTTTAAATCTACCAAGTAGCAAACGACCAAAATGACCGCAAGCAAGGGGAGCGCTGCGTATGCGGGCATGATGACACAAATCCAGGCTGCAAGAGAGGGGATTACGCCCCAAATAAAGTGAAAATCTTTGTGCTTAACATCTTGTTTAAAGCCGATACCCCAGTGAATACCACCCAAGAAAGAGACTATGGAAGCCGCGTACCCCGTTAACGCTAAAGCTACAAAGGGTTGCAACTCAGGCGTTACGATCCAGATGCAAACCGTAAACACAACAAAGGGGATCAGCCCGCAGTAACCTAGTACCAATACTTTATTTTTCAAACATCTATCCCTTCAAAAATTTTTCATCTACTAATTTATGAATAAGAGGGGCAACTCTAGATAAGGTCAAGCAGGGATCATTTCACATCAGTTAGAAGCTTTTCTAATTCCTTGGCCTCTATGGCGCCAGGCACCCTTGTGCCATCAGCCAAAAGAATGGTTGGAGTTCCGTTTACTTTATGTTTTCTTCCGAACTCAAGGTTTCTTTGCAGCGCGCTGCTCTCGCAGGGAGCGGTCAGCGCAGCGGGCGTTTGGCCTTTAACCATCCAGTCTTGCCAGGTTTTAGACTTATCTTTGCCGCACCAAATGTTTTTAGATTTATCCATTGAGTCCGCGCTTAGTATGGGATAGAGGAATAAATAGATTGTGACGTTGTCAATTTTTTGAAGATCTTTTTCAAACTTCTTGCAGTAACCGCAGTTGGGGTCCTCAAACACCGCAATCCTTCTCTTGCCTGTTCCCCTGACAATGGTGAAGGCATCTTTCACGGGCAAGGTGTCAAAGGAGACGGCCAGCAGTTTATCGGTTCTCTCCTCAGTTAAATTTTTTCTCGATTTGGTATCCATTAAATTTCCCTGAATTAGGAAATTTCCCTCTGCATCTGTGTAATATATTTCAGTCTCATCGATACGAAGCTCATACAGCCCGTTCATGGGAGTCTTTGAGATCTCATCAATATGGGGAAGTTGGGGTAATCGCTCGGTTAGGTTTTTGCGGATCGTGTTCTCGACCGTATCTGCAAACGTGTGCGTGCATAGGAGGGAGCTTAAGAGGGCAGCGAGCAAGTAAATTTTACGGTTCATACGTTTATGGGCTCTTTTAGGAGCGACTAGAGGTTTAATGAAGGGGTTAATTAAAAGAGTTTCAAAGGAGGATTTAAGAAAATGATCTGGTTCGATTGGGGGGCACTACGCATAGCCATCCGAACCAAAACTGACCGAGTTGCTGGACGTTTTACTAGAGGCTTGTGCAATTGTCCACTTTTTTAGAGGACTAAATGAGTTGAATGCCTTAAATCCGTTGTTCCTTATTAGACGGGCTAGGGCGAAATCGCTGGCAAAGAGCCGCTGAATTAAATCTATAAAGGTGACTGGTGCAAGGATGGCTAGTTTTCGCTCTCGCGCGTACGCATTTAAGAGCCTCAAATCCGAAAGAGGCCTCCAAGAGGTGTGCAACTGTCTCTCCTGTAAAAAATCATGCAAGCACTGAGCGTCTCCAAGCCCTAAGTTCAGGCCCATTCCTGCAAGGGGGTGGACGGTGTGGGCGCTGTCGCCGCAAAGCACCCAACTGGCTTTTGAGTTGAAGGCCCCAGCCCATTGTGAGCTTGAGCTGAGAGCAAGAGGCCATGATTGGCGCGGACCACAGGCCGTCAATTCTTTAAAGCCGTCTCGGGTGCTTGAGGACAATGCTTTGGCAAAATCAGGGTCTGAGAGCGTTTTTAGTTTTGCGATTTTCTCGCCAGAGGCGGACCAAACAACAGCAAAGGTATTCGAGTGTGGGCCGCCGGTCGGTAAAAGAGCAATAATTTCTAGTCCTTCTTGACCATGCATTGCCTCCCAAGCCGCGCTTGCCGTTTTCGAGTGATTGAACCATTGATGGGCTACGCCCCGGTGCACCTCCTGTACTTGGACGCGAGTGGCTAAAGCGTGCTGATAGTAGGGCGTTGATGTGGTCTTTGTAAGGAGCGTTTTTTTAAACTCGCCCGTGTAGCCCTCGCAAACGACGCTCAGAGGTGTTTTGGTTAACTTCTGGTCGTTAATGCGTAGTTGGGGGTAGGAGGGATCGGACGCGCTAAGAACTAAGACTTTACTGCACTTGAGTGCCTGATCAAGTCTTTGCTCAAGCGCCCCAACCTCAACGATCCAAGTGAGCGAGGGAGGACAGTCTGAGTCACTGTGACCTGGCTCGGGTCTGCGCCCGGTATACAAATCGGTACCTCTAAATTGAACAACTTCGCCCTGATCTGCGTGAACATACATCTCGTTTACAGACGTGCTTTTGTCTCCCTCTGGCCAGGCTTTTATAGACTCTAGAATTGATTTGGAGTGGGAGTTCAACGCGTACGCTCGAATATCAAAACCCGGCGCAGTGGTTGTAGGTTTTATGGGAGACTTTAAAAGAGCAACCCTTAGGTTTAAACGCGAAAGCAAAAGCGCAGTCACGCAACCAACCACTCCGTCTCCGTGAACACAAATGTCTACATTTTCAAACATCATGTCATTGTAGGATTAATGTCATTAACGGGCATGCAGTAGGGGTCAATAACATTCAAATAGCAATAAAAATTAACGACTTGCTTGAGCCCTAAACCCTAAAGCTTACTTTTTTGGCTCACAACCGACTGTTGTGAGCGAATAATAGCGTGTGGGATCTTCTTTGGGGCCTATATTAACGCGAATAGGTTGGGTTGTTCCCTACAAAGAGGGGATGCAAGTTTGATTAAAATGAAAAAGTTGTTCTAACTACACCTTCAATTACTACTTCAATGGGAATTTTTATTATGGAACGTCGCTCGCTTATCAAACACGCAGGAATTGCTGGAATTTTGGCCGCGGCAGCTGCCCCCGCAGCTCACGCACAAACCGTCGTCAGGTGGAGAATGGCCTCTAGTTTCCCGAAATCGCTGGACACGCTTTACGGCGGTGCGGAGACGATTGCTAGGGAAGTGAAGGCGATGTCAGGCGGTAAATTTGAGATTTCCACGCACGCAGCGGGCGAGTTGATGCCGGCTTTTGGGGTTGTCGACGGTGTACAGCAAGGATCTGTTGAGTGCGCGCACACAGCGGCCTACTACTTTTTCGGTAAAGATGAGACATTCGCCCTTGGATGCGCTATTCCTTTCGGACTCAACAGCAGACAAACCACGGCATGGATGATAGAGGGTAACGGCATGAAGTTGATGAGAGAGTTTTATGCCAAATACAATATTGTGAACTTTGCTGCTGGAAACACGGGATCCCAAATGGGGGGCTGGTTTCGCAAAGAAATCAAATCACTTGCCGATATCAAGGGACTTAAATTTAGGATTGGCGGGTTTGGGGGAAGAATTATTGAGCGCTTAGGAGGAATACCTCAAAACATTCCTGCCGGGGATATTTACTCGGCGCTGGAGAAGGGGACAATTGATGCAGCCGAATTCGTAGGTCCCTATGACGATCTTAAATTGGGTCTGAGTAAAGTGGCTCCCAATTACTATTACCCCGGTTGGTTTGAAGGGGGTGCCCAGATTGATTTGTTTGTGAACAACAAGGCACTTGAGGCACTGAGTCCAGAAAATAGGTCTATTTTAGAGGCCGCCTGCGCAGTAGCGCACTCCGATGTTCAGGCCAAATATGACGCAAGAAACCCTGGAGCTTTAAAGCAACTCGTTGGAAGCGGAACGAAGTTAAAAGAGTTTCCCAAAGAAATCTTGAACGCAGCGTTCGCCGCCTCTGAGAAATATTACGAAGAGCTGAACGATAAAAACGAAAACTGGAAGAAGATTTTCCCTGACTTTAAGAAATTCAGGGCAGAGCAAAACCTGTGGTTTAGTTTTACAGAAGCCACCTTTGACCGCTTCATGCAAGCTCAAAAGTTGTAAAAGGTTTTTTTAGAGTTTTCTAGACTCTTTCAGCTTTTGTCTTTGGCCGGCTAAATTAAAACTAGCCGGCCTATTTATTTGGTTGGATTAAATAAATCCTTAATTCTTTTTTGCTCTGCATCACTTGCCGCCTTTTCTTGCTCAGCAGTTGTGACTAAACCATTTCCCTCTGCTGTATCTGAAGCAGCGGAATCTTCGCTAGAGCGGGGCATCTCAATGGTGATGCTGTTTGGGTCTATAACAGCTTCTTTGGTCAAAAACACGGTCACAGTTTGGGGTACGAATATAACAATTACAACCAAGAGCAATTGCATGATCACCCAAGGGAGTGCCCCCAGGTAAATATCTTTAGATAGCACGGGCCTGGATATTCGGGCTTCCTTGAAAAGCGTATCTGCAATGCCTCTCAAATAAAACAACGCAAAGCCAAAGGGTGGATGCATAAAACTGGTTTGCATGTTTACGCAAAGCAGCACACCAAACCAAACCAGATCGATTCCTAATTTATTTGCCACCGGCCCTAAAAGGGGGAGAATAATAAATGCGATCTCAAAGAAGTCCAGGAAAAAAGCCAGAAAGAAAATAAAGATATTGACGGCAATGAGAAATCCAACCTGACCCCCCGGCAAATTGGAGAGCATGTCCTCTACCCATTTACCCCCCTCTACCCCCTGAAATACCATAGAGAAGACACGTGAACCGATCAAAATAAAGACCACCATGGCCGTCAGGCGCATGGTGCTGTGCATCGCCTCCCATATCAGTTCGCGCGACATTCTTCCGTGAATAGCGGCAAGAAACAGTGCTCCCATGCAACCCATAGCACCTGCCTCGGTGGGCGTTGCGATCGCCGAATCCATTCCCGGTAGACCCCCCATGGAGCCAAGGACAGCAAAGATCAAAAGTGCAGAGGGGATAATGCCTCTTAAGCACTTTAGCCAAAGTCTCGACCCTTGAAGCGTTCTCGCAGACGCCGGTACCCCGGGTACGTGGCTAGGTTTAAAGACGCCGAGAAAAAACGTGTAGAGCACAAAGATGAGAACTTGCAAAATAGAGGGCCCCCACGCACCCTTGTACATGTCCCCAACGGAGCGACCCAACTGATCCGCCATCACAATGAGCACCAGTGAGGGGGGGACGAGTTGGGTAATAGTGCCAGAGGCCGCAAGCACGCCGGTTGCGTAGCGCATGTTGTAGCCGTATCGAATCATGACGGGCAATGAGATGAGGGCCATCGCAATAACTTGGCCCGCAACGGTCCCCGTAATCGCCCCTAAGATAAAGCCCACAATGATAACTGAGTACCCTAAGCCGCCTTTGACGGGGCCAAAGAGTTGACCCATCGAGTCGAGCATATCCTCAGCAAGTCCACATTTCTCCAGTATTGCACCCATGAAGGTGAAAAATGGAATTGCAAGCAACAAGTCGTTGGCCAATATACCAAACACATTTAAGGGTAGATTCGCCATAAAGCCACTTGGAAACCAGCCCATTTGGATAGCGTAAAAGCCGCATGCCAGACCCAAAGAGGCGAGCGAAAAAGCGACAGGAAACCCGATGAGCATCATCAAAATGAGACCACCAAACATGTAGGGCGGGAAATTCTCCATTACAAACATCAGGGAATCCTAAATATTTTAAATTGATAAAAAAAATTAATTTAAACTTAAGTGAAAATATTAAGCTCAAACTATGTCGTACAAAAACCTAAGTTCACTGAACCGGTTTTTCATAATTTGTATCCATCTTAATCTCACCCCTCAGATGGGCAATGCGTTTGACGATTTCGCTTAGGCCTTGTATGAAAACCCAAAAAAAACCAAGGGGCAACAACATCATCGCAGGCCAGCGAACCAAACCACCCGCGTTGCTTGAAACCTCCCCTGAGGAGAGCATTTTAAGAAACAGAGGAAAGCTGAGCCATCCCATAAACCCCATGACGGGCAACAAAAAAATAAGGAGTCCAAAAAGATCCACATAAACCTGAAATTTGGTACCGATAGATCCGTAGATTAAATCGACGCGTACATGTTCGTTGCGCTTTAGCACTAAAGGAGCCCCAAGCATCACGGTTGCAGCAAAGAGGTACCACTGTATCTCAAGCCATCCATTGGAGCTAAAGTCTAAGCCGTAACGAACAAAGGCGTTGCCGGCTGAAATAGTGGCCGCTAAAAGAACGGCCCAAGCCGCTAGAGTGCCCAAGCGCTCGCTGATCCAGTCAATAGCGGCAGATAGTTTAAGCAATCCGTACATTTTCAAGTTTCCTGGTGAGGTTTTGATGAAATAAGAAGGGGTGTGGGTGTAAGCATAACTGGACTAAGGGCTTAGTTGGGTCAAAAATGTGGTGGCAGTTTTAATGCCTAAAAACGTCAGCACCAAGGACCCAAACAAATGAAGACCAATGGTAGTTAGGGCTAGAAACCACTTAGCCTCGCTCACCATAGCAATAACCTCTGCACTAAAGGACGAGAAAGTGGTCAAAGATCCCATAAACCCCGTAATAAGTGCCAATCGCCAAATGGGGTCAATTTGCGTAAGCTCGTTGAAAACGCCCACACATACCCCAACCAAATAACCACCTATTAAATTACATGCAAGAGTTCCAATGGGAATAGGCCCAAGCGCGTTGAACAGCAAACCCATTTGCCAACGCGTCAAAGCTCCCAAACACGCAAATACACAAATGATTGAAACTTGAAACATAAGAGTAGTTTAAGACGCATCCATAGTTTGTAAGATATCCATATAGGCAATCACCCCCTGTTCGACTGAGTGAAATGTGTGTTTGCATCCTGCCGCTCTAAGGGCGCTCAAATCGGCCTGGGTGTAGCACTGGTATTTGCCAATAAGAGCGGGTGGGAAATCGATGTATTCAATCAATTTTTGTTCCACAGCCTCCAACAAGCTGAGCGCTTTAGAGCTTTTTTTCTTTTTCTCAAATCCTCGGTGTGCGTTGATGACGGAGAGCGCGACATCATTAAACGGCTGTGCCCTTCCGGATCCCAAATTGAAAAGTCCTGATTTTGTGGGATGGTCAAAAAACCATAAATTGACATCAACGACGTCATCAATGTAGACAAAGTCTCTCATTTGTTCGCCCGCTTTGTAGCCCCCGTAAGCCCCAAAGAGTTTGACACGGCCTGTCTCCAATAGTTGCTTGTTTTGATGAAACGCCACGCTCGCCATGCGTCCCTTGTGCTGTTCACGAGGCCCGTACACGTTGAAATATCTAAAACCCACCAATTGGCTCGGGGAGTGCTCAAATTGAGTGCCGTATAGCGCTCGCATGCGTTGGTCAAACAAGAGCTTTGAGTAGCCGTATACATTGAGCGGCTTCTCAAACTCAGGGGTCTCTTTAAAAACGCTTGAGCCCCCGTAAGTGGCCGCTGAAGAGGCGTAGATAAGCCTCGTGTTCTGTAGCTGACAACTCTTTTGAAGGGCACAGGTGATGGAGAAATTATTATCCATCACGTAGCGCCCATCAGTCTCCATGGTGTCGCTACAAGCACCTTCGTGAAAAACGGCTTCCACTTTGCCGTAAGCGCCTGCAGCAAAGAGCTCGTAAAAGTCATGTTGGTCTACGTAGTCAATGATTTTTAAGTCAACTAAATTGGTGAATTTTTCTCCGTCCGTTAAATCGTCCACTGCAATAATGTCTGTGATGCCTCTGTTGTTGAGACCTTTAACGATATTGCTCCCAATAAAGCCCGCCGCCCCAGTCACTACGATAGTCATGCCGTCAACTCCTGAAAACTGACACTGGCAGTGCCAAATTTGCCCACCACGATGCCCCCCGCCTTATTGGCCCAGGGGAGCGCTTCACGTACTGTAAGGCCACCTGCCATTAAAACGGCCAAGGTGGCGATCACAGTGTCTCCCGCACCTGTGACGTCAAAGACCTCTAGTGCTTGGGCGCCCACATGCAACTCGCCTGCCGCGTCAAAGAGACTCATACCCTCTTCGCTGCGCGTGAGCAGCAGCGAGTCAACACCAAGATCTGCGCGCAGTCGCTGAGCCCTTAATTTTAAATCCTCCTCGCTGCTCCATTCCCCCACCACTTCCCTAAGCTCTTGTTTGTTGGGCGTAATGACGGTGGCCCCTTTGTACCTTGAATAATTGCTTCCTTTGGGATCAATCAGTACGGGTTTGTGGTGGTTTTTTGCAATCTCGATCATGCGCTCAACCTCGCCTAGCCCCCCTTTGCCGTAGTCGGAGAAGACAACGGCTTGGTGGTTGTTAATCAGTTCATTGAATTTTTCAGTCTGAGAGGCAAGGCTCTCATGCAGGGGATTGCTTTCAAAGTCAACTCTGAGTAGCTGCTGTTGGCGACCAATCACGCGCAACTTCATGGTGGTTTTTAATTGTGGGTCACGACCAAAAAAAGGTTTAATCCCGCTCACACTGATAAGTTTTTCTAACTTGTGACTGACCTCGTCTTCGCCTACCACACTGAGTAGACTAATGGTTGCCCCCAGACTCACCCCGTTATAGGCAACGTTGGCAGAGCCCCCGAGTCGGTCCTCCTCCTTTGTGATTCGAACGACTGGCACCGGGGCCTCAGGGCTAATTCGGTCAACAGAGCCGTACCAATACCTATCAAGCATCACGTCTCCAACTACGAGAACTTTTGATGCTTTTACGTTCTCTAAAGATAAGGTCTTCATAATTCTTCAACTCTCTCAGGGGGATAACTGTCCCAAGACTGGCATCCCGGGCATTGCCAAAAATGAGTCAGCGCCTCAAACCCGCAGGCTGCGCAGCGGTACCTTTTAAGCGGCGTTGCCGCCTTATCTAGAGTTTGCAAGACTGTGGCCTGGGTGGCAGCGCTGGAGAGGGTCTGTGCGCTTAGCCAGTGCGTAGCCGCAATCAAAGAGGGTGTGCGCACCAGGTGCTGGGCGTAAAGGTTTTGTACCACTGGGCTCATCAAAAGGGGCTTTGATGGGCTCATAGGACTAGAGTCGTCTGCACGGGGTGTGAGTTCTTCATCCGCTAGGCTCAACTCTATCAGCGCTTCCAGTACATCGAGTCTGGGTTTGTTTTGATAACTCTCATTGAGTATGTTTAAAGCCTCACCGGTTTGGTGAACTTCTTTTGCAAATTGAGCCAACAAGGGTGCGCCTAGGCCTGAGAACCTGGGGGTTTCTTTAAAAAGCAGTTTGATAGTATTTAAAGCTTTTAAGGTCTTGCCCTGAAGACGCAAGAGCTGCGCTAAAGCAAGTCTGGAGCGCGCATGAAGGGGAGAGCACACAAGTGCACTTTCTATAAGTGTCTGCGCCCGGTTTGGGTCTGTGCCCTCTATGGCCTTTGCTTGTTCGCATAAGTAATGTGCCAAGCGAGCGGAGAAATCTCCCTCTCCAAGCGTTTGAAGTCGTTCTGCCACTTTAGCTGCCTGCTCCCAGTCCCGGGAGCGTTCGTAAAGGGTTAAGAGTGAAAGCATCGCTTGCCCCTCCATTTGCGTGCCCTCCAAGTCTTTAAGAGCGTTTTCGGCTCTGTCGATAATTCCAGCTCTTAAGTAATCCTGGGCCAAATCAAACATCGCACGGTGTCTATCTTTGGTAGATAAGTCTGCTCGGGCTAATAAGTGTTGATGCACCCTAACAGCGCGCTCAAACTCACCCCTTTTTCTAAATAAATTACCCAAAGCAAAGTGCAACTCAGAGGTATCGGGGTCTTGTTGAACGGCCTCAATGAAAGAGTCAATGGCTTGGTCTTGTTGTTCGTTAAGTAAAAAGTTGAGGCCTTGAAAATATGCTTTTGGGTTTCGTTGATTTTCTAATTTAAGTTGTTGGATATCAAAGCGGGATGCAACCCATCCAAGCGCAAACACTGCGCACGCACCCATCAACAACCAAACCCAATCAATAGACATGAGTGGCTCTCAGCCTTTGGTCGCATAACGCGCGCTCGGCTTTAAAAGTGAAGGGGGAGATTGTGGACGAGTTCACTTGATTGGGTGTCGTTTAGTAGGGGGATGCGTTAACGTTTAAATGGCAGTGAAATTCGTGGGCTGTAATTGTTCTATTTGATCTTTCTGATTTTTTTTATCCCCCAACTCAGTACGCTCATTACTGGGTAGGCGGGCAATCTTTCTCGCACGCCACCAACGGGGCACCATTGCTAGTGCACCCACAATCAGCCCTATTGTAAAGACCGTCAAAACGATCAAAACCATTGGCCCCCTCCAACTCATTCCAAAGAAGAAGTTGACAGTTGCCTCTTGCTGATTGTTAAGTGCAAAAGCAAACAGCGTAAAAAAAATGGCTGCCTTCAGAATCCACCGAAGCAGCCACAGAGTGTGTTTCAATCTTGTTACCCAGTCGATTTAAGGATTCTTTTTTGCGTCGGTTAAGCTTAAATTGGCGGTTTTTTCATCCACCGCCTCTCTAAGCGCTTTGCCGGGCTTGAAATGAGGAACTCTTTTCTCAGGAATTGCAACTTGTTCACCAGATCTGGGGTTGCGCCCAAGTCTGGGTGGACGGCGATTAATTGAAAAACTGCCAAACCCTCTGAGCTCAATACGGTGACCACGTGTTAAGGCGTCACTCATCGCGTCCAGCAAAGCTTTCACAGCGAACTCAGCATCTCTGTGGGTGAGCTGAGGAAACTGAGAGGCCAGTTCTTCAACCAAATCGCTTCTAGTCATTGTGTTGGTGGCAATCTAATGTGATTAAGATTGTGAGTCCTCAGGGGTATCCAACTTGGCCCTTAAGAGCGCGCCAAGACTTGTAGTCCCAGCATTCTCGCGCGAGCTTTGTTGGTTCAAAGAGGCCATGGCTTCTTGTTGATCGGCTGCGTCTTTGGCTTTGATAGAGAGTTGAATGTTGCGGGTTTTTCTGTCCACGTTGATCACCACTGCAGTGACCTCATCGCCTTCTTTGAGCACGGTACGGGCGTCTTCAATTCGCTCGCGAGAAATTTCGCTGACTCTCAAATAACCCAACACCTCTTCGCCTAGATCGATCTCAGCACCTTTTGCATCAACCGTTTTGACCTTGCCCGTTACGATTTGTCCCTTCTCGTTAACGGAGGCAAAGGTTGTGTAAGGATCTGCATCGAGTTGTTTGATACCAAGGGAGATGCGCTCGCGCTCGACGTCAACTGCCAACACAACGGCTTCAACTTCTTGACCTTTCTTGTAGTTGCGAACAGCTGCCTCGCCGGTCTCATTCCAAGAAAGATCGGATAAGTGAACCAAGCCGTCTATGCCGGCTGCGAGTCCAACAAATACACCAAAGTCTGTAATTGATTTGATGGGTCCTTTGACTCGGTCACCACGTTTTGTGTCCTGCGCGAATTCTTGCCATGGGTTGGCCCGGCACTGCTTCATGCCAAGGGAGATGCGGCGCTTGTCCTCGTCGATTTCAAGAACCATGACTTCGACTTCATCGCCTAAGGAGACGATTTTGCTTGGAGCCACGTTTTTATTTGTCCAGTCCATCTCGGAGACGTGAACTAAACCTTCTATGCCTGGCTCAAGTTCAACAAACGCCCCGTAGTCAGCAATGTTGGTGACCTTACCAAACATGCGTGTGCTTTGTGGATATCGTCGTGCGACTCCCATCCAAGGATCATCCCCCATTTGTTTGAGTCCAAGGGAGACGCGGTTTTTCTCAGTATCAAATTTAAGAATCTTCGCCGTAATTTCTTGACCCGCTTGTACCACTTCGCTTGGATGACGCACGCGTCTCCAGGCCATATCCGTGATGTGCAGTAAACCGTCGATACCGCCCAAGTCCACAAATGCACCGTACTCGGTGATGTTTTTAACAACGCCGTGCACCACTGAGCCTTCTTTGAGCGTATCCATCAACTTAGCACGCTCTTCGCCCATAGATGCCTCTATTACTGCGCGGCGGCTGAGCACGACGTTGTTGCGCTTGCGGTCAAGCTTGATGACTTTGAACTCCATCGTCTTGTTCTCAAAAGGACTCAAGTCCTTGATGGGGCGTGTGTCGATCAAAGAGCCAGGCAAGAAAGCGCGTATACCGTTCACCAAAACAGTTAATCCGCCTTTGACTTTGCCGCTTGTGGTGCCGCTTACAAATTCTCCAGATTCCAGAGCTTTTTCAAGGGACAGCCATGATGCCAAACGTTTGGCCGTGTCCCGGCTAAGGATGGTGTCTCCGTAGCCGTTCTCAACGCTACTGATCGCAACAGAGACAAAGTCTCCTGCTTGTACTTCGATCTCACCGAGATCGTTTTTAAATTCTTCAATTGGGACATAAGCCTCTGATTTGAGACCCGCATTGACCACAACGTGGTTGTGTTCTACGCGTATCACTTCAGCAGTGATAACTTCACCCGTGCGCATTTCTGAACGCTTTAGGGATTCTTCAAACAGTTCGGCAAAAGATTCTGACATAAAAGGTTTCCTAAGCAAAACGATACAAGAACATTCCGCCCGCTGTTCAAAGATGAACCGCAAAGCATTGATAATGGTCCCGTTTGCTGTGTTGTGCGAGCTTTGGAGGTGTGCCCGCTGGGGTTAAGTTAATGATCCACATAACCGATGCGCAAGACGCGCAGGGAGGAGTGATGTGGGCCGCAATCGAAATCAAGCAGTCATTCGAATCAAACAAATTCAATGGGACTCTTCCCAAGGCAAAAAATCGATCAAAATGCCTGCTTTTCTTCCCACCAAGACATAACCTGTCTCACTGATTCCTCAACGGATAGGTTTGAATTGTCTAAATGGTAAGCCTCTTTGTCCGCTACTAAAGGCGCAACACTTCTCGTGCTGTCACGCAAGTCCCGAGCCTCTAAATCAGCAAAAAGGTCTTCTATTTTAGCCTGAATTCCTTTTGAAATCAATTGCTTATGTCGTCTTTTTGCTCTTTCCTTTGCACCAGCGGTCAGAAAAAGCTTCAACTGAGCGCCAGGAAAGATCACAGTGCCCATATCTCGTCCGTCTGCCACAAGACCTGGAAGCTTTTTAAAGCTGTGTTGAAGCTCCACCAAGGCCGCTCTAACACCGCCTAAAACAGATATTTTTGAAGCATTAATACCTGCCTCCTCAGTTCTGATCGCCTCTGATATATCAATGCCATTAAGAAGTATGCGCTCACATTTAAACTCGATTTCCAAATCTCGAACCAGTGCGGCAAGCTTTGCCTCATATTCCAACTCGAGAGGGATTTCTTGTTGCAAGGCAGCATAGGCACTCAGTCTGTAAAGGGCGCCAGAATCTAAGTAGTGGTACCCCAATTTCTCAGCAACCAAAGCGGCCAAGGTGCCTTTTCCAGAGGCTGAGGGGCCGTCAATGCAAATAACCGGAACGTTGGAGGGCCCCGTCAAGCTGAGCCCTAAAAAGCTTTCAAAATAATCGGGGTACGTTTTGCCAACACATTTGGGATCCAAAATTCTGACCTTCTTTTTGTCCCCGTTAAAGGCCGCGAGTGAGAAACACATTGCCATTCTGTGGTCATCGTAAGTGTGTAGGCTTGCTGCGCGCCAGGCGCCTGGCTTTATAGGGCAAATTTGCACCCAATCGTCGCCCTCACTTACCTGGGCGCCTAATTTGCGGCACTCAGTTGCAACTGCCTTGATGCGGTCGGTCTCCTTAACACGCCAGCTTCCAATGTTTCTCAGTGTAGATGGTCCATCTGCATAAAGCGCCATCACCGCCAGGGTCATTGCAGCGTCGGGAATATGGTTGCAGTCCAGATCTATTGCCCTTAGTGGCCAGGCCCCTTTTTTCACCTGAATCCAGCTCGTGCCTACTTCAATTTGAGCTCCCATGGCTTTTGCAGCAGCTATGAATTCAATATCACCTTGAATAGAGTTAGCGCCTACTCCATTGATTTTTATCCCTGAATCAGAGGGTAAAGATGCTATTGCTCCAAGCGCTATAAAGTAACTCGCAGAGGACGCGTCGGCCTCAACCTGCACGGTGCCTGGACTGCAGAAGGCGCTGGATTTGGGAACCACAAAGCGTTTAAATCCATTTTTCAGAACTGAGACACCGAACTGTTGAATCATCTTCAGTGTGATGTCTATATAGGGTTTTGAGATCAGCTCGCCCACCACTTCAATGCAGATGTCCTCTTTTGCTGCGAGGGGAAGGGCCATCAAAAGGGCGGTAAGAAATTGGCTAGAGACGTCCCCTCGCACCTGTATGGGCTTTTTGATTAAGGCTGCAAAATTGCTTTGTTGATGTGAATCTCTTGGGTTCAATCGAAGGGGAGGGTACCCCTCTTGCCCTAGATAATCAATTGAGCAACCTATTTGTTTTAATGCTTCAACCAAATCCCCAATCGGACGCTCGTGCATTCGATCAACCCCGTGGACTTTTGCACTGACACCTAGCACCGCTAAAGCAGCTGTTAACGGGCGCATAGCGGTACCTGCATTTCCAAGAAACAAATCAAGGGGAGCGAGCTCTGTGGTTGAAGCCAAGGTGTCTTGGATGCCTGTGATGATCAGTCCCTCTTTGGTCTGAGTTAAAGTGCACCCCATCACTTTGAGCGCGCCGAGCATCACCGAGGTGTCGTCAGAGGCGAGTAGGCCTTGCACGAGTGTCTCGCCTTTACTAAGAGCAGCAAGAAGTAGAACCCGGTTTGAGATGCTTTTGGAGCCAGGCAACGTCACCTCACCCCGAGCAAACTCAAGCCAGGGTATGTCTAGGAAAGGAGTGGAATACATACTTGACAGGGGTCCTGGTTAAAATATTGTAGAGATAGAGTAAAAATCCAAGACATGATTTTGAACTTAATCAATGTGCCAGTTCGAGCGACTAGACCTAGAGAGCTCAATTATTTTAATTAAAGCGTCCGAATTCTCCTCCTCGATTAATTGCTCAAGTGTTTGCAGCGAGGCGCAGAAAAGACGGGCTTGCTTTTTTAGGTTCTCTTTGTTGGAGAAAAATATATCTCTCCACACAACGGGGTCACTCGCTGCAATTCTTGAAAAATCCCTAAACCCTGGACCTGCAACGGATAGGAGCTGTTCATGGTTGGGCTGATCAATGAGCCCATTCATGAATGCAAAAGCGATTAAATGAGGCAAATGACTGACCGCTGCAAATGCATTGTCGTGATCGCATGAGCTCATCAAATGAACACGCGAACCTATAGTGGACCATATCAGTCGAGCTGTCTCAACCAGTGCAGGCTTGGTCTGGGCAAGGGGTGTCAAAATCAATGAACGATTTCGAAATAGATCTGCACTAGCGTGGTCAACTCCTGACTTTTCTTTTCCTGCGATTGGGTGAGAAGGTACAAACTGAGACAGTTTGTCCCCTAAAAAAGCGACCGCATAAGCCTCAACATCTTGCTTAGTTGAGCCTACATCCATCAACAAAGCACCGGGGTCAATGAACTCCCTTATCTCTTTAAAGCATTGACCGATGGATTGAACGGGAATGGCAACCAACACCAAGTCAGCACCCCTAACAGTTTGCTCTAAACTTGTGGACATCTCATCAATGACCCCGCCCGCCTTAGCGCGCATGAGAGTGGCCTGTGTGCTGCTAAAGCCGATCACATGATCCACTAGTTTTGCTTTTTTAAGGGCCAAAGCAAAAGAGCCACCTATTAAGCCGCAGCCAATGACTGCTAATTTTTTAAACATAAAACGCTGACTGACTAGGTAGAAAAGGTAAAGATAAACGCCGCCCTATGAGTGCACGGTGTAAACACTTCCTTACCCATTGATAGGATAAGAGCCCAAGACTTTGTAAAAGGCGCAAAGCTCCTTTAAATCTTGTAGTGCCATTTGCACAGGAGTTTCGCTAATGTGGCCTTGAATGTCGATGTAGAAGAAATACTCCCACTGACCAGACTTAGCAGGCCTTGACTCAAACCGAGACATCGAGACACCGTTATTTTTAAGGGGCACTAAAAGATCGTGCACTGCTCCAGGCCTATTAGGCACGGAGACAACTAAACTGGTGCAGTCTTTACCTGTTGCAGGGGGCGTGTTCAGGGTTTGGGGTAAACAGATGATAGAAAAGCGAGTTCGGTTGTAGGCCTCGTCTTGTATGGCGTGGGCCACAATGTGCAGGCCAAATTGTGCCGCTGCGCGCTCGCTTGCCAAGCCAGCCCAAAGCGGGTTGGTGGAGGCAAGGCGCGCGCCCTCTGCGTTACTTGATACCGCTCGTCTCTCTGCGTTGGGGAGATGTTGGTTTAACCACCCCTGACACTGAGCCAACGCTTGGGGGTGAGCAAGAACCACCTCAATGCCCTCTAAGGATGGGCTTTGGCGCATCAAGTTATGTCTAATTAGCAGACTCACCTCACCCACAACGTGCACGGGCGAGCGCAGGAATAAATCCAGTGAGCGGGCTACGGCTCCTTCGGTCGAGTTCTCAACCCCAACGACTCCAAACTGGGTTGTGCCCGCTGAGGTTGCGTGAAAGACCTCATCAAAAGTGGAGCAGTAAATGAACTCAGCAGCACTACCAAAATATTCAATTGCTGCTTGTTCGCAAAATGTCCCCTGTGGCCCTAAGACCGCAACGCGTTGAGGGGCTTCAAGGGCTAAACAAGCAGAGGTAATCTCAAGCCAAATACTTGCAACATGTTTATTTTGAAGAGGTCCTTTGTTGGCCACCTCCATTTTTTGAATCACCTGGGCCACCCTATCTGGACGAAAAAAGGGAGAACCCTCGGCCCGTTTAATTTCACCCACTTTTTCAGCAACTTTGGCCCGTTCATTTAGGAGCTCAAGGATTTGACGATCCAATGAATCGATTTGGATGCGCAGAGGTGTCAAACCATTTTCGCTTGTCACGCTATGAGTGGAAGAAGGCTGGGTATTATCCATATGTGATGGGGTCTTTGTGCGCTTTAATAAAGTAGTTTTGAAGTCGTTGATTAAGGAGTTAATGTTGACTTTAGTGGAGTATAAGCAATAAGCCTGGCACAAAGCTTTGGGTTTGCATCAATGGGGCAATTATCAAAAAGAGGTGCTGGTTAGCAAATTGTGCCGACTAGGCTCGAGTTTTCTCAAAATCTTGCAAATATTCAATCAGTGTTTGCACCCCCTCAAGCGGCATTGCGTTGTAAATGCTTGCGCGCATTCCACCCACAGATTTGTGCCCCTTTAGTTGCAATAAGCCGTTGTTCTTGGCTCCTTTTAAAAAAGCCTCGTTCAAGGATTCGTCTCTTAAAAAGAAGGGCACATTCATACGGGAACGGCTCGAGTGCAAAACTTTATTAAAGTAAAACTGTGAATTATCCAAGTAAGTGTATAAAAGCTCAGCCTTCCTTTTATTTCTTTGCTCAATAGCCAGCGTACCCATGTAACCCTGTTCCTCTTGTTTTTTTAGCCACTGAAAGGTGAGCCCAGCAATGTAAATAGCATAGGTCGGGGGCGTGTTGTACATTGAATGCGCCTGAGCGATTAACTTGTAGTTAAACGCACTCGGACAGATATCCATGGCTTGCTCTAGCAAGTCATCTCTGATGACGACTAGGGTGAGGCCTGCTGGACCAATATTTTTCTGCGCGCCTGCAAATGCACATCCCACTCTTGACCAATCTACAGTGCGGGATAAAACGTGAGAGGAAAAATCAATCACAAGAGAGGCGCTTGAGCCCAAACTCTTTAGATCTGGCAACTCATGGCATTCAACGCCGTGAATAGTTTCGTTGGTGCATAGATGCACGTAGCTTGCTGTTTCCCTTAGATTCCAATGGGTGGGCTCGGGAAGGTAAGTGAACCCAGCCTCTTGACTGGTTGCGGCAATATGAGTGTTTGCATATTTAGCGGCTTCAACGAAAGATTTTTGGCCCCAGCTGCCGCTTAGTACAAAATCGACCAAGCCACCGCGAGAAAGGTTGAGGGGGACAATTGCATTTTCCCCTAGTCCTCCGCCTTGGAGGAAAAGTACCTTAAAGTTGGGTGGGATGCTGAGCAGTTCTCTAAAATCTTTTTCAGCATTTTCATAAATGGAGATGAACTCTGAGCCCCGGTGACTCATCTCCATAACCCCCATCCCACAGCCTTGCCAATTTAGCATCTCGGCGGCAGCAATTTGTAGCACCTCTTCTGGCATTGCGGCCGGACCGGCAGAGAAATTAAAGGGACGAATCATCTAGACAAAAAGGATCAAAAATAAAAGTGGGGAGAGGGTAGAGCTGGAGCAAAACCCAAAATGAAACACGCAAAAATCAGGCAGAGAGACCCAAACGCGAAAACTAACATATTTCAATTTTTCAAAAGAGGGGTCTACTCCCCCGCCCCGCTCAGTGTTATCAAGTCTTGGGTAAATCTTTATCAGGCGAGGTGGGATCGTTTTGATCAGTGTCAGTGGAGGTACTTCCCTGATCGTTTACGGAGCCCTCAATAGGATCAGCGCTGTCTTCACTCAACTCGTTGGCTACGTCCCCGTTTTGAGCATCATTTTCCGCAATCCTTTGGACTCCGCTTAATTTGGAGCCCTCGTCCAATCCAATCAAGGTGACGCCTTGAGTCGCACGTCCCATCTCCCTGATCTCGGAGACCCTCGTTCTGATGAGGACGCCCCTGTCGCTAATCAGCATAATCTCGTCTTTGGCGTGCACAAGGGTTGCAGCAACTACTTTGCCGTTTCGCTCTGATTGCTGAATGGCAATCATACCTTTGGTTCCCCGCCCATGTCGGGTGTACTCAGCAATTGATGTGCGTTTGCCAAATCCGTTCTCGGTCGCTGTCAAGACGCTTTGGTCCTCATCTTGAGCCACCAACATGGCTATGACGTGCTGAGTCTCATCAAGCATCATTCCTCGCACGCCTCTGGCATTTCTGCCCATGGGGCGTACATCGTTTTCATCGAAACGTACCGCTTTACCTCCGTCACTAAAAAGCATCACGTCATGCTTGCCGTCTGTCAAGGCTGCACCAATGAGGAAGTCCCCTTCATCCAAGTCGACCGCGATGATACCGGCCTTCCTGGGGTTGGAGAACTCATTTAAGGAGGTCTTTTTGACGGTTCCCATAGAAGTTCCCATGAAAACGTAATGATCAGAGGGGAAACTTCTAAAAGTACCTGTTAAAGCTAAAACCACATTAATTTTTTCCCCTTCATTGAGGGGGAACATATTGACAATAGGGCGTCCCCTTGAACCTCTGGAGCCAGCAGGAACTTCCCACACCTTAAGCCAATACATACGACCTCGGTTTGAGAAGCAAAGCAACCAATCGTGGGTATTGGCTACAAAGAGTTGCTCAATCCAGTCATCCTCTTTCGTTACAGTTGCTTGTTTGCCTCGTCCGCCGCGCTTAATTGCGCGGTACTCCGAGAGGGGTTGACTCTTAATATAGCCTGAGTGAGAGAGCGTCACCACCATGTCCGTTGGAGTGATCAAGTCCTCGGTTGCGAGGTCCTGGGCGTTCATCTCAATTTGACTTCGACGCGCCCCTAATTTGGTTTGCCCAAACTCTTGTTTAACAGCGCTTAACTCATCCCCAATAATTGCAGACACTCTCGCAGAGTTTGACAAAATATCGAGCAGATCATCAATTTCTGCCATCACTTCCTTGTATTCATTGATGATTTTATCTTGCTCAAGGCCTGTTAAGCGTTGTAAGCGCATTTGCAAGATCTCTTGGGCTTGTGTCTCACTGAGCCTGTAAAGACCGTCCGCCCCCATTCCCCAATCTTTTTGCAGACCCTCTGGCCTGTAATCATTTGCATTGATTGTTACCCCGTCCTCGCGTGTGCGAGTCAACATCTCCCGAACAATGCCACTGTCCCAGCTGCGAGTCATCAACTCTGCTTTTGCAACGGGAGGAGTGGGTGCAGCCCGGATAATGGAGATGAATTCATCAATGTTGGCAAGCGCAACCGCCAGCCCCTCTAAAACGTGGCCCCGGTCTCTCGCTTTTCTAAGGTTAAATACAGTCCTGCGGGTGACCACCTCGCGTCTGTGCTGCAAAAAGATATCAATTAGATCTTTAAGGTTGCACAGCTTGGGTTGCCCGTCTAATAGAGCAACCATATTCATTCCAAAGGTGTCTTGGAGTTGGGTTAATTTGTACAGGTTATTGAGTACCACCTCGGGCACCTCGCCGCGTTTGAGCTCAATCACCACCCGCATGCCAGATTTGTCAGATTCATCTTGGAGATGACTGATTCCCTCAATTTTCTTTTCGTTTACCAGCTCAGCAATTCTCTCGAGTAAAGTCTTTTTATTGACCTGGTAGGGAATTTCGTCAACGATGATCGATTGACGTTGTCCCTTGTCAATGTCTTCAAAGTGACATTTAGCGCGCATGATAATGCGCCCTCTGCCTGTGCGGTAACCTTCCTTGACCCCTTGCACACCGTAAATGATCCCGGAGGTTGGGAAATCGGGAGCCGGGATGATTTCCATCAATTCATCGATGGTTGCCCCTGGATTGCGCAGCAGATGAAGGCATCCGTCAACAACCTCATTCAGGTTATGTGGAGGTATGTTGGTTGCCATTCCTACAGCGATACCAGAAGAGCCGTTAATTAAAAGGTTGGGTATTTTGCTGGGTAAAACGAGAGGCTCTTTTTCGCTACCATCGTAGTTTGGACCGAAGTCCACAGTTTCTTTTTCGATATCGGCAAGCATTTCGTGGGCGATTTTGGCCAAACGAATTTCTGTGTAACGCATTGCGGCTGCGTTGTCACCGTCAACTGAGCCAAAGTTACCTTGGCCGTCCACGAGCATATGACGCAATGAGAAGTCTTGAGCCATCCGAACAATGGTGTCATAAACAGCACTGTCCCCGTGAGGGTGATATTTACCAATCACATCGCCCACAATACGAGCAGATTTTTTGTAAGGCCGGTTCCAATCGTTGTTGAGCTCATGCATCGCAAATAAAACTCTGCGGTGCACGGGTTTTAGACCATCTCTTGCATCAGGAAGTGCTCGTCCAACGATCACGCTCATGGCGTAGTCGAGATAACTACGTCTCATTTCCTCCTCTAGGCTGATGGGCAACGTTTCTTTGGCAAACTGGGTCATTTGAGCAAACCGTTCTATTATTGGGTAAACCTTACATTTTAGGCCTAGAGTCGCTTCATTTGACGTGTATCTCCCATGCAACAAAAAAGAAATTGTTCAAAATAAGCTTTTTAAAGCTTTTTTAGGGTCCACGTCGGATTTGGGCAGGTATTTACCGCTTTTAGGCTTAAAAAAAGTAATCAATGAGATTGCGTTGTTTTGGCCGTTTTCAATGTTTTATTAGAGTGTGGCACAATGATATGTAGTTGGTAGGCTAATAAGTCATACCAGTTCGCAGTGTATCTGCTTTTTTTGCCTCTAGGGAGATATATGAGGAATCTGAAATTTTTGGTAATTTGTGCTGCCACTTCCGCTTTAGCATCAACAGTTGGTGCTCAAGACATAAACAACTGGAAAAATTCAAGTGGAGAAATTTGGAAGAACAGTTCCGGCGAATGCTGGCGCAATTCTTCTTGGACACCTGCTACTGCTGCTGCGCAGTGCGACGGGGCAATCGTTGCCTCTAAGCCTGCCCCCCCTCCAGCACCACCCGCGCCCACGCCCGCGCCCGCTGTAGTTCCCCAGGCTGCACAACCAGCGCCCGCACCCCCTGTAGTAGCTGCGTCTAAAGTTAGTTACGCTGCTGATGCATTTTTTGACTTTGACAAATCAGTGCTAAGGCCTGAGGGCAAAGCAAAGCTTGATGATTTGATCTCGAAAATCAAGGCCATTAATCTGGAAGTGATCATCGCTGTAGGACACACGGACTCTGTAGGCACACCCGCTTACAACCAAAAGCTCTCCGTTCGTCGCGCTGACGCTGTGAAAGCTTACTTGGTTAGCAAAGGAATTGAGAAAAACCGCGTCTACACTGAAGGCAAGGGCGAAGCTCAACCAGTTGCTGATAACAAAACAGCAGAGGGACGCTCCAAAAACCGTCGCGTAGAAATAGAAGTCGTTGGAACTCGCTCAACAAAGTGATTTAACGACCCGAAACCCCTCTTAGAGGCTACTACAAAATCCCGCTACATGCGGGATTTTGTCTTTAGAAGTGCGCCCAGCATGGGCGCACTTCTACGTGTGCAAGTCCCGTTACGAGTTGATCACGACCAGCGACGCGAATCGTGACTGCATGTGGGTGATCGATTGGTGGAAGGGCGCGTGGAACAGAAACTGTAAGCCTATGAACAAAAATCGGATACGAGGGACTGCCAAACAGGGCGAATGGGCGCGAAACCAAGAAGCTCTTTTTATTGGAGCGAAGTGGTGTTTATCCGCGGGTTCGCAGTGAAGGCGTGCGTTCTTAACTAGGAGGGATCACATTTTATGCCTGAAAGGGTATCGGCGTCGAACCGCAGTGAAAAGTCAGTAGAGGTCGCACTAGTTTGAGTCTGCAACCAAGTGAGGTTTGTCCTGCGCGGTACCCGTAGACACAAGGATGTAAACAGCGCAGCGCTTTGCCAGGCTGTGTGGCGGGGGCGTAGTCGGTTAGACTACTGCCTATGCCGATGTGAAAAGCCAAAAATACGGTCAATGTAAGCTCTAGGTTAAACGATTCACCCTAATGAATTCGCACCCCAAAAATCCACATGCCTAATATGACTGATAATCAAATTACTTCCAATGTTGACCCAAGTGAGATTGAGAAGTTCTCTCAACTTGCGCATCGTTGGTGGGATAAAGAAAGTGAATTCAAACCCCTGCATGCAATTAATCCACTCAGGTTGGATTGGATAAAGTCTCACACCTCCATAGAGGGTAGGTTAATTGTAGATATTGGATGCGGAGGCGGCATACTGAGCGAGTCTTTGGCGCACAACGGGGCTCAGGTAACCGGTATAGACCTAGCCCAAAAATCCTTAAAAGTTGCAAAGTTACATGCACTTGAGGGCGCGGTTAAAGGACTTGAGTATTTAGAAGTCTCGGCAGAGAGTCTCGCACAGGAGAGGCCTGGATTTTATGATGTGGTGACTTGCATGGAAATGCTTGAGCACGTCCCTGATCCCTCTTCCGTGGTATGTGCTTGCGCTGAGTTGGTTAAGCCAGGTGGTTGGGTTTTTTGCTCAACGATAAATAGAAATTTGCAGTCTTTTTTGATGGCGATAGTGGGTGCAGAGTACTTGTTGAACCTGCTTCCAAGGGGTACACACGAGTATGCAAAATTCATTAGACCCAGTGAGTTAATCGCATTTGCCGAGGTTGCAGGATTAAACGTCGTGGGGATGACGGGTATGCATCACAACCCCCTTACCCAAAGGTATTGGTTAGGGGAGGGAACGAATGTTAATTATTTCTTGGCACTACAAAGACCTGCTGATTAATATTAGAGAATTTAAAAAAAGCGCGTCTTTATTAAAAAAAGTATAAGTATGTTGACTAACATAAAAGCGGTTTTATTTGATTTAGACGGCACACTGATCGATAGTGCTCCAGATTTAGGGGCCGCGGCCGATCAACTCAGAGTCAACAAAGGACTCCCCCCTTTGGGACTTTCGTTGTACAGACCCCACACAGGGACGGGCGCAAGGGGGATGCTTAAAGTAGCTTTTCAAATGGAACCAGACCATCCGGAGTTCACAGATTTGAAAGAGGCTTTTTTTGTTAATTATGAACAAAATTTAGTTGTCCGTACGGCTCCCTTTGAAGGCGTCCAAGAGCTCATTGAGTCATTAAACGCAAGGGGTTTAGAGTGGGGCATTGTGACGAATAAGAGTGAACGCTTTACAACTCCGATTGTGAGAAAGATTCCCCTACTCTCACTTGCAAAGACTGTTATTTCGGGGGACACCACTTCGCACGCAAAGCCCCACCCAGCTCCTATTTTTGAGGCGATGAAGAGAATGGGTTTTAACCCACAAGATTGCGTCTACATTGGAGACGATGAACGAGATATCGTCGCGGGTAAGGCAGCTGGCGTTAAAACAATTGCAGCAGGCTATGGCTACCTTGGAGATGCGAGAGATATTGTCAAGTGGGGTGCAGATATAAATATATATTCGCCCCTTGATCTACTCAAGTGGTTGCCAGAGTCGTAAAATAACTAACTTGGGGCTGCATTGGTTTCGACATGGGTTCGGACGCGCTTCAGGGCATGTCGAGGTTCTGTTACCTCGTAAAACAGCAGAAAAAAACTAACTGCAAACGACGAACGTTTCGCACTCGCCGCTTAATCCGGTGAGCCTTACAACAGCAGGCCGATAGGCTGGGCAAGGGGGTCGCAAGACTTCCAGGCTGTAAGGGAATTTTTATCGGCTGGTTCGACGACGGGTACCTTGTTGTTGAACGAGAAAATAGGGTACTGGTCTGGGATGTAGCGTGCTGCTGCGCGACATTTTGGATGAGAAACAAATCAGACGGCTACACATGTAGAACTGGGTGAAAAAGGCTTGTGGACGGGGGTTCAAATCCCCCCAGCTC
Source organism: uncultured Burkholderiales bacterium (assembly GCA_903871545.1). GTDB lineage: Bacteria > Pseudomonadota > Gammaproteobacteria > Burkholderiales > Burkholderiaceae_C > Limnohabitans. Next base: position 92 of record CAIQHG010000087.1, on the reverse strand, counting down.
CACCATACACAAGGGCTCGGAAAATCTCCGAGCCCTTCTTCTTTGCTCCCAAGCCCTGTATTTGCGGGCTTCCGACGGGTGACCTTAAGGAC
>CAIQHG010000086.1 GCA_903871545.1 uncultured Burkholderiales bacterium | reverse complement strand
TTTTTAAATTCTTTTATTGCAAAATTTTACAAAGTATTAAAATTAAACTGAATTGAAAACAAAGTAGTAAACTTAACAAAATTACTAACCCAAGGTATAAAATTTATTTATGAGATTTCAGATAGAGATCCTCCTTTGAAGAATTTTTACAATTTCTTTATCACATAATCCTAATGGCTATTTAAAAAAGGGAACTTTAATGTCTAACGCATCTGATTACATTCCACCCAAAGTATGGACTTGGGAAAAACCAAACGGCGGAAAATTTGCAAGTATCAATCGACCAACTGCTGGCTCCAGGGTCGAGCAGGCATTGCCAGTTGGTCATCACCCCTTACAACTTTACTCAATGGGTACGCCCAACGGCGTCAAGGTCACAATAATGCTTGAGGAGTTACTGGCACAAGGCCACACAGGCGCTGAATACGACGCGTGGCTGGTCAAAATCAGCGACGGGGGTCAATTTAGCTCTGGATTTGTGGCGCTTAATCCAAACTCAAAGATTCCAGTACTTGAGGACCGCAGCTCAGGGCAACACATCAGAGTTTTTGAATCCGGATCAATTTTGCTTTATTTGGCTGAAAAATTTAACGCTTTTTTACCCAAAGACCTTGCAACGCGAACTGAGACCATGAATTGGCTTTTCTGGCAAATGGGGAGTGCCCCTTACCTTGGAGGCGGATTTGGTCACTTCTACGCTTACGCTCCAACAAAGATGGAGTATCCAATTGATCGCTTCGCAATGGAAGTGAAACGTCAACTCGACGTACTTGATCAACGCTTAGCCAAAAATGAATACTTGTCTGGCAATGAATACACAATTGCAGATATTTCAGTATTCCCTTGGTACGGTGGATTGGTTAAAGGCTGGCTTTACGGGGCAGCTGAATTCCTAAGCGTACAAGATTATAAGAATGTAAACAGGTGGGTTGACTCTATATACTCAAGGCCCGCAGTAAAGCGAGGAAGAATGGTTAATCGTACTTTTGGTGAACCATTTGAGCAACTTCACGAGCGTCATGATGCAAACGACTTTCTAACTAAAACCCAGGACAAAATCAATAAGTTGGGAGCCTAATCATGATTCGCCTTGGGCTCGAAAACTAAAGAGATCGAAGAACACCCCCCAACTTTCATTTGATCCATGTCAACATAGGATTTGTTATTTATATTGCCTACTTATCTTTCTGTACATTCTGGGTTAACCTAATTACTAAAAATATTCACGGTCTATCACAGTTTAAAAGAAAATGAATAAAAGTAACTATGACTTTGACTTCCTCGTAATTGGAGGAGGCTCTGGAGGGGTGCGAGCTGCAAGAATTGCCAGTCAGTTAGGGGCAAAGGTTGCAATAGTAGAGGAGTACAGATATGGAGGTACTTGTGTCATAAGGGGTTGCGTGCCTAAAAAATTGATGGTGTACGCTTCCCATTTCTCTCACTCCTTTGAGGATGCTAAAGGGTATGGTTGGAGCTTTGGTGATTCATCCTTTTCTTGGGAAACTTTAATTAAAGGTAAAAATCTAGAAATTTCCAGACTTAGTGAAATTTACGAGAAAAATTTGTTGGCTGCAAATGTTTCAATTTTTAAAGGACGGGCTTCTTTAATTGACGAGCATCAAGTTCACATTGATGGAGCAGAGCCCAGAAAGATAGCAGCAAAATATATTTTGATTGCCACTGGTGGAACACCTCGATTACCGAAAATTCCAGGGATAGAGTACGGTATTTCATCCAATGAAGTTTTCAACTTAACTCAACAACCCCAGCATATCGTCATAGTAGGTGCCGGGTATATCGCCTTAGAGTTTGCTGGAATTTTTAATGGTTTAGGTACAAAAGTAACTGTCATCCACCGCGGACGTGAAGTTTTAAGCGATGGTTTCGATGAAAGTATTAGAAAACATATCAGGCAGGAGATGACTCTCAAGGGTATCGAGTTCTTTTTGGAGTCTCATTTAGAGCAGATTGTTGAAAATACTACAAAAACCTTCAATGTTAAATTTAAAGATCAAAGACATCCGACAGAAAATGTAGATCAAGTCATGTTTGCAACTGGGCGAATTCCCAATACGCAACATCTTAATTTAGAGAGCGTTGGAGTACTCTTAGACAGCGATGGATCCATTAGCGTAGACTCTTACGGTAAAACCTCAGTTGGATCTATTTACGCTGTGGGTGACGTATCCAGCGCAGTAACTTTAACCCCTGTAGCAATCAGAGAGGGAAACGCAGTAGCTCAGACACTCTTTGGAAATGAGCCCAAAAAAGTCGATTTATCTCAAGTAGCAAGCGCAGTATTTACACAACCCCCAATTGGAACTGTTGGATTAACGGAGGGACAAGCACTTGATAAATACAAAACTATAGATATTTATGAGGCTCATTTCAAACCCCTTAAACACGCATTATCAGGTAGGAATGAAAAGGTTTTTATGAAACTTATTGTAGATTCAGAATCTCAAAAAGTCCTTGGTGCGCACATGATAGGGGATGAAGCCCCGGAGATTATTCAAGCAATTGCAGTCGCTTTGAAAATGGGAGCCACCAAGAATGATTTCGATGACACAATTGCAGTGCATCCCACCGTAGCAGAAGAGTTTGTAACAATGAAAACCCCGGTGCGTAAAACTCGTTAGAAGTGGAGTACACAACAGGCGTGAAATGTACCTTTGTGTTCAGGATTTAGGTAATTAGAACTAAAAGTGTATCAACACACTGTTATTCATTGCGAACCTTTTAAAACGAAATAATATGGGTCAATGTAGCCTGAGCCTCGCTAAAAGAGATATCCTAAGCCTATTAAGATTGAGTATCCATCACTTTTAGAATCAATAATAGCTTGATTGAGTCCAATCGTCTTTTTAGTTTGATTGAGCAAAATTTGGTTGTAGTTTAATTCTCCAAGCGTAAACAATTTTGTATCTAGCGAAACTCTTAAGCCTACCGCGTAAGAGGTGAATTTAATATTATCCCCATTAAAAGCACTTCCATCGTTATTGGTTCCGTATGTAGAAGCCCATGAATAACCAAATTTTGAATAAGCGAGGGCGTTTGGATCTAAAGCGTAACCTAGCTTGATAGCGAGTCCCTCTCTGTTTTTAAAACCTTGTGAGCTGCCAAATTTGGGTAAAAGTGTTCCGTTTGAATAGACATTTACATTTGATGCTGGGGATTTAGTTAAGTCAAAGTTAACGGAAGCTCCAACGGTGTAGCTTTCAGAAATAGCAGCGGTGTAGCCTGCGCTTAATAAAAATGGATTACTTTGAGGGGAGTCTCTTTGAATAGAAATGCTCGGAAGATTCTCAGCGCTAGTTGAGGACTTCAAAGACACAAACCCAGAAATTAAATTTAAATCGAAACCCTCAAAATTTTTGGCTTGCGCACTGGCATTGGTTGCCACGAAGCAAGAAAAAAGTAATAAAAATATAGAAGATATGGGCATAGATTGAAATGGCTTATGGTCCATATTCTACATTTTAATCTATGATTGACAAAACAGGAATATCTTATCAATCTTGGGGTAAGGCCTGATTCTTTAAGGCAATGATATAAGCTTGTGTTAGTTGGTGTAATTTCTTCAATTAATATTGAGTATAAGCTTACACTGCCTTAATGCCCAGTCATTGCGCACCTTCATTGCGCACACTCCTTGTGCACTTTCTAAGTCATCGAAATCTTCCAAACGTCAAGTTGCTTTGGAGGATTGTGATTCGTTGGCTTAGACTTAGCCTCAAGGACAAACATAGTAACTTTATGCTTAACCAATCAGTTAAAGTTTGTCGAATAAATATATGCATTCCCTAGTCTTTCTAGTTCGCTAATTGATTGAGGTCTAGTGAAGTTAATTATCTTAACTATTTGCCTCGCATTGCTTGGAAAAGGAGAAATTTTTCGCAATAAGCTCATTAAGAAAAATTCTACGTTTAATTTTTTATCATTTACTTCGTTGGACTCAGTGATAAAGTTCGAGCACCGATACATTTCATAAAATCTTGGGTTGCGTTCGATGCACTCTTTTACCTGAATAGATGTCAAGTCAAATATTTTCATAATCAATACCTCTCTTTTAATTTCGGATTAAAGTTAAAATTTTTTAATTCTGATTAATTTATAACTATCTTTTTTGCTTTGATCGGCAAGAAAATTAGAAATATTTAACCAAGAGCGCGAGAAAGATTTTTTCTATGACTGATAATTCAGTTTTTATTTTGCTTATAAACTGTTACAGACTTATTAATTTAATGAGTTTTTTTTAAAAAGATATTCGTACTTTTCTTTTCACAGTAAGTACCCATATTATTTTGGGTTATCATGGGAAGAGGTAAATCCGGATTTCGGATTAGTGGCATTTTTCTTGGGTCTTTAATGTTTTATTTAAGTTTAAACAAAATCCCTAAGGGCATGATTTTGTTTTTTTTATTTTTATTTTTCAACACATACAGCTACGCTTTACCTTCATTTTCCAGACAAACTGATCAGCCTTGCTCCACTTGTCATTTGAATTTTGGTGAACTTACCTATGAGGGGCGTAAATTTAAACTTATGGGCTACACCATGGGTAAACAGGTATTTCCCCTTTCAGTAATGGCTACAGCATCTGTCACTAAAATAAATGATACATCTTCAAGTCTGGCTCCTAGTATTACATTAGCAAAAAATGATCAGCCCATTTTTGAAGAAGCCAATCTTTTTGTTGCAGGTAAATTTACGGATAACGTGGGTGGATATCTCAAATGGACCGCCAACTTAGCCAATACAAATCCTATTTATGGAAGTTCTGGGGTTCAAACTGGAACAAAAGTCGGGCAAGACACCTATTTGGATGCAAGCGAGATTAGATTTAGTAAGGAGTCGTTAATAGGTGCCGAGAAGATTAACTGGGGAGTTAGTGTCAACAATTCTCCTACAGTTCAAGACCTGTGGTCCACCACACCAATTTACGGGTTTCCGTATAGGAACTCTAGTTTACAAAATGCCTGGGGAATAGGGCAATTTGGTCCATCTAGCTTAATTGACGGCGGACTTGACTCCCAGGTTGTAGGCCTATCTGTATATGCAATGTTTGATGACAGCATTTATCTAGAGCTAAGCAACTACTTTAAGGGGCGTCCCGGCTGGGCCACTCTTTCCACGCAATCAGGAGCAACCCCTGTGCGTTCAGATAACAATCCTTACTGGAGACTTGTTTGGAGTAAAAATGAAGGCGAAAATTCATTCATGATTGGAAGTTTTGGTATGACCTCGCATCTTTTAAGGGATCCTTTAGTCTCAGGTTCAGCCTCGGGAACTTATTTTGATTACGGATTTGATACACAGCTCCAGCATATTACCAATACACATTCTTTTTCTGCTCAGGCAACAGTTATTTATGAGGATGTAAATTGGGGTTCTAGGTCTGTTGGGAGAAGTCATGACAGTTTAAATAGTAATTTGGTAACGCTGAGGTCCAAACTGACATACGATTATTTAAGAAAATACGGTTTGAGTATTTTCGAGTTCTCATCCAGGGGTACCGTAGACAATTTATATTGGAGTTTTAACCCCGACCAAAATGTAGTAACGGGCGCCTGTAATCAAAATAACTCTCTTTTGACGTACTGTTCTTCTAATGGATCCCCCAACACATCCGGAGCGGGCTTTGAAGTTTATTATGATCCCATTCCCTATGTGCACATGGTTTTTCAACAAACCTACTATCAAACGTTTTTGGGGGGAAATGCATTTGTTGACAACACTTCCGGTCTACCAAGAAGTGCAAGTGATAATAACTTAAGTTATTTTTACGTCACTTTGCTTTATTGATTTCTTGGGACTTGGTTGCTAGGGATTAAATTTATAATTACTAGAGGGTCCCCAGTTGGGTCTAATGATTGCGGTCTTACACGCATCAATTCATAGTGTAGCCAATACTCAAAATAATTTCGTTTGATAAGATATTTTGAGTAGCCGTACCTTGATTGACAGGGATGTTGCGCACCATGGTGTAGATAGACTTATCTGTCAATTCAACATATAGAGGCTTTGCAAAGGTGTAACGCACACCGGTCTCAATTCCAGTTGAGAGACCCACAATACGCCACCAGCCGCTATTAAAACCAAGCACGTGTGCAAAGTCTTTGACGCCCTCATCGTTTTGTACACCGTTGACTTGGTTGTACGCGTGAACAATAGCTGGTCCAGTTCCAATCTTACCTATAAATGCAAGGCTAGATGATTCGTTGATAGCCCCAAATAGAGGGGCCCGGTATATGAGGTCAACCATCAGATGGTTTAATCCGTTGTGTAGCATGTAAGAAAATGTCGGCGAATTGAGCTGCTGATTACCTATACCAAGACTCCCCGTGTTTGTTCCAGTCACTAAGGCAGTTTGACCTAAAGTAGTTGTGTATTTGTCGTGGTCTAAACTTAAATCGATACCCCAAGTTTTCTCATCGTTGAGGAATCGGCCTACCCGAATGTTGTCAGGACTTCTTAGTCCAGGGGTTCGGTATTCGTCGTGCGCTTGAACGCTATTGACAGTAAAGTTATTTCCTAAAGCGGGTTGACTTACGTTAATGTTAGAAGTGGCGTAGTAAGTTTTGTTAAAACCCAAGGAGAAAAACCATTCAGCGTCTTTGTTAAAGAACCCTTTATTTGAAATATCCGGGCTTAACTTGAATAGGGAATAGGTGGACTGAGAGGCATCGTTACCCATCGGAACGCTCTGAGCTAATGAAAATATAGGGTAAGTTAAAGCCAAAGATAAAACGGCGGACAGTGCGGGTGATAGTTTCATAAATAAGGGTATGTTTGTTACTTATTAATTATAAAGGATTCGAATATTTGGTGAAATAGATAAACCAATAGACGCCAGGGCGTGCTTTCTGATTCTTTTAATTGTATTCATCCTTTTTACTCACCTAGGCTAAGATACCGAGAAGAGGCGACCTTGAATTATTTGAATCAATCTCAATAATCAATTATTACGTGCCAAAAGAAGCGCTTCTTCAATTTAAAAAAACCAGACGGTACGAGTTATGGTTGAAACTGCGTATTCAAACCGTTCGAATATTCAGTTTTTCAAGTAAAGACCGATCTCTATCCCAATCTGGATTGCCGGTAGTTAAGAGTTTATCTCCATAAAAAATGGAGTTGGCGCCGGCCATAAAACAAAGCGCTTGCGTTGCCTCATTCATATTTTGCCTACCTGCTGAGAGCCTAACGCGTGCCTTTGGCATTGTGATCCTTGCGACGGCTATGGTTCTTACGAATTCAAGAGGGTCAAGCTCCTTTGTACCGTAAAGGGGGGTGCCCTCAACTTGCACCAGATTATTGATTGGGACAGACTCAGGGTAGGGCTCTAAATTAGCTAGCTGGTGTATGAGTCCTGCGCGCTCTTGACGGCTTTCTCCCATACCCACTATTCCTCCGCTGCAAACATGAACTCCGGCATTTCTTACATTCTCAAGGGTATCTAAGCGCTCTTGATACACCCTAGTTGTAATAATATCGGCGTAGCTCTCTGGGGTTGTATCTAGGTTGTGGTTGTAATAATCCAGTCCTGCGTTTTTAAGTTGTTCTGCATGCTGTGCACTCAACATTCCAAGTGTGCAACACGCTTCCATATCAAGCTCTTTAACCACTTTGATAAGCTCGACAACTTTCTCGATATCTCTGTCCTTTGGCTCCCTCCAAGCCGCCCCCATACAGAACCTACTAGCGCCGTTTTTCTTGGCCTCTTGCGCTGCAGCTTTGACCTCCTCGGTGTCTAGTATTTTAGAGGCTTGGACATCGGTTTCATAATGCGCAGATTGCGGGCAGTAAGCACAGTCCTCGGGACATCCCCCCGTTTTAATGGACAACAAGGTCGAGAGCTGAACCTCGTTTGCGTTGAAATGAGTTCTGTGAATTTGCTGGGCTTGAAACAGCAAATCGTTGAAGGGCAAGTTAATTAGATCAATAATTGAGTTTAAACTCCATTTGCTATTGGAGGCCTGTAGGGTAGAGTTGACTTTGAGTGTGCGTAATCTAACTAAATGCTCTGTTCTTTGATTGGTCTGCATAGCTTTTAAGGTTGTGGAAATGTAGTAATGAGTCATTGTCTCTCAATTTGGCCGCTTGTTGTAAGAGGTTAGACTATTGAATGTTCTTTGGATTTTAAAGGTCTAAAAATTTGGCGCTCGGTATGTTTTTTGATTCAACTGTAATAAATTCGTTGTGGCTAACTTTTGAGTTGGCGGGATTTACCTCTTTGCTGTTGATAATAATAGCCACCCCAATCGCGTGGTGGCTCTCTTTCACTAAAAATAGGTGGCGATACGCAGTTAAAGCAATGGTTACCCTGCCGTTGGTGCTCCCCCCAGCGGTCTTGGGCTTTTACTTGCTTATCTTGATGGGACCAAATGGTCCAATCGGCGTATTGACCCAGTCAATTGGGATGGGGACGCTGCCATTTACATTCTGCGGCCTATTAGTTGCTTCAGTGTTTTATTCACTCCCATTTGCAGTGCAACCCTTGCAAACCGCATTTGAATCTGTAAATCCTCGGTTAGTAGAGGTTGCACATACTTTAGGTGCAAACCCCTTGGATACTTTTACAAGCGTCATCATTCCAATGTCTAAGCAGGGGTTTGGGCTGGCTTTGATCTTAACTTTTGCCCATACTGTGGGCGAATTTGGAATCGTTTTAATGATTGGGGGCAACATACCGGGCAAAACTCAAGTCGTCTCTACACAAATTTACAGCTTAGTTGAGACAATGGATTACTCCAAGGCCAATGCGTTAGCGGGTTTGTTGGTTGGTTTTTCTTTTGTGGTTTTACTGATCATGTCTTGGTTGGGACGAAATAAAGAGCCGAAGTACCAATGAATTCTCACAATAAGTTCCAAATAGCTCTTAAAAAAGGGAGCTTTAATTTGGATGTTGATATTGAGTTCAAAGTCGGAGAGTGTCTTGGACTTTGGGGTTCCTCAGGGAGTGGTAAAACATCCCTCCTGAGGGCCTTAGCCGGGTTAGAACAAACGGCCCAATCAGTCATCCATGTGGCGGGGCAAGTTTGGCAAGATTCTGCTAAGTCAGTTTGTCTGCCCCCTTGGCTTAGGCCTGTTGGATATGTGTTTCAAGATGCAAGCCTTTTTCCTCACCTAGATGTTGAGAATAATTTAAGGTTCGCCGTCAAGCGCAACAAAAATAAACCTGACCCACGGCTTTGGAGCAGTACGCTGGAGTTGCTTGGGATAGGAGGATTGCTAAAAAGAAACCCCTCACTGCTATCGGGTGGGGAGCGACAAAGAGTAGCTATTGCAAGAGCTTTGCTTGCAGAGCCAATACTTTTATTGTTAGATGAACCTTTGAGTGCAATCGATTCGGATAAAAAAAGCGAAGTTTTGCCTTGGTTGGAGCGGGTTAGAAAAGAGTTAAAAATCTCAATGGTTTACGTAACTCATTCCAAGGAGGAATTTTTGAACTTGGCTGAATCGGTTGCCGTGATCAAGGAGGGCCATATATATCAAAAGGGTCCTTTGAGCACTGTTTTTCCAGGTTTCTCGCGCTCCCCTATCTCTGAACAACCGATAGAGTTTGAGCTTCAGGCCCGAGTTTCAGATAATGATGAAGGTTTGCAGTTGATGAAGCTAGAGTTCTCGGGTGGAAGCATTTGGGTCAAGCAAGAAAAAGTACCCACTGACAAGTTGCTCATCATCACAGTATTAGCTCAAGAGGTCATCGTTACACCTGATTTCGCAGGCGCTGGCAGCGAGTTGAATATGTTCGAAGGAAAAATTACGGACATTTCTGATATGCCCCACCCCTCAGAAAAACTTCTTAAACTCAGTGCTGGCGAGGTTACCCTTTACTCAAAAACAACATCAAAAGCAGTAGATCAACTGGCTTTAAAAAGTGGAATGAAGGTTTGGATTCAAATCCGAAATATAAAAAAAGTTGATTAAATCCCTTTAAATATAAAAAAAGATTAGAATTCCATATATTTTGAGTACTAAATAATTAATAGTATTTTAAAGTTCATTATTCTTATGCCGATTCGTTAACCATCGGTCACTTTGATTAAGAGTGATACCAATATTGACTTTTAGGTTAACTGGGGAATTAAATGAACAAACTATCTATCATCACCGCTGCGTGTTTTGGTTTACTTGCTGGATGTGCAAGCGTTGTAAGCACAAATGAAACCGCAAAAGTGCCGGTTCCATCAATTGCTTCGACAGATTCATTAGCCGATATTGAGATCAAAGAGTTGGTCAAAGGACAAGGTTGCGTGACAAAAACGCTTGGACTGATCAACTCTGGAGATAAGAATTTTTTAAGCTCTAGTGGACAGACTAGTTTCAATTCTATGGAACGCGCAAAGGCTGCTGCTACTTACAACGCCCTATCAAAGGACGGTCTAAGTACCGATATTTTGGTTAATCCTGTGTGGGAAATACACAATAACGATTCATTTTTTGTGAGTGATGTTTGCGCACGCGTGGTGGGCTACAGAGGCGTCATAAAAGGGTTCAAGCAAATGCAAACTGTAACCCGCGCTCCTGAGTACAAGGCGGCGAATGATGCACCAATTGAAAAACGTGCAACCAACTCCCATTTTGCTCGTGAGGACATGGAATTAGAAAAAGAAGTCATCATCCATGAGGAGTCGCACCCTGCGCCGAAGAAAGAAGAGTTGAAGGCCGAAACTGAAAAGAGCGTTGAATCTAAGCAAGTTGAAACTAAGCATGAAGATTCAAAACACTCAGATGCCAAGCACCCCGAGGCTAAGCACGGTGCAACCTCTCACTCAGAGGAAAAGGTTGTGAAGAAACCTGACACTAAGAAATCAGAATAATAAAGCGGCTATGGGCTTTAGGCTATGGGAAATATGGCTTAACGGTTTGCATTTTCGATTTCATTGAGCAGGGTAGACACTAGTTTTTGAAGCACTGATTCGATCAATTTTTCGTTATTTATCTTTTTCTCTTTGGATTCTTTTTCGCTTTCACTTGATCCTGAGTAGTTTAAAAGTGTGTTTTCCCATAATGATGCATAAATTTTCTTATCTTTAAAATTGATAAGCCTATTGAGCTCAATTTGGCTCACAAAGAAGCACGCCGGTGTTCTGCCTTCGTCGTAGGAGGTTGGTAAAGTAGTGATGTTGATTGCTATGTAGTCATCTGATTGGGAGTCTATTTTTATTAATCTAGATTGGTTGACAAGTGAGCTTACAGAGCGAAGAAGATCCGCCTTATTTAGCCCGCACGCTTTAGCATCCTCATCGACCTCCAAAATAAGATCAATATTATTTAATCCTTTGAACCTAATTGTTTGAAATACGCTGTCTTTGCCCCCAGCTAAGGCAGCTTGGCTAAGAAATAACAAAAGGATTAAAATTTTTTTCATCAGATTGCGCAGGAAACACTGGCCTTTAAGCCGGTGAGGGATAGTGCGGGATGCACAGAGCATTCCTTTGCTGCGGTGGCGTCCCTACTGCGTCCGAATTTGCCACCAGTGAATAACCATAGCCGTCCGCGCGTTGCACCAATGTGCATTAGCGATGAGCGACACCTTGAACAAAACCACTAATCATCAAAAAATTGGAAACCGAAATTTTGAACAACTCCAAATGAGTCTGAAAATACGCAGATTTAACAATTCCATGGACCCTGCATCGGGTTTTATTTTAGACTGAAATGTTATCTTTTAAATACCCTGTTGATAGGGTTTGTTGGGTGATTAGCCTTTTAAATTATGTGCAAAATAGAGATCTCATGAGAACTCACCAATGGGGTGAGATTGTGGGCAATAAAAATAAATTAATTACGATAACAGATAACAATAAAAGGAGATATTTAAATGAAGATTACTTGGTCAAAAATGATTTTCGCACTGAGCTTGGTATTTACAGCAGGTTTGTCACTCGCTCAAACCCCAAATCCCATGGATGTGATACCTGATGCCATGCCCTTTGATGTCCCCTATGGTACCCCTATTTCTTTGGACAAAGCCGAAGCATTGATCAATGAGGTTATTGCGGAGTCGAAAAGGAGAAATTGGAAGATGAATGTGGCCGTTGTTGATTCAGGCGGAAATTTGGTGGCCTTTAAAAGAATGGACGGAGCTCAATTAGCCTCGATAGCAATTGCCGAGCACAAGGCTCGAGCTGCTGCCAAGTTTCGTCGTGATACTAAACTTTTGGAAGATGCAATTCAAAAATTCGCTTATATAGGCACCCTTGACGACGTCATCGCTTCAAGGGGTGGTATCCCCCTTGTCGTTGACGGCAAAATTGTCGGTGCTGTTGGTTGTTCTGGTGCAGCCGGCTCACAAGATGAGTTTGTTTGTAAATTTGGGGCTTCAAAGTTGAATTAAAAGAAAAGTTACTCTGGTTGGCATAAAGGGATTTCTAAATGAAGTCCTTTTTTCTTTATTTAACAGTCACTCTTGAGTTCCAACATGGGGTAAAGATTTACTTAAATTCACTTTCTATTCTCATTATCAAGACTTCTTTAACCTGGGGACAACCCTTTTACTATCTGAAGTCTGGTTTATACTTAAACTCACCCGATAAGGTGACAGCACGCATTGATACTCCGTAAAAAGAGCTACATCTAGGTAACTGTGCTTCCAGTCATTTTTTGGACAGGCACTATCTTTGACTGAGATGTTCTAACTTACTTTTTATATACAGCCAATGAATTCCCCAACTCCCGTAAATCTAGCTCCTCAAACCGTAATTCCCCCCGAGTTCGGACTGATCATTGTCGGGGATGAAATTTTATCTGGCAAGCGAGTTGATAAGCACATGACCAAGGTGATAGAGCTTTTAAAAGAGCGGGGCCTATCTTTGTCTGGTGTACAGATAGTGGGTGACTCACCTACCAAAATAGCAAAGTTACTTGAGACAACCTTTAACTCTGATGGTGTCTTTTTCTCTTGTGGTGGTATAGGTGCGACACCCGATGATCACACCCGCCAGTGCGCGGCCCAAGCGCTCGGGCTTGAATTGCAGTTGCACCCACAAGCCGAGGTCTTGATACGTCAGCGTATGCAAGACTTGGCAAAGGAAGCTGGGACAGTGTACGTGGCCGATCATCCTGACAACGTTCACCGTTTAAATATGGGAGTTTTTCCAATAGGTTCTGAGTTAATTAGCAACCCCTATAACAAAATACCTGGATTTACTTGCAAGGGGAAAAAAGGAGTTATCCACTTCGTGCCTGGTTTTCCTGTCATGGCCTGGCCAATGATTGAGTCTTTGTTAGACTCCAAATACACTCAGTTTCACCAAACACAAAAAACGGTCGAGTTGTCCATGATTTTGTATGGCTCTATGGAGGCCGCTTTAACTCCCTTCATGCAGGCTATTGAATTAAGATTCCCGACTATTAAGGTTTTTAGTTTGCCAAGTGTGGACCATCCTGTTCACGGCAAACACATCGAGTTGGGCGTCAAAGGCTCAAAACCTGAAGTCGATGAGGCGTATCATGTTTTAAAAGCAGAGATGATTAATTTTGGTGCAAAAATAGGCCCTGAATTGGTGCGATAATTTAAATGCATTTTTTTGGTGCAATTTTTTGAATTAACTCCAAAGAATTACATTTTTAATCTTTTGGACTCATTTTATGAATGAGTTGTCATATTTTCTAAAAAAATAGGCCTAGACGGTGCACAATTGCTTTTTTTTAAGCTTTAGTCATTTACAGGTAGGATGGCACAAATTCTGCTGAATGAATATTACGATTAAGATTTCTATAACTTTTCCCCTTAGGAGATACTCAGATGGCCAAAAACGTGGCAGACGTGATGAAACTTGTCAAAGACAACGAAGTTAAATTCGTTGACTTTAGATTTACGGACACTAGAGGCAAGGAGCAGCACGTTTCAGTTCCTATTTCCGCTTTTAATGAAGAGAAATTTACCGAAGGACATGCATTCGATGGCTCCTCCATTGCAGGTTGGAAAGGCATTGAAGCATCCGACATGTTACTGATGCCTGATGCCAAGTCCGCGTTCATGGATCCGTTCTTCCAAGAGCCCACTATTGCGATTTCGTGCGACGTTTATGAGCCCTTTGAGCGCAAGCCCTACGATCGTGATCCAAGATCCATTGCAGGACGCGCTGAAGCGTATTTAAAGTCCTCTGGACACGGGGATACAGCCTACTTTGGTCCCGAGCCAGAGTTCTTTATTTTTGATGATGTTCGTTGGTCCAATGAAATGTCCGGTGCTTTCTTTAAAATTGACGAATACGAAGCTCCTTGGAATTCGGGTGAAAAAATGGAGGGTGGAAACCGTGGCCATCGTCCTACAGTTAAAGGTGGATATTTCCCCGTTCCCCCGGTTGACAGCATGCAAGACATGCGTGCTGAGATGAGTTTGCTTTTAGAGGAGATGGGTATTCCTGTTGAAGTTTTTCATCACGAAGTTGCGGGTGCAGGACAAAATGAGATCGGTACTAAATTCTCCACTTTGGTTGAAAGAGCCGACTGGACTCAAAAATTGAAATATGTGGTTTGGAACGTTGCAAATGCATATGGGAAAACTGCCACCTTCATGCCCAAACCACTCGTTGGTGACAACGGCTCTGGTATGCACGTTCACCAATCCATTTGGAAAAACGGGGAAAATTTATTTGCCGGAACAGGATATGCAGGACTCAGTGATACCGCTCTTTTCTACATTGGTGGAATCATCAAACACGCTCGTGCTTTAAATGCAATTACTAATCCAACTACGAACAGTTACAAGCGTTTGGTTCCAGGTTTTGAAGCTCCAGTTAAGCTTGCTTACTCCAGTCGCAACCGCTCAGCCTCTATTCGTATACCGTATGTGAACAGTGACAAAGCCCGTCGAATCGAAGCTCGTTTCCCTGATCCTATGGCTAATCCTTATCTATGCTTCTCAGCTCTAATGATGGCAGGTTTGGACGGAATTGAGAACAAGATTCACCCAGGCGAAGCAGCTACCAAAGACCTGTATCATTTGCCCCCAGAAGAGGACGCATTGGTCCCAACCGTCTGCCACAGCCTTGATCAAGCGCTCGATTATTTGGATAAAGATCGTGCGTTTTTAACCAAAGGTGGTGTTTTCTCAGATACTATGATTGATGCCTACATTGATCTTAAGATGCAGGAAGTCACACGCTTTCGTATGGCTACGCATCCTGTTGAGTTTGATATGTACTACTCACTCTAAGTTGATAGACTTGGTACAAAAAAAGGACGGCTTAGCCGTCCTTTTTTTTCGAGGAAATAATCTCATGTTTACCTTTCAAAATAGACTGCTCAATTATTCCTTTGTCCCTTTCTTTTTGTTTTTGCTGCCTTGGAGTCACATGGTTTCAGCGCAAAATCTAAACCAAAAACCAGTTCAAATTTGGAGATGTGGGAAACTTGTGACCAATCAGATACCTGAGAACAAGGAGGAGGGTGCAAAATCAGAGTGTCATTCGATAAATCCGCCAGTATTCTCCGTCACTTTAGAGGGGCCTAAGTCACAATTAAAATCACTTTCCCTCTCGCAAGGACCTGAACCCAGTTTGGGAAAGGAAAAAGTCAACAGCTCAGAGGGTCAAAATCCTTTACCAAGCAAGTCGCTAAGAGATGAGCAATCAAAGCAGATATTGACTAGCGAGAGAGACCGGCTAAAAGAGCGGCAAAACACACTCGACGGACTGCTCGGAGGGGCTAAATTAAGCGAAGCAGAAGTCTTAAAGCTTAGTTCGGAAAAAGAGCGCAATGCCGGCGATTTAAAGGGTTTAGAGCGTGAGATCTCTAAGTTTCATTGATACTTTTATTGGCTTTATTAACTGCTACTGGGTTGAAACACTTTGACTACTGATTCGCGATTTATCCCTTACGATCATTTGGCAACTCTTGTTGTTGTGGCTGACCAACACGGCACAGTCATATTTGCCAATGCTGCGTTCGAGGACGTAATGGAGGTCCCTCGAAGAATGGTACAGGGAACTGCAGTGATTGATTTGTTTATAGAAAAAGTTTTTTTCAAAAACGCTTTTAAAGCGGCTGGAAAAAAGGAGTTCGCAGCTTTTCGCTTTGACACAAATGTCAGACTTTATGCTAAAGATGATGTGGCAGTTCACGTCATATTGGTTCCACTAGACAAGTCAAACGATATTTTGATAGAGCTTTTACCTCTGGATAAGCAAAATAAAATTGATAAAGAGGAAAGAACCCTTGATCAAGCTCAGGCTAATAAGGAGCTAATTCGTAATCTGGCTCACGAAATCAAAAATCCTTTAGGAGGCATTAGAGGCGCAGCCCAGCTCTTAGAGATGGAGATGGACTCCAAAGATCTAAGCGAGTACACCCAAGTGATTATCAGGGAGGCAGATAGGCTTCAAGCGTTGGTGGACCGATTGTTGGCCCCTCACCGCAAACCTCACACCGCAGCTCCCGTTAACATCCACGAGGTGTGCGAACGTGTTCGCTCACTCATACTGGCAGAGTTTCCCAAGGGATTGGAGGTGGAGAGGGACTATGACACTTCTATTCCCGAATTTATGGGAGATTTAGAGCAGTTGATTCAAGCAGTGCTTAATTTAGTTCATAACGCTGCTCAGGCTCTCAAAGATCTAATATCGCTTGGCAGTGGAAAAATTATTTTAAGAAGTCGAATCGCTAGACAAGTCACATTTGGCAAACAAATGAATCGATTGGCATTGGAATTGCATGTGATAGATAACGGTCCTGGAATTCCAGAGTCTATCAAGGATAGGCTTTTCTATCCCTTGGTGTCGGGCAGAGATGGGGGCTCCGGTTTGGGTCTAAATTTGGCACAAACTTTTATACAGCAACACGCAGGAGTTATTGAGTGTGTTAGTGAGGCAGGTAAAACGGATTTTATGATCTTAATTCCATTGCCCTAAATTGGACTGAATTTTTTGGGGCAATTAGATAAAAGATTTTTAGCAAACAGTGATTTATTTAAAGTTGAAGGTATTTTATTAAATGAAACCAATTTGGATCGTTGATGATGATCAGTCTATTCGCTTCGTCTTGGAAAAGGCATTGATGCGAGAGGAAATACCCACTCGCAGTTTTACAAATACCAGGGACGTTTTGATGGCGATTGAGTCTTGCTCTGCAGAGGATAGTCCGCAGGTTTTAGTAAGCGACATTCGAATGCCTGGGGGAACAGGGCTTGAATTGCTAAGTGTAGTCAAACAAAAATATCCCTCCTTACCGGTCATTATCATGACCGCTTATTCAGATTTGGATAGCGCAGTCTCCTCCTTTCAAGGCGGGGCGTTTGAGTACCTGCCCAAACCCTTTGATCTACCCAAGGCAATAGAGCTAATCCGGCGTGCGGTAGGTGAGAGTCAGCGAGAACAAGGAGACGCAGTAGATTCGAAACTCTCAACTGAGATGCTTGGTCACGCACCCGCTATGCAAGATGTGTTCAGAGCGATTGGTCGTCTAAGGCAAAGTCTTGTCACGGTGATGATAACGGGAGAGTCTGGATCAGGCAAAGAGTTGGTTGCAAGGGCTCTTCATAAGCACTCTATCCGTGCAAGCGGAACCTTTGTGGCAATCAATACTGCAGCCATTCCGAAGGATCTTTTGGAGAGTGAGCTGTTTGGTCACGAAAGAGGTGCATTCACGGGCGCTCAAACCATGCGAAGAGGTCGATTTGAGCAAGCCGAGGGAGGAACTCTTTTCTTAGACGAAATCGGGGACATGCCACTTGACCTACAAACCCGTTTACTGCGCGTGCTGAGCGATGGAAATTTTTACCGTGTTGGTGGTCACATACCTTTAAAAGCCAATGTGAGAGTCATAGCTGCTACGCATCAAGACCTTGAGCAAAGGGTGAAAGACGGCGTTTTTAGAGAGGACTTATTTCACCGTCTAAACGTTATAAGGCTTAGGTTGCCTGCTCTTCGCGAGCGAGCAGAAGATATTCCCACATTAACCCATCATTTTTTGCAACAAAGTGCTCAACAATTAGGTGTTGAGTACAAAAGGATTTCAGAGAGTGCGCTTCGCGTGTTGCAGTCTTTTGCGTTCCCAGGCAATGTTCGTCAACTGGAGAATATCTGTCACTGGTTAACTGTGATGGCACCTGCACAAAACATTGAACCCAAGGATCTTCCACCGGATGTGCTCTCATCGCTATTGAGCTCTGCAGGGGAGGTACTGATTGAAGGTCATGGTTCAAATGTAAACACAAACTCAAGCACGCACCTTGGTGAAGCCGAGATCGGTGCAGTGCAAGTATCCGAGTCCTTGGCACATCCTCCTTTCAGCGACGCAGCTCTCAACTCAGCCTCTGGTTTTAGTGAAAGCTTAGTACATAGAGCTATTCAGCACCCTGCCTCAAACTCAACTGTAGTGGGTTCTTTGGACCTGAGCTCAACAAATAACTTTGGAGCTGATTGGCAAAGCGGTTTAGAAGCTCAGGCCATGTCACTTTTAGTCGCAGGTCACCATGATGTTTGGGACATATTAAGTAAACGTTTTGAGAGTACGTTGATTCAAACAGCACTCGCAAATACACGAGGACGAAGGATCGAGGCAGCTCAAAAGTTAGGTATTGGTAGAAACACAATCACTCGTAAGATTCAAGAGTTAGGTCTAGAGTAAAAAATTTTGAACGTCGTAGTCGCTGGGTTAATTGGTATGAATTGCCCAAGTTTCCTTGCAAAGCGCTATCTACTTTAGGCATACCACCACGGGCGTGTGGTCACTTGGACGTTCATTTTTCCTAGGTCCTTTATCAATAAAACAACCAGTCAACTCAGGTTTAAGTGCGTTGCTCACCAAGACGTGATCAATTCGTAGCCCGCGGTTTCTTTTAAAAGCAAACTCACGGTAATCCCACCAAGAATATTTCTTCTCCTCAGCGTCGAACTCTCTGAAGGCATCCGTAAAGCCCAGTTCAATGAGCGCAAATAAATGAGCCCGCTCCTCAGGTGTGCAGTGGATAGTGCCCTCTAGTTTTACAGGATCCCACACGTCCCTAGCATCAAAGGTGATATTAAAGTCTCCCATCAAGATCATCTTGGGGTATTGAATCAATTCACTCTTTATCCAATCGTGCAAAGCCGTAAGCCAGCGCATTTTGTACTGAAATTTATCGCTCTGTGGGTCTTGTCCATTTGGAAAATATGCGCCTATGACTCTGACGCCGTTCACAGTTGCCGAGATCACTCTGGCCATCTCATCTTCAAATCCGGGTATATTTTTAACAATATTTTCCAGTGGAAACTTTGAAATTAAAGCAACGCCGTTATAAGTCTTTTGACCGTGAAATGCGACGTGAAAATGAGATGACTCTAACTCTTTTAGCGGAAATTTATCATCTGTAGTCTTGGTTTCTTGAATTGCCAATAAATCCACGCCTGACTCGCCCAAACCAGTTGGATCCAGCGACAACCATTCAAGTACTTGAGGGAGACGTACACCCAAAGAATTGACATTCCAAGTTGCTAATTTAATCATCAAAGAAAATTATTCAAAGATTAACTAGATTTGTAAGTATGCAAGTAAACCGATGACTAAACCGCCTCCACCTACTGCGTACATACATTTTTTTAACCAATTTTTGCGCGTCAACAGTGCAATTGCAGCCAGTGCAACGCAGACTTGAAGAACCGTTGTTGCTTGTGCCCACCGGTGGTGGTTATGCATCTCATGATCCGATCTCTCCTCCCACTCTTTAACTTCGGCTTCTAATTTTTCAGCAGCTTTCTTAATTTCTGCTTTTTCAGACTTGTACCGGGCTATCTCAGTTGTGTAAAACTCAATCCTTTTACTGGGCGCTACATCAAGAGCTAATTCCCACAGATTTTGTTTGCTGCTCTTTGCTTGGTAGAAATTCCATTGATTTGCAGCTTCTGTTTTGATAAGTGCAGCGTTGTTTTTGAAAAGTCCAGCATCTGCCTGCGTTGCACCTGCCATGTATCCAAAAATTGCCCCAAATGTAGCAATAATGGCGGTAAACATTGCAATTTGAGCCGTCATACTTTGTCCGGCACTAGGGTGATGGGAGGTACTCGCATGCTCTACTGCGTGATCATGGGGTCCGTGGACTTCAAAGCCTTCTTCTGACATGTTATTTTACTCCTGTGTTTTCTAAATAAACCAAACTATAAATCAATCCATTTGCTGCAGTGTGGAGGGTGCGTTTACGCTCAACCCACTTGGAGTCAAACTCTGGCGCCTTGGCGTCACCC
Organism: uncultured Burkholderiales bacterium; assembly: GCA_903871545.1. GTDB lineage: Bacteria > Pseudomonadota > Gammaproteobacteria > Burkholderiales > Burkholderiaceae_C > Limnohabitans. The sequence continues at coordinate 31,882 of CAIQHG010000086.1, read as the reverse complement.
TCAAAATCACAATCAATTTCCGTTACCACGGCGCTTTTTGCAATGTGTATGCACTGCGCATAAACCTCAGCACCCCCAATAACCCAAATATCAGATTTTGCATCGACCTCAGACAAGGCCTCTTGCACACTTTGAACCACCTCAACCCCTTTTAGGTTAAGTTTTAAAGATCGGCTAAGAACTAAATTTAACCTGCCTGGCAGTGGACGAAATTTCTCAGGTATAGATTCCCAGGTTTTGCGGCCCATAATAACCGGGCTGCCCATTGTGGTATTCTTAAAATGAATTAGATCTTCAGGCAGGTGCCACGGTAGCGAGTTATTATGACCGATCACTCCGTTTTTAGAGCGAGCAAAAATTAAATTAAGAGACATCTTGGATGGTAAAACTTGAGTAGCATTATTCTCTCACACCTTCTTGCCACTGAGTTGAAACAATCCATGAAGCATGCCGCCACTCGCCACTTTAATGCGAAAAATACATTGCTGTCATTTGCAAAAGAGTATTTTTCGCCAACTTTGCATTAACTAAACAAAGCAGCGAAATTTTGATATGCAAAGTTTACATTTTATTCAAATAGATATCAACGGCGAAAAGCAGCAATTTGAATGGAGATCAGAAAACGGTTCCAAATTGCCAGAGAAAATAATATATATTGATGACACTTTTAGTGCAGATCAGGCCTATAAACTGGCAAGCTCGGGTTGTTCGCTCCTGTGGAGGGGAGATTTTCAAAATGCACGTCAATTGCTTCAAGCGATGTCAAGACGTTTTGAAAAAAATAGAGCACACAAACTGCTTAAAAGTAAAAAATTACTTTCTTCTAAACCAGTCAAAACAAGGGCTGTGGGAGAAAACTCAAGCCCTAAAACAGTTTTAAATCCAAATCCTACTGCCTTGGCAGAGATCAAAAATGAGTACCAGGAATTTAGGATTTCTCAGAAAGTAAAAGCGGAGATCCTTGGCAGACTCCTCATCAGCGTTCAAAGTAATCATTTAATAGATTTAAAAAGAGCCCCCAATGTGCTTAGCGCCTGCGGGCAAGCTTACGGCGCTGATGCTGCGCCCTACATTATTTCTCTGCGCGAGTTATTGGGCGTTATCAGTGCTTATGAGTGGAGAAAAAAGGGGGTCTATATTGACATGACAGAAAGGGGAATAAAACCTTTTAAGATTCATCCGCATTTTGGTGTTTTCTCCCCCATTCGAGGTGAGTACTTAGGCTTGTTGGCCGAGGCACCCTTGCCTCAAGCGCTCGCCCAAGATTCAATCGCTTTTGACATTGGTACGGGTACAGGCGTTTTATCAATACTATTAGCTAAACGAGGCGTAAGGCAAATTATTGCGACCGACCAAAGTAAAAGAGCGGTTATTTGCGCAGAGTCGAATGTGGCGGATTTGGGGTTGAAAAAAAATATTTTGGTCAGTCATGCTGATTTATTTCCGGATGGTAAAAAAGCTTCCCTCATCGTTTGTAATCCGCCTTGGCTACCTGCTGCAACAAGCGCCTCTGTTGATAGCGCCGTTTTTGACCCCAATAGTCAAATGTTGCTAGGCTTTTTACAAGGTCTGCCCTCCCACCTTTTACCGGGTGCTCAGGGGTGGCTTATCATGTCCAACTTCGCAGAACTCTTAGGACTAAGAGAGGAGGGGGAGCTCTTAGGTTGGATTGCAAAAGCTGGTTTAGTGGTCATAGATCGACAAGACGTTAGACCTTTGCACCGCAAGACAAGTGACTCCTTTGATCCCTTTTACGCCGCTCGATCTCGTGAGCTGACCACTTTGTGGCGCTTGGGTCTCCAAGATTAGCTGAAAAGCCGTTTGCAGCAAATAAGGGGCTTTAAAACTTTAAACGGCTACAGGCGCCTTGATCGCTGGGTGGTGGGTGTAGTCCAAAACTTCAAAATCCTCAAACTCATAGTCAAAGATAGTCGGGGGAGTGCGCTTGATATGCAGCCTGGGGTAACTGTGGGGCTGTCTTGATAGCTGGAGGTTGACTTGTTCTTTGTGGTTGCTGTAAATGTGGCAGTCTCCGCCTGTCCAAATAAAGTCTCCCACATCCATACCGCATTGCTGAGCAACCATGTGGGTCAGCAATGCGTAACTGGCGATATTAAACGGTACCCCTAAAAAGATATCAGCACTGCGTTGATATAACTGGCAGCTTAGTTTGGGACGCGAGCCCATAACTCTCGAATCTGCGGGGGCCACGTAAAATTGAAAGAAAGCGTGGCACGGCATAAGCGCCATTTTATCTAGTTCAGACACATTCCAAGCGCTCACAATCATTCTTCTTGAATTAGGATTTGTTTTTAAAGTTTTAATCAAATCCGCGATTTGATCAATTTGGCCACCCTCTGGTGTTGGCCAACATCTCCACTGCACACCATAAACGGGTCCAAGATCTCCGTCCTCTTTTGCCCATTCATCCCAAATTGTGACTCCTTTATCTTGGAGCCATTTTGCGTTACTCTCACCTTTTAGGAACCAAAGTAGCTCATAAATAATGGACTTAAGATGAACCTTCTTTGTCGTAACAAGAGGAAACCCGCACTCTAAATTAAAGCGCATTTGGTATCCAAAAACACTTTGAGTACCTGTGCCTGTTCGGTCCTCTTTTTGAACGCCGTGTGTGAGCACGTGTTTCATGAACACTTCATATTGATCGCTAGGTGAGCTGACTTTAGGTGTAGAAGTATTCATTTGAAAATTAAAAAACAGACTATAACGCCAACAGGAAAATGGTTGGAACTCTCAAATACCAAAAAAGACGTTTAAAAAGATACTACTTCGTATTTTAGTAGCTTTATTCTGGTTGAATAACCCGGCCCGGATTCATCAAATTCTTAGGATCTAATGCACCCTTGATTAATCTCATTAAATGAAGCGCCGTAGGATCTTTGTAGTGTTTAAGGGTCTCTACCTTTAAACTGCCGACACCGTGCTCTGCAGAGATGGACCCTCCAAATTCTTTAACGCAGTCGTAGACTAGCGTGTTGATTTCGTGCTCATGTATTTTTAAGAAATCTTTATGATCTAAGCCTAAGGGGGCTTGAACGTTATAGTGCAGATTCCCATCACCTAAGTGACCAAAATTGACAATCTTTGCCCCATTTATTTTTTGAGTTATCAGTGCATCAGTGTGTTCAACAAACTCTGCAATGCGGGAGACGGGGATCGATATATCATGCTTTATGTTCAGGCCTTGTGCGGCTTGGGCCATGGTGATATTTTCTCGAATTAGCCACAGCGCTTTTGCCTGTGCGATGCTCTCTGCTATGACCGCATCGGTAATGATTTCATCTGAGAAAGCAGTTTGCATGAGCGTCTCAAACTGAGCACGCGCGTGAGACTCTGACTCACTGTCCGAGGCCTCAAGCAATACGCAGTAAGCGCTATCCTTCCACAAAGGGACCCTTAGTTGTGGAAAGTGTTGATCCACTAATCCGAGCGCGAATTGCCCCATCATTTCAAATCCACTTAAAGCGGGCCCCAGAGTTTGGTGTGCCAATCCGAGCAACTTCACGGCTTTCTCGATGTTGGGGACAGCTGCCCAGGCAGTCAGTTTTGCTGCTGGCAAGGGGTATAACTTTAATGTTGCTGCCGTTATTATTCCTAAAGTACCTTCGCTACCGATGTACAAGTTTCTAAGGTCGTAGCCCGTATTGTCTTTTCTAAGTCCTGTAAGTCCATGCCAAATATCTCCTGATGCAGTCACTACCTCAAGGCCTAGGCATAATTCGCGCGCGTTACCGTACCTAACCACTTGTGTGCCCCCGGCGTTGGTGGATAAATTGCCCCCAATGGTGCAACTGCCTTGAGAGCCTAAACTTAAGGGAAATAAAAATCCCACTTTCTCAGCCGCAAGTTGAACGTTTTGTAGCACGCAACCCGAGTCAACTACGATTGTCAGGTTTTCAGCATCAATTGAGCGGATCTCATTCATCCTTTGCAAGCTGAGCAGTACCTGCGTTCCTGATTCGTTGGGTATAGCACCTACGACCATGCTGGTGTTGCCACCTTGGGGAACTATACTTACATTTGCTTGTACACAAGCTTTGACAATTTGAGCGACCTCTTCAGTTGTTTTTGGACTCACGACAGCAAGCGCTTTGCCTCTATTTCGCTTTCGCCAGTCTTCCTCAAACCGAAGAAGGTCCCCTGTAGTTTGAACATGATTTGAACCAACAATTGTTTTTAATTCTTCTAGCAAGTCTTTCATCTTGAGTAAGGGTCTTATGGTTCGGGTTGGGTTGGGGATTTTGTAGGAAGGTTGGAAGACGAATTTGATGGTGAGTCACTCGAGTTGAGGATCATTTTTGCACTCTCAAACCTAAACCGAACGTGTAGCGCACAAGCGCCAAAGAGTATCAAACAAATCAACACCTCTAAGCCTGCTAATAAATTGCTTGGGTAAGTGTCTCCCCAACTTCGAACAACGCCTTCAGTAAAGTAGAACCAAATCCAAAGACTCAGCCAACGATAAGTGTACATTCTGTTTTTAAGAAGTCCTGTTAAAGGTATGCAAAGTGGCAACGCTTTAAGGCACAGCCATGAGCCGCCCTCTCTGATCGGAGCTATCCAAAGCTCCCAAGCCACAGACAAAACAATCAAAGCAATGAGTGCACTGACAGCAACGTTTTGTGTCAACTTGACGCTAGAACTCGACAGGTTCGGTGTACTTGGATTTTTATCGGAAATAGCCCTATTTGCTGTATTGGCGGTATCTGCGGCTTGGGCGGCTTGGGCGGCGCTTTCAGTTGGGTTAGGTTGTGTCAAGTTATTTTCAAAATTAGTTGGTCCGCCTAAAGCACATTTTCGCTTCTTAGGGCTTGACTCTGCTTGGGTGAGTGCCACAGCGTAAGGGTTGCGCAAGATACGTTCATGCTCTCTACATTATCGACCAAGATTCATATCCCTGCAAATCCAATACCATCGATCCAATCATGCAAATGTGGGGTGGGTTGAGGTTGATCAATTACTCTCTTTCTTTTAGTCTCACTAGGCTGAGATTGCAAAATGTTGCGATTTAAATATATTTGATGAGATCAAGAGGGGGGAGTCGCTTGGAGATAACTGACATACGTACTTTTGTATTAAAATTATTATTCGCTTGTTATGATAACCGTACAACTTGAATCTCTTTAACGGATTTTATTTTTAGTCCCCATGATCCTGTCCACTATCAAATCTGCTTTACACAAAACGCTTCGGTTTCCCTGGAAACGAGGGGCTATTTTGGTATTCGACAGATTCAGACAAGATCGGTTGGCTCAAACTGCGGGTAGTTTGACCTTTACGACATTCATTGCGTTGGTGCCGCTTTTTACTGTCGTATTGGCTACATTCACTGTTTTTCCGCTATTCGGACAATTTCAATCGGGTATTCAAAAGTGGCTAGTAGAGAGCTTAATGCCCGAGAGCATTTCTCGCCAGGTGTTGGGTTACCTCACTCAGTTTTCATCAAAAGCAAGTCGCCTGGGCGTTGTCGGATTTATGGCTTTAATTTTCTCAGCGATTGCTTTGATACTGACGATAGATCACACGCTGAATGCGATTTGGAGAGTGCGTACCCCTCGGTCTTGGATTAGGAGGACGGTTTTGTACTGGACAGCAATGACGCTTGGGCCGCTCGTAGTGGCTTTAGGCTTGTTTTTAATGTCCACAGTACTAAGCTTGTCTGCAGACGGATTTTCTATCATTACAGCTATTTGGCGGCCGCTTCTTGGCCTTTTTGAATTTGCACTTTTGGTGGCTTGTATTACTGGTTTATACCGGTTTATACCCAACACACAAGTGGCCTCAAGTCATGCTTTATTGGGAGGTGGTGGTGCGGCAATCGCTTTGGAAGGAGCCCGGAAACTCTTGACCCTGTATCTTGGAAAGATGTCCACTTTCTCTGTGGTTTACGGCGCATTTGCAACGCTTCCCATCTTACTTATTTGGATATATACCCTATGGGTTATTATTTTGGTGGGAGCTGTTGCAGTCTCTTGTTTGCCCGGGCTGCTCTTAGATAATGTACGCAAAGGGGGCGGTCCAGGCTGGAATTTTCAACTAGCCGTGGAGTGTTTGCGCCTGTTGTATTTTGTTCAGCAAGCTAACTCTAAAGGCATGAGTCTTAATTTGATGGCCAAGCACATGCAAGTAGACCCTTTGGAGCTTGAAGATGTGCTGGAAAAACTGATAGAGATCGACTGGATTGGTTTACTTGATGAGGAAACAAAGATCCAAGTACCAAGATATGTCTTGATCACTGCGCCCCAACAAGCCCATTTAAATCAACTTGTCGCGTTATTTCTTCTTACACCGAGCCAAGAGACTAGATCAGTTTGGTTAAGATTCGAAGGCTTAAGGCTAAATACATTAATAGAATGAAAAAAAAGAGCTACCCCTTTAAGAACAAGGGGCAACTCTTATTTGCTAAGCAGACTTTAATCAGATATTTTTAAAGACTTACCAGCCGCTATCATCTGATCCACCCCCTGATGAGCTGTCATCCCATCCGGAGCCTGAGCCTTGATCAAATGATCCAATGTCTGGTGCGTTGCGTGGTTGGTCCATAGGTATATAACCAGAGTTACCTTGGTTACCGGAATTTTGATAAGAGCCGCCCCCGTGTTCTCCACCCTCCATAGCCCTAGACAGCGCGTAGCCTGCGGCTACGCCGGCCAGACCACCAACGACCGCCCCGCCTATGCCAGAGCCGGAGCCAGCTGGACCATATCCAGGTCCATAGCTTGGTCCGTAACCAGGGGGGCCTGAAGGGCCCACTACAGGCCCACCCTGACCCATCGGGCCGTAGGGTCCTTGGGCAGGTCCGTAAACCACAGGAGGAGGTGCCATGCGCCGGATGATAAATCCCAACACGAGCATCACGCAAATTGCAATGACCACGTATCCCCAGGGAAATGGTTCATGCGCTGGGGTCGGTTCTTGCACTCTCATAACGGGTTGGTTCGCTGCGTTGTTATGCATGGGCGCTGCAGTTTCGTTGCTAGCGGCAACGCTCACCTTTTCTAATATGCTTTTGAATTTGTCGGGACTTTGTGCAAATTTTAAAGAGGGATCAATTCTTTGGGCCTCGAGTAACTCTTGACGGCTTGCATTTAATTGGTTTTCTCTGGCTAAAACTTCGCCCAGCTCGTAGTGAGCTTTTGCACTCAACGGCTTTTCGCGAATGACCTCTCTCAACATGGACTCAGCTTGAGAGTAACGCCCTGCCACCACGGCAGCTTCAATATCTTTTGGACTAGGCAACGCAGTGCCCCAAGAACTGGCCTGGAAAAAGCAAAGCAAAATCATGCTTAAAAATCCATTGCGGTACATGCGCCCTGAATTTGAGGTGTTGGCGAGCATATGAATTAAATTGTGAAGCATCTACTGTCTCCTAAATGTGATGGCAGTGTAAAGGTTTTTAATTAACCACACAATTAAAGTGTAACTGACTCAAAGTGTAACTAGCATATATGTCTTAAATACTAACATTCAATAGCAATTTGAAATTGTTTGTGGAGGTTAATGCTTTGGTGTTTAAGGTCTTACCAGGAATGCAAGTCCAAAGTATTAAATGTATTAAATTCTAGCTATCATTTCAATCTCTACGCAAGCCCCCATTGGTAGTTGCGCCACACCAAAAGCACTTCTAGCATGGGCCCCACGCTCTTTATATACGGCGCTTAAAAGCTCGCTGCATCCATTTGTGACTAAATGATGCTCAGTGAACTCAGGGGAGGAATTAACCAAACTCATTACTTTTACTATTTGCTTTACATCATTTAAGCTTTTGCCTAATGACGAACAAGCCGCGTCCAAAGTGCCTAGTAAATCTATTGCCACGGCCCTGGCTGCGTGAACTCCCTCTTGTGTTTGCATATTCTTGCCGAATTGTCCAATCCATACTTTCCCGTCTTTTTTGGCAATGTGGCCACTCAAATAGATATGAGATTCACTGATAACAAACGGCAGGTAGGCCGCCGCAGGGGTTGCAACCGCTGGAAGTGTGATCCCCAGGACTTGAAGTTGTTGATAAATGGTCATGGATTAGGAGTTAAATTAGGTTTGAATGAGGAATTTCTAGATTTTAAGCTTGCCATGATTCATCTAAACACTCAAAGCTAAACAGCATTAAGGTTAATGAAAAGATCATTAAGGTTCTGAAGGCTCTACTGTAACTTGGACACTCAGAGTGTGATCTAAACTACCCTGGATTACTCCTCTGACTGGAGACACATCTGAGTAGTCCCGTCCGGCAGCTAGCATCACGTAATCACTTCCTGGCGATTGCAGCCCCATCCTATTATTGGTGGGGTCAAAGTCAAACCACAAACCTAGTGCGTTATTCGATTGATTTGGGCAATAAACGGATATCCAAGCGTGAGAGGCGTCACTCCCGATAAGGCGTGCTTGACCAGGGGGGGGAGCAGTTAAGAGATAGCCACTTATGTAACGAGCTGCCAGACCCATTGATCTGCAGCACCCTAGCATTACATGAGCAAAATCTTGACAAACTCCTTTTTTTTGAGCCAATGCGGTCAATACAGGCGTATTTATGTCAGTGCTTTTTGATTCGTAAATAAAATCATGGTGTATCCGTTCCATTAAATTTCTCACTGCCCCAAGCAAAGTTGGTTGAGAGTCAAAACTTATTTGAGCGTATTCCTTGAAATGGGTGTGATTTGGAACCATGGGGGAGGGGAGTACGAATTCGAAGGCCTCATTAAAGGCTGCTGCAGCTTTGTACTCAAACATCGACTGAGCCGTTACCCAACTAATGGGCCAATTTAGTGTAATTGTTTCTTGAATCAGGGTGGTTTCATGCGTGGAGATCTTGCTGATCGCAATAATGTCTAGAAAATCATGAGCTGTATGTAAAGAGACATAGGTCGCCACGTTACCAAACGCATCAATCGTTGACTTTTTCTCAGCTGGCACAGGAGACACATTGAGCGAATGGGCAATCACCTCTTGAGTGGGCCCGTTTACTGGGGACAAATGAAATATATGGTGCGCAGTTAGAACCGCTGGGTCATAGTCGTATTTGGTGCGGTGAGTAATTTGAAGAATCATTTTTAAAAACCCTTATGCAGAAAAACTTCTCTCCGACTCTAAGGTGTGAGTGAAGTATTTCTCTGTGATTGCATCATTCAGGTGCCAAGTGGAGACCTTAAAGGATGCAACCGTTTTTAAGAGGTTAAATAGCCTTCCGTTTTCATCCAATTCGCAAAGTTCCTCCAAAGTCCAGTCTGCTTGGTTAGGGACTATAGAGGCCATTGCACTAAGCTCATCAGGCGCGCTGCCAGCCAGTTTGGAGAGTCTTCCTTTTAAAGCATTTGCAACCCATCCAACCGATCTGGGGTTGTCCGAGTCTTTAATTAATAACATTAAAAGAGGACCTAACTCACGCGATTCTTGAAACTGTGCTTGATAAGTGATCGTGCTATCAAAGAGAGACAGCAGGGCATTAAAACCTGATGTGTCCTTGTCCAAATCTTGTATTGTCTGACACTCAACGGCCATCTCAAGCGCCGTGCTTAAAAACCCAAGGCGCTCAAGGTGTCGGCCACAGGACAAAAGTCTCCAGCCGTCGTCACGGGTCATCCGGTCGCTTTGCGAGCCAGTAATTGCGGCAAGCGAGGCAATTGTTTTATCTAACGCGCTGATGGCATAAAGGGACGCGCCCTCGGGTAATTTTTGCCAGCTTTTTGCGTTAATTGAGAATTCTCGGCGGGTATTAACGATCAAGTTCCAGCTCTCTTGAGAAAGTCTATCCCTGACTGCGTAACCAGCTTGTTCTAATGCAGACAGGTTGAATCCTACACTGTTGACGTTGCCCTTTAAATCAAGGCTGTCAATTAGGGTGCGTTCAAAAAGGTTCGCAATTAAACGGTGTTTGGGCGAGTTGGGAGGTAATGTTTTAGACGCATCGTTTTGACCAAAGGATTGGTTGTGCGCCACGCTTTCCCCGTATTTGGTCTTTTCAGTTTGTTTGGCTTCGCCACTAGGCACACCCTCAGGGATCAAGCGAAAGTCCTGTGCCATCCGCTCAAGCCATAAAAGCAAAGAAGTTGAGGGTTTTTCCTCGCCTCGCAAAAATTGAAGGCTTAGCCTAGCTAGCCTAACTGTATTTTCAGCCCGCTCTGTATACCGCCCCAACCAGAAAAGATTCTCAGCCGCTCGACTTGTGACGAGTCTTTTCTTAGACTCCAATAGCTGTAAGTCTAAATTACGCTTTAGCATGGTGCTTGTATCGCGCACAGTGCTGGTCTGTACCCAAACATCTGCACTACTACCGCCCTTTTGGATCGAGGATACTTCCTCTCCCGCCGGAGATATGCGAGCCATCCCCCCCGGTAGAATTTTCCAAGAATTCAACCCATCCGATACCGCAAAAACTCTAAGCATCATGGAGCGGGGGATAATGCCTGCAGGCATTTTGGGGGATGCATCCATCCAAGTGGGCATCTGAGAGAGCGGCAGGTAGGACTGAAGGGTGTACTTTTGGGGGGTGAGTTCGATTGTTTTAATCCATTCGCGGAGTTGTTCACTTGTCAGGTTTTGACAAAGTACGGCTTGGAAATCCTCCTCAGCAATGTTGCTTCCCGCCGCCCCCGTGCCCCTTAGGCGCCCGGGGTAGGTTGGTTTAATTACGCTTTGTTGCAAATAGGACGTGGCCTCCCTAAGGGCTGCTTTTTCACCGCACCACCAAGTTGCCAAGGCCGGGAGTTTGAGGGTTTCCCCAGTCAAAGCTTTACTTATTCCCGGCATAAAACCAAGCAACGCGGGGGACTCCAAAAAACCAGAGCCAGGGGCGTTAGCGACTAAGACGTTGCCTGAGCGGATGGTTTGTAAAAGTCCGGGAATGCCAAGCATTGAGTCTGCCCTAAGCTCAAGGGGATCTAAAAATTCGTCGTCTAAACGTTTTAAGAGCCCATGCACTGGTTGCAGGCCAGAGAGAGTTTTAAGATAGAGTTTGCTCTCACGCACTGTTAAGTCGCTACCTTCAACCAGTGGCAGTCCCAAGTAGCGAGCAAGGTAAGCGTGTTCAAAATAAGTTTCACTATAAGGCCCAGGCGTCAAGAGGACTATTTGTGCATCTTTCCCCCCCGGACTTGCTATTTTTAAGCTCTCGATCAACGATCTATAAGTTCCTGCAAGTCTTTGAATGCCCATTGCATCAAATGCGTCTGGGAATTGACGGGAAACGAGTATTCTGTTTTCAAGCAAATACCCAAGTCCAGAGGGTGCCTGCGTTCTTTGCGCAACTAGCCACCACTGACCATCGGGTCCATGAGCAAGGTCAAAGGCGGCAATATGCAAATACCTTCCGCCTGGAGGAGGTACGTTGTGCATAGGCCTTAAGTAGCCCGTATTTCCTTGTACCAAAGCAGCTGGCAGTAAGCCCTCTTTGATAAGCCTTTGCTCACCGTAAACATCTGCAATTATTTGCTCAATTAGCCCCACCCGTTGAATAATACCGCTCTCAATTTTCATCCAATCCGAGGCGCTAATAATCAAAGGGAATACATCTACAGACCAAGGCCGAATGGGGGAGTTACGATCAGCATAAACGTTGTAAGTAACCCCGTTGTCCCGGACTTGCTTGGATAGTTCGCTATTTTTTCTAGATAAGTCTTGCACCCCGTGAGGCCCAAGGTACTCAAAGAAGCTGAGCCATTCATTAGAGAGACCCAGCCCGTTACTTTCTGGTTGAATACTAACTATAGATGAAACCTTTTTATCTGCATCATCATCGGTGTGTTGTTGTCTTAACTCATCAAAGTGTCCCGGCTTTGAGGGGTTGAGTAGGGGAGCAACGCCCTGTATTATCTCAGGGGTTAGAGGAAGGTGTTTAAAAGCAGAATTATTCAAAGTGGCACAATTGTCTCATCTTCGAAGGTCTAGTGTAAAAGGAAATTCACGCGACCCAGTGAGCTCGAAGTTGGACTTTGTTGCTTTAAGAGGTCCCGTTGTGCTTTTGAGGGTCGTAAATCTGGATAGCCTGCGGCTCTCTGCCGTGTAAGCGTTTACAGGAAACGCATCGTAGTTACGGCCCCCCGGGTGGGCAACATGGTAGGCGCAACCGCCAAGCGAGCGATTCATCCAAGTATCAACTAAATCAAAGGTAAGGGGCGCGTGGGAGCCAATGCTTGGATGCAATGCCGACGAAGGTGACCAAGCTTTATAGCGGACACCAGCGACGTATTTGTCCGCAGTACCGGTAGGCTGTAGGGGAAGAGTCTTGCCGTTGACAGTGACTGCATACCTACTTTGATTGAATCCTGTGACCAATACTTCTAAGCGCTCTAACGAGGAGTCCACATACCTTACTGTTCCCGCGCTAGACCCCTCCTCACCCATTACATGCCAAGGCTCTAAGGCAGTCCTAATTTTTAGTTCTACTCCTTTAAGGGCCAGTTCCCCAATTAAAGGAAATCTAAACTCAAAGTGAGGATCAAACCAAGAGCTTTCAAAAGAAAAACCGCTGATATTCATTTCTTCAATAACATCAGCAAAATCCATACTCACAAAAGTTGGAAGCAAAAACCGGTCATGTAATTCAGTGCCCCAACGGGTCAGGGGGGCAGTGTAGGGATTATTCCAAAAGCGGGCTATGAGGGAGCGTAACAAAAGCTGTTGCACAACACTCATCTTTGCATGAGGAGGCATCTCAAATGCCCTTAGCTCAAGTAGCCCAAGACGACCCGTGGAGGAATCTGGAGAGTACATTTTGTCAATGCAAAATTCAGACCGGTGAGTGTTACCCGTCACATCAATCAAAATGTTTCTAAGCGTTCGATCAAGCAACCAAGGAGGCATGTTTTGCCCGTAGAGCTCGCGGTTGCGAGCAATCTCCTTGAGTGCAATCTCCAACTCATAGAGTTGATCGTTTCGCGCCTCATCAATCCTAGGCGCTTGGCTTGTTGGACCAATAAACATGCCACTAAATAAATAACTTAAGCTTGGATGATTGTGCCAATATGAAAGCAAGGAAGCAAGTAATTCAGGACGCCTTAAAAAGGGACTGTCGCTTGGAGTTGCACCTCCAAGGACAAAGTGATTGCCGCCACCTGTGCCTGTGTGGCGACCATCTAGCATAAATTTTTCCGCGCTAAGTCGCGTTTCAAAAGCGGCGTTGTATAAAAATTCTGTTTGTGACACCAAATCTTTCCAGTTGGAGGCGGGGTGAATATTGACCTCAATCACACCCGGATCGGGTGTGACTTGTAAAACTTTTAACCTGGTATCCCTAGGTGGAGGATAGCCTTCAATAATCACCGGCAAATTTAGCTCTTGAGCCGTACACTCAACTGCACTGAGTAGAGCAAGATAGTCCTCTAAGCGACTCAAGGGGGGCATGAAAACGTATAGGACTCGCTGATTAAGTGCTTGACTAAGTTTATCTTTTTCGTTTTGCGCCTGAACTGCTTTAACGCCGTTGGAGCGTTGTGGGTCTCTGACTTCGACGCAAAGCGCGGAGCGCACAGTCCAGGACGCTGACTCAAAAGGCGCAGGAATGCGTGAACTGGCGCTATCCAGTGCTTTGGATGCGTAAAGGGGTTGATTTTTTGAAAAGGTTGCAGTTTCGTTTAAAAACTTATCGCCATTCAGTAAATCTTGTTTTGATGTGGCATCTGTTGAGGGCTCGCTGACTGGAGGTTGTAGTTTGATTTCACTCAAACTTTTAAGAGGAGCCTTAGGTTCAAATAGATCTTTCTCAATTATATAAGGGTATTCAGACTCCTTCACCCATGGCAGTGAATCAAGGGGAAGTCTGTAACCCATGGGTGAGTCACCTGGAATCAAATAAATCCTTTCATCTCTAGTATGCCAAGGACCAGTAAGCCACGGTGTTTTGTGGTCGTTGTCAATAGATGAATCACAAGGGTCTTGGGCTTGTAGGGGCAAAACGTAGCCTACTACGTGAGTGAGCTTTTGATCAAAGACACGTCTTATGCGCTCTCGCTCTATCTCATCTTCAAGTTTGGAGTCAAAGGGGTCTACGTTAAGGGGAAGTCTTCGTTCTCTCCATAAGTAATAAAGCGTATCTTCGAATCCTGGTTTAATATACTCGTCGTCTACCCCAAGGTTATGAGAAAGCCGTTTGATAAAACGCTGCGCATCCTCAGTAGTTCTGTGTTGGGGCTCTCTTTCATCGGCAAGCAAAGCCTGATTGCCCCAAATGGGTTGACCATCCTCTCTCCAGTAAATGCTTAAAGCCCAACGGGGTAATTGCTCGCCCGGATACCATTTACCTTGTCCCAAGTGAAGGAAGCCCCCAGCCCCGTATTCGGCTCTTAATTTATGCAGCAATTGCGTTGCATATTCTCTCTTTGTAGGGCCAAGTGCGTCGGTATTCCACTCAGCCGCGTCCCTATCCGTGACGCAAACGAATGTGGGTTCCCCTCCCATTGTGAGACGGACATCATCGAGTGCTAGTTGCTCGTCAACTTCTTCGCCTAATTTATAAATTTTTGTCCACTCGCTTTGCGTGTAAGGTTTTGTTACCCGCGGTGATTCATAAATACGAGTGACTGACATCACATGGCTGAAGTCAACCTGTGCCTCATCTACAAGTCCAGATATAGGGGCAGCGCTAGAGGGCAGTGGTGTGCAAGCTAAGGGTATGTGGCCCTCACCTGCAAAGAGCCCAGATGTTGGGTCCAGTCCGATCCAACCTGCACCGGGTAGATAGACCTCGCACCATGCGTGTAGGTCTGTGAAATCAACTTGAGTTCCACTTGGGCCGTCCAAAGCCTTTACATCAGGCGTAAGTTGAATGAGGTAGCCAGATACAAAACGAGACGCAATCCCGAGGTGTCTAAATAGATTAACCAATAACCATGCTGTATCCCTACAAGAGCCAGAACCGAGCGCAAGAGTTTGCTCAGGAGTTTGAACGCCTGGCTCCATTCTGATTAAGTATTTAATGTCTTGACTTAACTTTTGGTTGATTCGTACCAAAAAATCAGATGTGTTGCAGGGGGTACGATCAACCCTTGCTAAATAATGTTTGAGAAGGGGCGTTAAAGTGCCTTTAACCCGGTATGGGGAAAGCTCTTTTTTGAGCTCTGCAGAGTATTTAAAAGGGTATTTCTCTGCGCTAGGCTCAAGAAAAAAATCAAATGGGTTGTAGACTGACATTTCAACAACCAAATCGATTGTTATTTTGAGCCTCCTAGCGGGTTTTGGAAATACAAGCCTTGCTGAATAATTGCTGAAAGGATCTTGTTGCCAATTCAAGAAATGCCCCTCCGGTTCGACCTTAATGGAGTATGACAAAACGTTACTTTTGCAATGAGGGGCGGGCCTTAGGCGCACCACTTGAGGGCCTAATTCAACCAGTCGGTCGTAGTCGTAGCAGGTTTCGTGGTGTAAAGCAGCATGAATGGACATAATTAAGAGCTAAGCAAATCTTAAGCCAAACAATATAAATTATCTTTTCAATATTTTAGGATCTAAATGATTAAAGAAGTCAGTGATTGGTGCCGAATCAAGCTGAGGTGACAAATATGAGACAAATCATTCGCAAACATTTTTCAATAGGAGCAGCAAACTTTACAAAAAGTTTGCTCTGCATGGGTGCCCTATTTTTCTTCAATTGCGCTCACGCAGATTGGACTGAGCTTGATAAATCTGACGAAATAACCTACTACTGGGATAAAGAGTCAGTTAAAGCAATTCACGTCACCCGTTACGCATGGACTTTGGCCGATCTTAGCAAGACATCCCAAGCCCCTACAGGAGATGATTATCAATCTTTGCTGACCAGGTGGAGGGTGCACTGCAAAACGGATATGTTTATAAAAATTTCCGAAAGTTACTTTGATAAACCCAAAGGTAAGGGGCGCGAAGTGGCCGCTCTTGATGATCCTGAGTGGAGAATTGGAGAAAAACCCATACGTCCGGGAACTTATGTCTCGGCTCTAAAAAAACAACTCTGCTCCGCACAGGGAACTTAATGGTTCTTCAGTACCTTGACCCATCTCTTACTGTGTTTTGAGATTACTGTACCATTTTCGCCCCATTTTAGTGCCTTATTAATTTGCACCAAGTAAGGGCGCATCTAAAGATAGCTTTTTCTGTTTCTACTTTGTTTTCCCTGGGTTTTCCAAAATTTTTGCTCGCCAAGAGAAGTATTTTTTTGTTAAAAATTTAAAAGTTTGATTAAATTTCCCCTCTGCAAACTTAATTCGATCTGCCTTAACCCCCAGGGAGTCATAAAAGTGAGGGTTTATTCAATTTGACATATTGTTTCAATTAATAAGGCCTCAAAAATAGTCTTTAATGGCACTCAAATTGCTTGAGATTTGTTAACTGGAGCTTTGTAAATGCAGCCTTTTGACGAAATGTATTTGAGTTTGCCTTACGGTGACAAATCGCTGCGGCATCATTACGAACCCTACAAAAAGTGGTTGGACTCTCAGTCAATGGCTCAGATTCAATCTCATCAAGATGAGGCGGAACTGATTTTCCGCCGTGTTGGGATTACTTTCGCTGTCTATGGAGATAAGGACGAAGGGGGGGCTGGAACTGAGCGACTAATCCCCTTTGATTTACTACCCCGAATCATCCCCGCAACAGAGTGGTTAAATCTGCAAAAGGGGCTTATTCAAAGGGTGACTGCTCTGAATAAATTTATTTATGATGTTTACCACGATCAGGAAATTTTAAAAGCCGGTATTGTTCCAGCAGAACAAATCCTAAACAATCCACAATTTAGATCTGAGATGGTGGGCGTAAATGTCCCACACAATACTTACTCTCACATCAGCGGAGTTGATATTATTCGAGCTTCAGATGCAAAAGGGGAGGGTGAATATTTCGTATTAGAAGATAACCTTCGCGTCCCCTCAGGGGTGAGCTATATGCTGGAGGATCGCAAAATGATGATGCGTCTTTTCCCAGAGCTCTTTAAAACCTATCAAGTAGCGCCTGTTGCGCATTATCCGGACCTGTTGCTTGAGACACTGCGTGCTTGCAGCCCAAGCACAACCCTTGATCCAACAGTGGTATTGCTTACACCTGGAATGTACAACAGTGCATATTTCGAGCACGCATTTTTGGCTCAGCAAATGGGGATCGAGCTCGTAGAGGGACAAGATCTTTTTGTCAAGGACCGATTCGTTTACATGCGCACCACACAAGGTCCCGTAAAAGTTGATGTGATTTATAGACGCGTTGATGATGACTTCCTCGACCCCGCCGTATTTAGAGCTGACTCAAGCCTTGGTTGCTCAGGATTAATTGACTCATACCGGGCGGGCAATGTCAATATCTGTAATGCAGTTGGAACCGGTATCGCAGACGATAAATCTATCTACCCCTATGTACCAAATATGATTGAATTTTATTTGGGAGAAAAACCCATACTCAGCAACGTTCCTACCTTTCTTTGCAGGAATCCTGAGGATTTAAAGTACACACTTGCTAATCTAAAAGATCTTGTGGTCAAGGAAGTCCATGGAGCAGGGGGGTACGGGATGTTGGTTGGCCCGGCTGCAAGCAAGTCAGAAATTGACCAATTTAGACAGGCCTTGCTAAAAAATCCAGCTGGATACATCTCCCAACCCACCTTGAGTCTTTCGAGCTGTCCAACTTTTGTAAAAGACGGCTTTGCCCCAAGGCACATTGACTTAAGGCCATTTGTATTAAGTGGAAAGACAGTTCAAATGGTTCCAGGCGGGCTAACCCGAGTGGCTCTAAAGGATGGATCACTGGTAGTCAATTCCTCCCAAGGCGGTGGAACAAAAGATACATGGATACTTGAGGTTTAAAGAAGATGCTTTCAAGAACAGCTGACCATTTGTACTGGATGTCAAGGTACACCGAGCGAGCTGAGAATACGGCTCGCATGTTGGATGTCAATTACCAGACTTCGTTGTTGCCTCAGACCCAAAGGTCTGCAGGGCAGGGTTTGCAAGGACTTTTATCAATTAGTGAACTGTTGCCCACTTATAGTCTGAAATACCCTCAAATCACCCCCAAAGATGTTATGGACTTTATGGTCAGTGATGAGAGCAATCCATCCTCAATTATTTCTTGCCTAAGGTCGGCCAGAGAGAACGCACGTGCAGTGAGGGGTAGTCTCACAACAGAGGTCTGGGAGACACAAAACCAAACATGGCTTGAGATTCAAAAATTGATTAAAAAATCAGAGTTTAAGCGAGACCCTGCAAAACTTTTTGAGTGGGTGAAATTTCGTTCTCATTTGTTTAGAGGCGTAACAGTGGGCACGATGCTAATGGATGAAGCACTGCATTTCATGCGCCTAGGAACTTTTTTAGAAAGGTCAGATAACACTGCACGGTTGGTGGATGTTAAGTTTCACGCTGTGAGTACTGACTTTTTTGGTGAGAATAGTTTGTCTGACCAAGAGTATGACTTTTATCACTGGAGCTCCATACTCAGAAGTGTTTCAGGGTTTGAGATTTACAGGAAGGTTTACAGAGATATTATTAGACCCGAGCGCGTTGCAGAACTTTTGATATTTAGAGCTGATATGCCGCGCTCTTTGCATGCCAGTCTGAGTGAAGTGGTTAGCAACCTAAAAATGGTTGCTAACGAGCAATCAAATGGCACCGAGCGGCGGGCGGGTAAACTTCTCTCCGAGCTAAAATACGGCTCTATTGATGAAATTCTTGCCAACGGGTTACATGCTTTTTTGACTCAGTTTTTAGATCGAATTAATGAGCTTGGAATGCATATAAGTAAAGATTTCTTGGTTCCCACATAATCCAACAATCCTTAGGTTGCTTCGGTGTTAAACTTTCTTTTTTTGAAATATAAAAGCCGATGAAATATGGTTATTTGTGTTTAGTGATTTCTCTCTTAAGCACAACACATTTGGTTTGGGGTCAGCCACAGGCTTTGCAAAAACCTCCTGAGCTTAATATCGACAAAGACGTCTCTCAGGTTTGTAAAAAATTTGAGGGGCAAAAGGCCTTTGAGGAAAACGGCAAGCCCGTTTTGATCACCTGCGAGTTGGCCAAACAGCAGTACCTCTCTATACTTAGTTATCTTAAAAACGCTAACAAACCGGTCTTTACAAATTTTGATGAGATGCTCAAAAGGATTGGCGAAAAAGATTTTTATAGTGTCTTTAGAAAAAAAGAGGTTGAATCATGCGAGCCCCAAAAGCTTGAAGCTCAAAACTCCAAAGCCACAAAAATCACAAAAGCTTTGGCATGCGTTATAGGTGACATGAATTTGGTATTCTTTATTAACGACCGTGACCAGATCATTAAAACCCGTTGTCAAATTGGCGTAGGCGCCCGTATTTATAGGGATGTGTACGATCAGTATTTTGGTAAGTTCAAGCATCCAGGCTCGACGCTTAATTACAATTTAATGGTCGCTGAGTTTTTTGCAAAGGCGTCCAAAACAGTTGACGGTAACTTCGTTAAAACTGAGTTCGAGGATAATAATTTTATAATTACTTTTTTGAACCCCACTTTCAACTAAACTGGCCTCAAAGAGACTGCCTTAACGCGGTTGGTGATGTGCTCTAAGGCTTCATCAATTTGGTCTATCAAAAGCAAACAAAGATCTCCTGCCTTTAGACGGTCCATTGCAGAGTCAATAGCTACAAATTCTCCCCTGATCTCTTCAATAAAGTTGGTGCGGCTTGCGCCAACCAATCCTTGCCGCAGTAACCCAATCACCTCTCCGTCTTGGCGCCCCCTTTGGCAGGCGTCTTGGTATAAAACCACTTCGTCAAATGCGTCCCCAATGATCCGCGTTTGCTCGCGGATATCTTCATCGCGCCTGTCGCCCGCGCCGCTGATCACAACGCTTCTCCTTGTTGCAGGAATGTTCATCACGGCTTGAACCAAAGCTTTCATGGCGTCAGGGTTGTGGCCGTAATCGGCAATGACAGTCGCTCCCCTGTAGTCGAACACATTGAAGCGCCCAGGCACTGCAACTGCGTCGCTGATGAAGGAGCTTAATCCTTTTGCAATCGTTTCCCAAGATACACCAGTTGCCCAGGCCGCAGCAACCGAGGCCATAGCATTTTCTATTTGAAATCCTATTGCACCTCTCCTTGTCAACGGTACCTCTGACAATGGAATACGCACCAACATTTTTCCTTGCATGGCAACCATTTGGTCATCCTCAACGAAGAGCACTCTCTTGCCTTGCGCGCGGTGAGTAGCGATCACTGGGTGATGAGGATCAAGCGCAAAGAAGGTTACCTCACCTGGACAATTTTGCGCCATTGCAGCCACCATGGGGTCTGCAGCGTTCAACACCGCCGTACCAGATGTAGAAACGTTTTGAACAATGATTCGCTTAAGAACTGCCAAATCCTCTACGGTTGAGATGTAATTCAGTCCTAGATGATCTCCCATGCCAATGTTGGTCACCACAGCAACGCTGCACCGGTCAAATGCCAAACCTTCCCTAAGCAGCCCCCCTCGAGCGGTCTCCAGTACAGCTGCGTCAACGTCAGGGTGCATCAATACGCTGCGTGCACTCCTTGGGCCGCTGCAGTCGCCAGAGTCAATTTGTCTTGAATCTACGTACACCCCGTCGGTGTTGGTCATACCCACACGCATCCCATTGGTGCGAAGAAGGTGCGCTGTCAAACGTACAGTGGTTGTTTTTCCGTTGGTGCCCGTTACTGCGATCACTGGAATGCGCCCATCTAAATTGTTTGGGAACATGTTGTTGATTACGGCTTCCCCAACATCTCTGCCTTTACCAAATGAGGGGGTCAAGTGCATGCGAAGTCCAGGAGCAGCATTCACCTCTACGATGCCACCCTTTTGTTCCTCTAGCGGGTGCAGTACGCTCTCGCAAACAATATCCACTCCGCAGATATCTAAGCCCACAGTTTGCGCCGCCGCAATAGCGCGTGCAGCGACCTCAGGATGCACGTCATCAGTCACATCAGTAGCAGTGCCGCCGGTGGATAAATTAGCGTTATTTCGCAAACTCACTCTGGTGCCTTTGGTGGGAACACTGCTTGCGTCAAACCCTTGCTCCTTGAGTCTGGCTTTAGCGATATCGTCGAATTTTATTTTGGTCAACGAGGTAGCGTGCCCATCGCCTCTTTTGGGATCGGAATTGACTTTTTCAACAAGTTCAAATATCGAACTCTTTGAGTCACCGATGACCGTTGGGGGCTCACGCCTAGCCGCTGCAATCAGTCGGTTTCCAACCACCAATAATCTGTAATCACTACCATGCAAATAGCTCTCAAGCAGTATTTCATCAGAAAACTGAGATGCGTTAATAAAACCTTGCATCACCTCTTCTTTGGTTTTTAAGTTGACCGCAACGCCCTTGCCCTGGTTTCCGTCCCTGGGTTTGATGACCACGGGTAGGCCGATCTCTTGGGCCGCGTGCCATGCGTCCTCTTGGTCCACAACGGGACGACCCAAAGGGACAGGCACGCCGGCTGCATGGAGAAGTTTTTTGGTCAGCTCCTTGTCCTGGGCAATTGACTCTGCAATCGCACTGGTGGAGTCCATTTCTGCGGCTTGAATTTTTCTTTGTTGACTGCCCCACCCAAAAAGTACCAAGCTGTCGTCGTTCAGTCGCCTGTAGGGAATACCTTTGGATAACGCCGCATGCACGATCGAGTTGGTGGAGGGGCCAAGTCGTAGATTTTCATCCAAGTCACTCAACTCACGTAGAGCATGATCAAGATCGAACTCTTTACCCTGCAACGCGCAGGTACATAAATCGATGGCAAAAGATAACGCCAATTTGCCGACCTCTTCGACTGAGTACTCTACAGCGACTTGGTAAAAATCTTCCTCCGGAGTTTTCGTCGTACGACTAAAAGTCACAGGACAACCGGCTTCAATTTGAAGATGCAACGCAGCAGATTCCAGAACGTGTGCGACAGTTATTTTATTTTTTTGATCCGGCCGCAAAGGCCCAATGCCTGGGAAAAGACTTCTTAATTTGATCTCAAAGTGCGAATCCGCTGAAAGATCTTTTTCTTGCTCACTTTCGCACCTGACGAGTGCTTCTACGGCTGTGTTTCGGGTCCATAAATTGGGTCCCCGCAGAGCCCTTATACGTGATACATCCATGAGGAATTCACCCTTATTATTTTGTTGATTTTTTATTCTGCGAAGATTTCACAGGCAAATAGCTTACTGAGGTACTATCTTGTTGACCGAAATTTTTCAGTCCCGCTCTTATAAGAAGTGGCGAAATGTCAAGCGCCCAACCCGCCGCAACAGATGCCAAAAGGGTAGACATCTCAAGTCCCTCATCCCTAATGAGACGTGCGATGGGTTTAAAGTCTATTGGGAATAAAAGGGTCTCTTGATCGCCTCTTGCCATGACCAAGTGCCCATCTTTGCAGTAAACGCCTCTCTTGCCTTTAGCTAAATGCTCCTTCAGCACTTCATTTGATAAGGAGTGGGCATAAAAGATGACCTCACCATCGCAAAGCTCAGCTAAAGCGGTGATATTGCTCTCATCTGCATTGATGACGCCAACTCCATTTGGTAAAACCAAATCTATTTGAGTCCTAATAACGGCCAAGAGTTGTTCATCGGTTTTTATATCATGAGCGCTCAAACCCAGGTCTTTTGGAAGGTTTGTGAGCACCCCCACTTGGCAGCGATCGTAGGGAAGTCCTTCACTCAGAATTTGAAGCGCAGTGCTCTCAAATACTGCCGCGTCCAAAGCTCTGTTGATCAAGATTCTCTGCGAGAGTTCAAAGTTTCTTGCATCCACGGATTGAACCTTTCTTTGATCCATGAATAAGCCGTCGCTGCAGGCGAGTCCCGTTCGACGTCCGGACAGGTGAAGCAACCAAGTTACTAATTTAGAGAGGATGCAGGTCTGCTGACTACCTAAAATACCGACTAGTGGGATTCGGCCATTGTCCTTGTGAGCAAACAAATGGTCCACAATAGCCCGCCCAACTGGACGGGGTTTGCCGACAGCGGGTTTGATATGCATCAGTAATCCTGGCCCCGCGTTGACTTCAACAATTGCGCCTCCTTGGGGGGCCAAAGGCTTGGAGATATCTTGAACCACAAGATCTATACCGGCGATGTCTAGTCCAATCACGCGAGCAGCAAGTGTGGCAATTTGCTCTACCTCTGGGTGTATCAAGTCCGTCACGTCGTAGCTCATGTTGCCATTTCGCTGAACAATTACAACTCTATCTTTGACTGGAACGCTTTTGGCATCCAGTCCTTGTCTTTGCAATTCCAAAACTGCAGCCAGATGCTCGGATAAACGAATGGTGTCCAAGGGAAACCCCTCCTCCTCTCCACGTCTTGGGTCACTGTTGATTTGAGATTCAATGAGCTCCTCAACAGTGCTTACGCCGTTGCCCTTTATCGTGGCAGTCTCCCCCTTAGCAACGGCCACTACTTTGTTGCCAACCACCAAGACTCTGTGCTCCTCACCTTTGATGAAGCGCTCAACCATCACCTCGCTACCCTCAACCTCAGCGACCGCAAAGGCAGCTTTTATCTCCTCAGCCGTGTTTAGATCTAAGGCAACTCCTCTGCCGTGATTGCCGTCTTTGGGTTTTATAACCACGGGTAGACCCATCGACTGAGCAATCTCCCAGGCCTCCTGTGGTGTGTGGACGATTTGCCCCTGTGGGATAGGTACACCGCATTGACTTAGCAACTGTTTAGTCAGATCTTTATCACTTGAGATACTCTCAGCAATCGCACTGGTGCGGTCTGTCTCGGCTGTCCAAATTCTTCTTTGTAACGCCCCGTAGCCGAGTTGAACCAAGTTTCCGTCTGTAAGGCGAATACTGGGAATCTTTCTATCGCTGGCGGCATCAACAATACAGGCTGTGGACGGCCCAAGGCACAAATCGTCGACCATGGCCTTAAGTTTGTTGACTGTCGCGGCCACATCGTAGGGCAAGTTATTAACGGCAGCCATCACCAATTCTTTGGCCGCGTTTAGGCTAGTTCGCCCGACCTGCTCTTGACGAGTGCGGACAACCACTTTGTAGACGCCTGGGGTGCTAGTCTCCCTGGCCTTTCCAAAACCAACTGCCATGCCAGCCAAGGTTTGGAGCTCAATGGCAACGTGCTCCATGATGTGAGCCGCCCAAGTGCCAGACTTAAGGCGTTGCACGAAACCACCCCTCTCACCCACCCCGCATCGGTGCTCGATCAGACCAGGAAGCCACTGCTCTAAACGTTCTGCAAAACCCACTATCTTGTCTGATGGATACTGCTCTAATTCACCAATGTCCACCCACGCCTCAATCACGGCTCTATAGGTCCAAAAATTAGGTCCGCGCAAGTAGCGCATTTGCAAAAATTCAATATCTTTAAATTGCATGGATGAAAGTTTCTGTTTTGGATTGAAAAATGCTGTTAATTGATCGAAATCGCAGTACCTGAACTGGTTTTATGCAGCGGTGTAGCTACAATAAATCAGTTGGGTGTAAGGTCGCATTTAATTTAAACTGTGCCAGAACACTCCTTTTAAAAAACAAGCATGTTTTCTTAAAATTCAATCCTTGTTTCGCTCGCTTTTTAGTCTTATTCACCAAGTTCGAATGATCCCTCAATCTTTAGGTTCTTTCCCTACCTCATTACCCAAAAACTGGGAAGCCCTAGTTTTGCTGAACATCTTACCCTCAGAAAACGTTCTAGGTTGGATGCAGGTTGACCTGGATGAAAATTTAAATTTTAACTCTGGCATTTTAATCTGCACCCAGGCTCGCTTGATTGCGATTGAAAACAAGCAGGATTTGCCAGAAATCTCCCACCTTTTAGACTTGCACCTGGACATTAGGGTCAATCATTTTGACTTTGCCGGGGTAGGTAATTTAGAAGTGTTGGCCGCCAATAAGCGCTTATGTCATTGGCGCTATACCCTCAAATATCAACAAGAGGGGGTCAAGTTCTCTGAGGTGGTCAACAGAGTTTGTGAAACCTTGAATGACACCTCTATCTCTTTGAATGAGAGAAACTCCTCCTCAAAGGATACCCAGCTCGAACAAGAACTTACGTCCTCGTGTTTGAGTTGCCAGGGCCCTTTGGACTTTAGGGGTGAGTGCCCCGCTTGCTCAGGACAGGGGCTACAACAGGTTTCTTGGAGCCTTTTTAGGCTTTGGAGATTTGCAAAGCCGTACCAAGGCCAATTACTAGGCGGCTTTTTACTAACGCTTGCCGCTACTGCGGCTACGCTTGTGCCCCCATACCTGACGATGCCGTTGATGGACGATGTGTTGATTCCGTTTCAAAACGGGCAACAAATTGATATTGATAAAGTATCACTTTACTTAGCGGGTTTATTTGGATCAGCGCTCTTGGCATGGGGCTTGGGATGGGCTAAGACTTATATCTTAGCCTTGGTATCCGAGCGAATCGGGGCTGACTTGAGGACAAGTGCTTATGAGCATTTACTCAAACTCTCACTTGAGTACTTCGGGGGACGACGCACGGGGGACTTAATGAGCCGCATTGGTAGTGAGACAGACAGGTTGTGCGTATTTTTGTCTCTTCACTTATTGGACTTTTCAACTGACGTGTTGATGATTTTGATGACCGCATTCATCTTAGTCGCTATCGACCCTTGGCTGGCATTGGCAACTTTGGTGCCCCTGCCTTTTATTGCCTGGTTGATTCACGTCGTGAGGGACAGGCTGAGGACCGGGTTTGAGAAAATTGACCGTGTTTGGTCCGAGCTCACCAATGTCTTGGCCGATACCATACCCGGCATAAGGGTCGTTAAAGCCTTTGCACAAGAGGACCGAGAGACCTCCCGCTTTAGAGAGGCTAATCGAAACAACCTCAACATGAATGACCGCATCAACTTTCTATGGTCCATGTTCTCCCCAACTGTCACACTCATGACTGAGGTTGGATTGTTGGTGGTTTGGGCTTTTGGGATTTGGCAAGTCGCTCATCACGATATTACGGTGGGGGTGTTAACAGCATTCTTGGCTTACATTAGCCGCTTTTACAACAGATTAGATTCGATGAGTCGAATTGTCTCCAATACCCAAAAGGCGGCTGCCGGGGCCAAGAGAATATTTGAAATACTGGACCACGTCTCTAGCGTGCCCGAGCCTCTTCGCCCCCTTCACTTGGGGGAAGTGACTGGCGAAATCAGAATCGAGCACGCAGGTTTTAGATACGGCAATAGAGCCGTTATAAAGGACTTATCCATTCTTATTCGTCCAGGTGAGATGATTGGCTTAGTGGGCCAAAGCGGGTCGGGTAAGTCGACAATGGTTAATTTGATTTGCCGCTTTTACGACCTCTCTGAGGGGTCCATAAAAATAGACGGTATCGATATACGGGATATTACGCTTACAGAGTACAGGTCTCACATTGGACTGGTATTGCAGGAGCCATTTCTTTTCTTCGGAACGATTGCTGAAAACATTGCCTACGGACGTCCGAGTGCGAGCAGAGAAGAAATTGTGAATGCGGCCCGCGCTGCTCACGCGCACGAATTTATCCTTCGCCTGCCCCAAGGATACAACTCCCTTGTAGGCGAGAGAGGTCAGGGCTTATCGGGGGGAGAGCGTCAGCGCATCTCTATAGCGAGAGCTTTGCTGATCAATCCTAAAATATTAATCATGGATGAGGCTACATCCTCAGTTGACACGGAGACAGAACAAGAGATACAAAAAGCGTTAGATAACTTGGTCAAGGGCAGGACTACCATTGCTATTGCGCACCGACTGTCCACCCTGCGCAAAGCCGATAGACTGGTCGTAATGGAGGCGGGTAAGATAGTTGAGATTGGCGGGCACGATGAGTTGCTTTCTCAAAAGGGCGCTTATTGGAGACTTTATGAGGCGCAGGCCAGGCAAGCAGAAAATGAGAGGGGGGTCTTTGAGGCTATCCCACCAATCAAAGCATCTGAAGGAGAGCCACGGTGACCCCTTTCAATAGCGCAGGAGAACAAAAAGTCGGTGATATGCAGTTTCAACTTATAAGAAATGCGCTCGGGCGCTGGGTGCTAAAGCTTGGTGCCTCATCTGATCAAACAATAACTGAGTCCCAGCAACTTCAGTCCTTGAGTCATTTGCCAGAGGTCATCGTTGTGAGAGCATTCCCCATTGAGGCTCCCAACCAAGGGATCTCTATCTTGAGTCTTCAGGGACATGAACTGGTTTGGATAGATGACTTAGATCAACTAAGCCAAGAACAAAAGGAGTGCTTGCTCCAAGCAATAAGGGAGCGCGAGTTTATGCCTGAAATCCTAAAGTTAGAGGGTGTGAGTGGCTTCATTTCGCCCTGTACATGGACAATTCAGACCTCCAGGGGGCGCACAGAGCTCGAACTAAGAGGAGAGGAGGACATAAGAAGACTCTCCTCCAAAACCCTAATCGTAAGCGACAAGTACGGAGTGCAGTATCTGATCAAAGATTTACCCAATTTAGACCGCCACAGCCGTAAGCTTTTAGACCGTTTTTTCTAAATCTGTGCCTAAGTGCGGCTCTTTGCTTAGGCAGCCAAAAGTCAAAGGGGCACAGTTGATGGATGGCTGCTTTGCCCCAACACTTACTTAAAAAAGCCCTTTAATTTGTCAGTCCAACCTTCCTCGTTGGGAGAGTGCTTGGCTCCGCCTTTTTTAAGTGACTCATCAAGTTCTCGCATCAATTTACGCTGGTGTTCACTTAGTTTGACTGGGGTCTCAATGTTAATGTGGCAATACAAATCCCCGGGAAAGCTTGAGCGAACGCCCTTGATGCCCTTACCTCGAAGTCTAAATTGTTTACCACTTTGAGTGCCTTCTGGAAAGTCAATGGCTGCCTTCCCCTCCAACGTAGGAACGCTAATCTCCCCCCCTAGTGAGGCGGTCGTAAAGCTGATGGGTATTGCGCAGTGCAGATCATCTCCCTCGCGCTCGAAAATATCGTGCTTTTTTAGTCGAATTTCAATGAACAGATCCCCCGCCGGTCCCCCGTTGGTTCCAGGCTCCCCATTACCCGTGCTCCTGATTCTCATACCGTCGTCGATACCAGAGGGAATTTTGACCTCAAGTGTTTTTTGAGTTTTGGTTTTACCCTGACCATGACAAGTTGGACAGATCTCGGGAATGATTCTGCCGCTGCCCCGGCACTGAGGACAGGTTTGTTGAACACTAAAGAAGCCCTGACGCATTTGCACCGATCCGCTTCCCATGCAAGAGGTACAAGTCTTAACAGAAGTTCCAGGCTTTGCTCCACTGCCTTGGCAGGGATCGCAGGCGTTCCAACTTGGTATTTTTATTTGTGTTTCTTTCCCCTGGGCAGCCTCCTCAAGGCTGATCTCCATTGCGTAACTTAAATCGTTACCCCTATAAACTTGACGTCCACCGCCTTGTTGGCGCCTAGCCTGGCCAAATATATCGCCAAAAATATCCCCAAATGCCTCGGAAAATCCTCCCCCAAAGCCTTGAGCCCCCGGACCCCCTCGCATATTTGGGTCCACGCCTGCGTGACCGAATTGGTCGTAAGCAGACCTTTTCTCTGGGTCTGATAGCATTTCATACGCTTCCTTGACCTCTTTGAATTTCGCCTCTGCCTCTGCTGATTTATCACCTTGATTACGATCAGGGTGGAATTTCATCGCTAATTTGCGATAAGACTTTTTGATTTCTTCATCAGGAGCAGTCTTTGGGACACCAAGGATTTCATAAAAATCGCGTTTAGCCATGATTCATTGTGCTGTTTATGGAATACAAGCGCCGCGAGTGTCTTGGATTAGACGCTGCGCGGCGATGGGGGAGGAGTGATTCTAAGAGAATCAATGCGTTTTAAAAGCTCTAGGAAGGGTGAGTTTGGAGATAAACCCTGTTTTAGCCCTTTTTGACCTCCTTGACCTCAGCGTCTACGACGTTATCGTCGTTCGCGTTAGCAGAGCTTGAGCCGCCTTGTTCATGTGCCCCGGGGGCGCCCGCACCTGGGCCTGCACCGGCTGCCTGAGCGGCTTGAGCGGCCTGCATGTCTGCGTAAACTTTCTCTCCCAACTTTTGACTTGCGGTCATGAGAGCCTCGGTTTTAGCGTCGATCTCTGCCTTATCTTCACCTTTTAAGGCCTCTTCTAAAGATTTGATTGCAGACTCAATGCTACTTTTTTCGGCTGCTTCGATTTTGCTGCCGTGCTCGGTCAAGCTTTTCTTAACACTGTGAAGTGCGGAGTCGGCTTGGTTACGGGACTGGATGATCTCAAGCTTCTTTTTGTCCTCGTCGGCATTGATCTCCGCATCTTTGACCATCTTTTGAATCTCTTCCTCAGACAGACCGGAGTTTGCTTTGATGGTGATTTTGTTTTCTTTACCAGTACCTTTGTCTTTTGCGCTGACATGCAAAATACCGTTAGCGTCAATGTCAAAGGCAACTTCGATTTGAGGTGTGCCTCTTGGGGAGGGAGGAATTCCCTCCAAGTTGAACTCGCCAAGAGATTTGTTGGCGGTTGCCATTTCGCGTTCACCTTGGTAAACCTTAATCGTAACCGCCGGCTGATTGTCATCTGCGGTTGAGAAGGTTTGTGCAAACTTTGTTGGGATGGTGGTGTTTTTAGTGATCATCTTGGTCATGACACCGCCCAAAGTCTCAATTCCCAGAGACAAAGGCGTTACGTCTAAAAGCAACACATCTGTTCTGTCGCCCGAGAGCACCTGCCCTTGGATGGCAGCACCCACTGCGACTGCTTCATCAGGGTTGACGTCCTTCCTAGGCTCTTGGCCAAAGAACTCTTTTACTTTTTCTTGAACCTTAGGCATGCGAGTCATACCGCCAACCAAAATCACATCGTGTATGTCTCCCACACTCACTCCAGCATCTTTGATGGCCGTACGGCATGGAGCAATGGTTCGCTCGATCAAATCCTCTACTAAAGACTCAAGCTTAGAGCGAGTGATTTTGATGTTTAAGTGCTTAGGGCCAGAAGCGTCCGCGGTGATGTAGGGTAAATTTAAATCAGTTGAGGTAGAAGAGGAAAGCTCAATCTTGGCCTTTTCAGCAGCCTCCTTTAAACGCTGCAAAGCGAGAACGTCTTTTGACAAGTCAACGCCCTGTTCTTTCTTGAATTCGCCGATGATGAAATCAATAATTCTTTGATCAAAGTCTTCTCCCCCTAAGAAAGTATCGCCATTGGTGGAGAGCACTTCAAATTGCTTTTCGCCGTCAACATCAGCAATTTCAATGATCGAGACGTCAAAGGTTCCGCCTCCAAGGTCGTATACAGCGATTTTGCGGTCGCCTTTTTCTTTTTTATCCAATCCAAAGGCCAACGCAGCAGCAGTGGGCTCATTGATGATGCGCTTGACGTCTAAACCAGCGATGCGTCCCGCATCCTTAGTGGCTTGGCGTTGTGCGTCGTTGAAATAGGCCGGCACAGTGATCACGGCCTCAGTTACCTCCTCACCCAAGTAATCTTCAGCAGTTTTCTTCATTTTTCGAAGAACTTCTGCGCTAATTTGAGGAGGCGCTAATCTTTCCCCGCGCACCTCAACCCAGGCGTCTCCATTGTCAGCTTTGCTGATTTTGTAGGGCATCAAATGAAGGTCTTTTTGAACTTCCTTTTCCTCGAATTTGCGGCCAATTAAACGTTTGACTGCGTATAAGGTGTTGCGGGGGTTAGTTACCGCTTGACGCTTTGCGGAGGCTCCAACAAGTATCTCACCGTCCTCCATGTAAGCAATAATGGATGGGGTGGTTCTAGCGCCCTCAGCATTTTCAATCACTTTGGTAGTGTTTCCCTCCATGATTGCAACGCATGAGTTCGTGGTGCCTAAGTCGATCCCGATCATTTTTCCCATTTTGATTCTCCGTGAGTGTCGCGTGTGTGGTGCGACTAATTGTTAAAACGATTACTAAGCATCTGTGGATAACTTTGTAAAATTCAAGTCATGCACAAAATAAATTTAAAAGTGCTACCCTGCCTTAGGACCAGATACCGTGATTAAAGCCGGCCTTAGCACCCGGTCCATGATGAGGTATCCTTTTTGCAAAACAGACACCACAGTGTTGGGCTCTTGTTCAGCAGGTACCACGCTGATGGCTTGGTGTTGGTGGGGATCAAATTTGACCCCTGCTTGTGGGTTGATCTCAAGCACTTTATTTTTTTCTAAAGCACTTTTAAGCTGCCTAAGAGTGGCTTGTGAGCCTTCTCTTATTTGTTCGATCGTTGCCTCTTTAATGGATAGCGCAGCCTCTAAACTGTCGGTGACTGGGAGCATGCTTTCCGCGAAGCTCTCGACTGCGTATTTGCGCGCTTTTGAGACCTCCTCATCGGCTCTACGGCGAGCGTTTTGCACGTCGGCCTGGCCTCTGAGAAATTGATCATTTAGCTCAGCTACTTTGGCTTGCAAAATTGCCACCTCGCCCAACGCCTTTGCAAGAGGATCTATTTCCTCAACCGCGGGTTGGGGGGCAACAGGTGCATCACTGCTGGATCCTGCAACGCTGTTTTGGGAGGCTTGTTGCTGCGGAGCGGGTTGGGCTTGATTATCTTGATTGGATTGGCTTGGGTTGCTATTGTTTTCAGCTTCTGACATAGTTGAACCGTGATTGATTGAGACTTACCTTTGTAAATGTAGCCATCCCTTCAAAATTCAAGTGTTGAACTAAAAATAAATTTAAATTCTTTTCTTTTAAATGAGGTCCTATTGGATCTTTAATAATTATTTAGTAACTAAAAATAACTAATAAAAATCGCAATCAAGCCTATTTTCGTTAGGTAATAAGATCTAAGAAAATTCTTTTCACGTGCTAAGGGTTTGGGTGTGGGTGTGGGTGTGGTGCAAGAGAAGGAAAAATTAAGATGTCGTGAAAAGACGGTGGTGTGAAATACCCGCGACTAAACGCCTTTCGGCGCTGTAGTCGGGGCATCTGATTTCGCAATCAAATATTCCTGCTTCGTCTGCTGCTGCATGGACATGGCTTGCGCCTCACCATGGCTTATGCGTGCATCCACAGGCACAC
>CAIQHG010000085.1 GCA_903871545.1 uncultured Burkholderiales bacterium | reverse complement strand
TAAATATTATTTATAAACAACAATAGATTGATCTTTAAGGAGACATATTTATGTGATTGGCATAAAATATTAACTTTCAAAGATCTTACCTTGAATAAACTACAACACATCATCAACCACGGCTCTTGCAGTTACTTTGTTGTTCTGCTCTTTTGTGCTTTTAGTCTGCTTTTGGGACTCCACATGCAAGAGACCCTGAGCGTTATTGGTCTAAATAATTCATCCAATGCAAGTAATTCAACTAGGGTAGCCGGCGAAGCTTCAGCAAGCGAGACTAAAGTAAGAATTGCTGTGGCTGAGCGTCAGGCCATTATTTTTGATCACGCACTAGACTTCCCCTCCATGGGTGCTGATGAAAGACAGCGCAAACTGATCGATCCCATTTTGAGTGTTTTACAAAAATATGCGCAAGCGGGCTACTTAGTGGTCGATGCACTCAAAGATGAGTCCGGAGCTTACTTTGTGTCCGCTTTACCCGATCAAGCTTTAGACATCACACAGGAGCTTAGAGCAGCAATCAGCGCAGCAGCCCAAGTCCCCGGTGCTCCTAACCCTTCCGCGCAGCCTAAACAGTCTAAAAGCACTCATTGAAAACTGTTTCTAAAACCTCACAAAGACTAGCTCTCGTACTCTTTTGTATCGCAGTACCTCTCTCCCTTTGGGTTAAAAACTCTGCCTTCATGCAAATTTACTCTTTGGGTATTGATCCCAGTTTTGAGCGGTGTCTACCAAATGTTCACCTCACCCTTTTAAAGAAAATCGCACCCATCCGTGTAGAACGTGGTGATTTGGTTTTCTTCAAACCAGATGCCCATTTCACCTGGGTTAAAACCGACTACATCCTCAAAAAAGTAGCAGGCGTTGAGGGAGACCATTTGGTGATTAAAGACGACAAAGTGTTCATCAACGAGGAGGAAATTGCGCGCGGCTTCCCCCTAACCAACCTCTACAAGGGGGTGGAGTTTAAACGAGACGAGATTATTCCAAAAGGTGAGCTCTTTTTGTACGGAACACATCCGCTCAGTGATGACTCACGGTACTGGGGATTTGAGTCCATCACGCATTTAGAGGGACTAGCGTATGAGATTTTTTAACCACGCTTGGTGCACTATTTACATAGGCGCGCTTAGTTTAGTTAGCCTATTTTGTATCAGCTTGGCCTCGGCTCAAGGGTTCTCAGCGGGGAGTGATTACTCGGGCGAGGAGTTTCAAAACTATGTGCCCTACAAACCTAAAATGCCCCCTAAAAAAGAAGTCACCCAACCTGTTCAAAAAATACCCCCCCACAAAAGAGCAGACAAAGGATGAGATCAAACCACTTAAAGAATGGACGCCCAAAGAGCTGGGGCAGTTGTGGGAGAAGGGCAGGGACAAAGCAGTAATGGATCCCAGTGATGCAAATGTGCGTGAATACATGTACACCCAAGACATCATCCTAGACATCGCAACCCGCTACTCTGAAAAACAAATGGAGATCGTTAAAAACGATCCCTTCCTTAACCAAAGCAACAGGATATCGATTAGCAACTCAGGTGAGGTCGATGCCAAAAGACTTCAAGATAAGGCCATTAATGTTGCAGTAGATGAGATGGCAAAAAAAGGCGGTCTCCTCGTATTCGTTGAGAGTACCTGCACCTTTTGCTCGCATCAGTTACCCATCCTCGAGGGTCTAAAGAACTCCCTCAACCCATACCACCCTATGGAGTACCTCGTCATCAGTATTGACGCAAAAGGCCCCAACGGGTGGAAGAACTTTGTGCCTGATAACGGACTCTTTAAAAGACTAAATCTAACTATTACCCCGTCTATCGTGTACGTCCCAAATCCCTCCCCCTACAAAGACGGACGAGATAATAATAAATATATAGTCGTCTCCCAAGGGGAGATTGAACACCTAGACGCTCTAACTCGGCGCATCGCAGAGGTTGGCATCAAAGCCCATATCGTTTCTAAAGAAACCATGAAAGATTTTGATATTTGGAATAGAGGAGTTGCCACTTCCAAAGATCTAGGAGATCTAAAGCTTAACTCTAAAACACTACACAACATACCAACTCAGGTACAAGAAATCAAAAGGAATTCTTTTTAAGAAAGCAGCATGCAAGTCAATAACTATCTAGCACCCCCCAAGAAATATGTCCTCCTTTGTAGCCTCTTAATGAGCTTTCTTGTCCCACCCCTTTCTTACGCCGGATTATTCGCCGATCTGAACTCCGTTGTGATGAGCAATGCGACCACCCCAAGCGTCTTAAAAACGACCGACCGTACTGGGCTTTACGGGGGAAATTTGGATGTGCGTGTGCCTGTCACAAGCGTGAACGTCATTACGTTTGATCCCCCCCGCTTTGACGCCGGGTGCAGTGGGATCTCTTTAAGCGGGGGCGGGTTCAGCTTTATCAGCGCTGATCAAATCGTTAAAACTTTTAAAAACATCGCCGCAAACTCAGAGGGGCTTGCTTTTAAAGCAGCCATCGACGCAATTAATCCGAATTTAGGGCACTTGATGACGGATTTTCAAGATCTCCTGCAAACCATGAATAATCATTTTAAAAATACCTGCTCTATCGCAAAAACCATGACATCAGGGCCTGAGAAAACACTCACTAACGCAATCAGTGGTGAAGGGGCAGTGGGGGGGTTGAATACCCAGTTCACAGATGTATCCAATTCATTAGATAAATTTTTAGTATCAGCCTCTGCTTATATGAATACCACTGCACCCAATAATCCGAACGCAGGCAACACCGCCGTCAAACAGATGATCGCCTCAGGCGCACTTGCAAGCTTGGACGGCTCTGGTTTAACCAACTCTGACGGCTCAAGTGACGATCCAACAGACCCCAATGGATTGAACGCAAAGGTTCTACTTAGTATGATTGGCTTTCAAATGTCTGCAGTCAATTGCACCTTGGCAGATTTGCAGGGCCGTGTGCAACAAGCAAGTACCAGCGGGTTGGGAAGCGCCCTTAGTTGTAATGCAGCTGCCACCTTGACCCTTAAAAACCTAATCGATGGTGGAGGCTCCGGGTCTACGGACCCAACCGTGCCTTTGGTCATTTGGCAGTGCATGAACCCAAATGGATCCGTCTTTGGCGGAGCAGATCCCCAAATATGCACACAGATGAAACAGGTCCAGTGGAACTATCCGGGATTTCGCGGCTATGTGAACACCATGCTTTTTGGTGTCCCAGACGCCGCATCCATTAACTCTGGAAATCTACCCCCCACTAGCATCATTGGAAGCTTTAGTAGAACCAATGTCGGCGCAGCTGGCCCGTTGTCCGCAGTCCAAATTCAGTTTCTAAATAAAATGGGACTCAAACCCGCGCTGCTTCATAAATCCGCCGACATCGGTGTAAGGGTCGATATAGGGATCAAATTAGGTGAGTACGTGAGCACGTGCCTCGCGGCAAGGGTTGGGCAAGCACTGTGGCAGTCTGCAAATAAGATGAAAACCGGAAATAACTACACCCCAGCACCAGACTTTAAAGACTATGTGGATCAGCTACAACTAGACTATAAAAAGGAGGGTGAACAATGTTCCCAGTCCAGGAAGATGCTTGACAGTCTTGACCTACTTACCAAAAGAGCTCAACTTCAAGATAGCAGAAAGTAATCGGTGAGTTACACTTTATTTTGGGTTGATACCGATCTCACAATGATCACTGCAATTTTTAATATGATTGCAATGGTCTGCAATAACAGCAGTTTGATCTTCGGGGCAGCCATACTAGCCGGGGCATTCAAAATATCTGCTCACAGCTTGAGCTACGGGCACTTGAGAAGTACCCTCGCCAGCGCAGCGGTCGATGCGTTGGTCGTCCCCATGATCATCGCGCTGACCCTCACCTCGGGTTCCCTTAAAACCAATCTAACCGTTGAGAGCACCATATCTGGATCACTGACATCGATTGCAAATGTACCAATCGTCATTGCTATTGTCCCCGTCGTGGCCTCGCATGTCGGACAAACCGTGGGCGCAGCAGTGGAAACCGCTTTTAACGGTGTCAACACATCCTACCCTCTCATCAGTGCAAGCGGGACTGGGTTTTTAAACCCTCTTCGCATTCTTGTGGCCACGAGAACTGCAGTTAATGATTTAGGAATTATTCCCAGCCAAATCAGCACAGTTGTGAGTACCTGCGTTAACACCGATTCGGGACTGGATTTAAGCGCCGTTCAAAGCTCAGTGATGGATGTGAGTAACTCAGGTGTTCCCCCAGAGCAGACGCTGGCGATCAATAACGTTACAGGCACTGGCGTTGGAGCACTTTTGTGGGCAGCAACCCAAAGCAGTGGTACCGTCACATCCATGGCCGATATTACCGGGGGAGGAGCCCCCCAAGCCAACCCCTCCATTCCAATGGTGCCCTGCGCACAGGCAGCGCAAATGGTTGCAAATAATATTTCGTTTGCCCTCAATTCAAAGAACTTTGCCCGCGTTGTTCAAGGCTCGATTCAGGCCTCAGACAACCCCATTCAAAACCCCGGTGCTGCAAATCCGTATACCCTTGACGCGCTGTCCGCCAAGTACTCGGCCATTAGAAATCCGAACGCCATCACCGCCGCAGTCGGTGGTCAAACCCAAGCCAATACAGAGATGATGAATCTACTGTTCTCAGAAATGGTAGAACAACAACTCGACTGTTTAAGCTTAAGCGGGTCAAATAAAACTTTGTGTCAATCAGACATCCTAACCAGAACAGAGTTGGAGAGAAAAGCGCTCAAAGACGCGGCAAACGCAAATATAGCCATGAAATATTTGGGAATCTTCTCTAACGATTTGCTGGCGATATTAATAGGCCTGGGACCCGTGCTGTTCGTGGTCATGATGTTTATGGGGGAGGGATTTGCCAAGCCCTTAAACGCCTGGGTGCAAATGATTTTGTGGCCCATATTGATGTCCGAAGTAGGAGCCGAGCTCATCAACGGCATCATGTATTTTAAAGTAGCAACTTTTTTTCAAAGTATGTCCCAGGGCGGCACCATCTCACAGTCTTTGGCCTACAACGCTTACACCGAGCTTGCCAACCAGATCTCTATGGCAAGTAGCTTGATGGGGGGATTGCCTCAGTTGATGGGGGTGATTTTCGCACTCGGTGGAAGTGCTGCACTCAATAGCGTGGCAAATGAGATTAGCTCGGGTCAAACCGATGCGGCAGATAGTCTCGCCGCGCCGCTTCAAAACTCAGCCCCCATCGTTAGTCAATCATCAGTGGCTAACACCACGCAAGGGCTGCGAGATGCATCAACCATTATCAATGGACAAGTAGACCCCGTTCACGCAAGCATGAACTCTAATATGGCCAACTCCCTTAACAATACCATCTCTGAATCTCAGTCCCAGTCTAAAACAAACACCGAAGACATGAAGTTCACAAATGCAATCACCAAAGGATCTAGCCACAGCGAAACAAACGGACTGAAGTTGAGTGAAGGACTGCAGAGCTATTACGAGGAAAGCCTAAAAAAAGGGTCCGGCGAATCCTCTGATCAAAGTTCATCGAATAGTAATTCCTCTAACAATCAAACATCAAACTCTGCTAGCACGAACGCAAAAATATCTTTCGGTCTAGGAGTCGGGCTAAGTGGGCCAAGTGCCAATATGGGCGGCTCACTTGACAGGCACACCGGAGCAACCGATACAGATACGAGTTCCAGTGCGAAAGAAACGGCTCAGAGAAATGCGATTTCAGAAAATACAAATAGAGACAGGGCTTTGCGAGAAACTCGAAGTCACGCCAATGACCAAAGCTTTGGTGAGGAGGATAGAAAGTATTTAGATCATGCTATTTCAGGCAATACAGCTATTGGAGAAACAATTACCAACGCAGATAGTAAGACAAATGCGCAGGTACGCGGAGAAGAAGCTTCGCAAAGAATGTCCCTCTTCACCCAAGACGGTATAAAAATGCAACAACTGGCAACCGGTTTTGCTACCAACCAAGCATTCAGATCGTATGAAAATACAGCAGGAAACGACTGGGGTAGATCTCATTCGAGAGAAATCGGCGAGCAGGAAAAAAGATACGAGTCCGGCGCGGTTTCACAACTAAGTGGAAGCAATATTCCCAAGGGATTAATTTATAGGCATATGGCCGCACAAACAGTTGCAATGAGCCCCAACGCCTCGCCTGAGGAAAGAATGGCGGCTGGGGCTTACTTGGGTAGCGCAACATCCATTTTGATGGGGAGCACTGGTCTTAAAGCTACAGACGAAAACTCAAAGAATTTGCATATTGCGCAGCCCGCCACTAACCCGATGCTGAGTGGCGAGAGGTTAATGCAAACCGTTAAAGCCAATGCCCTAGGGGCCGTCAACCCACTAGTGCCCCGCGTATCATCCGCACCGCAAGGGGTGCTCAGTGGGTCATTTGATGACTCGAAGTCCATTAGCGCGCCTGAGAAAGCGGATTCAAGACATGTTCAGCAAGACGTGTTGGGCGGTTTTCACGAATCCTCTAGGCTGAATCTTGGTCCCAATGCAATACCTTCAGATAACCGAATTAACAAAACAGTTTTAAGAAATTTGAGCGAGAAAATAGAGGAAGAAAAAGCCAAACTATTTTAAAAGTAATGCAATTGCGCAGATGTTTTGATAGCTACAACTTAAGGAGATATGGTCTCGTTATCCCTGATCTAAGATAACTGTTTGCGTCACAGGGATTTCCATAACGTAGTGACTTAAATTTGAAGCTAAGATGCTGAGGTCTATCAAGAATACGACTTCTAAGACTTATTTGATCAAGAAATTGGAGTACACAATGGCACTGCGCAAGGACCGTCGTCACTTTCTAAAAAATACCACCGCTTTAACAACCTCACTCGTTGCTCCAGCTTTTATTGGTCAAGCGCAAGCCGCAACACTTAAATTAAAACTATCTTCCTCGCAGGCAAATGATCCTCAATTTGCTAATGGCCGGGTCTATTATGACAATTTAGTCAAGCATCTAAAATCCAATGGACTGGCAGATCAAATCGATGTGTCATTCTTTCCAGATAACCAGTTGGGGCAAGAAATTGATGTAATCAATTCTTTAAAACTAGGGGTCATTGATATGATGATCTCTGGCTCATCAATCTCCGCTAACTTAGTGCCGCTGGTCGGTACCTTTGATTTGGGTTATCTGTTCTCAAGTTTCCAACAACAAACAAAGGCATTTGCGTCTGGCGCAGCCAAACCTGTAGAGGAAGCTTTACTCAAGGGGGCCAATATTCGGATATTGGACTGGGCTTATAACTTTGGCTCGAGAAGCGTCTTAGCCCGAAAGCCTGTTAAGACCCCAGAGGATCTTGCAGGTCTTAAAATTCGAACACTACCGAACCCCGTCATCACCGAATGCCTTCGCTTAATGGGAGCAGCAGCGACGCCGCTAGCATTTGGAGAAATTTACACCGCGTTGCAGGCGGGAGTTTTAGACGGTTTAGAGCATGATCCACCAACTATGTTCGCTAGCAAGTTTTATGAGACTGCAAAGTTCTATTCACTTACACGCCATAACTTTTCCCCTCTAGCTATCTATATGAGCGATTTGAGTTTCACCAAAATGGACTCGAAATTAAAAGAAGGCTTTCTTGATGCAGCAAAAAAAGCCGCAACAGATACTCGCACCCATGGTCTAAGTATTGAGAAAGAGGCATTAACTCAGCTTACTGAAAAAGGCGTAACCATCACCGAATGCGACCGCGAAGCGTTCAAGAAACGTGTGCTGCCTCAAACTGATAATTTCATCAAAAACAGACCAGAGTCCAAACCCATAATCGACATTATTAGATCCACACAGGCTTGAATGACTTAATCCTTGTAGTTCTAAATACGGTGACAGATTAAGTTACTTTTGCGGATATCTAAATGAATAAAACCGTATCCCTTAATAATTTAACTGTCACGCACTTGCGCGTTCTTTTGACAGTATCAGACTACTTGGCAGCCATTTTCCTGGCTGCTGATCTATCCGTCGTTGTAGGATCCGTCATTGCCCGCTCATTATTTACCGCTCCCGTCGAGTGGGCTGATGATGTAGCAAGGGGCTTAATGGTGGCGAGCGCTTTCTTTGGTGCATCAAGTGCAATCGCTAGAGGGGAGAATCCGGGAGTTGTTTTTTTTGTAGATTTATTGTCAGAGCGCTTTAAGTACTTATGTTCAGCCCTTAGTGCGTGTTTGGTGACCTCGATAGCAGGCTATATTGCGTTTCACGCACTAAGTATGGCTGTCATGACAACAGGTCAGACGACAGGCTCCGGATTACCGCTACAACTCACCTTTTATCCAATGGGTTTAGGTGCGTTTTTAATGGCGCTATTTTCTTGTGAGCTCTTTTTAAAATTCGGGACCAAAAATGTACTCATTTCAATTTTCTTGCTTCTTAGCTTCGTAGCAACGTATTTTGTCTGGGTTACTTTTTCACCTGAAACCCTCCCACCCCCTCCATTACTCATGGGACTTGGATTTATTGTGGCGCTATGTGGGGGGCTTCCAATTGGCTTTACCCTTGCATTATGTGCATTGATTTTTAATTGGACTGAGGGCTCAATTCCCGGTGTTATTTTTGCTCAGCAAATGGCCAGAGGAATCGACAACTTTGTCTTGTTGGCTATCCCGTTCTTCATCTTGGTTGGCTACATCATGCAGGCGAACGGCATGTCCATCCGGCTAATCGAACTCTTACAACGCCTGGTGGGTCAAATTAGGGGCGGACTGAATGTTGTAATGGTTGTTGCCATGGTCCTGTTCTCGGGTATATCAGGATCCAAGATGGCTGATGTCGCAGCGGTCGGCTCGGTTCTAATCCCAGCGGCTAAAAGATCGAAACAAAACCCTGGAAGCGCGGTTGCCTTACTTGCCGCATCAGCTGTAATGGCAGAGACGATACCGCCGTGTATCAATTTAATTATTTTGGGTTTTGTAGCTAACCTATCAATAGGTGGCCTTTTTGCAGCCGGTCTAGCCCCCTCCGCCCTCATGGCCGCAGTTTTGATCGGCATATGCATCTTATACGGCAAACCCAACCAATCTAAACAAACACTCAATCTAGGAGCAATCCACAACAAGGCATCAGATGAAGGTAATCTAGTTTTAGGTCCCGAAGAAAACCGAAGGATGTGGTTTGGCGGTCTCGTCTCGTTTGGTTTAATCGCGATGATCTTCTTTGGATTTAAATCAGGTTTTGCAACCGCTACAGAAGTATCTGCCTTTGCTGCTTTGTACGCGTTGATTGTGGGGTCAGTCGTGTTTAAGGAGTTGAGTCTTAAGCAGGCTGTTAACAGTTTTGTTCAATCTTCTTCCAGAGCCGGGCTTGTTCTTTTTATAGTTGCTACGGCTCAGTCCTTGGCTTTTGTTTTGACGTTGCAACAGATCCCTCATGCCCTGGGTGAAATGCTTGTTAGACTAACAGCAGAACACGGTACATGGTTGTTTTTGTTGCTCTCCATATTCATTTTGATTGTGATGGGCTCTGTGTTGGAGGGGGCAGCAGCTCTTATTATTTTTGGTCCCCTACTCATTCCCGTAGCAGTTAAATTGGGTATTGCACCGCTCCATTTTGGAGTCGTTTTGGTCATCTCGATGGGTATTGGCCTTTTTGCGCCACCACTGGGTCTTGGTTTGTACGGGGCTTGTTTAGTAGGTGAAGTTCCCATTGAGCAAACCGTAAAACCCATTATGGGTTATCTGGGACTACTCTTTGTCTGTTTACTACTGATCGCGTACTTTCCCTTTATTAGTCTAACTATTCCCCATTTGATGGGTTATTAGGGTTTCGAAGAATGAAAATATTACTTGCTCATACACCCTCACTGAGAGAGAACTACTACGGGGACAAAGCTATATCGGGACTAAAAGCCTTGGGGGCAGTTATATTTCACGAATCAGAAACAGCATTATCCCCAACGGAGCTAATCGCAGCAGCTAAAGACGTTGATTTGATCGTTGCAGATAGGTTGACAACGGTCCCGAAAATCGTTTTTGATTCACTCCCGAACTTAAAAGCTGTTTTAAGATGTGCGGTGGATGTGAGAAATATTGATATTGATGCTGCAAGTCAAAATGGAATATTGGTGACTCACGCCAAGCCTGGATTCGTTGAGTCTGTCGCTGAGCTTATTTTTGGATTTCTGGTGGATCTCTCCAGAGGAGTATCTCAATACGTAAATGCGTACAAAGCCGGCAAGCCTCTAGCGGCTAAAATGGGTCAGCAGTTAAGCGGCTCAAAAATTGGGATTATTGGCTTTGGAGCTATCGCCCGTCATACTGCTGAAATTGCCCATACGCTAGGGATGCAAATTGTCATATACGACCCCTATGTTGGCGCGACTCCTACATTCGTGCAAAAAGTAGGACTTGATGAAATACTGAAAAGTTCGGATTATGTAGTATGTCTTGCTGTGGCTACACAGGAGACAGAGAGCTTAATGAATATAGATCGCTTTAAGCTCATGAAGAAATCTGCGTTTTTTATTAATCCGTCTAGAGGTAATTTAGTTGACGAGCAGGCACTACTTTATGCCTTACAAAATCATCTAATAGCTGGCGCAGCTTTGGATGTTGGACGTTATCCAGACCAAATGCCAAATCCCTCAATTGCCTTATTGCCCAACGTAATCGCAACGCCCCATATCGGAGGCCTGACACCCCCAGCAATACTTGCCCAGGCTTTAGACACTGTTGAACAGGTTGAAGAATTAACAAAGGGCACTATTCCCCACGGATCCTTAAATCAGAATGAATGGACACGAAAAATACACTAACCTAAGATGAATGGTGGGTATTTTTTATATTCACAGATTTTTCAATAAAGTCCTGAATTCAAATACGAAGTGAAACATGCAAGAGAGTGATAAGACCGCTTATGAATTAAGACAATATGTTGTCATTAAATGCGTTCTTGAAAAGAAGAAAATGACAACGAATTTAGGGTAAACCATCAACCTAATCGCTGATTTTCCAATTGAATATCTCGTCTCTCCTCAATAGAATGAGCAACATCTTGGCATAAATCAATAGGGAGCACTGATGCAAGGTTTAGATAATCAGGTAGTCGTTGTCACAGGTGGCGGTGGCGGTATTGGAGGGGCAACCTGCCGTCACTTTGCCAAATTAGGAGCCAAAGTGGCAGTGTTTGATATAAATTTAGATACTGCGAATACTGTTGTTCAAGACATCGTCTTACACGGTGGGCAGGCGCAGGCGTTCAAATGCGACATCACTGACCGCACCATGGTTGACTCTGCTGTACAAGGAGTGACGAACCAAATTGGGCCTATAGATGTATTGGTCAATAACGCCGGATGGGACGTTTTTAAACCGTTCATTAAAACCTCACCCGATGATTGGCATAAATTGATTGCGATCAATTTGGTGGGTGCATTGCACATGCACCACGCCGTTTTGCCCGCAATGGCTGAGCGTCGCAAAGGGCGCATCATCAATATTGCGTCAGACGCTGCGCGAGTGGGTTCTTCGGGCGAAGCGGTCTACGCGGCCTGCAAGGGAGGCTTGGTCTCACTCTCCAAAACTTTAGCCCGTGAACATGCTCGTCACGGTATCACGATCAATGTGGTGTGTCCCGGCCCAACCGAGACAGCGCTTTTTGAGGATTACAAGCAAGGGGCGGGAAATCCTGAAAAACTGGTTGAAGCCTTCACCCGTTCCATTCCCCTTGGGCGCATTGGCCAACCTCAGGATTTGCCAGGTGCCATCGCATTTTTTGCAAGCGAATCCGCTAGCTACATCACAGGTCAAGTGCTCAGTGTTTCGGGCGGCTTGACCATGGCAGGTTGAGGCCCTAGGCTAAATGAACGGAGAAGTTACTATGAAATACGAAGATATTCTTTACGAAAATCGCAACGGTGTGGTTTGGATTACGATCAACCGGCCAGACAAAATGAACGCATTTCGCGGTACTACCTGCGACGAACTGATCAAGGCCCTGTACCGCGCGGGCTATGATAAAGAAATTGGCGCCATTGTTC
Organism: uncultured Burkholderiales bacterium; assembly: GCA_903871545.1. Classification (GTDB taxonomy): domain Bacteria; phylum Pseudomonadota; class Gammaproteobacteria; order Burkholderiales; family Burkholderiaceae_C; genus Limnohabitans. The sequence continues at coordinate 66,218 of CAIQHG010000085.1, read as the reverse complement.
TGGCAGGTGCGGGTGACCGTGCGTTTTGCACCGGTGGTGACCAATCCGCGCACGACGGGAATTACGATGGCCGAGGCACCATTGGTTTGCCCATGGAGGAGCTGCATACCGCGATTCGTGATGTGCCAAAGCCCGTGATTGCCCGTGTGCAGGGCTATGCCATCGGGGGCGGCAATGTATTGGCCACCATTTGCGATTTGACTATCTGCTCAGATAAAGCAGTATTTGGTCAAGTAGGCCCCAAAATGGGCTCAGTCGATCCTGGCTACGGAACCGCATTTTTGGCGCGTGTAGTGGGAGAAAAGAAGGCCCGTGAAATGTGGTACATGTGCCGTCGCTACACGGGCCAAGAAGCGGTTGATATGGGCTTGGCCAACAAGTGTGTGCCTCATGATCAGCTCGATGCGGAAGTGCAGGCTTGGGGTGAAGAGCTTTGCGAGCGCAGCCCAACGGCCCTTGCGATTGCCAAACGCAGTTTCAATATGGACACCTCACACCAAGCCGGCATCGCGGGTATGGGTATGTATGCCTTGAAGCTTTATTACGAAACCGACGAGTCTCGCGAGGGTGTGAAAGCATTGCAAGAAAAGCGCAAGCCCCAATTTCGTCGCTACATTAAGTAACTTGAATTTTCTTTGTGAGATCTGCGCTATCTCTGATGTATGAAGGTCTGCAGGTATGAATCCTTATATCGATGGTGATTTGCAAGCGCTTGCTGAGCATGCGAGGCGTTTTGCCGATGGGCGAGTGGCTCCGGGCTTTCTAGAGCGAGACCAAACGCGCATTCTTGACCGTGCCTTGATGCGTGAGATGGGGCAGATGGGTTTTATTGCTCCCGAGTTGCCAGAGGACGTGGGTGGACAAGGCATGGGCTGTTTGGCTGCAGGTGTGATTCACGAAGAAATCGCGCGTGCAGATCTGAGCTTGTCTTATATCAATTTGTTAGCATCCCTGAACGGCCAAATTTTGAATGAGCACGGAGACCCTGCAGTCACGCGCCCTTGGTTGGCCAAGCTCACCCAAGGTGAGGCCTTGCTGGCGATAGCGCTGACCGAGCCTCGGGGCGGCTCTGATGCAGCCAATTTGCGTTTGCGTATGCAGCGAGATGGCGATCACTACGTCATAAATGGTGAAAAAACTTCCATCTCCGCCGCAGATCAGGCAGACGCTGCGGTGGTATTTGCTCGGACAGGAACCCTTGACGCCGGTGCACGTGGTGTAACGGCCATCTTGGTGCCCATGGATTTGCCAGGGATCACCCGCAATCGCTTTGATTGCCATGGGCAGCGTGCGATTGGTCGTGGGTCGATTTTTTTTGAAAATGTTCGAGTGCCTGTCTCTCACCGACTGGGTGATGAGGGGGCTGGTTTTATTCAAGTCATGCAAGGATTCGACTACTCACGCGCCTTGATTGGTCTGCAGGTATTAGCAGTGGCCCGTGTGGCTTTAGAAGAGGCATGGGCGTATGTGGCTCAGCGAGAGGCCTTTGGCAAACCGCTGGCATCGTTCCAAGGCGTATCCCACACATTGGCTGACTTTGACACCCAAGTAGAAGCTGCCCGCTTATTGTGTTTGCAAACTTTGTGGCTCAAGGACAAGAACCTGCCGCACACCGCAGAGGCAGCTATGTGCAAATGGTGGGGGCCCAAACTCTCCTACGATGCCATTCATGCAAGCTTGCTCATGTTCGGACATGGCGGTTATGACAGAGGTTTGATGGAGCAGCGTTTGCGTGATGTGTTGGGTTTTCAAATTGGCGATGGCACCTCGCAAATTATGAAATCGATCGTGGCTAGAACCCGTGCCGGTCGAAAAGCGGTTGGGATCTGAGATGTTGGAAGTGATTGATATCGAACGGCGTTTTGGAGGTTTGGTTGCTCTCACTGGGGTTAGCATGCAGGTGCGCAAAGGTGAAATTTTTGGTTTGGTGGGACCCAACGGAAGCGGTAAAACCACAATGACTAATGCGATCACCGGGTTTTATCCCCCGCAAAAAGGCCGTATTTTGTTAGAGGGTAAAGACATCACTGGCTTGCCCCCACATCAAGTAGCGCGCCGTGGCGTGGCACGCACATTTCAAAACCTTGCTTTGTTCAATGGCATGACTGTGTTGGACAATATTTTGCTAGGCCGCCATGTGCACATGCGCCCTAGCGTGTGGAGAACGGCTTTATATCCATGGTTTGCCCGTGAGGATGAAATTCAGCATCGCCTTATCGTAGAAGAAACTATCGACTTCATGCAATTGCAAAACGTACGCGATGAGTTGGTTGACGCAATTCCAATTGGATTGAAAAAACGTGTTGAGTTGGCCCGCGCTTTGGTTGCCGAGCCCAGCTTTTTGATTTTGGATGAACCCATGGCGGGCATGAATCAAGAAGAAAAAGAATACATGGCGCGCTTTGTCCTAGATGCACGTGATGAACGGGGCATCACCGTTTTGTTGATTGAGCATCACATGGATATCATCACGGGCATTTGTGATCGCATGTTAGTTCTAAACTACGGCGAATTGATTGATTGTGGGGTGCCGCGTGAGGTGATTCAAAACCCGCGCGTGATCAAAGCCTACTTGGGAGGCGCACGTCATGCAGACTGAACTCCTACGTTGGAATTTAGATCCCGCCACTACATTGATTCGTTTGATGGCGCTCAATGCTCAGCACCGCGGCAACCAGGTGGCCGTTCGTGAAAAAGATTTTGGCATTTGGCAAGAAACAACATGGCAGCAATGGCTTGACAAGGTGTTGTCGTGCGCAGCAGGTCTGGAGCAACTGGGTTTTGGGCGTGACAGTGGATTGGTCGTCATTGGCGACAATCGTTTGCATTTGTACACCGCTAACTTGGCTGCAGCCGCATTGCGTGGGCAAGCAATGCCTATTTTTCCCGATGCCACACCAGATGAAATTTTGCACGTCATCGAACAGTCCAAAGCGGCTTTTGTGGTAGCTGAAGATCAAGAGCAAGTTGACAAAATTTTAGATCTACGTGAGCGTTGTCCCTTCATTAAAACTATCATCTATGATGATTTCCGAGGTTTAAAAGATTACAAAGCCCCCGGTCTATTGTCCTGGCATGACTTAATCGAGCGTGGGGCTCTGCGCTTGACGCAGGAAAAAGGATTGCGTGAACTGCTGCTCACGAGTGCAAATCCGGACGACGTGGCGGTGATTATCCATTCTTCGGGCACTACAGGTAAACCCAAGGGCGTGTTGCTCACACACCGTAACGTTTTGTCGGGCGTGGCCAACGCTTTTCATGCGGACTCGTTTGCCTTTGGCGAATCCCTCTTGGCTTATCTACCCATGGCTTGGATTGGTGACTACGCCTTGACGATGGGTGCTGGTATTTCACTGCACTTTGTGATCAATATTCCTGAAAGTGCTGAGACGGTGTTGCACAACTTGCGTGAAATTGCACCGTCATATTATTTGGCCGCCCCGCGCAGTTGGGACAACTTGCTCACCTTGGTGCAAGTGCGCATGGAAGACTCTACGCCCTTGAAGAAAGCTATCTACGAATTTTTCATGAATATCGCTGTCGCACACGAACGACTGAAACTCGAGGGCAAAGTTGTGCCTTGGTGGAGTGGGTGGGCACGGGCTCTGGGCGAGGTGATGGTTTATGGCCCTATCAAAGACCAACTGGGTCTTAGTGGGTTGAAGCACCCGTTCACTGGTGGTGAAGCTATTGGCGAAGATACTTTCATTTTTTACCGCGCCTTAGGCGTGAAACTGCGACAACTCTACGGTCAGACTGAGACCAGTGCTTTTAATGCAATGCATGCCGCCGACGAGGTTCGTTTGCATACGGTTGGTCGTCCCTTGCCCGGAGTGAAAGTCAAGATTAGCGATGCGGGTGAAATCTTGATTCAATCAGGCAGTACTTTCAAAAGCTATTTCAACCAGCCAGAGTCCACTGCAAAAACATTGCAACAGGGCTGGCTTCATACCGGCGACGCTGGCTATGTAGAGGAGGACGGTCATCTGGTGGTACTGGGGCGTTTGTCCGAAGTTGTCTACACCAGCCAGGGCGAGCGTTACATTCCCAATTACATTGAAAACCGTTTGAAATTCAGTCCTTACATCAAAGACGCTGCAGTTTTAGGCAGTGGACGTGATCAGTTGGCAGTGATGATATGTATCGACATGGACGCCGTTGGTCATTGGGCTGAGTTGCGCGGCATCACTTACATGTCGTATGCAGATTTGTCACAAAAACCGCAAGTGATGGATTTGTTATTGAAAGCAGTCGAGCGTGTCAATGCTGCTTTAAAGCAGCCCTTGCAAATGCGTCGGGTGGTGAGTCTGCCAAAAGAATTTGATCCAGACGACGGCGAAATCACCCGGACACGCAAATTACGCCGCAATGTGGTTGAAGAACGTTACGCGTCCCTAATCAATGCAATCTATAGCGGGCAAGGCCATGTCTTGCACAAAGCTCGTATTGTTTATGAAACGGGCGAGGTGGGCGAACTCGAACGCGAATTGCACATTAGGGAACTGTGAAAATGGATTTGAATTATTTTCTCGAACTCGCTGTGAATGGCGCTTTAGCTGGGCTGATGTATGCACTCGTCGCCATGGGGGTGGTGCTGGTTTACAAGTCGTCGTCGGTTCCAAACTTGGCGCAAGGGGCTCTGACTATGGTTGGGGCTTATGTGGTGTTGTTTTATGCCGTTGGCCTGTCGTTGCCCATGTGGATAGCTATCCCGTTGGCTATTATTTCTATGTGCTTTTTGGGCTTGTTCATTGAACGTGTTGCCCTGCGGCCATTGGCGGGTCGCCCCATCGTGATGATCTTGATGATGACTTTGGGCTTGGATATTTTTTTACGCGCCTTGACATTGTCAATTTGGGGTGGTAACGGTCGTCCTATGCGTATTGGTATCAGTGATGAGCCTTTGTTCATGGGGCCCTTGCTACTCAATCGCACCTATGTGGTGGGTGCGGTAGTTACCTTGGTTCTATTTGTGTTCTTTGTTCTTTTCTTTCAAACCCGGCGGGGTGTCGTTTTACGCGCCATCGCCGATGACTACATGGCTTCTTGGTCGGTTGGCATTTCGGTGGAGCGAGGGGTTGGGTTGTCTTGGGCCTTGTCATCGATGGTGGCCACCGTAGCAGGGGTGCTGTGGGCCTCTATGCAAGGTGTAGATCAATCCTTGTCAATGCTGCTGTTAAAAGGAGTTACCGTAGCCGTGCTCGGGGGTATGGACAGTTTGGGAGGCGCTATCTTGGCGGGCTTATTTTTGGGCGCACTTGAAAGCGTGGCCTCTGGTTATTTGGATCCCTTGCTTGGAGGCGGGTCGCGAGAGTTGGTTATCGCTGCCGTGTTGATCATCACCATCATGATTCGACCGCATGGTTTGTTTGGCCGTCACGACATAGAAAGGCTTTGATTATGTTCTTTCGTCAAGCAGGTATTTTCCACACCACTTACGCCAATGACCGCCAGTTGTTTGCGATACCCGCTGATCGGGTGATGATCATGTCTTTGCTTTTATTTGCCTTAATTGCACCTTGGGTAGTGAGCTCGCTCGCACTGACTAGTTACATGTTGCCGTGGTTGGTCTGGACATCTGCCACCTTGGGACTAAACCTCATTATTGGCTGGGCAGGGCAGTTTCATTTTGGCTACGCCGCCGTCATGGGGATTGGTGCTTACACCTCGGTACATGCCGCACGAAGCGGCATTCCTTGGGAGATTGCGGTCATCCTCGGCGGACTCATGTCAACTGTTGTTGGGGTTGTTTTTGCTTTTGCTGCTTTGCGAGTTAAAGGACTTTACTTGGCGCTCAGCACTTTGGCATTGCAGTTTGTGGTGGATTGGGTGATTTCACATGTGCCTGCCATAAGCGGAGGGGTGTCGGCTACTTTGCAAGCACCAGTCATGCGTTTGTTAGGAGTGCCCGTCACCTCAGACGCGGGCTTGTACTTTACCGCATTGTGTTGGTGCCTATTGGTTACGGTTTTCATGCTTAATTTGCGACGCACAGCGCTTGGGAGAGCCTTGGTTGCTGTGCGGGAGAAAGACTTCGCCGCGGCAGTAATTGGTGTGCAAAGTTTTTATTACAAGTTGATTGCTTTTGCAACCTCTTCCTTTATCGGGGGTGTGAGTGGTGCGATGCTCATTTTCACCTTCTACCGTGCTGTGACGGCTGAGCAATTTGCGGTCAATGTATCGATTGAGCTATTGGCCATGGTGATCGTGGGGGGCTTGGGCAGCATCATTGGTAGTTGGTTAGGTGCTGCTTTTATTTTATTAATGCCTTCACAAATGAATCACTTGATTGCATGGTCGACACAGGCCGTTGGCATTGATCTGGGTGTGGAGACCTTGGCCCATATTCCCCATGTTGTTTACGGCGCTCTGATCATTTTGTTTCTATTGGTGGAGCCAATGGGACTAGGAAAACTTTACGGCAACATTAGGAACTATCTGATGCTGTGGCCGTTTGGGTATTCACGAAAGTAAGGGGCCATGATGCTGACAAACACTTCATCAACAAATGAAATGGTTCTTACGCTCAATAATGTTGAGGTGATTTACGACTATGTTGCTTTGGCACTTAAAGGCGCTTCGCTTGAAATTCCTAAAAACGGCATGGTTGCCCTTTTGGGTGCAAACGGTGCAGGGAAAAGCACCTTGTTAAAGTCCATCAGTGGTTTGCTCAAAGCCGAGCGCGGTGAGGTGACGCGAGGCGAAATTAAATTTATGGGTCAAAGCATTGATTCGCTTTCACCTCAAGAACGTGTGCGTTTGGGCATCGTACAAGTGTTAGAAGGGCGTCGTGTGTTTGAACATCTCACGTCCGATGAAAACTTGATGGCTGCCTCCGCCATTCGGGGCAATAGTCGCGCTGAAATGGCTCGCAACCGTGACATGGTCTACACCTACTTTTCTCGCTTAGCGCAACGACGCGATGCCGAGTCGGGATATTTGTCTGGTGGCGAACAACAAATGCTAGCCATTGGACGCGCCCTAATGACTCAACCGAAATTACTTATGCTTGATGAACCGAGTTTGGGCTTGGCGCCTTTCTTAGTCGCAGAGATCTTTGATATCGTCAAACGCATCAATCAAGAAGAGGGCCTATCAGTGCTCTTGGTTGAACAAAATGCAATAGCCGCGCTTGAGTTTGTATCACACGGATACTTGATTGAGAATGGCCGCGTAGTAATGCACGACACTGCAGAGGCCATGAAAAAGAACCCCGACATTCAGGAGTTTTACCTGGGTGGAGAGAAAGGGCGTGATTTCCGGGAAATCAAGCATTACCGGCGCCGCAAGCGCTGGTTAAGTTAGATGAAACGCTTATAGTCAGAAAATTAACCGCAAAGGAGACAATCATGAAGAGACAACTGTTGACCATCGTGACCGCTATTATGCTGGGCCTGGGAGCTAGCGCTGTCCAAGCCCAGGTTAAATTTGGTATTTGCTACGACTTAAGTAAATCCTATACCTTCGTCACACCGCAAATCGTACAAGCGGCTAAAGACTATGCTGATATTTTGAATGCCAAGGGCGGACTGGAAGGTCAAAAGATTGAGCTGATCGTTCAAGATCACGGCAACGAACCTCAGCGTGGCATTGAATGTTATGAAAAACTAAAACGTGAAGGCGTGATGATTTTTGATACCTTGTCTACACCAGTCTCTCGAGCTATCTTGCCCCGAGTTATGGAAGACAAAAACATCTTGTTGCAATCCTTCGTAGGCCGTGGTGACGCAATTGATGGTGACGTTTTTAAATGGGTTTTCCCAATCGGGCCTACATACTGGGGGCAGATGGCCAACAACGTGCAGTTCATCAAGAACAAAAGTAACGGTAACCTCAAAGGCGTGAAAGTCGGCTTCATCTACCCTGACTATGCCTTTGGTCAAGAACCCATCAATATTTTGAAATCCTTGCAGGAAAAAGAAGGCTTTGATTTGCAACTATTTCCCAATCCTTTGCCAGGTCGAGACCAAGCTGCCGTGTGGACGCAAATTCGTCGCTTCAACCCTGACTGGGTGATCACTTGGAACTTATCAGCTATGCACGTTGCTGCCGCACGGGAAATGAAGCGAAACGGCGTGCCCATGGAGAAAGTGATTTCGGTCAACTGGTTTAACGAAGTCGACATTGCCAACATTGGTGCTGAAGAGGCCAAGGGTTTGAAGCGCGGTACCAACGTGGCGGGCGGTACCAACCATCCACTGATTCAGCAGATCATCAAAGAGCTCTATGAAAAGGGCAAAGGCAATGGTGACCGTAAGAACCTTGATGATATTTACTACAACACCGGTCTAGCCATGTACTCCGTAGCCTTTGAAGGCGTGCGGCTCGCTATTCTTCAGGGCAAGATGCCATTAACACCCACTAAGATCAAAGCAGGATTGGAGAGCTTGCGTAATTTCGATGCCAATGGCTTGATTGCACCTGTGACGGTCAATGCTAAGGACCATGGTGGTGGCGGTAAGACGCGCATCGACATGTGGGATGGCAAGCAGTGGGTGCCTCAGTCAGACTGGATCAGCGCTTACGGTGACGTGGTGGACAAAGTAGTGAAAGAGCAGTCAACTGAGTTTGCCAATGGCGCCAAGTAAATAGACAACAGACACTTTTTGAAAGCGCCTCGCGAGGCGCTTTTTTATAAATTCGCTTTAGCGCTTTTTGTGCCCCTCAATAGATACGCTTAGCAACCCTTGGTGTGCTTTATTTAGGAAATGAACAACTGAGACTTTGTCATCAAAGCGAAACCCGCGCATGACTTGGTCGTAGAACTCATAAATTTTTGGCAACAACCCATTCCAAAATTTGCGTCCACTTGGCGTCAGTATTACTTTTTTTGCCCGACCATCCAATGGGTCAGGAATTCGTTTTACATGGTGATCGCGCTCGAGTCTCTTGAGCACTCCATCCAGGCTTTGGCGACTAACTACTAAATACTCAGCCAGTTCCGAAAAAGACATGCCTTCTATGGCTTGTGGACGAGATAGTGCACCCAACACCGCCCATTGAACCGTGGTGATCCCCAATTCTTTGGTGGTTTGACGGTCTAAGGTGTTTCCGACTTGAAAGAGGCGGAAAAAAAGTCGGTTATGAATAGCGTAAACCGATTGCTCATGGCTTGGTTCGTCTGGAGTAGGCATATGTTGGTGGTGAAATTTTTTAAAAATCTTAACATATACTTGATAAACTCTAAGACAAATCAATAACAGTGATCACGTTTTATTCAAATAATTAATGCGTATTTTTTAGTGTTTTCCGGATTGCGATGATGAAACATTTAACAAGGTATTGACATAAAAACAGGACTATGACTATTCATCCCCATTTGTTTGCGCCATTAAAGATCAGAGGCAAGGTCATCCCCAATCGAATGGTCATGGGTGCGATGCACACCCGATTAGAAACCATGGATCGCCCCTACGAGCGTCTGGCTGCTTTTTATGCAGAGCGTGCCCGTGGTGAGATTGGTTTGATTCTCACCGGTGGTCATTCACCCACGCCTGAAGGCGTGATAGACCAAGAAAGCCCAGTCTTAAACAATGAGAGTCATCTGCAAGGGCATCGCACGATCACGCAAACTGTGCATGATGCGGGCGGACGCATTGTGTTACAAATTTTGCACGCTGGGCGTTATGCGCGTGTGCCCGAGTGTGTGGCACCTTCTGCAAGCAAAGCGCGCATCAATATGTATGCGGCAAGAGCCATGGACTTGGATGAGATCTGGCGTTGCATTGCTAGTTTTGCGCATACCGCCGCGCTGGCTAAAAAGGCTGGCTATGACGGTGTTGAGGTCATGGGGTCAGAAGGCTATTTGATCAATGAATTCACCTCAGCCATTACTAACCAACGTGAAGACGATTTTGGCGGCGATGCTGAACGCAGAATGCGTTTTCCAGTGGAGGTCGTTCGTGCTGTTCGTGCGGCAATGGGCGAGGATGGATGGGTGGTGTACCGTATCTCGGCGATTGATTTGATGCATGGTGGCATGAGCGCTCAGGAGGTGCTTGAATTGGCGCGCAGCGTAGAGGCAGCAGGGGCCGATATGTTAAATACCGGTATTGGTTGGCATGAATCGACGGTGCCAACCATTGCTGCTTCGGTGCCACGAGCGGCTTGGGTGAGTGCTGTACGCAGAATCAAAGAGGCCGTGAGAATTCCAGTCATTGCGTCAAACCGAATTAATAACCCTGACGTAGCTAATGCCATTGTCGCTGCCGGGGATGCAGACCTGGTATCGATGGCGCGACCCTTGTTAGCTGATCCTGCATTTGCGCGCAAAACGCGTCTGGGGCAGGGTAAGAATATAAATCCTTGTATTGCCTGCAATCAAGCTTGTTTAGACGCTATTTTTAGCAACGCCACAGCGACTTGTTTAGTCAATCCACGTGCTGGCAGAGAGCTTGATTACTTAAGTACTGCACCCGCTGAGCATAAACGCATTGCTGTAGTTGGTGCCGGTCCGGCTGGCATCTGCTTTGCAATCGAAGCTGCCCAGCGTGGTCATCATGTCACGCTATGGGACGCGGCCAATCAAATTGGTGGGCAACTGCAAATGGCATGTCAGGTACCTGGGAAAAGTGAATTTCTTGAATTGTTGCGCTACTATCAAACGGCGTTAGATCACCCACACATTCAATTAAAATTAGGGCAAGAAGTGCATGCTGATGTCTTGATCAATGAAGGATTTGACGCTTATGTGCTAGCGACTGGCGTGTTGCCTCGTACCCCAGATATTCCTGGTATCGATCACCCCAAAGTGTTGCGTTACACCGATGTATTGTCAGAGCGCGTATCAGTAGGCCCGCGAGTAGCTGTCATAGGTGCAGGTGGCATTGGTTTTGATGTGGCCGCTTTCCTAACTGAGGACGCCCATGAGTCCACTGACTTGGCAACTTTCAGTCAGATATGGGGGGTGGATTTGAATTTTGCAACTGCAGGTGGATTGTTGCCAGCTCCTGCGCAAATGAAATTCGACTCGCCTCCCCGAGAAGTAGTTATGTTACAACGAAGCCCTCAAGCGATGGGCAAAAACTTAGGTCGCACCACAGGTTGGATTCACAAGGCAAAACTGCGACGTGCCAATGTCAAACAAATAGTCGGGGTCACTTATTTGAAAATTGATGATGCAGGTTTGCATTACAAGATACAGGAAGCAACGCATGTGCTGGAAGTTGATCACATTGTGATCTGTGCCGGCCAAATTTCAAATACATCCCTTGTCTCGGAATTTCAAGCACTCGGGGTCCAGCCGCACTTGATAGGAGGGGTTTTCCAAGCTGTAGAACTTGATGCGATGCGAGCAATTGAGCAAGCTACGCGTCTAGCGTTGTGTATTTAATGTTGCAACAAACATTTAGCTAAATCGGCTTTAATTAAACCCAATACATATGATAACAACGCCTCACAATCTAGCGCAAGCCTTGATGGCAACAGAGATGATTGATAGCTCCAACGCAAGTGTCCAGTCCTTAGCGCTTGATCTAGTTCGTGGCATAAAAGGCTCGCGTGAGCGGGCTGTTGCACTTTATTACGGGGTTCGAGACGGATTTCGATACGATCCCTATGAGATTAATTTATCGTCCCAGGCTATGTCTGCATCTCGAGTCATCGCTAATGGGAAAGGTTGGTGCGTTCCCAAGGCAACATTGCTAGCCGCATTGTGTCGATCACAAGGAATACCTGCTAGATTAGGATTTTCTGACGTGAAAAATCATCTATCAACGCCGCGTTTGCGTGGTTTCATGGATACCGATATTTTTTATTGGCACGGCTACGCGTCGTTGTGGATCGATGGACATTGGGTGAAGGCTACCCCGGCTTTTAATCGCGAACTTTGCGAAAAGATGGGCATTCGAGCACTTGAGTTTGACGGCGTGCATGACTCTATCAATCATCCTTTTGATTTAAACGGGAATCTAAATATGGAATACATCAACGACCATGGAATTTATGATGATGTGCCATTAGAAGAAATTAAACCCGTCTATCAGCGTTTCTACTCTCGCTTATTGAGTTACAAAGAAGGTGGCTGGCAAGAAGACGTTAACTTGGCTCACGCAGGGCGCGCATCTGACGCAGGCACTTCAGAAACACCCTGAGCTTATTGAGCCGTTGTACGCAGCGTAACTTGCTCAAATTGCTGCTTTGGTTGACGCAGTAGACCCTGGTTAAGTTAATCAACGTTTATGCCGTCGGTAATGTTTAACGGCTGTATAGTCCACCGAGTGCCGATCACCCAAATACAATAATTGCTCTACTTACATTTTCATTTTTGGTAGGGATGGACAGAGCGCCAGTGAGAGGCAACCTGTTCACGTCGACATATCCATACCTTATCGTGTTTTAGAACGTGAGCAAGAAAGGAGGCAAATGCATGTGCACGGGCCGGTCGACCTGTGATTCTTGGGTGCAGGCCTATGGACATTAATTTCGGGGCTTTTCCCCCCTCTGCGTAAAGCCTATCAAAGGTTGCTGTCAGGTAGTTTTCAAAATCAAAGGGCGTTGAAAATCCGCCCGGGGCCGCAAACTTGCCATCATTGGCATCCATGGTGTAAGGAACAATGAGGTGAGGCTTATCCTCAACTTCTACCCAGTAAGGCAACTCATCGTTATAGGCGTCTGAGTCATATAAAAAACCACCCTCCTGAACTAACAAACGACGGGTATTCTCACTTGCCCCGTAACGGCAGTACCACCCCAGGGGACGCGTTCCAGTAGTACGAACTATTGATTCAATGGCCATACCCATCCGCTCTTGCTCCTCATCGGCGGATAGCTTGAACTGCTCCTCCCATCTGTAACCATGGCAACAAACATCAAGCCCTGCTTTTGTAATCGCTTCGGCCACCCTTGGATTTCTCTCCAAAGCCAGAGCACATCCAAAAATAGTCGCCGTTACACTGTGCTCCTGCAATATCTGCAGCAACCGCCAAATCCCCACTCGACTTCCGTACTCGTACATACTCTCAAACGCCATGTCACGTTGTCCGGCTGGAACACGCCCCCCTGGTGCCTCAGCCAGTCCCAACTCAGTTCTACCGTCGCCGTCTAGATTGTTATATTCCGAACCTTCCTCGTAATTAATAACGATCTGCACAGCTACCCGGGCGTTACCTGGCCAGGCTGGATGGGGCGGCTCAGACCCGTACCCTATAAAGTCTCGTGAAGGAGTCCAAAATTGCTTCATATATGTATAGCCTCAGCTTGAATTTTAAAATACAGTTCTATACGAGTGTCTTTAGTCAGTTAAGCCCATTCTGTGAGCCAGAGATAACAAATTTCTAGCCTCCGTAATGAATGGCCCATCAACAAGTCGACCATCAACGGAGAAAGCTCCAACGCCTGCGTTCAAATTCTTTTCTGCAGCACTCACAACTCTTACAGCGTGAGCTATCTCCTCCAAAGTAGGAATGAACACATCATTAATTATCGAAATTTGGGATGGATGAATGCAACTTCTGCCAGAAAAGCCCAATTGCCTTGCTGCGATCGAGTCAAGACGAAGTCCCTCTTTATCTTGAAAGTTCACGTAGGCGCCGTCGTAAGCCGCTATACCTGCTTCACCTGCAGCGAAACGAACACTTGTCCTGACGAACTGCTTGGCATAGGGCTCAACTGAAGAAATTCCTAAAGGCGCAAAAAGATCTCCATAACCAATTTGTAAACCAACCAAACTGGGGTGAGACAAAGCAATTTCTGCCGCCATTCTGAGGCCTAAGGGGGACTCAATGTTAGCTAAAATCCCTATGGGTTGATTGATAGAGCGCTCGCGGCATAATTTTTCTATTTTCTCTACTGCACTAACAACAGACTTCGCAGACTCCACCATAGGTAAATTTATAACGTGTAGGGCGGGCCAAACAGATGCGCTTAGATCTGCTTGGAAATGCTCGGTATCTACCGCATTAACACGCACAATCAATCTTTTGTGGGAATGAGAAGTAAGCGTATTTGAGGGGGTGGTGGCTTGTGAGCGTAGAAAACTTTCTAAAGCTGTGCGAGCCATAGGTTTGCTTTCGAAAGCGACTGCGTCCTCTAAATCAAAAGATATGGCGTCTGCATCACTATCCATAGCCTTGGCAAAGAGCTCAGGCCTTGAAGCGGGAACAAAGAGTTTAGATCTCATTCAAGCCCCAGTGCTAAAACTACTAAGGTACTTTAGGGCTTCATCTAAAGAAACTACATCAGCGAATTGCCTATCCATATCAAATAAAGATATGGCATGAGAAATTGGGATTCGGTCAAATACGGCCTCTTCTACGACGATTGTTCTCATGTTGTAGGAAGAGGCGTCAAAGACGGTTGCTCGAATGCAGTTACTGGTTGCTCCGCCTACGATTATGACCGTGTCAATTTGCCTATCCATCAAATAGCTAAGTAGGGGGGTTCCGTGAAATCCGCTAGGTTTCTTTTTAACGAAAACGATATCGTTTGGACCAGGGTTTAATTGTGGAACCAACTGAGCACCAGTGGTTCCGGCCAAACACCAATGATCGCTATCCAGTAAATCACGTTTTCGTGCGTAAACGCCGATGTCTGACCCACTGGGGTCGAGTTGAAAGAGCGTAAAAAAGCAAGGAATATTTGAGCGCTGCGCAGAGCCCACTAAGCGCGCGATTGAACCAACCGCCTTACGTCCAATATCACCACAACTAGAGGGCCATTTCTCATCTGCACCGGCCTCACCGACCATGTACTTTTGAGCATCAATTACAACAACCGCTGGCTTGGCACCGAATCCCATACGTCTGCCAAACCGTGCGCGACTGATAACGGTAAGGTCCTCAGGTGTTAAAAATTTGTCCCAGATTTTCATTTTTAATTCTTAGTAATTGAATTGTGAATTGACCTATGAAACTGCGCCTACTTTTCTAAGTGAACTAATTTGTTCTTGTCCGTATCCAAGACTTGTTAGTATTTCATCGGAGTTTTCGCCAAAGCTCGGTGCTGCCCGAACTGCGGCTTGATCGGTATGGCCAAACTTAATTGCACGAGACAAACCGCGGTAAGAGCCAACGCTTGGATGGGAGAAGGTTTCAACCATTTTTTCCGCAAGTACTTGAGGGTGTTCAAACATATCTTCAATATCCAACGCAACCGCACAGGGAACTTGGTCTGAGAAAATCTTCTCCCACTCAGCAGCTGTATGCTTTTGTAATGCTTTGGTCACCTTTGGAATCAGTTCATCAGCGTGCTCCGCTCGCAACCTAACCGTTGTGTAACGAGGATTAGATGACAGCTCAGGTAGTTCAATTAAATTACAAAGTGCTGTCCAAAAATGCGCAGTATTGGCAGAGATATACAAACTGCCATTCAAGGTTTCATAAAGACCCGTAATCCCCCCCGAGCGCATATCTCGGTAAACATCTCTTGGTTCATCGGCTGCCCAAATAAAGCGAGCAGATTGCATTGCCAAAGCACTGCGCATAAGAGATATTCCAACATACTGACCCACACCTGTTCGCTCTCGCTCAAATAGTGCTGAACTTACCCCTCCTGCCAATAAAGCTGCAGCGTAATAATCGACAACTGATCCATAAACAATCTTTGGCTTATCCTTGGAGCCTTGGAAAGTGCAGATACCCGTCAAAGTTTGAAGCACCTGATCATAGCCCGCGTTCTTACTCAATGGCCCAGTCTCGCCGTAACCACTCACAGCGCAATATATCAAGCGTTCGTTGACCACTTTCAATGCTTCGTATCCGATCCCGAGTCGCTCGGCTACACCTGGGCGAAAATTATGAACAATAACGTCTGCGCCGGATATCAATTTCATCAAAACTTCAAGGCCAGCGGGCACCTTTAGATCTAAGACAATGGAGGATTTACCGCGGTTGACACCTAAAAAGGCTCGTCCTTCAGCCTTTAATGTTGAGGGATACGTCCTAAGGTTATCACCTGAAGGCGGCTCCACTTTGATGACTTCGGCTCCCTGATCTGCAAGCAATGTGCAACCATAAGGAGCTGCAATATAGGCGCTAAGATCGAGGACGCGAATGCCTGCGAGTGGTCCTTTATTAATCAATTTATACCTTTGAAAATTAAGACTGATATTAAAAAACTAATTAACCCAACTGCTTGAATCCAGTGTACTAAATTATTTATCAAATCCTAACGAGTGCTTATTAATCTCTTAATATCAGTAACCCGAACAAGAAAATGATTAAAGCCCTAGATAAGCTTTGCGGACCCGATCATTACCAGCCAACTCCTCGGCCGACCCCTCTAGTGCGATCTTTGAGTGCTCAAGAACATAGGCATATTTAGCTATTTTTAAAGCTTGGGCCACATTTTGCTCAACCAATAAGACTCCGATATTTCGCTCCGCAATTGTTTTAATGACTGACATTACTGTGCGAACGACTATAGGGGCTAGTCCGAGTGAGGGTTCATCAAGTAAAAGGTATTTAGGCTGAGACATTAAGCCTCTAGCAATCGCGCACATTTGTTGTTCTCCACCAGAAAGAGTTCCCGCGTTTTGTGACATTCGTTCCTTTAATTTGGGAAATATAGTAAGCACCCAATCTAAGTTGTCTGAGTATTTAGTGTGACTTCTCTTTGCGTAGGCGCCCATTGCTAAGTTTTCACGCACGCTCATGAACCCAAAGAGATGACGTCCCTGAGGCACGTGCGATAGACCTGCCTCAACTCTTTCATGAGGAGCAATAGAGCGTAAATCAATGCCGTCTAAAAATACACTTCCAGATTTCACATCCGCGAGTAGCCCACAAATGGCATTGAGAGATGTTGTTTTTCCTGAGCCGTTTGCACCAAGAAGTGACACAATTTGGTTTGGCGTAACTGTGAAACTTACATCACGTAAAACAACTATGTCGCCATAGCCAGCCGTTAAATTTTTAATCTCAAGGCTCATCAGTCATCACTTCCAAGATAAGCTGCAACCACTTTGGGGTCGCGTACAACCAGATCTGGAACGTTTTGGGCTATCTTGACCCCGTAATCGAGGACCACTATTTTATGGGCCAAAGACATGATGGCATGCAGGTTATGCTCAATTAAGATCACCGCCAAATTATCCGTGACTGCAAGACTTCGAATGAGATGAATGCTTTCCTCGATTTCAGATGCATTGAGGCCGGCTAATATTTCATCAAGCAAAATTATTTTCGGTTCAATCGATAGGGCTCTAGCCAACTCTAAACGTTTCCTTGACTCCAATGTCAAACTACCAGATAGTTTATCCATCAGATCAGACATTCCAACGCGCTCAATAATATGCGCCGCTTTGTCTCTTGCAGTTTTACTGTGGTTGTTGAGTAACGCACCAACCGTAACATTTTCATGCACTGTTAACGTGGCAAGGGGTTTGACAATTTGAAAAGTGCGACCTATCCCCATTCGCGCACATTTTGAAGCGCGCATATTTGTGATGTCCATGCCGTTAAATCTTAAGACTCCAGAGTCTGATTTAAGGTGACCACTAATGATATTAAAAAGTGTCGTTTTACCAGCCCCATTGGGACCAATCAGGCCAACAATCTCTCCCACTCCTACGCAAAATGATACTTCGTTAACAGCAACTAGCCCGCCAAAACGACGCACTAAATTATCAATTTCCATTAACGGAATCGGCGTCTTATTGGGGCTAGAGGAAATGGCGTTTTTAGTCATTTTTTCCGCCATGAATCATAGGTACCAACAATGCCTTGAGGAGCAGCCAAAACGACCACTAAAAGCACGGCGCCATAAATCATTAACCTTGGGCCACCTCCAATGAACGCGCTTAAGGCGCCATCAAGAGGTGTCATGAGCAAAGAGCCTACGATCGGTCCAAGCGGTGTACCTAAGCCGCCAATAAGACTGAAAAGAGCTATCTGAACAGATATATTGATTGAAAAGACACTAGGGGGGTCAAGGAACAAAATATACTGAGCGTAAAAAAAGCCACCAACTGCAGTTAGAGCTGCACTGATCATGGTGACTATTAATTTAATTCGAGTCGACTCAACCCCCATACTCTCAGCGGCGTCTTGATCATCCCTCATAGCAATTAGATACAGCCCAAGTTTGCCTCTATGAATCATTTTTGTGATTGTGAAAACTAACATCATCAACAAAAAAGCTGCAATAGCGTAACTTAAGCGTGATTCAAAAATAAAATTCCCAAAACTTGGTTTGAACGGTAAAGCAATTCCACTAGAGCCCCTAGTCACACTAGTCCAGTTGTTGGCTAATATCTCCATTGCAATTGGAAACACCAAGGTCGCCAATGAAAAGAAGGCTCCCCTGAGCCGAAAGCAAGGCCAGCTAATTAAAACGGCTATAGAAGTAGTTAAAAATATCCCCACCAACAAACCAATCCAAGGAGAAATACCAAAAGTAGCATAAAGAACAGCCGTAGAGTAGGCGCCTATTCCCAGCAAAGCGGAATGTCCAAGGGAGATTAATCCACCGTAACCTGCCATAAGATTCCAAGCTCCGCTTAGAGCGGCCCAAAGAAAAGTCATTACTATGATATTGAGATAATAATCATTCATCACTTCATCCCAATATCTTCACTACCCACACGACCAAACAACCCCTGCGGACGAATCAGTAAAATCACAATAAACAAAAGCAAAGAAATGACATCCTTAAACTCCACAGAGAGATAAAAACCAGTTAGTGTTTGTGCCACTCCAATAATAAGGCCCGCAATGACTGCTCCCAGAACGCTTCCCATGCCGCCCAGCACAACGACAACAAAAGCAGTGATGATTAGATCCACCCCAACAGTTGGGAATGTGTAATACATGGGAGTGAGAATACATCCCGAGATCGCAGCGCAGGCGACGCCGCAACCAAATGCCAAGCGGTTTAGTCGTTTTGTATCAACTCCCATTAGGCTGGCTGCATATCTGTTTTGAACCATCGCACGCAGTGCCCGGCCCCCACGAGTAAAGTGCAAAAACCCGATCAGTCCACTGGCCATAATGATTGCGGCGATAAAGGCAAAAAGAGATGTTGCCGACAAAGATAAACCCGCAATTGAATAGGATTTAGATGTGTAAGCAGTCGTCACAGATCTGTAATCAGGGCCCCAAAAGGTAAGCGCCAAGTTTTGCATCAAGACAGACAGTCCAAAGGTTGCAAAGATTTGCATCGAGTGTGCAGCAAAAAGAATCCTTTGAATAACAAACCGCTCAACCAACATCCCTATAAAGAATATGACGGGGACCACCACTAAAGCGGATAAGTAGGGGTCAATTCCCAGTAATGTGTTCGCCCAAAAAGCACCAAACATGGCTAACATAATGAATTCTCCTTGGGCAAAATTCACTATTCTCAATACCCCAAAAATCAATGTCAAACCGATGGACAAGAGGGCGTAAACTCCTCCAATCAGCAGGCCTGAAACAATCAATTGTGGGAGTATTGAAAGCAAAGCTTTAAATCAGTATTTTTTAGCAGTTGGTGTTAATTAAATTTTTAACGCTTCTCCCAAACTGGCAAAGGCATCAAAATTGCGTCAGTTGTTTTAGTTTTTTCAGGACTTACAACTACTAATTTGCCATTTTGCCACTGCTGGGCAACTGGGAAGGCACGTAGGTTTTGCCCTCGCATCGCATCTGACTCCCCCGCAAACTTAACGCCCCAACCTAAAGCAGTTCCACCGTCTGGAATATCCAAGGCAAACGCAACATTGCGAATACGATCAGCCTCCAATGAGTCCGCCTTACGCAAAACACTATCTAACAATAGGAAAGTTCCTACAAAGCCTTGAGTACCCACATATGAAGGGGGTTTGCCGTGGGCAGCAATAAATCGTTTCTTAAATTCTTCTAGCTGTTTGGCTGCGTCTTTAGAGAGTGCAGTCGTATTAATATTGGCAGATCCTTCAGTATCAAATATACCGTTAACGCTCGAGCCCAGTCCTTCTGCAAAACTAGGAAGTCCATATATACCCCCGGTCCCTATAAAGGCATCTACGTTGACTCCTAACTGCTTCATCTGACGCTGAATGAGCAAGGCATCATTAGCATAAGAAGAGGCAATCACGATATTGGGTGATTCGGCTTTGATGCGTAAAATAAGTGGCGAGAGATCGGTCGTAGTGGCTTTATAAGCCGTTTTGTCAGTTATCACAAAGCCTAATTCTTTAGCTTTTGCTTCAGCAGCAGCTGCAACTGAAGTACCGTAATCAGAATCTTCGTGAATCACCATGATCTTTAAATCTTTGGGATCCTTTTTTAAATTCTTTGCAATCAAATCCTTAGCTAAGCCTGCGGCTAATTGACCATTTTGCGATGCGGTGAAGACTACACGAAAGTAATTTTTAAAACCTCGCTTAGTCAGTCCGTCAGAGATGCCTCCCGTTTCCCAGTAAATTCCACCATGACGCTCGACCACTTGGCTTGCAGCAAATGACAGACCACTTGAATAAGTTCCAGTTATGACTTTTAAGTTCTCCAAAGAACAAAGACGCTCAGCCTCAGACTGAGCTTTATCAGGAGTTGAGGCGTCCCCAGTTACCAGTTCAATTTTGTGGCCCGTTATGCCGCCTTGTTCGTTGATCATCTCAACTGCAATCTTAGCCCCATTAAGATTCTCCGTTCCAAGTAATGCTAGAGATCCGGTTAAGGGATAAAGTGCACCTATCTTCCATGTCGCTTGTTGAGCATGAAGCGGAGTAAAGATAAGAGCCGTCATTGAAGCCAAAAATATTCTACGCAAATTCATTCACAACTCCTTTTTGCTGATGTCAGTATTGACTAAATATTGTTTACATTTCTATAATAGCAGACCTTTAAAGCTTAGACAGCCCTATCGCTATTAAATTCCCTCTTGGTGAAAACCTTGTTGGCCATGAGCACATGTTGTGGCAGCATACAACTCTTACCGCAAAAGCCAAATGACTTGGCTCTCAACGCGTCTTGCTCAAAAACTAAAGTATCAGTTACTCCGTGGGCAGTGCTATCAAGGACACCTAAACCTGCCTCAGCCGCAGCCAAACTTATCGAAGCTCTGATAAAGTCAAGTCCGGGACCTAAACGATCTATTCCCGTCGTAGAGGTGAGGTCCCCAGCACCCAATTGTAGGCATATCACTCGAGACGTGGACACACCAATTTGGTACGCTCGCCTAAGCCCCTTGGGGGACTCGATAGTGGGTACTATTTTAATTTGACGCCCTATACCCTCTAAATTTTCAATATGCGAAAGCAACTTTTCAATGAAAACTACATCCGATGCTGATTCGGTTTTAGGGAGGCTCACAACATCAACGTGAGCCCCCATTAGGGCCAAAATATCTGAGACAACGTGAGGGCTGCTTAATCCATTAACACGAACCCAAACTTGACAGTCTAATCGGGTGTTTCTTAAAAAATGAGCTACATACTCACGAGATCTGATCTTTTCAGCCTCCACAACTCCGTCCTCTAGATCAATACAGAGAGCATCTGGATTAGCTTTTAAAGCATCTGGAAGTTGATCAAGACAATCACCGGATATGAATAATTTGCTGCGAGGAATAATCATAAATACTTTCAGACTTTTTCAACGATCAGAGTACGAAAGCTTACAACGTTTACGACCTGTTCAACACTTAGATTGAATTTTTTTGCAAAAAATGTAACTCTTTCTTAATTTTTACTTTTATGATCCATCCCTAATCTGGTCCTTAAGATTAATGATTCAAACGATTTCAGATGATCTATATTGCCAAATTGACTAAAAACAACTCCCTGTGCAATCAACTTCTTTGGAGCTGTTAAAGTTATTAAACAGCATGCTGTCCTCCAAGGCATTTGCTATTGCATGTGAAGCATTTGTAGCTGGTGCATAAAACGATCTGGATCCGAAGAGCATGATTACTGCTATCAATTCGGAAAGTGGGGGTAGCAGTGCTTTGTAAGATAAGTTTATTAAACAATTGCTTCCCTTTTACTTTTACTTTTGATTTTGGATTTCTCTAGGACAATGTGTGCAAATACATCGGCTTGGCAGTAGAGGAGTGGGAAGCGTTAGGGGCTCCGATGTGGGCTGGAAACACGGTTCGCCAAGATTAGAATCACGCAGGTAAGCAGATGGCATTGAGCGCGACATGACTGCAACATGACTGCGACATGGCCTAGTTAGTCAAGCCTACAAAAAGCTAGCCGCAATTACCGAAAAAGTAACGGCGGTATAGGAATGATTTCTAAGATGGGAAGCCACCCTTGTGAGAAAATTGCTAAACTGCTTTAGAAAATGCATCTTTTATTACAAATCAACCGATTGGAGACATTAGCATGACAGTAATTTACGAAAAACGCACCTACGCCGTCAAAGTGGGCGAAATGAACGAAGTTAAGCGCCTGTACAGTGCCGAGGGGTGGCCAGCTCTCAGCGCTGGCGGACATGACAAGCATTTGATAGGCTACTTCACCAGCGACACCGGTGACTTGCACCAACTGATCCATTTATGGAAGTTTGACAGTGATGAAAATCGCCGAGCCTTTTGGGCAAAGCTCTTTGCAGATGAAAAATTTATGGCCTTTGCCAAACAGCTGCGTCCTTTAATTAACTCGCAAAACGTACAACTCATGTTGGCTGCACCATGGGGGCCGCATCCCTAAATAGTGTTTTGAACTTAAACGCGGCACCGTTTTGTATTCAGCCTAACCCTGCCAAGCCTTAAAAGAAAAATAGCCCAAATAAAAGGGCTATTGAGATTCTTGGCGCTCAAATTGCTGCTTTAGTTGACGCACTAGACCCAGGTCAACGGTGAAAAATGGATGGAATCTATTTAACGTTAAAACCTTTGCCAAAAGGTTAAATGTTTTAACGTTGGATGTGGCGCATCTTTCCCAAACCTGTCCTGATGGGCACAAACCACACGCCAGTGCCATAAAGATATTTTTAGCCTTCGCCGTATCACATGGGATTAACTTCTAAAACGATTTTCCCAATATGTTTGCTTGATTCCATGAGTAGGTGCGCTTTAGAGGCCTGTGCTAAGCCAAAGCGAGCATGTATATGAGTTTGAATCTTTCCACTCTCTATTGCGGGCCATATTTCACGACGTAAATCGTCTCGCAACACCTGCTTTTCCGCTATTGTGCGTGGACGCATCGTTGAGCCCGTCACCACCAAACGTTTCAACATGATCGGCATAAGGTCAAATTCATCTTTACTTCCCTCTAGGAATGCGACAATCACAAGGCGACCATCTCGCTTTAAGAGGCTGAGGTTCTTATTGAAATAAGGCGCACCAACCATATCTAGCACCACATCCACGCCCCCACCGTTGGTGAGCTTGCCCACTTCGGTTACAAAGTCAGTGTCGCGGTAATTGATGGCGTGAGTTGCCCCAAATTTTTTGCAAAACTCAGCCTTCTCATCACTACCAACCGTCACTATCGTCTCGGCTTTTAAATGATTTGCTAGTTGAACGGCTGTAAGTCCAATACCGCTTGAACCACCGTGGATGAGAATGCGCTCACCCGCTACTAAGTGTCCGTGTTGCGTCAGATTAGCCCAAACAGTAAACCAATTCTCAGGCAAACATGCAGCAGTCGCGAGATCTACACCCGCAGGAATAGGCAGGACCTGGGCTGCAGGCACAGTACAAAACTCTGCGTACCCGCCCCCAGGTGTTAGAGCGGTAACCAAATCTCCAACCTTGTATTCACTAACATTAGCCCCTATCGCTGCAACCCGACCTGAGACTTCCAGTCCTAATATGGGTGACGCCCCGGGAGGAGGTGGGTATTTGCCTGATCGCTGCAGGACATCAGGTCGGTTCACACCTGCATAAGCAACTTCAATCAATATCTCTCCCTCCCCAGGGACTGGCTTTGCTGTATCAGCAATATGCATGCAATCAGGCGTACCGCCCTTGCCGTGTTCAATGTATTTCATGATGTCCTTTTAGGTGTTTGGTTCGGCTATTCGCCCTAGATTGAAGTCAGAGTCCGCATGTTAATCCCCCTCTGTTTGCTTGGGGGGACTTTAATCTCATGGTTTACCTCATGTTGACAAATGAAGCGCTTCAAATTATATTAAATTCAATGTTAGCAGGTAAATTATTTTAATTATCCTAAAACATGAAGCGCTTCAAATCTACTAAAAATACATACTCTAGGAGATCAAGATGATCAAACGCCTAAAACATTTTGCCGCGTTCGTTGGCTGTGCACTTGCACTTTCAGCAACTGCACTGCACGCACAAGAAATCAAAATCGGTGCACTATTCCCGCTTAGTGGCGGATTGGCCTTGTTGGGTGACGAGAGCCTGAGGGGCGTTCAACTCGCAGTAGAGGAGCGCAACGCGGCAGGGGGCATTAATGGTCAAAAAATCGTGCTCGTCAAAGCCGATGCAGTGGATGCGAATCAAGCAGTAGGAGAAGCCCGCAGGTTGACATCAGGAGACAGTGTTGCCGCGATATTTGGCAGCTACGCCTCCGGTATCGCCGTCGCTGCAACTCAGGTCACAGAGCTTGCGGGCGTGCCCTATTTTGAGCTCGGCGCAGTTGCAGATACAGTCACTGGTCGCGGCTTGAAGTATGTCTTTCGCAGCAACTCTACTGCCAAAAATTTTGCAGATCGCTCCATTGAATCTCTAACGCAAGTTGTTGCACCTGCATTAAAGGTAGACCCAAAGGCCCTGAAAATTGCCATCATCTATGAAGACGGACCCTACGGTACTTTAGTCGGAGGTTTCCAAAAAGATGAGGCTAAACGCCTTGGTCTAAACGTGGTTGAGAGTCAATCGTATTCAGCCAAAACTGTGGACCTTTCGTCACTCATTTTGCGCGTTAAAAGTGCTGGTGCAGACATCGTTTTACACACCGCGTATCAAAACGACGCTGTGTTGTTCTTTCGCCAGGCCACAGCAGCAAGCTACAAACCGCGGGCTATCATTGGCGCAGGCGGTGGCTACTCTTTAAATGACACAGCCCAGGCTGTTGGAGCCCCGATGGAGGGCGTCTTTGATGTTGACTTCCCCCAAATCACAATGAACGAGGCAGGCGCGCAGGGGCTTAAAGAATTCACTGCAGCGTACCAAAAAAACTTTAATATGCTCCCCCGCTCTGGTCACAGCCTTGTGAATTACGTAGGCGCTAAAGCTTTCCTTGAAATTCTTGCAAGAGCTAAGTCCACAGATAAGGACAAAATTCGTGAAACGGTTCTGGCCTACCGCCAACCCCCTGGTTCAAGCGCTGCTGGTTGGGGCTTTCAGTTTGGTGAGAATGGCCAAAATCAATTAGCCACTACCAATCTAATGCAATGGCAACACGGCAAACTTGTAACCGTATATCCCGCTGCAGTTGCAACCGCCAAGCCTATCCTCAGCAACTGAGCCCCCAAACTTTATAAATCTGAGCGCCTTGAGGAGCTTTAGAGAGTCACTCAAGGCGAAAGAGGGGTCCAATGTCTTTATTACTGCAATTGTTGGTCAATGGATTGTTGCTAGGCGGCGCATACGCAATCATTAGTATCGGCCTGACACTTATCTTTGGAGTGGTAAGAATCGTTAATTTCGCGCACGGCGAATTTTTGATGATCGGTATGTACGCCGTTTGGTTGTTTGCACAGCACATGGGGCTACACCCCTACGCTGCAGCCCCCCTAGTAGCACTCCTGCTTTTTTGCTTAGGTGCGCTCATGCAACGCGCAATTATTCAACCCCTTTTATCAGCGGATGGACACATCCAGATATTTGCAACCGTTGGTGTCTCCACCGCACTGCTCAATCTCGCGCTCATGCTCTTTGGCGCTGATATCCGCAAAGTAGATGCAGTGTTTGGGACCGAGCCCCTGAGCATCGGCTCCATAACTTATGTGAGCGGACAGATGGTTACCTTCGTAGCAGCCCTTCTTATAGCCACTGCACTGCATTTATTTTTGAAACACACATACACAGGGCGAGCCTTTCGAGCGCTTTCCCAAAACCGTGTCGCAGCCGCCCTAATGGGCGTTAATGTCAATGCCATGTATGTGCTTGCATTTGGCATGGGGACCGGTTTAGTTGGATTAGCTGCAGGTCTAATTTCCGTGCAATATCCAGCGTTTCCAACTGTGGGTAGTTACTTCGTACTCACTGCATTTGTGATCGTGGTGCTCGGTGGCATGGGAAGTCTTCCAGGGGCAGTGATTGGGTCCATGTTCATCGGCCTCATCGACAGTTTCGCTGGCTACTTTGTAGGACCAGATTTAAAGGAAGTGGTCTACTTTCTTGTGTTCCTGGGCATTCTTAGTATCCGCCCTACAGGCTTATTTGGCCTTGGCCGTGGCTCTGAGTAAAAAGGCATTTGAAGATGACCCACCTTTTACAACCCCGCGCTTACGTTGCGCTTTTGGCGTTGCTGGCGGTACTGCTCATACCAATCGGACTCCAATCGTCTTTTGTTTTCCATTTGGCGATTCAAGTCTGCGTCTTCGCAAGCCTTGCAGTCGCTTGGAATATAGTGGGCGGCTTTACTGGCCAACTCTCCCTTGGTCACGCCGTGTTTTACGGCATCGGCAGTTACGCAGCAGGCCTCTTGGTCGCGCACTTTGGGATTACCCCTTGGTTAGGTATGTTTGCCGGTGCATTGGTCTCGATGATTACAGCGCTAGTTATCGCGTACCCAACTATGAGACTTAGAGGTCCGTTCTTCTCTTTAGCAACCATTGCATTTTTAGAGGTCGCACGACTCCTTGTCATTCACGAAGAAAGCTGGACCGGTGGATCGGCAGGACTAAATGTGCCGCTTCAAATTGGACTGAAGTGGATGATTTTTAGAGAAAAGTGGGCATACCTCCTAGTTGCCTTTGGCTTCTTTCTCTTTACGCTGCTGATCAGTTGGATGGTTCGCCGCTCACGGTTTGGGTTCTACTTGATCGCCGTGCGTGAGCGTGAGGACGCAGCACGTGCAGTTGGCGTAAATGCAGTAAACGCCAAAATGATGGCTGCCGTGATCTCTGCAGCACTCACAAGCCTGATTGGAAGCTTTCACGGCATGTATCTGACCTTTCTCGAACCCTCCTCAGCGTTTTCTTTAGAGATGTCAATTCAAATTGCAATGTTTGCATTGATCGGAGGTATTGGAACCGTTGCCGGTCCGGTGATCGGCACAGTGCTTGTCCTGCCTGTAGCTGAACTTGCCCGTGGTTGGCTCAGCGCCTTTGGTAATGGGACACACGGTTTTGTGTATGGTGTGCTGTTAGTTGTCGTTGTTCTCTTTTTCCCGCGTGGACTTGTGGGTCATTTAAGTGCGCTTGTGCTTCGTATCGTTGATCGACTCCCCCGCTGGCCCCTCCCACAAAAGGAGCTCGTTACCTCCCATCGACCTAGTTTTCATCTTGCCCCCAAGGGCACACCCATTCTTAAAGCGGTGAACCTAGAGAAGCGTTTTGGAGGACTTAGGGCGACTGATAACGTATCAATCACTTTGCATGCAGGCGAGATTTTGGGAGTCATAGGCCCCAACGGTGCAGGTAAAACAACTGTCTTTAATCAGCTCTCGGGCTTTATTAAGCCCGATAAAGGGACAGTCCAAGTTTTAGATGCCAGCGGCGTTTGGGTCTCTCCAAGCACTCCAGAAATATTCGCGAAAGCAGGGGTCGGGCGAACCTTTCAAATCGTTCAACCCTTTGCGGGCATGAGCGTGCTTGAAAATATCAAGCTCGGAGCGTTCTTACATACACCCCACCGCGAAGAGGCCGCGGCGATCGCCCAAGAGGTAGCGGCTCTCACCGACCTCACCAAACTCTTGCACACAGAGGCCAGAAGTCTCACCATCGGCGGCATGAAACGACTCGAGGTCGCGCGTGCATTAGCCACAAGACCGCGCATACTACTGCTGGACGAAGTGCTCGCTGGACTTAACCCCTCAGACGTTGTCAAAGCTATTGAGATAATTCGTCGGATAAGAGATGCGGGTATATCGGTGCTCATGATAGAGCACCTTATGCAAGCCACCATGGCACTCTCAGACAGGATTGTGGTGATTGATTTGGGACGTGTTTTGCGTGAAGGCAAACCTGAAGAGGTTGTAAACGATATTGAAGTCATCCAAGCATACCTTGGAAAGGGATATACCCATGCTGAAAGTTCGTGATTTAACGGCGGGCTATGAGAAAAGCGAGGTGCTTCGCGGGGTATCGTTTGAGGTCCGCGCGGGCGAAATTGTCACCATCGTGGGGGCTAACGGGGCGGGTAAAACGACGACCCTCAAAACGATTTGCGCAATCGTTAAAGCACGCAGTGGGAGTGTGGAGTTTGAGGGGGAGGAGCTTGTCAAGCTCGAGCCCCATCAGATCGTTGAGAAAGGCATTACGATGGTCCCCGAGGGGCGCCAGTTGTTTCCCTTCCTAACGATTGAGGAGAACTTGATCATGGGTTCTTACAAAACTGCAGCAAGGAAAAACCATCTCCAGCGATTAGAGCAGTTGCTTGAGATCTTCCCCCGCGTTAAAGAGCGTCTGCACCAACTTGCTGGATCTTTGTCGGGAGGAGAGCAACAAATGGTTGCCATCGCCCGCGGCATGATGGCTGATCCCCGCTTGCTCATATTTGATGAGCCCTCCCTTGGGCTATCACCTTTACTCGTGGATCAAATGTTTGAGATCATCCGGATGATCGCCTCTCGTGGGACGACAGTCCTACTGGTCGAACAAAATGTCTTTAATACACTGAAGATAGCAAACCGCGGCTACGTTTTAGAGAACGGAGAAATCACCCTCACTGGCACGGGGGCTGAACTTCTAAATAACCCCCACGTGCGCCGCGCCTACCTTGGCCACTAATATTTAAAGGATTGCATCATGTCACATCAAGGTCGCGTCGTATTGATTACTGGTGGCGCTGGAGGTATTGGAACAGCGCTTGCAAAAATGTACGCTCAAGAAGGGGCCGCAGTAGGTATTGTTGACCTCTCCTCAGAGGCGGGCATAACGCTAACCAAAGAGCTTCAAGCCAAAGGCTATAAAGTTCATTTTGAAGTCGCTGACGTTGCAGACTTTGATGAGTGCGCTCGAGCTTGCAAGAACATTCAACAAACCCTCGGCCCCGTTGATACCCTTATCAACAACGCCGGTATCTCCCCCAAGCACCAAGGCTTGCCAGCACCTATTTGGCAAATGGATCCCAGCGAGTGGAATAAAGTGGTCGGCGTAAATTTAAACAGTATGTTCAACTTTATTCGACTCTTAACACCTGGCATGGTTGAACGCAGATTCGGGAAAATTGTCTCCATGTCCTCTGTCGCCGCCAAAGCTCATCTAGACATTGTGGCCGCTCACTACAGCACCACCAAAGCAGGCGTTATAGGTTTAACAAGGCACCTGGCGGGTGAGCTTGGCCCACACGGCATCACCGTCAACGCACTTGCACCCGGCAGAATCGACACACCATTAGTGGCAGGTGCGCCCAAAGAGGCCAACGATGCAGTAATAAATGTCACCCCCTTGAAGCGTTTAGGCCGACCCTCAGAGGTGGCAGATGCTTGTTTGTTCCTGACCTCTGCACAGGCTGAATTCATAACAGGACAGGTCATTGATATCGCTGGTGGATGGCTAATGACTTAATTTTCAACCTATTCAATCTTCTCAACTTTTGCAAGCTTTTAAAAATCTTTAAGACTTATAAGCCTAAGACACTCCTCATCATGAAACTGCCGCCGAATAATAAAATCAATAAAGACTATGCTCTAAAGGGTTCATCTCAATGACTCAAATAACTGGAACGACCAGGGTATATGCCATATTGGCAGATCCTATTCACCACGTTAAAACGCCTCAAGGAATCAATAACCTCTTTCAACAAGCAGGTTTTGATGCTGTTATGGTCCCTATTCATGTCGCACCCAGTGGGCTAGCTACTGTTTTACAGGGGCTTAGAGAGATGCGTAACTTTGACGGCTGTGTCGTCACAGTCCCCCATAAAACCGCTGTCATCCCAATGTGCGACGCCCTCACGCTAGAGGCAAGGCACATCGGCGCAGCCAATGTGCTTCATAGGACAGCAGACGGTAAGCTATTAGGCGGCATGTTGGACGGCGAAGGCTTTGTAGCCGGACTCCGCTCGCAAGGACATGAGCCCCAAGGTCTAAGCGTTTACTTACGTGGAGCGGGTGGGGCCGCAAGTGCCATTGCGTTTGCTTTAGCGCGTGCAGGCGCCTCTCGTCTAACTATTGCCAATCGCAACACCTCCAAAGCACTAGAACTAATAAAACGAATCTCCAGCCTTTATCCCAATCTCCCCTTATCCGTAGGTAGCGATAACCCACAGGGGTATCAACTAGTTGTCAATGCAACCTCTCTTGGTTTGAGTGAGGGAGATGCACTGCCAATTGATGCAAGCCTTTTGGAGCCAAAGCAATTGGTCGCAGAAATTATCATGCAACCCGTTGAAACTGCGCTTTTAAGGGCTGCAATTGCGAGAGGCTGCCCCGTCCACTATGGAGCTCCCATGCTGTCTTCACAGATTGCTTTGATGGCAGCGTTTATGCGCGGCGATGCAAACATGGTGAGCGATGCAACATAAGATTAATGAGCCCCTAACGCACATAAAAAAATTCTCCCCAATCCTTCAAAAAAATGATGAATACTTTTGATTATGTAATTGTTGGCGGTGGCACTGCAGGCTGTATTCTTGCTAATCGTCTAACAGAGTCGGGCAAGAAAAGCGTGCTCTTACTCGAAGCAGGTGGACAGCCTAAGAGCAAGTGGATTGCAATACCCGCTGGGTTTAGTAAGCTCCTTACCAACAAAAAATACAACTGGCTCTTTCAAACCGAACCAGAACCCAACACAAAAGGGCGCACCATCTCCGTACCAAGAGGCAAAGGTTTAGGGGGTTCAACCTTAATTAACGGCATGATCTATGTGCGGGGGCAACCAAGTGACTATGACGCGTGGGCCAGTGCGGGTGCAACGGGTTGGAGCTACAAGGATGTGGAGCCCTACTTTCGCAAACTCGAACACTACGAGCCGGGGGACAACACCCGCGGCAAAATGGGTCCAATCTATCTGGAACAAGTGCGCGAGCGCTTCCCCCTTGCTAGCGCCTTCTTGCAAGCAGCAGTCCAGGACGGGCAACCATTAAACGAAGACTACAACTCGCCCGTACAAGAAGGGTTTGGTTACTACCAAGTCAATCAACGAGGCGGCAAACGCTGGAGCGCCTATGACGCTTATTTAAAACCCGCCCTTGGGCGTAAAAACTTAACCATTGAAACACACGCCCATGTTTTGAAACTCGATTTTGATGGTCTGCGCTGCATAGGAGTTACTTACCGCAAAGAGGGCCAAGACTTCTCAGTCCTTGCAGGCACTGAGGTTATCCTTTCGGCAGGAGGGGTGCAAACACCCCAAATACTTGAGCTCTCCGGTATTGGACAACCTAAACTTCTCCAATCATTTGGAATACCTGTCAAATACGCTTTAGAGGGTGTTGGAGAGAACTATATCGATCACTTTGCAACACGCATGAACTGGCGGGTGAAAAATACAATCACTCTTAATGAGATGTCGCGCGGTTGGCGCCTTGGTGTGGCTGTAGTTAAATACTTTACCCGCAAAACGGGCATCTTAACCTTAGGCACTGGGTTGGTTCACGGGTTTGTTAAAACCAATCCCGAGCTGAATACGCCAGACGCACAGTACTTCTTCATGCACGCAAGCTACGCAAATGCAGCCGAGCGCATCTTAGATACTGCTGCGGGTATGACGATTGGCGTGACTCAACTGCGCCCTGAGTCTAAGGGGAGCATTCATATTAAATCCGCTGACCCTTTTACAGGTCCAGCCATAAGACCCAATTTCTTGTCAAGCGAAGTCGATCAACAAAGCATCGTAAGGAGTATGCAAATTGCAAGAAGAATCGTTAATCAGTCCTCCTTTGCTAAGTACGTAGACTTTGAGATGAGCCCCGGCGTCAAGACACAGAGCGACGCTGATTGGTTAGAGTTTGCGAGAAATAACGGTCAAACCATTTATCACCCCGTAGGTACCTGTCGAATGGGTGAGGATAGCAAAGCGGTTGTAGATCTTCGCCTGCGTGTGCACGGAGTGAAAGGACTGCGTGTTGTGGACGCCTCTGTGATTCCTAAAATAGTGTCCGGGAATACCCAGGCGGCTGTCATGATGGTTGCTGAAAAAGCGGCTGATTTGATCGCACAAGACAGCGCGCAAGACAGCGCACAAGACACGTAAAAAAACAGGGAATGCCTGATGCGTGAAAATCGACCCACCCTTGAAGATGTTGCGCGCCTTGCTGGCGTGTCCTTGGGAAGTGCTTCTCGCTCGCTATCCGTCCCCGCGCTGGTTAAAGCCGAAACACTCGAGAAAGTCCAGCGCGCAGTCAAACAACTCTGTTACGTAAGAAACGGCGCTGCACAGGCCCTCGCGTCACGTCGTACCCGAACCATCGCAGCCATTTACCCAACTCTTGATAACCCCATTTTTGCAGTATCCATTCAATCGCTCCAAAAAACTTTGTGGACTCTAGGCTATCAACTCTTAGTTGCGAGCTACGACTATCAACCTGAACATGAAAGCGGTGTGCTTAGGGCGATTTTGGAGCGCGGCGTAGATGCTTTGGTACTGGTTGGAACGGATCATGCAGACGCAGTTTATGAGCTCGCACGACAATACCGTTTGCCCTATGTTTTAAGCTGGTCTTTTGATCCAACGAAAAGTAAAAATTGTGTCGGCTTCTCTTATTACGACGCTGCTTACAAGATGGCAAGCTTAGTGGTTGAGTACGGGCACACCGAAATTGCTTTGTGCAGCGGTATTGCAAGTGGAAACGAGCGCGTGCGAGAACGTATCATGGGGACCCGTTCTGCGCTCTTCGCCGCCGGCCTAAAGCTCCCCCAGGAGTGGATCATAGAGCAACCCTTTACCTTTGAAGGTGGGCGTTTGGCGGTGCGCCAAATCGCAGGCTATGCAAATATGCCAAGCGTTCTAATTTGTGGAACCGATATTCACGCAGTCGGTGCGATGGCAGAGTGCCGGGATCTATCACTAAAAGTACCGGATGATTTATCCATTACCGGCTCAGATGATATTGAACTCGCCAGTCTTGTCCAACCTGCACTCACAACGGTGCAGGTTCCAACCTGGGATATTGGGGTTAGGGCGGCAAAAAGAATTGTTAACCTTATCAATGGCGAGGACACAAATGAAGAGCCCCCACTTCAAACTACCCTAATTGTGCGTGAGAGTTTGAAGCGCTTAAGGTCTTAGAATTTAATGATGAACACAAACTGTTTTACGAGATTCAGTACGCTTTTTCGCTTCATAACTCTGCCGTGGATAGCCGCAAGTACTCTGCAAATGGGCTATGCACAACAAGTTCCTGCGTCCCAGCTGCTCAATGAATACCCAAACCATCCCATTCGCTTAGTCGTCCCTTACGTGTCGGGCGGTCCCATGGATGTAATTGCACGTGTAATAGGCCAAAAATTACCACCTCTTCTCGGTTATGGATTTGTGGTTGATAACAGGGGCGGGGCGGGAGGTGCAATTGGGACTGATATAGTGGCAAAATCTGCGCCAGATGGATACACGATGATGCTTACATCCTCGAGTCATGCAAGTTTGCCTGTTATCAGCAAAAGCCTTCCCTATGACCCCATCAA
This sequence comes from uncultured Burkholderiales bacterium, assembly GCA_903871545.1. Taxonomy (GTDB): domain Bacteria; phylum Pseudomonadota; class Gammaproteobacteria; order Burkholderiales; family Burkholderiaceae_C; genus Limnohabitans. The sequence goes on along the minus strand of CAIQHG010000085.1, from coordinate 32,671 downwards.
GGACTTTACCCCTATTACTTTAGCTGTGAACAGTGTGGGGTTTATTATTGCAGCGCGTCCAGACTTGCCAGCCAAAGATTTGGCAGATTTTGTAGCCGATGCGAAAACCAATCCAGGCAAGTACACATTCGGGTCTGGCGGGATTGGTAATGTGATGCATTTTGCGGCTGAGTCATTTAATTCAAGTGCAGGCATCAAAATGACGCATGTGCCGTTTAAAGGCGTTGGGCAAGCACTTACAGAATTGATGGCAGGACGAATTGATGTATTCGTGGGTGCACCCAACGCAGTTTTGCCATTTGTAAAATCGGGCAAAGTGCGCGCACTTGCAATCACTTCAAACAAACGTTGGTCAGAGTTACCCGATTTGCAGACAACTGCAGAGCAAGGAATTAAAGGTTTTGTGTATATTTCTTGGTATGGATTTTGGTATCCTGCTAAAGTGCCGACCAGTTACGTCACAAAAATGCGGACAGCAATTGCTCATGTACTTGATGACCCACAGGTCAAGCAAGCCTTGGCTGATCAGGGCTTTGTAACGATTGGATCTACCCCTGCAGAATTTTCCCGCGTTATCGCAGATGAAATTGCACGCAATGAGAAATTAGCGAGCGTTGTTGATTTTTCTCAAAACTAAATTTCAAAGATCCTCCTCAAAGGTCTCTAAGATATTACGCTCATACACAAAATCCGCTTGGAGTATTGCCGGTGCCTGGTTTTAAGTCCTGATCGCCAAACCCAGGCCCTTGCAGCTTAAACTTTAACTAGAAAAAACAACTTTGTATTTGATTGGAGATAAGCGTATTTAAAAAAATTAATATTTTCCTGAGAAAGGATGGTGTTTACCCTCTAGCTTTTTTGTTTATAAAATAACCATACTCCAGTGTTTTAGTTGGTGTTTTCGCTATTTTTTTATTGGAATTGACTATGCCCATTCATTCAATCAATCACTTCTTTATTCGGGCTGAAAATTTGGAAGCTACCAAGGACTTTTACATGTCCATCCTGGGTTTCCAAGTCATGCCGCGCCCAGACTTTCCATTTCCTGGGTATTGGCTGGGTGTTAACGGCTCTATTCAGGTTCATATTGGACCCTCCAACATCCCAAACCGTGAAAAATATTACTTAGGCACCACAGATCAAGCCGCTAACGGCCAGACTGGTGTCATCGATCACGTCGCCTTCTTGGCAGAAGAACCGCAGGACTTTGTGGATAAATTCAAAACCTTGAATCTATCTTTTTTCCCAAGATATTTTCCTGAATCCAAGCTTTATCAAATCTTCGTTAAAGATCCAAACAACGTCATGATTGAGCTTAACTTCTTTGGGATTACAAAGGCGCCAGAGTGGGGCGGCGAGGACTATTCGAAAATGGAGCGTGTAGCCGAAATCATTAATTAATTTGAAATAGCTGCCCGTAGCATTTTTTCATTGAAACCGCCCTCCCATGCTTGTCCACTCAGAAAACTATAAAGCTGACATTTAATTAGGGTTATAGCCAATATCTTTGCAATATCTAACCCTTGAGAATGGTTATCTCTTTGCATAGGATTTCAGACTCAAAATTTTTTTACACTTAAATCTTTGAATTCTAAGGGGGTATCTAAATGGATAAGGTTCGCCGTCAAGTCGTTCGCTCTGCGGGTGCAGGTCTCGTTGCTGCTAGTTTGCCAGTCAGCTCATCTTTTGCACAGTCAACCCCTATTAAAATTGGCATCGGTACCGCGCAAACCGGTGCACTAGGTGCTGGGGGCCAGGCGGGCTTGTTGGGCCTTCGCCTTTGGGTTGAAGATGTCAATGCAAGGGGCGGACTGCTCAACCGAAATGTAGAGCTTATTGCCTACGACGACCAAAGTAATGGGGCAAACAATCCTGGAATTTATACCAAACTAATTGATTTAGATAAGGTCGATATATTGGTAGCACCTTACGCTACCAATCCAACAGCCCCCATCATGCCGCTAGTTAAGGACCGTAAGTTATTACTGATGGGTAATTTCTCCTTCATGGTGAACTCTAAGGTGCAACATGATATGTGGTTTAACAATGCGCCTTGGACGGACGGTAAAGACTGGTCAACAGGGTTTTTAGAGGCCGGTAAAAAAGCTGGAGCTAAGACTATAGCCATTTTTGCCGCCGACGCTGAGTTCCAACAAAACTTAGCTAATGGTTGTAGAGATCTCGTCAAGTCAACAGGTTGGGATGTTGTCTACGATCAAAACTACCCACCCAACAACTCGGACTTCTCCTCTATTATTCGCGCTGTGCGCTCTGCTAAACCGGAAGCTGTTTTTGTGGCCTGTTACCCAAGCGAAGCAGTTGCTATTATGCGTTCAGTCAATGAAATCGGCGTAGGCTCGCAGGTTCAGGTGTTCGGGGGAGGAATGGTTGGGCTTCAGTTCACACCCATTATGGCCAGTTTAGGTAGCCTTTTAAACGGCGTAATTAATTACAACTCTTATGTGCCAGGGATGAAGTTCCCAGGCATTGATGAGTTTTTGGCTAAATATCATGAAAGAGCTGTGCAAGCGAAGGTCGATCCACTTGGTTACTATTTGGCGCCGTTTAACTTTGCCACTGGACAAATGATTGAGCAGGCTGTAAAGGGCACGAAAACACTTGAACATAAAAAGATTGCTGAATACCTGCATAAGAACGAGATGAATACGATTGTGGGTCCGATCAGGTTTGATAAATACGGTGAACGAGTGACCTCGCATTTGATTCAGGCACAGTTTCGCAATATCAAAGATGATGATGCAGAGCAGTTTAAAAATACGGGTAAACAAGTTGTGATTTGGCCCGCTGCAGATAAGCAGGGTGATCCGATCACGCCGTTTGCTCAAGCGCGCAAGGCAGGCTAAAGCCTTTGTTTCATTTAGTTGCTCCTCATAATTATTAAGATTTTTTCTGGTCCAACCCAAGAAAAATCTTGGCTTGTCCTAGGGCTACAAGCTCACAAGGAATCAATTTTTAAACTAAGGGCTAATATAAAAAGTGAATCAACACAAACTCAATTCTCTTAGATTGAACACCCCGTATTTACCAACTCGTTTTATAGCTTCACAAAACCGCTCTTTAATCAATGATCTCCCTTGACCTGTTATTTGAGGCGGTAATCTTCGGTGTACTGCTGGGAAGTTTTTATGCGGCAGTCAGCCTTGGCCTATCGGTCGCATTTGGCCTTCTTGACGTTCCTTACGTAGCGCATCCGGCACTCTTGGTTTTAGGGGCTTACTGTGTTTACCTATTAGGCACTTTAGGCCTTGACCCGATAGTCTGTGGACTTCTTTTAATGCCCGTATTTTTTATACTAGGAATACTCATCTACCGTATTTATTACGAAACCTTTGAGAAAAGAGGCTCTGATACGGATGTGCGCGGCCTAGCCTTTTTCTTTGGACTGGCCTTCATCATTGAAGTTTGTTTAATACTTGTCTTTGGTGTAGATCAGCGCACTGTAAAAGCAAGTTATATCGGTAGCAGTTTGGAGATAGGGGAGTATAGGCTTCCCTACCGGATGTTGGTTGCTTTCGCAATAGCGATCACCTTAACGGTGGCGTTGACCCAGTATTTCTCCAAAACATTTACTGGACGCGCCATCAAAGCAGTAGGTCAAGACCAGGAGGCTTTACGTTTGATGGGCGCTGATCCTGTCAAGATCAAACAACTCGCGTTTGGTATCGCAACCGCAATCAACGCTTTGGCGGGCGCCATGCTCGTAATCGTTGGCCCGGTAGACCCGTCCATGGACCGTATTTATATCGGTAGAACCTTTTGTGTGGTTGTGCTCGCTGGCCTGGGTAGCATGAGCGGAACCCTAGTCGCAGGACTAGTTCTGGGCATCACAGAGTCAGTGGTGTTGATGACGCTTGGTGCCTCTTGGGCTCCAGCGGTATCCTTTGGTCTTTTGCTAGTGATGTTAGGCGTTCGCCCGCAAGGACTCTTTGGAAGATAGATTATGAAATTTTGGATTTCTTCTTTATCGCTATTGGCTCTCTTTTTTGTACTCACTCTACTCGGCGTGAACGAATATTTTTTCTTCGCCGGCTTCGTCGTTCTCCAGTTCATAGTGCTGGCGACCGCTTGGAATATCCTTGGCGGGTACGCAGGCTATGTGAATTTTGGGGTCCCAGCATTTTTGGCGGTAGGCGCGTATTCGGCAGTTGTCCTTTTTAAAGCCATCAGTGCACCTATAGTGGTTCAAATATTAGGCGGCGGGGTGATGGCGGGATTGCTAGGCTTGGGGGTGGGTTTACTGACTCTTAAGCTCAGAGGAATTTTCTTCTCGATCGCCACGGTCGCGGTAGTATTTATATTGGAAACCTGTGTGAATAACTGGCGTTACGTTGGAGGTGCTACTGGACTTCAGTTAACACGGCCTGAGGGACTTTGGCTTTTTAGTACCTACACTCGTTTTTTGTTTTTTATGATGTCGCTTCTCGCCGTAATTGCTGTGGCCACTGCGCGTTATGTTCAGACCTCCTATTTGGGTCGCGGGCTCAGAGCAGTGCGGGACTCAGAGGAGGCGGCGGAGTGCTCAGGCGTGCCGACACTTAAGTTAAAGTTAATAGCGTGCACGGTATCAGGCGCGTTAATGGGAGTCGCAGGTGCGCCCATGCCGATGTACTTAAGCTTTGTTGAGCCAACGTCTATTTTTAACCTCAGTTACGCAATTTCTGCTTTAGGTATGCCGATCATTGGGGGTACCTCTCACTGGGTTGGTCCTTTGATTGGAGCGGTCGTTTTGGCAACCGTTCAGCAGGTTGTAACGGTCACCATATCTAGTGAGCTGAATGTTCTAGTCTTAGGTGTTTTATTAATTGTTTTCGTTATTGCAGCGCCTGACGGAATTATTGGATTATTTAAAAAATGGAAACGCTTCTCAAAATAACTGAGCTCACTAAGAACTTTGGAGGTTTCACCGCTCTGTCAGGAGTAAACCTTGAGGTTGGCGCGGGCGAGCGCTTGGGACTAATCGGACCCAACGGCTCAGGTAAAACGACGCTCATCAACTGCATATCAGGTGCCTTTAATCAGTCTCAGGGTTCCATTGAGCTAAAGGGTCGTGAGATCACGGGGCTTAAAGCTTACCAGCGAACTAGGCTGGGTATATCCAGAAGCTTTCAAATACCGAGACCTTTCTCCAGCATGACGGTGCTTGAGAATTTACTGGTTCCGATCGCGTTTGTGGGAGGCTCGGACGGCCCCAAAGAAGTGGAAGAAGCGATGGCGATTTTGCAACAAATGGGACTTCACCTTAAAGCCCACGTGCAGTCCAATCAACTCTCTCAAGTTGAGCTCAGAAAAATGGAGCTCGCGCGCGCCATGGCAGCAAAACCAAAATTGCTGATCTCAGATGAGGCAATGGCAGGGCTGGCGGGGGCTGAGGTGGATGAGGTTTTGCAGATCTTATTTGACCTTAATGCAACTGGCATTACGGTCATTATGATTGAGCACATTATGCAAGCGGTTATGAAATTCTCACAAAGAGTAGTTTGCTTGGACACTGGCAAAATAATTTGTCAGGGTACGCCTAGCGAAATTGTGAAAGATCCCCACGTACAAAGAGCATACCTTGGCGATTAAATTAGTCATCACTGATATACACGCAAGCTACGGATCTGTGCGTGCGCTTATGGGTGTGTCCTTGAATTTACAGAGCGGACAGACTGTTGCACTGCTTGGGACCAACGGTAATGGTAAGAGCACACTGATGAAGTGTGTGATGGGCATGGTCCGCCCAAGTAGTGGCTCTATTCTTTTAGAGATCGACGGTGAGCACTTTGATCTAACAAAACTCTCAACCCAGGAGATCGTTAATTTGGGCGTTGCCCTGGTTCCAGAGGGGCGGCGGTTATTTCCAAAACTAACGGTTCAAGAGAACTTGCTACTCGGTGCTTTCAGGCCCGCTGCGCGCGCTGAGATCGCAACCAATTTAGAGTTTTGCTATGAGGCTTTCCCACTTTTAAAAGAAAGACAGCACCAACTAGCAGGCTCAATGTCGGGGGGGCAGCAGCAAATGTTGGCCATTGCGCGCGCGCTAATGTCGTCTCCTAAATTGCTGCTAATTGATGAACCATCGGTTGGGTTGTCCCCGCTCTTGGTGTCCACAACCATTACCAAGATCAAAGAGCTTAAGGAAAAATATAACCTCACCGTATTAATGGCTGAACAAAGTTTCCACCAAGCCATGCGAATAGCTGACTATGGTTACATAATCGTTCACGGTGAAATCGTTTTTCACTCTAATGTGGATGAGTTACAAAACAATCAGATGGTCAAAAGTTTTTATTTAGGGGGATAGTTTTTGAAAACTGAGGACTTCAAATACATTAAAGCGACATCTTTAGAAGAGGTTTTCGCCCTTCAAGCAAAGTACGGTGAGAATGCTCAAATTTTGGCTGGTGGTCAAAGTTTAATACCCATGATCAATCTTCGAATGACAAGTCCCGCCACATTGATTGATATCTCGGGGCTACAGGACTTAAAAGGCATTACTCACCAGCGCTCACCGGGACGAGTTGCAATCGGAGCGCTCACCACCCATGCACAGATTCTTAACTCTAAAACAGTTACAGAGCATGTGCCCCTTCTAGCTCAGGCAGTACCTCATGTGGCTCACCTAGCTATTCGCAACTCCGGCACCATTGGAGGCAGTCTGGCGTTGGCAGACCCGGCGGCCGAGTATCCCTGCGTCGCGCTTGCACTTAACGCGCAAGTTGTTTTGAAAAGAAAGGGGGGCGAGAGAAGAGTCAGCGCAGAGGAGTTCTTTCAAGGTCTTTACAAAACCGCCATTGAGCCGGGTGAGGTGTTGACTGCGGTTGAGTTCCTCGAGGCAGCGCAAAATCAGCGCACATTTTTTACCGAGCTCGCACGGCGCAAGGGCGACTACGCCTTGGTCGGCGTGGCTATTAATTTGACGCTTCAAGGCTCTGTCATATCAAGCGCTCGTTTGGCGTTTATGGCCCTTGAGGACAGGCCCGTGCTTGCCAAACAGGCCATGAAGTCCTTGGTTGGTCAATCTTTTAACTCAACTACCCCGCGCCTTAGTGCAAATGTCAGTGACGCGCTACGCAAAGATATCTCTCCTTGGGGAGACTTGCAAGTCACGGGGGAGACCAAGTCGCACTTGGCGGGGGTTATTTTGGGACGAGCACTGTTTGAAATGGCGGCACAAAATGTCTGATCAAAGTTTGGAGATATCGCTGCGGGTTAACTCCCAGGAAGTTAACGCACAAGTTCCAGTGCGAATGCATTTGGCGGAATTTCTTCGTGAGTCCATGGATTTGACCGGCTCACACTTGGGGTGTGAGTACGGCGCTTGTGGGGCTTGCCAAGTTCATGTTGACGGTTTACTGGTTAGGGGTTGCACGACGCTTGCAGTGCAGGCGCAGGGCAAACACGTAGAGACCGTTGAGGGCTTAACTGAGAAAGGGGTTTTGCGCGAGTTGCAAAATGCCTTTTTAAAACACAATGCTTTTCAGTGTGGCTTTTGCTCCTCTGGAATGCTAATTACTGCGCTGGAGATTACAAATCATTACCCCAATGCTGATAGAGAGCAGATTCGAGATCTTATATCTGGAAACTATTGTCGCTGCACCGGGTACCAATCCATTGTTGATGCGATTGAGTCGGTTTTAAAGGATCAGCGATTAAGAAATCAATTAAACGCTCTGGTCGGGCAAGCGTTAAGCACACCCTCCGTTAAAGCGCAAAGCGAGATGGGGGTGGACAAATGAACGCACCCGAGCACGCCCGCCTCGTCAATCCCCATTCGGAACATTTAGAGTTGCCAGAAGTTCCCTCAAAGACGCTCACCTCTGAGGGCAAAGTAGGCCAGTCATACATTGGACAAAGCATACCCCGAAGTGGGGCCAAGAAGCTCCTAGAGGGACGCGGCAGTTACGTGGATGATTTAAGACTTCCACGTTTAGTTCACGTCGTTTATCTGAGAAGCCCCCACGCACACGCTGCGATTAAGAGCCTAGATCTGCGAGAAGCGCTTAAACAACCCGGCGTTGTGGCCGCCTTTAATGGGGACGATGTCGCAAAGTTCTGTTCCCCCTGGGTTGGTGTGCTGGGACACTTAAAAGGTATTCGATCTGCTCATCAACACGCGATTGCGCCCGAGCGTGCTTGTTGGCAGGGGGAGGCGGTTGCAGCCGTTGTAGCCCAAACTCGCAGACAAGCTGTGGACGCTTTGGATTTTATTCAGGTTGACTGGGAAGTGCTCCCGTGCGTCACCGATATGCAAAGCTCTTTAGACGCAAAAACAGTGATTCATCCCGAGTTGGGGGACAACCTTTGTTTTAGTCGTGACCTAGAGACGCCAGAGTTTGCAAAAGCTTTCGCTAATGCAGATTGCGTTGTTGAGCGTGATTATCATTTTGGTCGCCACACCGGGGTAACCAACGAACCCCGCTCAATATTGGCTGACTATAACCCAGCAGAGCACACTCTTTGTGTTTATCACTCCACCCAAGCGCCACACATGATGCAAGATATTTTCTCGCGTCACCTTGGTATCCCTGAGTCTAATGTGCGAGTGATTTGCAAGGATGTGGGCGGCTCCTTTGGGATCAAAGTTCACGTTTACGCAGATGAAATGGCGACCGCTGCAATATCTGTCATGCTCAAGCGACCTGTGAAGTTTGTTGCTGATCGCTTAGAGTCTTTTATCACTGATATTCACGCTCGTGAGCATAAGGTGCGCATTAAACTGGCCTTTACAAAGCAGGGCGACATCATTGGGTTTGATCTAAATGATCTTACAGGCATAGGTCCTTATTCTGTGTATCCCCGCACCAGTGGCATTGAGGGCAATCAGGTTGTTAATCTAACGGGTGGGCCCTATAAGCACCAGCACTACAAAGCCCACTTGGATGTGGTGTTTACCAATAAAAACGTGACTTGCCAGTATAGAGGGGTTGGTCACCCGATCGCTGTTGCAGTCACTGAGTGCATTGTGGACGAGGCGGCGCGCGCGATCAAAATGGATCCTGTTGAATTTAGACGGCGAAACTTGATCGCTGATGACGCTTATCCCTATACCTTTGCATCTGGTCTTAAGTTTGAAAAATTGTCTCACCATCAGTGCCTTGATAAATTACTCGACACGATGGACTACAAGGCTTTACGTGCGGAGCAAGCAAAGCTGAGAGGCAAGGGCGTATACAGAGGCATTGGGTTAGCTGCAATGATTGAGGTGACCAACCCATCGCCGGCGTTTTACGGAGTAGGGGGGGCAAGAATCTCGGCTCAAGACGGCGCAACCATTCGACTCGATCCAGGCGGGATGCTTCAAGTGATGGTAAGCGTCACTGAGCAGGGGCAGGGTACGGAGGCCATTTTCACCCAAATCGCTGCAAGCGCTGTAGGGGTCGATGTGAGTCACGTAAGAGTGATCACGGGGGACACTGGCGTTACGCCTTACGGAGGTGGTACCTGGGCCTCCAGAGGGGCGGGAATTGGGGGAGAGGCAGTGTTGCAGGCGGGCAAGGCGCTGCGCTCAAACATACTTGATGTGGCGAGTGCTATCTTAAATTTGAATAAAAACCTTTTGAATATTTCGGGAGGTCACATCGTTGACAAGCAAACTGGTGAGGAGCTCCTTTTGGTTAGTGAGGTTGGACGAGTTGCTTACTTTAGGCCAGATACGCTGCCCATGAATTTTCAGTCAGAGCTGACAGTTACGCGTCACTACACACCAAGAGAATACGGCTTTACCTTTACTAACGGTATTCAAGCGTCCTACGTTGAAGTTGATCCAGACACTGGTTTTGTTAAGCTCTTAAAGCACTGGTGCATAGAAGACTGCGGTACCTTAATCAATCCTATGTTGGTAGATGAGCAAATCCGCGGCGCAATTGTTCAAGGCATTGGGGGAGTGTTGTTTGAGGAGTGTCTTTACAACGAAGAGGGACAACTCTTAAACGGCTCACTAGCCGATTATTTGGTGCCCATGGCCAGTGAGATGCCTGAAATTGTTGTAGGACACATCTCGACGCCAACAAAGACCTCAGAGCTAGGAGCAAAAGGGGCGGGTGAGGCCGGGACCGCGGGCGCACCCGGTGCAGTTATGAACGCAATTAATGATGCCTTAGCGCCGCTTGGAGCCAATATAAACATTCAACCTTGCACGCCCCAAAGGATTTTGCAAGCTCTTGGCAAAGTTTCGGGGGCTTGAAGGGTATGTTTTACGGTGAACTAGAAGGGAGTGGGTTTGAGGTCCTAGAGCACGAGTTCTCAAAGTGCTTTGTAGGGCATGCAAGAGTTGAGCGGCTTTGGAGCGGTGCTAGGTGGGCGGAGGGGCCAGCTTGGTTTGGGGGCGGGCGGTATTTAATATTCTCCGATCTACCCAATAACCGCATGATGCGCTTTGATGATACAGACGGATCGGTCTCCGTTTTTAGATCGCCCTCGGGGTTCGCCAACGGTAACACCTGCGACAAAGAGGGCAGACTCATTACGTGTGAACATCAAAACCGGCGAGTGACCCGTACCGAGCACGACGGAGAAATAACTGTCCTGGCTGATCAGTATCAGGGAAAAAGACTGAACTCACCCAACGATGTGGTGGTCAAGTCTGATGGCTCTATTTGGTTTACAGACCCCGATTACGGCATCATTGCGGACTATGAGGGACAGGTTCAGGAGCAAGAACAAAAGGGTTCCTACGTCTACCGCATCGATCCAATTACGGGTAACTTGAGCGTAGTTGCTGATGACTTTGACCATCCTAATGGCTTGGCCTTTACGCCGGGTGAGAGTAAGCTCTTTATTGCGGATAGCGGTGGCACGGAGTCAGCGAGTGGGCCACGCCACATTAGACAGTTTGAGGTGACATCTGGTGGGGATAAATTAAAGGATTTAGGGGTTTTCGTTAAGTGCGATGCGGGCGTCTTTGATGGCTTTAGAATTGATAAGGATGACAGGCTATGGACAAGTTCAGCTGAAGGGGTGCAGTGCTTTAATAAAGCCGGGGTCATGATCGGTCGGGTCCGAGTGCCGGAGATGGTCTCAAACGTTGCGTTCGGTGGTTTAAGAAGAAATAGACTTTTTATATGCGCCACCACATCGCTTTATTCTGTTTACTTAAAAATTAATGGCTGAGTTAGAACTTTAAAAGGAACCTTATTATGAATTTAAAGGTCGTTAAAAAAGATATGGGTCGAGCTCCCGCCCCCGCTCCCTTAAATCTTGATCTCTCCGTTGTTCCTCAACTAACTCACGCTCAGGCTGTTGAGACCGCGTCCCGTCTTACACCCCTTATCGCTGAGCGTGCTGCAAGTGCAGAAAAGGGTCGCCGTGTTCCTCAGCAGACCATTCAAGAACTCCATAGCGCTGGCCTCATGCGCCTCATGCAGCCCAAGCATTACGGAGGCTCTGAGCTTGGACTCAACTCTTTAATGGATGTGGTCTTAGAGTTAGCGAAAGGGTGTGCGTCTACAGCCTGGGTCTACTCTAATTTAGCCTCTCACTCTTGGAATATGGGTCAACTCAACAGGCAAGCGCAGGACGATATTTGGAGCGTTGACCCAAACGCTTTGGTTGCCACTGGCCTTGCGTTTCCCTGTGGCAAAGCGGTTCCTGTTGCGGGTGGGTACAAAGTCAGCGGCAAATGGCCCTTTGGTAGTGGTGTCGACGCCTCTCAGTGGATGTTTGTGGGTGCAATGACTGAGCGTGAGGGGGGGGCACCCGAGAGGAGGCTTTTCTTGATCCCGCAAAATGAATTTAAGAGCTTAGACAATTGGCATTCTTACGGCTTGACTGCAACCGGGAGCCACGACGTAGAGATCGTTGATGCTTTTATCCCCGAGCACCGAAGTGTATCTGCAGAGGTGTTTGCGGCTGGACAAAACTTACCAGGGGCTAAGTTATATAAAAACCCTTTGTACCAAATGCCGACCTTTGCAGCTTTTGCTTACATACTTTGCAGTGTGCCCTTAGGTACGGCAAAGGCAGCTGTCGAGCAGTTTACCGCCACTATGAGGAAAAGAGCCGGTACTTATACAGGGGCTCGTTTGGCTGAGCTGACCTCGGTTCAAGGGCGGATCGCTGAGGCAGCGGCCTGTGTAGAGTTTGCTGAGTCCGTGGTCCGCCGAGACTGGATGGATTTGGAGGAAATGGTCCAAAATGATCAGTTTCCAAGCGTGGAGACCAAGCTGAGGTGGAAGAGAAACGCAGCCTTTGCAACACAATTGGCGGTGCGCAGTGTGGATGCATTGATGCCTGCAGCCGGGGCTGCTGGGTTATCATCTCAACTCCCCTTGCAACGTCAGTTCAGGGACATTCACGCCGCGTCCTCGCACATAGGATTAACTTGGGATGTACACGCGGGTGCCTACGGTCAAAGCGCATTAGGGCTTCCCGCTCAGGCTGGTATGCTGTTATGAAGAGGGGTGAGGGAAACTGGTTATAAAGATTAATTAGATTTTTCACGCCTCAGCACCAGTACCATTGCACATAGGATTAGCCCTAAAGCTGCAATATCTGTGAGCGCAATTTGCTCACCCAAGATCGCTGCGCCGCTACTAAGCCCAACAACGGGTACAAGCATCACGGATAGTCCACTGGTCACGGGGGTTAGTTTGCGAGCCACTAAAAACCAGGCCACGTAGCCGACCCCGAATGATAATCCGCCTGAGTAAAGAATAGCTAACCACTCCATGAGTGTGGGCCATCTCCATAAAGCTCCTTCATAGAAAATACCAACGAGCAAGAAAAATACAAATCCAAATGTAAGCATCCAAAAGGTCAGGCAAAGAGAAGAGATACTCAGCTTTGCATGATTTAGCATCGTCGTGCCTATCCCCCAAAAAAAAGCTGCTCCAACCGTTAACATGACTCCAAGTGGGTGACCCGAGAAATTAGTAAACTCATCGTGCCCCAATAAAAAAGTCGCACCAAGCGAGCAAAATACGCCCAGTAGAGCACGCATTTTGAGTGGCTCTTTATAAAGAATCCCACTACTGAGCAGTGCCCACGCCGGCATTGTGTACCCCATTATGGCTGCCCGCCCAGAATTGAGCATCTTGATGCCGTAAATTATTCCCAGATGCCAAAGTGCCATGTTGGTTACGCTGAGCTTAGCGATAGTCCAGCGCTCGTGCAACGGAACAACTAAACTCTCGCGGCGAAGGCGCGCGTAGACGCCAACTGCAAGAGCTCCAACGAAAAATGTGAACGCTCGAAAAATCCCTGGCGGGTAGCTAGAGACCGCGAACTTCATGACCGGATACGTGGAGCCCCATATCATGGATACGGTAAGTATCATCAGCAAATCGAAACTATTTATTTTTTGGTTAGAGGTAGTTTCTGTTTGTGACACACAATTCCTTAAGTAAACCTAACACTCTGAGTCTACCCCCCCCCCGTGCAACTGGCTAAGGACGGGGGGGGGAAGTATTTCAAGCCTGTACCGCATTAAGTTTCTAGGAAGAGTTTGAATGCGCAGTACTTATATTTATTTGATAACTAAATGCCTTTCAAAAACTCAATTATCAACTCGTTAAAAACCCCCGCTTGTTCCAGATTACTTAGGTGAGCAGCATGTGGGATAGTCTTGAGAATTGAGCCTTGCCAGTTTTCATGGATGATTTGAGACATGGCCAAGGGCGTCGCCGTGTCCTCAAGCCCAACTACTACAAGGGCTGGGTGAGAGAGCTTTTTAATCCCCTGAATATTATTCATGTTTGATATTGCTGCACAGCAACCAGCGTAACCCTCAGGGTTTGTGCTGGCAATGATATCGCCAATTTCTCTAAGAACTTGAGGATGACTTATGTGAAAGGGCTCAGTAAACCAGCGCGCAAGAGTCGGCGCAACCAAGGGCTGCATTCCGGATGTTTTTGCAGACTGGGCTCGCTCATTCCACATGACAACCCCTGGAGGGGCGACCTGTGAGTTGCTGTTGGCGATAATTACTTTGTCCAGACAAGTGGGGTGATTTATGGCTAACACTTGACCAATCATGCCCCCCAAGGAGAGGCCCAACCAATGGGTTTTTTGAATCCCTAAGTGTGCGAGTAAGCCGCGTATATCATCTGCAAGTTGCTCAAGTGAGTAGGGGGGGGAGGTGGTTTGCGTGCCGCCGTGCCCGCGGGTGTCATATCTTAGGACTGAGAAAGAGTGTTCTAAAAGCTCTAACTGGGGTTTCCACATCACCATGGAGGAGGCAAGGGAGTGAGAGAGCGTAACCCAAGGCGCAGTGCCTGGCTTTTGTCCAGATATCTCGTAATGAATCTTTAAATCGTTGATGGTTGCAAACATGATTTTCCCTACTTGTTAAGACTTCTGAGATTAAAAAATTACTAAATGGGTTGTGATAGTTGGGTTGAAGAGTTGGGTTGAAGAGTTAGCTTGCATCAATAGCTTTGCTCACATTGTCGAATGTAAAAGGCATGTGACGTATCCTTAGTCCTAGTGCGTGTGCAATGGCGTTGGATAAAGCTCCCGCAGTAGGACCCGTTGCAACCTCTCCGGCGCCAAGGCTAGGGTCCTCAATATTTTCGATGAGTTCAATTTCAATTGCAGGGACTTCGTCAAACTCCAAAATGGGGTACTTTTCCCAGTCTGTTGTGAGAACACTGTTCTTATCCCACTGAACATTCTCTTTAAGAGTCCAGCTGAGGGATTGAATAATGCCGCCTTCGATTTGATTAATTAAACCGTCTTTGTGCACGACAAGCCCAGCATCTACACAGGCCCAGACCTTTTGCACTCGGACCTTGTGCATGACCTCAACCTGCACCGCAACTGCGCAGTAACCTGCATGGTTTTTATAGCGAGAGTAACCTAGCCCTGTTCCAACCGAGCTCCCTGGCTCTCCTCTTTTGCTCCAAGAGCACATCTCAGCAACTCGTTTAATCACCCCCTTAGCACGTTCATCTCTTAAGTTCATTAAGCGAAGTGCAACGGGGTCTACGCTTATTAAATCTGCTAGCTCATCAATGAAGCTTTCAATTGCAAACACATTAGCGTGAGCTCCCAAAGATCGCAAAGCCGATACTCGAACAGGAGCACTCTCAATAAAGTGGTGCGTAATTTTTAGTTTGCCCACGCTGTACGCAGGCACTGCGTTTCTAAGTCCTCCACCTGTTGGCAGGGGAACATCCACGGCAAGGGGTTGCTTTTGCTCCTCAAATGCGCTCCACGCACCTAAGAGCTGGATGCCCTCACCCCAACCGGGTCGGCTAAGGTGGGTGTTTGACCAAACTTGTGTGTTCCAACTCGCCAAGCTACCGTCTGCGAGGATATCTGCATCTAATTGCACCAAACTCGCTGCCCCAACCGGGGATTGACTCAGCTCATCCTCTCTGGTCCAAGCTACTCGCACGTTGATGCCCAGTTTGTGCGAAATCAAAGCAGCGTCAAAGGCTACGTCATCGGCTGCGTTGTGCCCATAACAACCCGCCCCAGGGGCGTGTATGACCCGGACCTGCTCATTGCTTAGTCCCAAAGATTCAGCTATTTGGTCCCTGAGCTTGAACACTCCTTGGCTGTGCGACCAAACGGTGAGACTGGTGTTGCAAACAGAGGGTTGTGCAAGAGCGCACACAAGCCCTATGGAGGCGTGAGCGATGTAGGGTCTTGAATAACGCGCGGTGAGGTGAAGCATCTGTGCTTGGCCCACACTCTTAGATAATTCCGTATCCTGCGGCAAACCTGCATGCTGAGACGAAACTGCATGCTCAGATGAAGCCCCAAGCTCTAGTGCTACGCTTGTGGTGCAAGGTAGGTGAGTCAAGAGTTTCTCAATATCTTGCTCGGGTGAAATATTCGGGTCAGACCAAACTATAGCCCCTCTAGCACTGGCCAAAGCAATGCTCAGTAACTCCTCATATCGTCCAATAAGTGCAATAAAGTGATGCTGGATAAACACTCTGTCCACACCCTCTAGGGCTTCTAATTCCTTGAGGTTATAGGAAAGCGGTTTACTAAACGGGTGTGGTCCGCGAACGATCTTTGCATGCCAAAGATCCGCGAGAGTTAGGTCTTGGATGAAACCTGCGCCTGTGAACTTATCCAAGAAGTCAGCCCTAAATACTTCCTCAACCTGCCTGGGTCTCAAGTCACGGGGAACCGGATTAGGCTCGTTTAGTAGGATGGTGGATAGGGGACACCTCTGACTAATTTGGAAGAAGGATAAAGCGTTAGCTGTAACTGGAGTGCCGGCTCCAGCTCCAACTCCAGCTGCACTTGCAGAATTAGCAATTAATCTAAAGCAACCCCCCTTCAGCTCAAGGTCCTGGGGGCTGCATTTCAGCTCCCTGCAGGCAGCGTCAATATACCTGTCGCGAACTACGGTGCATGCGTGTTTAAGGGCCTTTACTCCGACTTCCACGGATTGGCTTCCCGATGTGTAGCCCTCATCCGGTGTTAGTTGAGTGTCCCCAGCGGCCAGTCTCACCTGGGACGCTTTAAAGCCCAACTCAGTGCATAGGGTTTGAATCAGAGCTGCCGATATGCCCTGTCCAAGCTCTACTTTGCCGCTCATAATTAGAACGCTTGAGTCACTCAAAAACTGCATCCACTGACTTGCAAGCGGGTGCGCTTTAAGGCTGGGAGATAAATCGCTCATCGTCATTGCTTTAAGTTGCTGTAGCGCTAGATAATTGACTGCGAGCGGATTTGGCTGCCCGAATTATCCTGCTATGCGCGCCGCAGCGACAAAGGTGGCGCATCAAGGCCTGTGTAATTTGGTCATCCGTTGCGTTTGCATTGCTTTTAAAAAGTCCAGTCAAACGCATCAATATACCGTTGATACAGTAGCCGCACTGCGCGGCTTGTTCTGATAAAAAGGCCTCTAAGACTACGCGCCCAATAGGGTCATTTTGCAGATCTTTGGGCGTTTTAATTTCTGCCCGATCAATAGACCAAAGCGGGGTATTACAGGAGCTTTGTGCTTGATCGTTTACGAGAACCGTACAGGCCCCGCAGTGTCCTACGCCGCAGCCAAAGCGCACGGACAAATCTTCACACCTTGTCCTTAAAACGTTGTATAACTGCGCATGCGCTGGGGCCTCAACTGAGTGTTCTTTATTGTTGTGCCTAATGATTGCCATTGAAAAGTATCAATCAATGAGTTGCTTTAGCAGTTGATTTGGCTTGCCTAATCCACCAAGCCGCGAGTTGTGTTCCATCTAATTCTCCCAGGCCCGCATCTGACGCTTTGTTAAAGGCCCCCAAAGCGGCCTGTGCCGCGGGTAACTCAAAGCCCAGATTTGTACCCTCCTCAATCATTGTTCTCAGGTCCTTGCGAATTGAGTCGATGTTAAAGTGCGCCGGCGTTGAGGGCTCGCCTTTTAAAGCAGAAACCACGGCAGGCGCGCGCATTTTCATAATGGCGGGCGTGCCAGAGGTGTCCGATAAAATATCAATCATTTTCTCGGGACTCAACCCAGACATCTCAGCCAACGCTAGTGCCTCCCCCAATGCTTGCCAATAAACAAGGAGCGGCAAATTAATCGCCAGTTTCATACTTGCACCACTACCCAGTTCCCCTACATGCTCTACCCTTCGACAGAGTTGATCAAGTAAGGGCTTTGCTCGCTCGAAATCCTCGGTTGAACCCCCCGCTAGGCCAAGCAATTTACCCTCTCTCGCGGGGCCAACAGTTCCCCCGACAGGGCACTCAATAAAGGCAGCACCTGCAGCTTTGAGTTGAGCTCCTAGATCGATTCCCGTTTGTGGCCTGACGGTGCTCATATCAATGAAAAGCTTACCCTTGATCTGGGCACTTAAAACGCCATTAGGTGAGGAGTAAGTGCTCTCGATTGCTCGCGCGTCAGTTAAGACTGAGATCACAACATCTGCTTTTTCAACGGCAAGGGCAGGGGACGACGCGAGTGTTGCACCCCTCTTGGTTAAGGCAAGTGTTTTATCGGCTGAGCGGTTCCATAAAACTAGGGTGTGCCCCTGATCGATCAAGCGCTCGCCAATAGCGCCTCCCATGCGTCCAGTTCCCAAGATAGTGATGTTCATTTTTTTGTAGTTGGCTAGAGTAAATTAAAAAATGTGAATTACTTGATTTTAAAGAGTTTGACGGCGTTACCGCCCTCAATCAGCTTTCTGTCCAGAGCGCTTAACTTTTTAACCTCTGCAATTATTCCTCTAGGATCATCCTCACCCATGTCGTATGGGTAGTCTGTGCCTAGCATGACGTGGTCTGCTCCGTAGCGGTCGATCAGTTGTTTTAACATGCGGGGATCAAAGGTAATGGAGTCAAAATAAAACTTCTCTAAATAACTAGAGGGTTTTTTCTTAATAATAGTTCTGGTGTCAGGTCTTGCGCGCCAAGCATGGTCCATCCGAGCCCAGTAATGAGCAATAAAGCCCCCACCGTGGGCCGCAACGAACTTTATCTTTGGATACCTAGCTACAACACCGTCAAAGATCAGGTGACTGACCGCAATCGTCGTGTCTAGCGGGTTTCCAATGACGTTATTAAAGTAATGATTCGTGAGTCGCTCGCCTTGGGTGAATCCGAGCGGGTGCATAAAGATCACACATCCAAGTTCATTGGCTTTGGCAAAGAATTTCTCAAGCCCGAGGGAGGGATCGGTTAAGTTCAAACCGTTCACATTGGTGTTGATTTCTACACCGCGAAGTCCTAGTTTCTTGACCGCGTATTCCAGCTCCTGCACCGCGAGCTCAGCGTTTTGCAGTGGAGCCGAGCCCATGCCCACAAAACGCTCGGGATTATCGCTCACGAGTTGCGCAATTCCCTCATTAACCTCTCTGGCCAATTGTGCGCCGTAGGCGGGCTCAGTGAAATAGAAATAATGATAGGGAGCGGGGGAGATAACTTGGATGTCCACACCCATTTTGTCCATATCTTTGAGTCGCTCTTTGACACCGGTGAGTTTAGGCGCACGCGTTTTCATTTGTGCAACGTTAGTCTCATTTGTTAGTTTGTTCGCGTAAATGACGGTTGGATCGTACTGAGCAGCGTTCAGATTCGAAGTTTTTTGGTTAACAACAGGGTTCAAATAGTGGCAGTGAATATCAACTACTTTGTGCTTGCCCTTTGAGTTTTTAAAGAGATGGGTAGTGGCCGACTTGGGTTTAACGCTAATGGTTTTTTTAACGACTTTCTTAGTAGCCAGTGATCTTTTTATTTCTCCGTCAAAGGCGCCCGCATTACCCGCATAGGCCTCCTCATCTCCTGGTTGGTTGGCTTGCCCGTAATTAGAAAAGTGATTGTGTCTGGGGTCTGTACAAAACTGCGAGCAAGTAAATAACATATGAAATTCCTTTTAAGAAGAAAGAAGAATGGAAATTGTTGAAATTATTTAAGATTATTTAAGACTGACAAGATTAAGAACTATTGGGAATTATTGGGAACTATAAAAAATGATTGAGATGAGATGGTTAATTTTAAGAAATACCTAAGTGTTGAGTAGCCAATTCTGGATTCAATTTGATTTGATCTGCACTAGCAACGCACGCCACAAGTCCAGCGTTCAAAATAACAAAATCATCTGCTAACGATTTTGCGGTCGAGAAGTTTTGCTCCACCAAAATAATAGATAAACCTTCATCTTTTAGTTTGGCTATCGATTGATTAACTTCCTCCAAAATGATAGGCGCCAACCCCTCGGAGGGCTCGTCTAACAATAATACCTCAGGGTTGCCCATCAGCGCACGCCCAATAGCGAGCATTTGCTGCTCACCCCCCGACAAAGTAGAGGCGCGTTGATTTTTTTTCACCCTCAGCACCGGAAACATTTCATAGACCCTTTCCTTTGTCCAAAGAGCGCGCCGCTCAATTTTTTGCTCACCCACCATCAGGTTCTCAAGCACGCTCAAACTGGCAAAGAGCCTGCGTCCTTGGGGTACTAAACGAACTCCGTTTTTAGCAATAAACTCGGGTGACTTATGCTCTAAATTGGAGCCCCTCAACCTAAAAGCGCCAGATGTACTTTTGAGCAGACCACTAAGCGTCATCAATGTGGTTGTCTTCCCCGCACCATTTCGCCCCATAAGGGCAAGCAAATGCCCCTCTTTCACCTCAAAACAGATGTTATGGAGCGCATGGCTAGCGCCATAGTGGACATTTAAATCTTGTACCTCCAAAATGTTCTTACTTGCCAAGGTAAATCTCCTTTGTTTGAGGATGATTAACAACCGTATCGCGGTCCCCCTCAACAATCAAGCGACCATAGTGAAGCAATGTAATCTTTTCTGCAAATGCTAACGCTACATCCATATCGTGTTCGATCATCACAATAGTTGTTGATTTCGGTATCGTTGAGATGAGATCTCTAATCCAAATACGCTCATCATGGGACAAACCTGCAAGGGGTTCATCAAGTAATAAAAGCTTTGGGCTCTGAGACATTGCAAGTCCAATCTCGATGCGGCGTTGCTCGCCGTAGGACATCTCGCCAACCCTTTTGTAGGCGCTTTGCTCAAGTCCAATGGTTTTTAGCACCGCGTGAGCTCTCTCATATACGGGATCCGAGGGTTTGAGTTGTCTAAACGGATTGAACCGTCTTGGGCTAACCCCAAAAAGTGCAAGTGCAATATTATGAAGAGCACTGTCTTGGTTAAAGAGGTTAATGATTTGAAAGGTCCGACTAAGGCCCATATGCGGCCTAAGGTGGGGCGGTAAAGCGGTTACGTCTTTACCGAAAACTTTAATGCACCCAGAACTGGGTTTGAGCTCACCCGTTATTTGGTTAAATAGAGTTGTTTTACCAGCCCCGTTAGGACCGATTATTAACCTGCGCTCGCCCGCATGGATTTGTAAATTAATATTTTGAGTGACTTGAATGCCGCCAAAATTTTTATTTAAATTAATCGCTTCAAGGGCAATCGTCATTTGTCTTCATCCGACTTGGTTGATAAAAAACTAAGGCGACTTGATACGACACCCTTGGGCATGAACATGACAATAAATAAGAAAACAAACCCGAGAAGCATATTCCACCTCTCGACGTAAGCGGAGGCATAGTTTTTAAGAATAACGACCACTACCGCGCCTACGACAGGCCCCATCAGCGTGCCCGAACCTCCAGCGATCACACTCAGCAAAGACTCTGCAGACACCGTGATCGCCATAACACTGGGGTGTATAAATTTATGGAAATAAACGTATAAAAGACCCGCGACTGCACCAAAGAAGGAAGCAGTCACATAAGTGAACCAACGAATAGCCCATATGTTGTAGCCCAGCGCGGTCATTCTCCTGGGTTGATCTCTAGTTCCTTTGATGGTCGATCCAAATACCGAGTGAACCAGCTGTGAGATCAAAAACAGACAAACTAAGGCGATGATCAAAGTGAACCAGTAAAAATGACTACTCACCTCTAAGTCAATGCCAAAAGGGGACGGGCGCGTGAGCCCCGATATTCCGTTATCGCCGTTGGTGATAGATACCCAGCGATAAGCCAAGCCCCAAACTATTTGGGACAGTGCGAGTGTGAGCATCAAAAAGCCAAGCCCACTTGCGCGCAGCGCGATTGCCCCAAAAAGCATACCCACTACCGTGGTGAGTATCAAAGCACTAGGCGCGGTGATCGCATGTCCCAACCCAAGGTTTACGCCCAGCCAAGCAGAGGTGTAGGCAGATAGTCCCAAAAAGCAAGCATGCCCCAAGGAGGTCAGCCCGGCGTAGCCCACCAATAAATTTAAACTTGATGCAAAAATGACTGCGATTAATATTTGGCTTGCTAAATTAACAAAGTACTCCTCAAAATATAAGGGGAGCAAGGCCAATAGCACCAAACCTAGAACGACAAAGATTACTTGCCACCCCCTCATGTAGCAACCCGTCCAAATAGACCCTGCGGTTTGAAGGCGATGACGATGACCATCGGAAGAAATAAAATCACGTAAGCCAAGTCAGGCAGCAGGGCCACACCAAAGGTGTAGATAAAACCAATGATAAAACTAGCGACAAAGGTTCCAAATAAACTGCCCACCCCGCCCAGGATCACCACAATCAAAGCCAAGGGGAGCATTTCGCCGTCAAGACCAGGGTATGCGTTAAATATCGGGCCCCCCAGTGCCCCTCCTAATCCAGCGAGTGAGGCGCCCAGGCAAAAGACAACAGTAAATATCAAAGACGCGGGGACTCCCACTGCGCGCGCCATGTCCATATCGTCCACGCCAGCTCGGATCATGGCGCCAAGTCTCGTGCGCTCTATCAGTAAATAAAGTAGCGTTGCAACGATGATCGCTACACCCAGCACAACTAGGCGGTAGGTCGGAAAGCTCAGACCCATTAATTGCAAAGGCGATTGAAAAATGAGCGGCGTAGACACAGGTATGGGGTCCCCGCCCCACTGCATCAAACAAAAGTCAGCTGCAATAAAGGACAGGCCTAAAGTTGCAAGAACCTGTCCCTGTGAGTTACCCGCCAAGCGGAGCAGAATAAACCGTTCAATCAGACCCCCCAACACCGCCATGCTGAGCATCGCCGCAATGTCTGCAAGGATTAAATTGGTGCCAGAACGCACTAAAACGGCCGTGATGTAGGCACCCATCATAAAGAGGGAGCCGTGTGTGAGGTTAGCAATTCGCATCAACCCAAAAATCAAAGCGAATCCAGATGAGAGCATAAATAAAAGTCCCCCTAAAGATAAGCTATTGAGGGTTTGGATGATCCAAATTTGCATAGTCTAAGGCTCAGGATTCCAAGTTCTTGGCAACAGGCCAGTCCCTGGAGTAGACCGGATTAGCTAGAAACTCCTTAGGATCATAGCTCCAGAATTGACTGATGTTGGGGTATGTTTTAACGATGGAGTTGACCAACCGACCGTCTTTGCGCTCGACCTCTCGGATGTACACGTCACCGACTACGTTCCCGTAATTATCAAAAGCGAGTGGTCCGCGCGCACTTTGAATGTTGGTCTTGCGAAGAGCCGCCATTAATGCGTCTTTATCTGTAAATTTTCCTTTGACGCTCTCAATTGCAGCCTCAAGCACTGAGCCGTTAACGTAGGAGCCCGCCGCGTAGTAACCTGGATCGTAGTTGAACGCTTTTCTAAACGCGGGAGCAAATTTAGCATTGATGGGGTTCTTCAGCTCCGCCGAGTACCAGCACACTGTTTTAATCCCAAGCGCTTCGTCGCCCATGTTCCTCAAAACAGATTCATCCAAAGCGGTCATGCCGCCAATGAGCGCCATCTTCCCCCTCAGGCCGTATTCATTGAACTGTCTTACAAATCTAAATCCGTTTGAGCCAGCAAAGCCTAGAAAAATACCGTCAACATTTGTTTTGAGTTGCGCAAGGAAGCTGCCGTAATCTGGGGTGGTCAAGGGAGAGAAGATTTTTTGCACAATTTTGCCGCCACCCTCCTCAAAAACTCGCTGAAACCCTGCGTTCATTTCGTGTCCGTAGGCGATGTCGTCGGCGATCATCGCCATGCGCTTGAACTTAAGGTCCTTAATGCAGTGATCCGCCATGACGTGAGAGGACTGTGAGGAGGAGGAGGTGGCCCTTACAAACCAAGGGTTCGCCTTGCGCTGCGTCATGTCCTCAGCAGCCGCAACTGAGAGGGTGGGTATTTTGTTGGCCCTGATGTAGTCATCAATAGCCAGTGCCTCAAACGCAGCTAGGGGGCCAGTGAGTACATGTATTTTATTTAACTCGACCAACTCCTGCATCTTAGATTTTGCATTGGCCGGAACTCCCCCAGTGTCAGCTACGAAGAGTTTGACTTTCTTGCCTGCAAGTGTATTGTTGCGTTCGCTTAAATACATGGTCAGCGCTCGCTCCATGTCAATACCCCCTGATGCGAGGGGACCCGTCTTAACAGTGAGAAGCCCCAGGCGAAGGGTGTCTTCTTCGGCAGTACTTATATGAGGAAAAGCAATAGAAGCACTCGCGCCAGCGGCGGTTTGGATAAAACCTCTTCTTGTTGTCATGGTGGATCCTATTAAAAAAATTAGTTTACGAAATATTTATGAACTTAATTTATTCATTTGTTGTTTGGAATAACAGGAATGAGTAAAAAGTTCTGCATTTGTTTAGAGAAATGAAGACTACTTTGGCCTAAGAAAACACCGGCCGGACGATCCCTTGGATCATCATGCAAGAAAGGCCCGCAACCGAGCAACTCGTTTTTGAAGTTAGATAACTTAAGACCTGTTTTCTTAGCATAAGTGTAATCTTTCCCGCGCACGCTAAGGCCAATTCTGTAACCCTTAGGGATAACGATAGATGTAGGCCAAATCTCAATATCAAGCTCAACGGGTTCGTTAGGCTTTAAAGGCTGGGGAAAGGTGTGAGTGTGATAGGGCCTGTAGGGGCGACTTAGGGTTGGGTCCAGAGCTCTGTGGGACGCGCGCAACCAACCTTGTGCAACTGGGGTGTGAGGATCAATTGCGCCAGCAAAAGTTATCTCGCGCATATCAGGGGTGAATACGCGCACCACTAAAAACACATCTGCGTCCGAGGTGCTTGAGGATAGCCATAATTTTGCAGCTAAAGGCCCAGTGAGCTCGGTCTGCTCGGTTAGAGGCGCCGAGACGAAGCTCAATCCGTCTGAGGTAGCGGCAAAATCCAGGGTCTGCTCAGCTTGAGTCGCACTGTCGCCCAATGTTTGATAGAGCGGGTCAAGGTATAGTCGAGTCCACTGAGTTTGCGGTAAAGGCCAGTCCTGTTCGTACCTGCTTTGAAAATGGTCAATGTGTCGAACTTGTAATTGGACAGGGGGCTCTTTGTCCCAACCGTTATCTTCGCCCTTTAAAAAATGAGCAAAGAAACGCTTTTGAATTGCAACTCCGTAGTCTGTGTAAAAGTGAGTCCAGTGCTCCAGGCCATGCATCTCGAGCCACTTCTTCTTTGAAGCGGCGCGCATGAAGGATTCGCTATTGCCTCTTAAGTGAAGACCTTGCCCACCCCAGTTACCGGCTGATAAAAAGGGGACAGTTATCTTGTCCCAATTTGCGGACCTTGCTTTGTGATAATCATTGTCCAGGGGCTGGGCAAGTATTTCGTCACCAAAAGAGCACCGGTTTGCAATTAAGGTTTTGTCGTCTAGCGTCTCATCCCCACAAACTAGCTCCCCCGTAGCCCTGCTCCTTGGTCCGCGCTCGCCCAGTCCGTATTGAACTGTTTTGACCTGCATGTCGTACCAGTTAGCCCAAAAAGTTGACAAGATCCCTCCGTGATGAGTCATATCACGGTACCAATCTGCTGCGCCTTCCCAAATGCACATTGCGCTCAAGTGGGGTGGATTTAGACCCGCAACTTGCCACTGATTGATTCCGAAATAAGAAACTCCAGATAAGCCGACTCGTCCATTGCTCCAAGTTTGAACCCCTGCCCACTCTATGCATTCATAAAAGTCCTTGGTTTCTCGGGGCGAGAAGTGGTCGATAAATCCCTCCGATCGCCCGCAGCCTCTGGAGTCAACCCGGATGCAAATGTAGCCATCAGGTACCCATTTCTCAGGGTCTACAACTTCCCAGTTTTGATATAAATTAGTCGACCCGTAAGGCACATCTGGATGATCCGTGATCATTTTTTGCCAAGCGCTGGGGTAGCCCTCTTGAAATGCCAGTCCCTTTGCGTATGGGCCGTAACTAAGTAGAACAGGATATTTCCCCGCTGCCTTAGGCCTGAATACATCGGCTCGAAGGACTACACCATCTTCCATCTCAATTGGAATATCCCAATCGATTTGCATATAGGAGAGCGGATCAATTGACATGTTCATAGGCTTTGTTCTTAAATGTGGCTCATACGCTGACTCTTACTTGATTGCTGCATTAACCCGCGGCATAACTTCTGAAGCAAAGAGCTCCATTGAGCGCTTTGCCAAAGCTGGGTCCATCCAGTCGTGGCACGCATAGACTAAATTTCCAAAATCTCCAACACTTTCTCTAAATGCAAGAATTTGATCCACCACTGAATTAACTGTCCCAGCGAGGACCAGTTTTTTGTTCACAAACTCAGGAGTGATCTCCGAGTCTGGCATATCGGGGTCTGTTTTAAAGAGATTAGTGCGTCCGCCTCCAACCAATTTGCGAACCAGTTGTTTAAAGTAAAAACGGTAAGGCCCCCCGTCATCCATTGCGTAGCGCTGGGCTGTAGCTTCATCGTCAGCAACAAATATACTTTTCGCAACTCTCCAGTCATCGGGTGATGCGACAGCACCCACTGCCTCGCGACCCTCTTGGTACTTTGGCCAATGGCTTTTAACCCACTCAGGCATTAAAAAGTTTGCCGATATAGGTCCCCAGCCTCTCTTGGCCATCTCTGTTACGCCTTTGGAGAAGGGTGCCACGGCAGTCCCAACAATTGGGGGATAGGGTTTTTGGTAAGGCTTCATAATGAATCCTTGACCAATTTCTGGAATCATCGTTTTCTCAACTGAAATGTTCCAAAACTCCCCCTCAATTTTGTAAGGCGGCTCGGAGTCCCAAATTTTCAGAACCGTGTTTATACATTCAACGAACATAGCGTTGCGGTCTTTGCCAAGATTACCAAAGACCTCAGCGTCCGACATCAAGCCGCCAGGGCTTATACCCATGATGAAGCGGCCCTTGAGAAGGTGATCTAGCATAGCAACATTGGCAGCGATACCAGCTGGGTGGGCGTTAGGAAGATTGAGGGTGCCTGTGCCGAGTTTGATGTTCTTGGTCGCGTGAGCCAGGGTGGCTAGAAAGATCATACTTGAGGTGACGGTCTCTGCTGCGTCCGTGACGTGTTCTCCTACATATGCCTCGCTAAACCCAAGCTTGTCCCCAAGGATCACCGCCTCACGGTCCTCCTCTAAGGTCTCAAGTAAATTGCGACCAGGTGGGTGAATGGGCATCATGAACATGCTGTACTTCATTGGGTAATTCCTTTTTATTTATATATTCAAGGTGCGTTTTTTTGCGCAAGATGAAGAGAAGAGATTTTTTAATTTGAGAGGGTGTCTAGCTCTAGCCCCTGGACATACTTGCCCCGGCAAAACATCAAGGTCTGATGGTGCGAGTGCTGATAGGCCTGGACCTCTCCGAGGAACAAGATATGGTCTCCAAAATTGAGTCGCTCAATTGTTTTGCATTCGAAAACGGCTGCGCAGTCCCTTAAAATGGGGAGGCCTTCAAGGCCTTGCGTAATCTCTAAGGTGTTAAATTTATTGGGTATGGGGCTAGCAAATCTTTTGGACAAAGCCATTTGCTCAAGCGTCAAAACGTTCACGGCAAACCTCCCAGAGTCATCAAAGGCTTGCAAGCTGGGGGAGTGTTTCTTTAGGCTCCAAAGAACGATCGCCGGATCGAGTGAGACAGAGCTAAATGAATTAGCCGTAACCCCTATGTTTTCTTTATCCCGCGATAAGGTAGTCACGACCGTAACACCAGTTCCAAAGGTACCGAGTGCTTTTCTCAAATCTGTTGGGTCAAATTGTTGTTTGGTGTTCATTTGATCACTTACTGTTTTGAGATATTTGAAATGATACGTAGAGACGTATCAATAAGTAATTTCCCTAAACATATAGCTGTGCCTAGTATTTTTAATTTAGCTTAGCTTAGGTTGGACAATTTGCGGCATCACAACAATTGCGCCCGCCATAAAGTGCGCAATTGTCATGCGAATAAGGTCATCTAAGCTGTCTTGAATCGGGACATCAAATATCCACTGTCTTTGCCCATAATAAAACACCCGGGCATTGATACTCCAAACCAGTTCTATTTCAGCACTTTTCAATGGAATCTCAGATTTTGGGGGAAGTTTAAGTTCGTGTCTGAGTTCAATTGCAATAGGTTCTAAGATTTTTAGCCTCAATATTTCTAAATACTTGCGGTTGATATCTTCCCCCCTAAGCCCTGAGAACATAAAGATTCGAACCCAATCTCGGCTAAGGGATGCTTTTGCATATTCGATGTATAGACGGGTTAGTCTCTCCTCTAAAGGGATTGTTCGGTCTTTGATAATGCTTTCCCAAAAGGGATTCCATCTGTCTAGATAAACCTCTTCAAAGACACGGTTGATCAGTGCTTCTTTGTTGGGAAAGTATTTATACAACAGCGACTGAGTCACACCTAGTCTTTGCGCTAGCTCTCTTGTGTCGCCCCCAAACCCGACTTCCGAGAAGTAACGGACTGCGCCCTGAGCAATTATTTGCTCCCGTTCAGTGCCGCTTAGTCTTTTTTTAATTTTGGGACTGTGGGAAATCGACTTTACAGATTTGCTGTTCTTTGTTTGATTTTTAGTTTCAGGCTTGGCTTTGACTTTAGCTTTGACCTGGGATGTGGACTTGGTTTTTGTTAAGTTCAAGGAATAGTCCAGTCGAATTAGGGCTTAAACCCAATCGAAACTTTTCGGGGGCTCTCAATTTTTTTTGTTTTAACTGAGCACATAATTGCCTCAAGAGCGGACACATTTGCGAGCATCTCCCAAGCACTGACTGGGTAGGGCGCTACTCCTTGGACTGCACGTGCAAATGCCTCCAAATTAGCGAGAACACTAGAGTTAGGTGGGCTGAAAATAGTATTTTGTTCTTGTCCGCGAATTGTAGTTTTAACATCCCAACCACTTGGACTCTCTGGGTGCGTGCGGTCTCTAATCTCGATCCAACCTTTGGATCCATATACAGCAAAGCGCCCTTCAAACGGCGTCGCAAGTACGGCAGAAATAAGAGCATTTGCACCACTTTGGAAACTCATCATGATCCCAAGCGTATCCCCATTCTCAAACTCAGATCCTAAGGTCGCCAACCTGGCCCAAACTTGTTCGCAGGGGCCCAAAATCGCAATACTCAGATCAACCAGATGTATGCCTGTTGCGGTCAATGGTCCGGCAGGGGCGTGGGTATTCGATAGGCGCCAATTATCTTTAGGTAGAGCAAAAAACTTATCTTGGCTAAAGTTGGCCTCTATTTGCAATATCTCACCAAGTTTCCCATTTTGGATCATGTTTCTTAATTTGATAATTTCCGGTTCAAACCGTCTTTCATGTCCAATACCGAGTACCAGATTTTTGGATTGACAGGCGTTAACTGCTAATTCAGCATCAGTTAAGTTTAGGCAAAGAGGTTTCTCACAAAATATATGCAATCCCTTCATCGCAGCGCTTAGTATTTGAGCTGCATGTTCGAGGTGGGGGCTACACAAGATCACTGCCTCTAAGCCCTCTTGAGCGAAAAGCGACTCTGCCTGATCATGGATTTTTATATTCTCAAGCGCAGGATCTTTTGCCATGGCCAATCGAAGTTCGGGGGAGATCTCAGCGACTCCGATTAGGTTTAAAAGCTTTGAGTCTTTGAGTTGGTTCGCAATTGTCTTGCCCCACCACCCGAAGCCGACTAGCCCAACATTCACTGGTTGATAAGAAGAATTCAAATGTTTTTTCAAATCATTCATGGGTTGTGGTTAATTTTATGTAGACTAGTTTATACGAAATTCAAAATATAGGAGATCCAATGAAAACCAAACAAACCGTAACTTCAGGCGCAAAAACTAAGTCCTCAAAATCCAAGAGTATTCAAACAGTTGGATTCTTTGGCCTAGGCATTATGGGCTCTGCCATGGCATTTAATTTGATGCAGGCAGGATTCAAGGTTTATGGTTTTGATCCAAGTGCGGATAGTGCTGAGAAATTTAAAAAGGCTGGGGGAATTTTTTGTAAAACAGCAAAAGAGGTTGCTCAGCGCGTTGATGTCATTATTACCTCATTGCCCAGTCCAGGGGCTCTCAGGGTTAGTACCGAGATTTTAGAAAAGAACGGTCGACCTGGTCTTCTCATTATTGAGACCAGCACGCTAGACATAAAAGACAAGGAAGTCGCCCGAGCAGCTTTGGATAAAGTTGGTATTCATTTACTTGATTGCCCTTTGTCAGGTACTGGGGCGCAGGCCAGAAATAAGGATTTAACTGTTTACGCAAGTGGGCAATCTCAGGCCATCAAGCGGTTGGCGCCTGTATTTGAGGGCTTTTCTAAAGCCCATTTTGATTTAGGTCAATTTGGTAACGGTATGAAGATGAAACTGATGGCCAACCTCTTGGTTGCAATTCATAATGTCTCCACAGCCGAGGCTTTGTTATTGGGTGAGAGATTTGGCATACCTATAGATACCGCCGTTAAGGTTCTGAGTGACGGGGCTGGTGGTTCACGTATGCTTCAAGTCAGGGGGCCAATGATGCAAAATGAAGGTTGGCTCAAAGCGACCATGAAAATTGATGTTTGGCAAAAAGACATGAAGCTCATTAGCCAAGCACTGGTGGATATGAATACACCTGCCCCGCTTTTTAACTCAACTGTGGCGCTTTACAACGCCGCGATTGGACTTGGACACGCTGAGAGTGACACCGCCGCAGTATACGATGTGTTGCAAAGGATGTCATCTAAGCCTTCGAAGAAAAAGGGGTAGTTTCCTGCGTGACAAAATTAACAAAACAACTCTTGAAATCAATG
Source organism: uncultured Burkholderiales bacterium (assembly GCA_903871545.1). GTDB lineage: Bacteria > Pseudomonadota > Gammaproteobacteria > Burkholderiales > Burkholderiaceae_C > Limnohabitans. The sequence continues at coordinate 2,307 of CAIQHG010000085.1, read as the reverse complement.
ACCAAACTTGAATCCCGCAGACTCAACACCTGCAATACAGATTAGCTCATCTTCGTCACCCGTTCCCCCGCTAGCCCCAACGGCACCTAAAAGCTCCCCGGAGTCAGACAAAATCAACACTGCGCCGGTCTGCGGGAGGAATTTACCCCCGGCTGTAGAGGCCAGGGAAACAAAGAAGTTTGGATTGTCTTTAGCCCTTGTTGCAAGCGTTCTGCTAGAGACCCCCATTCCAACGGCTCCCCACGCTTTTGCTTGTGCAATTTCGAATCGAAACATACTAGCCCCGTCTTCTCGGGCAAAGGCAATTAAGTTGCCCGTGTGATCAAGGACAGCTATTCCCATTGGCTTAAATTTCTCTTTTTGAGAGCGCGCAAGAGCGCCTTCAATGATCTTTTGAGCCTGAATCAATTTAAGATTTTGTTGCATTTTTCGTTTTTTCCTATTAAGTCCGTCTTGAATAAATCAGTTTTTCATAAGCCCAATTGATAAGTAAATTTGGGGTTGTAATCATACCTAGTACTCTTATTGTGTTGCAATAAAGTACATGTCAATTTCGCCCTTTCCTTTGACCGGGATTTTCCCACGATATTCACACTTAAATTGATCGCGAATGAGATCAAATGTGTAGGCTGAGATATTTACTCTGTCAGATTCTGAGGCACTTTCCATCCGTGAAGCAATATTCACGCTGTCGCCCCAGATATCGTAAGCGATTCTTTTATTACCAATGACGCCAGCAACAACCGGCCCTGTATGAAGGCCTACCCTGAGAGACCATTTAAAGGTAGCATTGGTATTACGGTTTTTAATGTATTTAATTATTCCAAGTGCTGCTCTGGCGCACCTTAAAGCGTGATCATCGCAATAGGTTGGTGCGCCAGCAACTGCCATATAAGAGTCGCCTATCGTTTTTATCTTCTCCACACCACATTCCTGAATAATACGGTCAAATTCACTGAAAATTTCATTCAATTCAGAAACCATCCTATTAGCAGGCATGATTGAAGACGCTTGAGTAAATCCAACAAAGTCTGTAAACAATATGGTCACAGCATCGTGTCGTATGGGCGGTGAGGATCCTTTGCCTTCAAGCTCTTTAGCAATGCTCATTGGCATCATGTTATAAAGAAGTTCTTGGATATTGGCTTTTTTGGAATTTAACTCTAAAGTGCGCTCCGTGACCGTCAAATCAAGAGTTTTATTTTGCTCTTCAATGAACTTTTTCTGTTCTAAGATGGACTGAGAAACGGCGTCTTGGAGAGCCTTTGTTCGGTGCGCGACTGCAAGGGACATGATGACAACTTCAAGTACGATGGATAGCACCTGTTGAATTCCTGCACTGTATTTTACAAAATAAAGCAGACCTGAATCGGGAAGTACGGTCAAAGGTGACCACCATTTGACAATCCCTAATGAGTAAAAAATTCTAAATAAAAGATAGGGTACGAGCGCTAGATTGAAATAATTTGCACTAGTATGACCCTTTAATGAATTGTTGATTCCACAGCCAAGAATAACAAAGAGAATTGCCACATGTGTCGTGTAAAAAGGAATCCAGAGGATGTTGGCGTCAAAATCATATCTTACGAAAAGTTGGAATGAATAATATATAAAAACCAAGAAACAGTATATTTTCAATGCTTTATCAACGTTAGGATGTTGAGATCTTATGTTTAAGAAAAACAATGAAAAAAGAATATAAAGGATGTTTTGAAAACATCCAGCGACATAAAGAACAAAGAAGTTGAGTTCAATTCCAAATACTTTAAGATCATGGGTGTCAATTAAAAATTCATTGAGTCTTTGTCCGTCGAGCATGGATAAACTGATCGGAAGTAAAGCAGAAAATAACAGCCATGACGCATAACAAATACTTGTTAAATCTTTGAAAATAAATGCGTTGTAAACAGAGAAGATCAGTAAAGATAAAATTGCTCCTAATAAAATACCCTCAAAATAAAGACTTTGTCGCTTTAGCTCTAAGTATTTTGGATAATCCGAAAAATTGATTGACAAGTCAGGATGCTTAAAATGGTAGTTGGCTTTAACAGTTACAAAAACTGTAATGCTTTCGCCCCGGGCCAAATTGAATTGAGCATACCGAGAATCAAATTGATCAGAAGTGATTTTTACAAGGTTGCTACCGACTGATGGATTGATCATCGAGCTGTAGCTAGATTGATTTTTATCAACGATTTCTACTTTCCCATCACTTTTGATAATGTAAGCCTTGAATTTTTCCCAGTTGGGTAATTTATCGAAGATTAACTGCTTGTCTATTGAGCTCTTGTTTTCAAGCTTTGTAAC
>CAIQHG010000084.1 GCA_903871545.1 uncultured Burkholderiales bacterium | reverse complement strand
TCTATAAAAAGTAATAACACTAAGAGCTAAGCTGCGGCCTAGTAATTGGGGTCTACTTCAATCTGCCAATTCAGCAAATAAATTAAGAGGAGAATCGCTGAATATCAAGCGGGAATCGAATGAGACTCTAGGTGAAATCTCTGTTTCAATTATTATTTATGTAGGCCCACAACTCAGACAAAGCAATTACTGAGATTTTTTGGTTTTATGATGCCTTTTTCCGGTAAATACCCTTATCCCGTTAGATCATTTAAGTACGAAAATATCGGTCTACTTATTTAAAAATTTCTACTAAAGGCGCACTCCAATGACTATAAATAATTCTCAGTTTTCTAAACGAGTACTGTTTTGTCTTGCATTGTTTTTCACCCTACCTCTATGGGCTCAAACTTATCCCAATAAGCCTATTCGAATCGTTATTCCTTACATTGCAGGGGGGCCAGCAGATGTGATGATTCGTGCAGTGTGTCAAAAATTAGGCGACAACTGGGGACAGCCGTTTGTGGTGGATAACAAGCCTGGCGCCAACGAGATCATAGGGGCAGACACAGTTGCAAAAAGCCCGGGCGACGGATATACATTTTTGGTAGCGTCGGATGCTACTTTTACGCTCAACCAAAACCTTTACTCAAAACTTCCCTACGATCCTCTTAAAGATTTAGTTCCTGTGACCAAACTAGTGATTGGTAATTTAATGTTGGTCGTACGTCCAGATTTTCCGGCAAATAACATTGCTGAATTTATTGAGTATGTCAAACGCCATCCCGGCACACTCAACTATGCCTCAATTGGGGCCGGCAGCGTCAATCATCTATTTTCAACTTGGTTCAACAGCATCAATGGTCTGCAAATGGAGCACATTACCTTTAAAGGTATACCTCCTGCGGTCCAAGAAATTATGGCCAGTCGTGTTGACTCCATGTTTGCGATCACGGGGGGAGTTGCTCCGTATTTAGATTCCAATAAGTTAAAGGGGCTTGCAGTCTCGGGTAAAAGTCGTCAACCTGTAGCCCCAAAGGTTCCCACCTTTTGGGAGTTGGGTTACACAAATTTCGATTCTTCGTACTACATCGGTATAGCTGCGCCCAAGGGAACTCCTGCGGACATATTGACCAGATTAGCCAAAGACATGAGCGCTATTGTTAACACAGACGAATTCAAGCTCAAATACCTACAACCTCTTGGGTTTGACGCGGTGGGTGATACCCCAGATCAGTTTGCTGCTTTTTTGAAGACTGATCGAGACCTTGGTGCCCAAAAGGTGAAAGTTTCTGGAGCAAAACTCGATTAATTGATATTTTCACAACATTTATATTTCATATGACAAATCAAAAAAAACTTCATTCCGACATTGCCTGGAGCACAGCAGATGCGATAGGTGTGCACGGCTACGATCTTTGTAACGACCTGATGGGGGAGATTAATTTTGGCGATATGGCTTTTTTAGAAGTCACTTCAAGGCTTCCAAATCCAAACGAATCACGGTTATTTAACGCTGTATTAATTACGTTGGTAGAGCACGGAATTGTCCCCTCCTCTTTGGCGGCTCGCATGACCTATGCAGGTGCGCCAGAGGCAATGCAAGGCGCCGTTGCAGCGGGTCTTTTGGGATTGGGCAGTGTTTTTGTGGGCTCCACCGAAGGCGCCTCAAAGATGCTTTCAGCAGCTCTTGCAGAATTTAAGGGTCAATCTAAGACACCAACAGATGCTCAGTTAGACGCATTAGCCCAAGAGTTAGTGGCGGATTTGAGGGCTCAGAAAAAAAGCATTCCAGGTATTGGCCATCCCATTCACAAACCGACCGATCCTCGCACCATCCGCTTGTTTAATATTGCAGAACAAACAGGATTTAACGGAATGTACATCAAGTTGATGGTCAAGGTATCAGAAGTCGCAAGTGAGTCATTTAAGAAGTCATTGCCAATCAATGCTACAGGCGCAATTGGTGCAATTTGCTGTGAAATGGGACTAAACTGGAAGGTCGCCCACGGACTTGGTGTCATGGCAAGGGCTGTAGGGTTGGTTGGTCATATTTTGGAGGAGTCACATACGCCTATTGCAATTCCTATTTGGCAACAGGTGGACGAGGAAGCAACGGCCCATATGAAAGGCAAATTCACCAAGGGGGGTAAGTAATCCATGCTCAAGCCTCTTGAGGTTCTAAAGCTTTACGGCTCACATGAAGGAACGATCTCATCTGTATTAAAACGTAGAGTTGAGAAGATTCCTAATAAGGAGTTCTTGTTATATCAGGGACAGTCCTTCAACTATGCACAGACCCATCACTTTGTAGAACGAACTGCGGCCTATTTATCTAGCATTGGCGTAAAGCGAACAAGCAAAGTGGCTGTCATGTCACTTAATCACCCCAGCACAGTTTTCACTTTCTTTGCCCTCGCAAGCCTGGGTGCGACGATGGTTCCAATCAATCCTGAGTTTGGGGTTGAGGAGGTACGCTATATTTTGAATCACTCAGATGTGTGCGGCGTCATTTGTTCGCCATCGGTTGTGTCAACCATTGAGGGGGCATGGACAGATTTACCGATCAAACCTTGGCTGATGTTAAACGACGCGTCTGAAGTGACTTCAGCGTACCTGTTTTTATCGCAAGAGGTTGAGCGCTGCAAGGAGATAGCACCACCTTCTACAGGACAAGCAGACGATATTTGCGTTTTTATTTACACCTCTGGGACCACCGGCTACCCTAAAGCAGTGATGCATAGTCAAAATAATCTTGTACTAGCGGGGGAGGGATTCGTTGAGAGAATGTATTTGCAACCAGAAGACAGGTTGCTGTGTGTATTACCAATGTTTCACGTCAACGCCATTTTTTACTCGCTCTCGGGTTCATTATCAAGTGGTGCTACTTTGATATTAGAGCCTAAGTTCTCGGCCTCCAAGTTCTGGCAAATAGCAAAGGAAACAGGGGCAACGGAGGTGAATACGATCGCTGCTGCGAGTACGATTTTGATGAAGCGTCCGCGCAGCGAGTACGTCAGCGGGCATCAGCTTAGAAAGATGTATGGGGCACCCTTCGATAAAGAGACATACCGTGTCTACAACGATGAGTTTGAGATGCCCTATGTGATAGAGGGATACGGCATGTCGGAGATACCGGGTGCCATGAACAACCCTTTCTTGGGGCCTCACAAGATAGGGGCCATGGGTCAGCCAAGCAGGCATCCTGATCCAAACATTTCTCTGGCTGAGGCAAAAGTGGTGGACGACGCGGGTAACCGAGTCCCAACGGGTGAAATAGGAGAGTTGGTCATTAAAACGCCTATTGTGATGAAGGGCTACTTTAAAGACATTGAGCGCACGAAGGAGAGTTTTAAAGATGGTTGGTTTTTAACTGGTGATTTGGTGTACGTAGATGAAGACAATTATTTTTGGTTTGTCGCTCGCAAAAAGGACATCATCCGCAAACGCGGTGAGAACATATCCGGGGCAGAACTAGACCGCGTGATCAACAATCATCCCTGCGTACTAGAGTCGGCCTCGATCCCAGTCCCCTCTGAGCTGGGAGAGGATGATATTTTTGTAGCCGTGGTTATTAAAGACGGAATGACACTAAAACACAAAGAGATAGCTGAGTGGTGCAAACAGCACCTTGCAGTTAATAAAGTACCTCGGTATGTTGCATTCGTAGATCAATTGCCGCATACACCAACTCACCGCATCGCTAAATTTAAAATGAAAGAGGACAAAAACCTAAGAAAATTAGCAGTTGATTTGGAAGCTTAGTTTTTTTCGTACTTTTTCATAAGCCTGTAAATTAACCTGTGTAAACTTATGCGGGGTTATTTTCACCTGCGCTAATCTATTTCTTAGCACCTCTTAACAAGTCTAAATTCAGTAAATTATTCGAAGGGAGAAGTGAATTTTGCCCGGTTTGGGTATTTTCAAGGGTCTTTTTATATGAACCTAAATTATTCAGTACGTGGTCCAACCCCGTAGCCTGCAAAATTCTGTTCGCCGCTATCTGGTATCTATTTCCTACCTCAATACCGAAATCAGTTGCGCTCGTTTTAGTCGAATCCCGGAGCAAGGCTTTGCCCATATCCTCCATATGATTAGAGACGACTTCAGTGTTGTTCCTAGCACGGGTAACGTCCACATAAAGCATTTCTTTAGATAGAGATTTAGAGTCTGACTTGTTAAAGGCAAGAATCTGTATTGTGTTTGTTTCCCCTTGAGACTTCATACTCGTTCGAGCGTAAGCATGATCTATCTTTTGTACTATCAAGTTATTAAGCACTGAGAATGATTTTGCCTTATTTTTCCACTCAATACGGGTCTGAGTTTTTGTTATTTCAGTAATTCGCCCTTGAGTACCGTTTGCAATTTCATCGGGGATGGCTTCTCCATTTTTTTCCCAATTGATATCTAGACACAACCGAGTCCCCCACCGCGTAGGCTCTTGTCTCAGCGCAGGCGGCAGTAAATAGGTCTTGGGCTTTGGGGTTTATTAAAACCTTTTTACCGTACTGATTTGTACCCTCCACTCTGTTAGTTGCGTGATCAAATCGAGTGATGCTAATAATGTCGTTTTTCTTAACCCCTATTTCCTTATAAGTCTTGTTAAAGACCAATGTATTTATGCCGCTACTATTCAAGAAGTGTGTGTGCATTTGCTGAGACTTTGTAAGACCAGCGGAGTTATTGAGATGACTTTTGATCTCATCATGTGTGTCTTCTCCGTGTGGGTCGGATGTATTTCATCCGTGGCTTTTTCTCTTTCTCTCTATTCTTTTGACTTTACCGAGTTTTTAAATTACAACTTCATCCGTTTATTATTAAATCTGTCGTTTTTTAACTTTTAACAAATTACACTTTATGTGTATTTCGTTTATGTTACTCAACACAACCAAGAAAGAAAGAACCCAAATGACCCTAATTAATTCAGAAACGCCGTCCCCACAAGGTGAAACCTTGGCCAAAGCAAAAAGCAAAGCCCTCTAAAACTCGCGAAGAGTTACTTGCAGAACTCCTTGCCAGGGTCGAGTCCACTAAAGCGCAGATTGCCCTAAGTGCCCGTAAACAGTTAGAGAAGAATACCAAATCGATTCAAAATTTATTAGCTGACGAGAAGTTATGCGATTTAGACATCGTAATCTGGAAGCTAGCAATTCCAAAAATCAAGATTGCTTTAGCCGAATCCAAAACCAAGCTCGCAGTTTGAAACAATTTCAATAATGTGTGATATCGGTATTTTTGTAATTATTGAAAACACCAGCAGAAAGCCCCGTAAGGGGATTTTTTATTTACAGGCCTAATCGCCTCCAATGGCTACAAAACACAAATAGCCCAATTATGAAAAAATATGTCGCCAAATTTGAGAAATCACGCCAGACTTTCAGACTTTCCGGTCAAGCCAAGCCTCTAGATAATAATTGTGAGTAAATTTACTCAGGATTAACTAGCCAAGTAAAGTCGATGCCCAGCAGTCACACGCTTTCGATCTTCGACTTGAACTCCCCATTGTTCGCCAAGATCTGACCATTTGGAGAAAGTTTCAACGGTCTGATCAATGATCTTTCCTGGATTGTGAATATCAAACTTCTTGCCAACCGTGATCAGCTCATCTCGCGTGAAATCATCTCCATGCCCAGCTACCGTCATTTGATGTTGACGTGTGTACCCGACGCCAGCCGAATACGTTAAGTCGTAAGCCGGGGCCAGCTCCCAACCAGAAGATTTATCCTTCATTAAGAAGGAAATATTTTTCACATGGTCATCCTGATTGCGCCCAACCACATTGAAAATCATCCGCCGATAAGCCTGTTCCATGGATGGGTAACCCAGATGTAACTCTTGGATTAGTCGTAACCATGCCTCATAGCTGTATGCTCCTGGCAAGTTGTAATCCACATGAGTCATGCCAGCTAGGCTATGCATATGGTGCTTGGCCGTTTGTTTTCGGTCAAAACGTCTCGTCATAAAGTGGAACAACTCGCCATCTTCCAAATAACTAACTTCCTCCATCGCGAGGCCCAGCTGCTTTGCTAGCAATGCATAGGTGTATTCAATTCGGTTGAATGGCTTTGCTTTGTTATCACGCACACTGGCGGAATTGACGCCGTCAAACTTGATCATCCAATGCTCTTCGCCAGTGCGGTGCTTTGCAAAGCCCGACCGAACTTTGCTTTTTTCACGATCCCACAAGATCAGCGCTTTGGGTCTTGCGCCACCGGCGGATCCACCGACTCGCATAATTTCTTGAATGGCCTCACCGGCTTCACCCTCAATCAAGCGTCTGGCAGATTCCACCAAACTTTTGATTTCTAGAGCTTGCTCTTCCTCGGCGCTTTTGCGCTGTAAGTGAGGTGCGTATTCGAGGGCTCCCATCGCCCGGTTTCCAACATACAGCAAGCGCTGTACGGGACTCATCGACTTATCAAGCTCACCGCGTTCTTCGAAATATTTTTTAATGATCAGGTTGCCAAAAGTATCCGGCAAAGAGTCAGCCAGTACACCAGGCAGCCCCATGAAAGCGTCTTGGCGCTGTAGGTCAGAAAATTCGAAAGTACGTGGCTCAATCGGCAAGAACTTGGGTGAGATGGCTAAGCCACCACTGCGAATGTATTCGCTGTCGTAGGAAAACCCAATGCGTCCGTTCTCAAACTCCATCACCGAGCCAACCATCTCGTCCCATAGGTGGATATTCGCTTTAGCAAGAACCTTGGGGCCAGTTTTGCGTGTGCGTGGTTTTGGTGAAATTGGTTTAGATTTGTCTGAATCTGTCATTTTTTGTCTCTCAAACTAAGTCCGAGTGTTCAGTTGGCTTTTTTTGCAGTCAATCTGTAGGCGCGAACTCTGGGTTGCCCACGCGCTGAAAGCGCCTCACTTCCAGGGAGCGTATCCGGAAGTGCTGTGTTCAAAATACCCAGCAGATGCATGGCTCGAAACACTTTGATGACTGTGCTCAAACGCACATCACGACCAGCTTCCAACTCCATGATGGTTTTGCGGTTAAGCCCCGTCGCCTCGGCAAGAGCTTCCGTAGTGAGATTGCGCTCAAGCCTTCTTGAGCGCAGCCTAGCACCGAACTCGCTCATATTTTCAGAGTCTGTCAAAAAGTCCCCTATGGCGGTCATATCAATCTTATAAATTTCATAATGACCACTATAGCACGCTCAACGAGTATTTTAAAAAAATCATCATTAAGTCCATTTTAAAGGTCGTATTAAGAAAAAATAAATAATTTTGACCTTTATTATGGATTTTATGATGTAAAACCAGTAGTGTCCCAACGTTTGAGCGGGACCCCCGTGTAACTTATTGATTTTAATGGTAAAAACAGTGTTTTCCACCGTCGACGATTTGAACGTGAATTGGCTCAAAATGGAGCTCCAAGT
>CAIQHG010000083.1 GCA_903871545.1 uncultured Burkholderiales bacterium | reverse complement strand
TGTAGGCGTAAGCCAACAGATTTACAGTCTGCCCCCTTTAGCCACTCGGGCACCCCTCCGGCGAACCCGATAATATAACATAAATTTTGTAAAACTTGTTGATTTAAAGCTAAATTGCTTTTATTTGCGGTTGATATTCTGAGCTTGGTCAATCGAAATTCCACAAAAAAAGGCTCTCAAAATAGCCAACAAATCATAAAATTTAGCCTACAAACTCCAACCATAATCCATTAAAATTACTACTATTTAATTACTAAAAAGATTCCAACTGAGCTGTACATTGCATTTGGCAAGCCAGACTTGGGCCTTGGAAAAGTGGCCATTTCCTATAAAAGGGGTATTCCCCCTTAAAGCAGAAAGCGGTGATGGATGGTTTGACATTAATACAAGTTTGGGGTGTGTACTGGCCTCACCCAGAGCTTTAATAAGTTGAGCTTTTGACTGCGCGTGCGCACCCCAAAGCATAAATACAACTGGGCGACCTAGGCTTGCAAGTGCACCAATTAACTGATCCGTCAACACCTCCCACCCTTGCCCCGCGTGGCTAGCGGGTGCGCCTTTTTCAACAGTAAGCGTGGTATTTAAAAGCAGTACTCCAGCGCTCGCCCATGCCTGTAAATTTCCGTGAGACGGGGTCTGAAAATCCCGAACCAAGGGGTCTCGCAACAACTCTTTGAAAATATTAGCAAGTGAGGGAGGTGTTTTAACGCCAAAGGGGACAGAAAAGGAAAGACCATGGGCTTGTCCTGGGCCGTGATAAGGATCCTGCCCCAATATCACCACATTGACACTATCAATTGGAGTCAGTTCCAAGGCTTTGTAAAGATCTAAGGGGTATATTCGGGCATCGTTTTTTATGCGGCTATTTATAAAAGCGGCCAGTTGCGCGCCTGCCTCTGATCTCCAAAATACCCTAAGTAACTCCACCCACTTTATGTCCAAGTTACCCATCAATTGGGCACCAAGCGGGTCAAACTTCTCTAAAAAGTCGTCCTCCCGCTCAAACAGATCGCCAACAGTTTTCATATTTAGGCTTCATTTGTTGGGTCAACCAAACCCACTGCACTAGTCTTCAAAAAACAAATTAGCCATCGCAACCCCTGGGTCTGGGGCCCGCATGAATGCCTCACCTACTAAAAACGCATTTACCCCGGCCTCTTTGAGCCGGGTTACATCAGACTTTGTTTGAATGCCGCTCTCTGAGATCAGAATTTTCGCTGATCCTGCACTACGCACTTCAGAAATCATGTTAATCGTTGTTGATAAATCAACCTCAAAGGTTCTTAGGTTTCTGTTGTTAACGCCGACCAAAGGCGTTTTAAGTTTTAAAGCCCGGGCAAGCTCAACTGCGTCATGAACCTCCACCAAGCACGCCATCCCAAGACTGTTGGCAATGGATTCGAACTCCGCCATTTGCGCGTCCTCCAAACAGGCTGCAATCAATAAAATGCAGTCCGCCCCCATGCACCTTGATTCATACACTTGGTAGGCGTCGATAATAAAGTCTTTTCTAAGGACTGGCAAATCACAAGAGGCGCGCGCTTGTTTTAAGTAGTCAACGCCGCCCTGGAAAAACTGTTTATCCGTCAACACGGACAAACAAGCCGCACCCGACTGAGCGTAGCTTTGGGCAATATCTGCTGCAACAAAATCTTCTCTCAAGACGCCTTTGGAGGGACTTGCTTTTTTTACCTCCGCAATTACAGCGGACAGAGAAGCCTTAATCTGAGCTCGAATCGCGCCCACAAAATCCCGAGTCATGACTCTCGTAAATGCATCATCCCTAATGGACTCGAGCGAAACTTTTTTCTTGCTCTCTTCAATCTCCATGTGCTTGACTTGCACTATCTCTTTTAATATATCGTTCATAGTCCAGTCTGTTCTTTATGTTTAATTAGTTACTTTGGGCTATTTTTTGCGTCAGTGCGGTCATCTGTTGCAACTTTGCTAGGGCTGCGCCCGAGTCGATCGTTTTACGCGCAAGCTCCAAACCGTCGCGGATATTCTCCACCACGTTGGCCGCGTAAAGTGCGGCAGCTGCGTTTAAACAAACCACATCTTTGGGTGGCCCACTCTCATTGTGCAGCACGGACATGATCATTGCCTTGGACTCCTCGGGGGTGTTCACCTTTAAAGCGCGGATACTACTCATGGGCAAGCCAAAGTCCTCGGGATGCAACTCATACTCTTTGATTTCACCGTCATTGAGCTCTCCCACCAACGTGGAAGCTCCCAGACTGAGCTCATCCAAGCCGTCGCGTCCGTAGACTACCAAGGCGTGTTTGGCGCCCAAACGCTCTAGCGCGCGCACCTGGATACCCACCAAGTCTTCGTGAAAAACGCCCATCAATATGTTGGGAGCTTGAGCCGGATTGGTCAGCGGCCCCAAGATATTAAAAATAGTCCTCACACCAAGCTCTTTTCTAACGGGGGCCACATTTTTCATGGCCGGGTGGTGGTTTGGGGCAAACATAAAACCCACCCCAAGCTCATCAATACACTGGGCGATCTGAGCGGGCTTTAAATTAATATTCACACCCAAACTCTCGAGTACATCGGCGCTCCCACTTTTGCTACTGACGCTGCGCCCTCCGTGTTTACTGACACTCGCCCCTGCTGCGCTGATGACAAACATCGCGCACGTAGAGATGTTGAACGTGTGTGAGCCGTCTCCACCCGTGCCGACGATATCAACCAAATTTTTGGTATTTTTGACATGCACTGGAGTTGCGAACTCACGCATCACTTGAGCGGCTGCAGTGATCTCGCCAATCGTCTCTTTTTTGACCCTCAGGCCCGTCAAGATGGAGGCCATCATCAGGTGAGACATCTCCCCTTTCATGATCATTCTCATGAGGTGCAGCATCTCGTCATGAAAAATCTCACGGTGTTCAATCGTTCTTTGTAAGGCTTCGGTTGGGGTAATACTCATGACTAAAAATTCAATTCCATTAAAAGTGTTTTAAATGCTAATTGCCTTAGAGGTAATTTAAGCGAGGTCAATGAAATTTTGCAATAACGCATGCCCATGCTCGGTGAGGATTGACTCGGGATGAAACTGCACGCCTTGCACATTCAACTCCTTGTGCCTAATGCCCATAATTTCCCCGTCCTCGCACCACGCCGTTATCTCTAACTCTGCAGGGCAAGACTCACGCTCGATTGCCAAAGAATGGTATCTGTTCACAGTGTATTGCGTTGGCAGTCCACTGAAAATGCCAACTCCCAAGGTGCTTATTAAACTGGTTTTCCCGTGCATTAACGTCTTTGCCCGAACGACCTTGCCCCCAAAGGCGGCGCCAATGCTTTGGTGACCAAGACACACGCCTAATATAGGAATCCGTCCAGCGAAATGTTTAATCGCCGCAACCGAGACCCCTGCCTCCATGGGCGAGCAAGGTCCAGGTGAGATCACCAGTCTATCCGGTTTTAGCGCAGTGATATCCTCTAAGCTCAACTCATCGTTCCTGTGTACCGTGACCTGCGCGCCGAGTTCACCAAAATACTGAACAATGTTGTAAGTGAATGAGTCGTAGTTATCGACCATCAAAATCTTGAGTTGGCTCATAGTAGACCCTCCTCAACCAATTCACTGGCCCTAAGTAGCGCGCGCGCCTTATGCTCTGTCTCCATCCACTCCAGCTCTGGCACTGAGTCCGCAACCACCCCGGCTGCTGCCTGCACGTATAGGGCGCCGTTCTTGATTATTCCCGTCCGAATGGCGATTGCGATATCCATATCGCCAGCAAAACTCAAATAGCCGCATGCACCGCCGTAGATACCTCTTTTGGAGGGCTCGAGTTGGTCAATCAACTCCATCGCATGCACCTTGGGAGCGCCCGTTAAGGTGCCTGCAGGGAAAGTGGCCTTGAAAATATCCATGCTATCCAAGCCCTCTTTAACCAACCCTTCAACGTTACTGACGATGTGCATCACATGGCTATAGCGCTCTACCTTAAAGGCTTCAGTCACTTTCACAGTACCAGGCTTTGCAATTCTGCCAATATCGTTTCGCGCCAAATCAATCAGCATGACGTGCTCGGCACGCTCCTTAGGGTCGTTGATCAGCTCTTGCTCGATGTTTAAGTCCTCTTGCTCGCCCAGGCCCCTCGGTCTAGTTCCCGCAAGAGGGCGAATGGTCACTTTGGCGCCCTGCGGTGTAGGCTCATGTCTGACTAAGATTTCTGGAGACGCTCCCACGACCTGAAAGTCCCCAAAGTTGTAAAAATACATATACGGACTTGGGTTTAAAGAGCGCAAAGCTCTATACAAAGACAGCGGGCTTTGGGTGAAACTTTTCTTTATTCTTTGCCCCACCTGTACCTGCATAAAGTCCCCAGCCTCAATTAAATGCTTTGCACGCTCGACGGCTTTTAGAAAATCCTCTTTAGGAAATTCCCGCTCAACCGGGGCTTTAACGCCTGCCTCAATCAAAGGGGCAACAACAGGGGTAGATAGCTTGGCTTTTAAAGAACTTACGCGCTCTTTGGCCCGCTCGTAAGCTCCTGGCTCGCCCGGGTCTGCGTAAACGATGATAGAGAGCTTTCCTGACAAATTATCAATGACCGCCAGCTCCTCTGTTTGCAGCAGCAAAATATCCGGACACCCAAGCGTATCAGGGGGGCAGGTTTGTTCCAGTTTTTTCTCAATGTAGCGCACACTGTCATAACCAAAGTAGCCTGCCAATCCACCGCAAAATCTAGGCAAACCAGGTCTTAACGCAACCTTAAAGCGATTTTGATATTGCGCAATAAATTCAAGTGGGTTACCGCCGTGCTCCTCTAAAACCTTCCCTAAATGGATGACCTGGGTTTTCGCGGCCTGGCCAAATCCACTGGCTTGTATCCAAGTTTTAGCGGGTAGCCCAATAAAACTGTACCTTCCAAAGCGCTCGCCGCCGACCACAGACTCCAAGAGGAAACTATTTTTACCCACCTCATCAGCAAAGGCAAATGAGGACTGAGTCAACTTGAGGTACAAAGTCAAAGGCGTCTCTAGATCTGCAAATGCTTGCTCAATGATAGGGATTCGGTTGTATCCCTGTGCAACCAATTCATCAAATTCTTTAATTGTTAACAATTTATATGCTCCACAACTTAGCCATAGTATTAAATGGCTTTATTTAAAATTGTGCGGATCTGGTCTGGTTTATTGAAAGTCTGCATGCATACTTGAAGGTTGCAGCAATTTTCAAAACCTGATTTACTCACGCCCACCGTTTGATCTAATTCCTAAAGGGGTCAGCCACGCCAGGGCCAAGCTCCCCGGTAACTACAACCTGTAACAGTGGTGGAATGAATAAACATAGTTTTTAGAGTTTAACCCAGAAAAACGACAAGCTAGGGAATCATTAATTGGATAATTGATTTATGAACATGGTTATGATGAGATTTATCTTCCTATATATCATTCGGTAGAAAAGCTCAGGCAGCTTGTTTTTTTCAATATGCTGAATCTTGCTTTGGCGCAATAAAAAGTACTGACAAAAAAAGTATCACAAAGATTAAAAGTCGAAAAACTAAACGACTTTTTGTAGCGAATTCAAAATATCAGGAAAAGATACTGCATTAGCCTATAGAAGCGTCAGTTTCAGTTATTTTCTATTAGCGCCGTAAGTCGCGTTCAAGTAGTCCACAAGCCCTGGAACTTCCTCATCAGTGATAGGTGCTTTGAATATATTTTTCATTCTTAAAACCTGAGCATTCCAATATCCCTTGCTGGTGTTGGGAGGTTGGTACTCTGCGTAATGAGCTGAGTGACAGGTGGAGCATTTTTGCAAGGCAAGTGTGTACCCCGGTAAATCTGATGGTCTCCATAAAACCGTATCCCCTGGCAACTCAATTGTTTTAGCATTTGCGAGCCAGGTCAAAACGAGAGCAGAGATAAAGAGAAGTATTTTTTTCATGGCTCGCCTTAAACTGCATTAACTTTGATTGTTTCAACCACATTTCGCATATATCCTGCTGGCATCCACTTTGCGGCCATGGGTTGGACCTCGCCTGCGTTACTAAAAGCCCTAACCTTTAATTCTAGGCGACCCTTTTGCTGCGGGGTGAACTCAGCTGTCCACTCTCTAAATGAGTAGCGCCCCAAATCTTGGCCCAATCTTGCATCAATCCAGTTTAGTCCATTGTCGGATGAGAACAAGATTTTTTGAATTCCGCTCCCAGAGTCGAAGGCTATACCCTTTGCCTGCGTTGTCTTGCCAACCGCAACTACACTTTCATCGGCAAGATTGGTGATGAAGGAGCGGACAGTGAATTTATTAATCGGTATGGTTTTAGTCGGGGTTGTTCCTGGCTCTACGCAGTTACAGTCGTTATCTGGAATGCGGTAGGCCGGATTCATCCAAAACCCGTTATAAACATCATCTATCACTTTTATCTCGCTCAAGTGCTTGACCCAGTAAGTGCCGTAATATCCAGGCACGATCAGTTTGATGGGGTAGCCATTTAAAAATGGAAGATCGGCTCCGTTCATTTGGTAAGCTACCATGACCTCACCGTTCATTGCATGATCGATATCAAGCGCCTTTACAAAGTCGGAGTCGCTTTGCAAAACAGGTTTATCTAGCCCATCAAAAGTGACCTGCTTTGCACCAGCCCCTGGATTCGCCGCCCTCAATATATCTTTTAATGCAACCCCCACCCAAGCAGCATTTCCCATTGCACCGTTGCCAAGTTGGCCGCCGTTCACGCGTGGCTCAAATAACCCTCTGCTGTTACCAGAGCACTGGTTAACGGCCACTATTCGCTGAGAGGGAAAGTTTTTCTTAAGATCGTCTAAAGAAATTTCTAGGGGCTTACCCACGTTACCCAACACCTTCAATCTGTAGGAGTCGGGGTCAATTGAGGTTGGAATCCCCGCAATGTGATAACGGACAAAGAATTCATCGTTAGGTGTAATGACTTTGTTGTCAAAATAATTAAAAGGGGTTTCTAGCTGGGGTGGGCGGGAGGTGAGGACGATCATTGGTTTTTTTTCAGGAAAAACACTCAGCTCTCGCTCCCCGTAACCGATTGGTAAATTGATTTTTTCAGCGCCCATCGCCCAAGAAGCAAAGACAGAGCTTGCTCCGCCCGCTAGTGCGGTAGTCATTATTTTTCTTCTACTAATCGTATTATTTGAACTCATGAGGGCTCCAATTATTGTCTCGCATACATTAAAACACTTTGCGATGTATTG
The DNA here is from genome assembly GCA_903871545.1 of uncultured Burkholderiales bacterium. Lineage (GTDB taxonomy): Bacteria > Pseudomonadota > Gammaproteobacteria > Burkholderiales > Burkholderiaceae_C > Limnohabitans. Next base: position 110,992 of record CAIQHG010000083.1, on the reverse strand, counting down.
AAATGTGTTTCTTTATTTTATGTAATGTTTTGATTATTTTATTTGACTAACTTTATCCAATCAAACTCAACCGCTTTGACGTTATCATAGATTGACGCAGCTCAAGTTACTTTGCGGATAATAATTTGGCGATTCCGTTAAAGGAGTGCACAACCGTTTGCTCCCGCACCTCTTTGCGCCCACCTGTGAATTGCATTTTCCCGCTGCTAATCCAAATCGCATCTGCACCAACAGTTGGCCCTTCGTCACTTGGAAGCGCCCAGGCAAACCAAACCGTGCCCACTGGCTTTTCTGGGCTCCCGCCTGTTGGCCCCGCAACCCCAGTCACCGCCAAACAAACCTGCGCCCTGGAGTGCCTAAGCCCACCCAGCGCCATCGCCCGTGCGACCTCCTCACTGACTGCGCCATGTTTTTGAATTAACGCGGCATCGACCCCTAATATTTCACTTTTAGACGCGTTTGAGTAAGTGACAAAACCTCTCTCAAACCATTCACTCGAGCCGGCAAGCGCCGTGCAACTCGCAGCGATGAGACCGCCCGTGCAACTCTCTGCGGTGCACATAGACCAACCGCGGAGCATTAGCGCAGCAGACAATTGAGTTACTAAGATGTCGAGTCCCTTATCGTTCCCTGTATCATTTCCCATATCGTTTCCCTTTTATGTTGCTCGCCACAAAGCCAAAACCAATAGGGTACAAAAAGCGGCCACAAAGTCATCAAATAAAATACCCCACCCACCCCTATATCCCCAACCCTTAAAAAGTTGATCTGCCCATCTAACAGGTCCCGGCTTAGCAATATCAAAGAACCTAAAGATCACAAACGCAACCAATTGCCCCCAAAACCCAACCGGCATCCAAATCCATAAGATGAGCCAAAAAGCCACTATCTCGTCCCAAACAATGGCCCCTGGATCTTTCTCCATCAAATGTTGCGCAGTCACCGTACAGGCCCACCAACCGACCAAGGTGGAGACCGCAATGACAACTCCAATCTCAAGGGGCTGTAGCCACATTTGCAAAATCAGATAAACGGCCCAAGCCCACAGCGTGGCAACTGTTCCTGGTGCGTATCGGCTTAGGCCCGATCCGAAACCAAGGGCCATAAAGTGCGCAGGATGGGAGAGTAAGAAGCGAGAATTAATCATCTTGCATTAGCTCACAAAGTGATCAAATGAGGAGAAACTTTTGATCATCTGCTGTCCTTCTAAATCCATCACCCGAAGCCCTAATCCCTTTGTGATCTCACCAATGCGTGTGAGCGGGACTTGGACAGCGCGGCTCACCTCTTGGACGCGCGGGCGGGCGCTCTTACTAGATGTAAAAAGCAACTCATAATCATCCCCACCGCTCATCGCGTAACCCAGACGGGTTGAGAAGTCGAGTGCCGCTAAGTCCTGGCTAATGGCAGAGCTTGACTCAACCCAGTCGGTGTTTAAAATCGCACCCACTGCTGAGCGCCTAAGTATGTGGCCCAGGTCTCCCACCAACCCGTCACTCACATCAATACAAGCGTTAGCCGTTCCTCTGAGCGCAAGCCCCAACTGAGTCCTTGGGGTGGGCTGCTCTAAGCGTGCTCTGATGCGCTCAAAAGTCTTCTCCCCCGCCCCCGCAAAGCCCCTAAATACCTCCAGTGCAAACTTGGCGTCCCCGACCGTTCCGCTGACATAAATATCGTCACCCACCTTTGCACCGCTCCTAAGGAGCGCCTGTCCGTTAGGCACTTCCCCCAAAACGGTGATGCAAATCGTTAAAGGTCCCTTGGTGGTGTCTCCGCCAATGAGATCGATCTCGTATTCTTGGGCCATGTCCCAGATCCCGTTTGAGAAAGACTCAAGCCAATTGGAATCAAGCCCGGATAAAGAGAGTGCAAGCGTAAATGCCTGCGGGGTTGCGCCGCACGCGGCTAAATCACTTAGATTAACGGCCAAAGCTTTTTTGCCAAGCCTGTAGGGGTCCACGGTTGACAAAAAATGTCGCCCCTCAACTAGCATATCGCTGCTGATGCACTGGGTCATGCCAAGAGTGGGTTGAATTAAAGCGCAGTCATCACCGCCTCCGAGCAAGGCCTTTTTGGGCGCTCTGTAAAAGTACTTGGCAATAACGTCAAATTCGCCCATCTAAGTTTAAACCCTCTTGAAGCTCTAGTGTAGGCTTGAGCGACGATCTTCGTCACTTAGCGCGTCTAGCACAAACATGGGAATATCTACTTCATATTTTTCTGCGTCCTGCGAGACGCAAAAGTAGCTCCCGTGCATGGTGCCGGTGGGCGTTCTAAGTCTTGTCCCACTTGTGTATTCAAATGACTCGCCGGGCTGAATTAACGGCTGATATCCAACCACCCCCAGGCCTCGCACTTTTTCGTGAAACCCGTTTGCATCGTTGATGTGCCAAGTCCTGGAGATCACTTGCATGGCAATAGAGCCCGTATTTTTAATAGTTACCGTATAACTGAACGCGTAAATCTCTTGCTCCGCGGAAGATTGCTCGGCGATAAATTTAGGTTTAACTTCTACTTTGAGTTCGTAATTGGACATCTGAAGCGGGGGCGGCCCCTGAAAATGATTGGTGATACTCTATTTTGACATTCGAAAGACGTCAAAACCAAAAACGCGCAAAAAACCTCTCTCTGCCCGCCTAAAAAGGCAACGCACGCTGGATAATAGAGTGAAGCAGTTGGTCCAGCAGGTCTTCATTGCAGAGGGATTGCGACTCAACTCCTCAAAGTAAGTGTAGGCCCTGAAAACTTTGAAGGCTCCCTTTAAAAAACCATGACAAAACAATTCATCATCTCACCCTCCATTTTATCGGCCGACTTCACCAAGCTTGGTGAAGAGATTCAAAGCGTAATTCACGCCGGAGCCGACTGGATCCACTTTGATGTGATGGACAACCACTATGTGCCTAACTTAACCTTTGGGCCTATGATCTGTAAGGCTTTAAAGCCACTTGCCTTAACCGTGGGCCACAAGCCCGTACCTATCGATGTTCACTTGATGGTGGAGCCAGTGGACGCGCTTGCACAGGCCTTTGCTGTCGCAGGCGCAGATCTCATCAGCTTTCACCCAGACGCGGTGCGCCACGTCCACCGCAGCATTCAGTCCATCAAGTCCTCGGGCTGCAAAGTGGGACTGGTCTTTAACCCGGCCGAGCCAATTGGCGTGCTCAGTGAAGTGATTGAGGAGCTAGACCTGATTTTGATCATGAGCGTGAACCCAGGGTTTGGAGGGCAATCTTTTATTGACGCCTCACTTAATAAAATTGAGCGCGTCAGAAAATTAATCGACGCCTCGGGTAAGCCCATTCATCTGGAGGTAGACGGGGGAATCAAAATTGAGAATATCCGCCTCGTCGCTGATGCAGGAGCCGATGCGTTTGTGGCGGGGAGCGCCATCTTTGGACAAAAAGATTATGCAGGCGTTATCCAACGCATGCGAGACGCACTTAAAGGCTGAAACTGATGTGGGGGGATGAGCTTGGAGTAAGTTCATCAGTCCAAACCTTGACGACGCTCACGCCCAACCTTGATAACCTATTTTTCATCGTCAGCACACATTTGTCTTTGCTGACCAATGTGGCTTTGTGCGCTGCGGCTAAATCAATAAACATTTGATCATCCGGGTCTTTACAGGTGTAGGGGGATTTAGGGGCCACCACTACTACGCCCACCAAGGAGTCAAAGGAACCCATTACCTCTTCTGGGCTTAAACCTGCGCTTATGAGCCTTGCGTGAATGTGTGGATAAGATAATACTCTGCTGAGCTCTTGCCTCATCACATCCGTTGCAATCCACAGAACATCTGCCCTATACAAGGCCGCTTTTAAGGCCTCTACATCCTTGTTCTTGTAAACCCACATATCCAAGACCACGTTGGTGTCTATGACGACACTTGCCTTAGACGCTAGGGGTTGCATCGGACATGCGTCCTTTTTTTATTTCATAGCGGAACATACGACACTCAATGGGGCCATTCCACATCGGAATTCGCCTGTTTTCTTTGAGTCTCATTTTGCTGGACAACTTCATATCGGGCGTCAAAATCCAAGCGGTCCAGTTGGTGTAATTGGTTTTTAAATGAGAGGCTAGCTGGGAGAAAAACTCTCCCCCGTCCTCGGTTGTCGCGTTTTGACGGGCGCCCGCAACACCTGCCGTCTCGATACGCTCGCCGTAGGGCGGGTTCACCATCAAAATCCCCCCTTCTTCCACGGGCGGCATCCTTTGTAGAGCGTCTCCAGCTCGAAATTTAGCAACCTGTGCGACGCCGGCTTTAGAGGCGTTTTGTTCAGCAAAATCCACCATTCGATGCGAGATATCGCTGCCGTAGACCTGCGCTTTTGCAGGCACTTGTTGTGCTTTTGCAGCATCTTTTAGCTCATTCCACAACCTAGACTCAAAGGGTCTGAGCTTTTCAAATCCAAAACGACGTCCTAGGCCGCTGGCCATTTGACAGGCTATTTGAGCTGCCTCAATTACGATTGTGCCGCTTCCACAGCACGGATCGTAAAGGGGCACGCCCGCGTCAACGCCGCTTTTAGCTCCCTCCAGAGGCACGCTCGTACCCTCTTGTAACACGGGCATGCTCCACCCGCTTGCAGCCAACATCGCAGCAGCCAAAGTCTCTTTAAGTGGCGCGTCTCCCTTCTCAAAACGCCAACCCCGCTTAAAAAGAGGCTCCCCCGAGGTATCTAAATAAAGCGTGACTCGCTCACTTGTGAGATGCGCGTGAATCCGCACATCTGGCCTGAACGTCTCGACATTAGGTCTCTCTCCCAGCCTGTCCCTAAAGCGGTCTGCAACCGCGTCTTTGACTCTGAGGGTTGCAAAGTTCAAACTCTTAAGCGGGCTGTGCTGTGCTGTGATGTCCACTTTGAAACTATTTTGCACACCAAACCAGAGCTCCCAGGCAACCGACTGGGCTGCGTTGTAGATATCTTGCTCTCCCGAGTAGGGGAGATCTTGTAGTTGAATCAAAACGCGCTGAGCTAAGCGAGAATGCAGGTTTAGCAGTAGGGCGTCCCTCCAAGCGGCCTTGATCTGTACGCCTCCCCTCATCGTTTTAAGCTCTTGGACTGAGGGTCCTAAGATACGGTAAATCTCGTATGCAAGGTAGAGCTCAACCCCGCTTGCGCAGGGCAGAAAAATAAGGAGTGCGTTCAAAGCGTTCGTCTTAAGTGGGTAGGCGCAATGCGAAGTGCTTCTCTGTATTTGGCCACTGTGCGCCTAGCACAGTCTATTCCTTGCTCTTTCAGCATATCGGATAGTTGGTTGTCTGAGAGCGGTTTTTTGGGATTCTCGTTAGCGACGAGTTGTTTAATCAAAGCCCTCACAGCGGTGCTTGATGCGTTGTTGCCGCTATCGGTGCCTAGACCTGAGCCAAAGAAGTATTTCAACTCAAAGGTACCGTAGGGAGTGGACATGAATTTTGAGGTGGTCACCCGACTAATAGTTGACTCGTGCAGTCCGAGTTCATCTGCGATTTCACGCAGGACCATGGGCTTCATGGCAAGCTCGCCGTGGATGAAGAAGTTTTTCTGTCGCTGGGCAATCGCGGTGCTGACCCGCAGTATCGTGTCAAAGCGTTGTTGAATATTTTTGATAAACCAACGCGCTTCTTGCAGCCTTTGCTGAAGTCCAAGGACTCCCTCGTTTTTGCCGCTAAATTTAAGCGCACTCGCGTAAATATCGTTGACCTTTAGGCGTGGCATCACATCCGGATTTAAGACAACATTGAATTTTGGCTGGCCACCCTTATCCTCACCGACTCGGGTCACTAACACATCGGGGACCACCACTTGGCGCTCTAAATCAACGAACCTGCGACCCGGCTTAGGCTCAAGCCTTGCAATCAGAGCAATGGCTGACTTGACCAAACTCTCGTTAGAGGAGGTCAGGACAATCAATCTCTTAACGTCTCGCTTGGCCAATAAATCAAGCGTGCCGCTACAAATTTTTAAGCAAACTGCTCTGAGCTCCTCAAAATCTGGCTCAGAGCTTTGCATCGCTTTGATTTGTAAAGTCAAACACTCCGATAGATTTCTAGCGCCTATCCCCGTAGGCTCAAGACTTTGAAGCAAATGCAATGCAACCGTTAAACGGTGCTCCAACTCCTCGCACTCCTCCTCGTTGTCTCCTGCTAGGCTCTCTGCCAAAGATTTGAGAGTGTCCTCTAAGTAGCCGTCGTCGTTTAAAGACTCAATTAAAAACCGAAGGGCGGCCACATCGGTCTCGCTCATGCGAAGAGACAGGGCTTGGCGGTGCAAAAACTCTGTCATCGTTTCTTGGCTTCGGGCAAGCTCACTGGCTTGAGCGGTCTCCTCTTTAGAGTTGTTTTGAGATGCAGGCGCGTCCCCTCCCCACTCGGAGTCATCGGCGGAGAACTCGAAACTGCCGTCTCCGTCCCAATTCTCGGCGACTCCTTGGACGTCTGGCTCGGTGTCTGTAGAGGAATTGGCCTCGACCCGAATTTCACTGACCCGGTCAAGCGGACTCTCCCATAAGTCTTGGCCTGGGTCTTGATTTGACGCCTGATTGTCTAAGTCCACGTCTGCTTGAGAGTCTAGCAAGACGTCCGTACTGGAGGGTGAGTCAAGACCTTGCGACTGATCTTCCATCTGCGACTCAGAAATCCCCAAAAGCTCTGAGCTTCCCTCACCGTCGCCGTCGTCCTCCATTTTGATGGGCACGTCTTGCTGGTCTAAGCCGAACTCTTCGCTTTGGGCAAGCTCGAATTCTTTTTCTAAGAAGGGGTTGTCATCCAACATTTGCTCTATCTCTTGACTGAGCTCTAAAGTGGATAGTTGAAGGAGACGGATCGACTGCTGAAGCTGTGGGGTCAGCGCAAGATGCTGTGAAACGCGTAGTGACAGACCTTGTTTCATGCGTAGTTGCCTGTGCCTTACATTCTAAAATGTTCGCCTAAGTACACTCTTCGTACTTCTGCATTGTCTACTATTTCACCAGGTGTACCCTGGGCCAATAAGTTTCCCTCGCTTATGATGCAAGCATGATCACAAATCCCCAACGTTTCCCTCACGTTGTGATCCGTGATTAAAACACCAATTCCCTTGCCCTTTAAAAACTTAATAATACGTTGAATCTCAATGACTGCGATCGGATCGATTCCCGCAAAAGGCTCATCCAGCAATATAAACCGTGGCTGCGTCGCAAGTGCCCTCGCAATCTCAACACGCCTTCGCTCCCCCCCGGACAAAGCCACGGCGGGAGAGTCCCGCAAGTGCTCGACCCGCAGCTCTTGCAGCAACTCAGTCAGTCTTTTCTCAATCTGCTCCGCGCTAAGAAATTCGCCTAGCTCATTTTGCTGAAGTTCCAACACAGCCCTTACGTTCTCAGCCACATTGAGTTTTCTAAATATGGAGGCCTCTTGAGGCAAATAACTCAGCCCCAAGCGTGAGCGCCTGTGGATCGGCAAATGCTCAATGGATTGTCCGTCAATGTAAATCTTTCCCGCATCCGCCCTCACCAACCCCACAATCATATAAAAGGATGTCGTTTTACCCGCCCCGTTGGGGCCAAGTAACCCTACTACCTCCCCCTTGTTCACAGCGAGGGATACGTCTTGAACCACTTTTCGGCTACCGTAGGACTTTTGTAGATTTTTAGCCTCAAGACGGCTCGTTGCCAATTGCTCGGGCAACGCGCTTTGCTTGAAGGAACTGGTCACGGCTTGGCCTCGCTGGGCTTGACGGGGGATAAAATGGCTCTGACTCTGGCGCCGCTCGAGTTGCTAATAGTTCCTTGGCCAGATGAATCAAGTGAACTACCTAAGCCAGACTTAGGTGATGTTGCAGTAGACCCTTTCAAGGTATCACCAGAGCCAACCGCAGTACCCAACTTTGAGTCAACGCTAAACTTATCCGTTAGGTTCTCATACACAATGCGCTGTCCACTAATCTCATCGCTGACTACGCCGCTTCTAAAACGCTTAAGCTCTGCGTTTCCAAGTAAAAATATCTTGTCTTGTTTGCCGTCGTATTCAATTCGCTGTGCAATGCCCTCAACACTTTCGCTCTGGATGTCTCTTTTTTGTTTATAACTTGCACGCCCACCAGGCACAGGTGTGAGCACCGCATACTGAAAGCCGTCCGGATCTTGTCTTACTTCCAAGCGGTCTCCCCGTATATCAATGGTTCCTTTGACCAAAGACACCCGTCCCGTAAACACACTCAACTGTTTCAAGTCGTCGTAATCTAATTGATCCGCCTCAATTTTCAATGGCTTATCGCGGTCGGCTTTTTCGGCGTAAGCAACTCCAAGCCCTAAAATAAGGAGACTTAAAAAGAGAAGCGCGCTCAGATGCAATCTGATTAAGTTTGAAGCCGTGATTGAAGTCAAGATCAAACTCAAGGCACGAAAATTGCGTTAATATATTTCATGCCTTGATTATAGGGCGGAGTCCAGGGGGAACGCCCAATTCTTAGCGCCCTTTTCTTACTTCAGTGGCTAAAAATTCCACGACCTGTAAAGCTCTGTCCATGCTCCCGGCTATAGAGCCGTCGGTATAGAACCTTCCCGCAACTCCCAATGCAGGTACGCCTTGCACTTTATAAGCCTCTTGCAACTGAGCCGCTCTTTTGGCCTGAGTCGCTACGCCAAAGGAGTTGAAAAGCTCCATAAACTGCGTTTTTTCTATCCCGTGTGCACTGGCCCAGTTGGCCAAGCCCTCTGAGTTTGAGAGATTTAATTTCTCAACGTGTATCGCTTTAAATACTTGTGCATGCAAAGCGTCGATCTTGTTTAAGGAGTCTAAGACGTAGTACATACGCTGCTGTGCCTCAAAGCTGTCTTGAAAACGCACTGGCACTCGTTTGATGACCAAGTCTTTTGGGGCACTCTTGATCCATGACGCAAGGCTGGGCTCAAATGCGTTGCAATGTGGGCAGCTATACCAAAAAAATTCAATGATCTCAATCTTCCCATTACCCACATCGGCGGGTACTCTCTTATCCAAGGAAAGATAATCCACGCCCTCCACAAATTTACCACCCTGTGCAAATGCTCCCCGAGTGAGGATAGAGGATGTGGCAGCAACGCTTGTTAAAGCAAATTCACGTCTTTTCATGAAATATTCCTTCTGTGTGTATCAAAGAGTGTGATGAAATTTACGGGCTTAAAAATTCAGGCCAAATAGGGTGAATATTTAGGAGATCTAGTATAAAAATCAGCCTCCTATTATTAGCGCTGCACTCGGACAATTGCAGCCTCGGTCTTTTGAGTGGCTAATTTGACTTGAACCTTTTCTGCGTCGTCTTTACTGTTCATTGGACCGATCCGAACGCGAAATACAGTTTTGCCGGCCTGTTCTTTCTCTGAAATGTGAATATCATAGCCTTGGAGGGCCAATTTTGCACGTTGAGACTCCGCTTCATCGTTTGATCTGAAGGCGCCGACTTGAACGTAATAATAAAAAGGGTCTGCAGGAGTCGCCCCGGTACCCGTATTAGGTGCGTTTTGGGCTAGAGTAGCTGAGCTTGGATTACTCCCCGATGTATCCGTCTTTGAGCGAATAAAGTCTCCAATTAAGTCGGTTGCGCTGGTGCTGGAGCTAATGTTAGTGCTTGGGGTGGTTTTATCCGCAATTGGCTCAGGCTTATCTTCTGTCTTTGGGGGCTGCGTACTCGGAGCAGAACCGGCGACTGGTGCAGTGGGGGAGGCGCCAGTCTTAGAGGACTTGTTGTAAAGTGGTGCGTTTGGGTCCCAGTCTTTGTTCTTTTTCTCCTCCGCCGCGTCTTGTTCAGCAGTTCTGCTGACCGATTTGTTCAAAAAAGGAATAGGCACTTTAGTCACATAGACTGCCAACCCCAACGAGACTAAGAGTCCCACCAGCAGTCCCAGTATGAAACCAAGGACTGTTCCGCCCCTTTGGAATTGCAATTTGCTTTGAGCCGTCAACATATTTAAATGCCCTTTGTGTAATTTAAACTTTTGTGTGATTTTAGTTTTTATATAACTACATATGGGTTGGGGCACTGACCCCGAGCACACTCAATCCATTTCGAATCACCTGCGCTGTCGCTGCAACAAGCGCTAGTCTCGCATTTTTAATGGCCATATCTTCAACCAATATGCGCTCAGCATCATAGTAGCTGTGATAAGCACCGGCCAAATCCCGCAAATAAAAGCTGATCTCATGGGGAGCAAAATTTTCTGCGCTTGAGCTTAGCACCTCAGGAAAGCGGGCGAGCTGGGAGGTGAGTGTTTTAGCAGCGACGGAGTCCAGCGGAGTCAAATCAGTTGCCAAGAACGTTTTCGTTACCTCAATCACTTTTTGCATTCTGCCCTTTTCGTCCAAGTCTGACTGACTTTGATCAGTCTGCTCTTTTAATAAAACCGAGCAAATCCGGGCGTGTGCGTACTGCACGTAAAAGACCGGATTGTCATTGTTTTGAGCTAATGCCAAATCAACATCAAATACATACTCAGTGTCGGGTTTGCGGCTGGTGAAGAAAAACCGCACCGCATCTTTAGAGGTCCACTCAATCAAATCTCTGAGCGTCACATAACTTCCCGCGCGTTTAGAGATTTTTACCTCGCTGCCCCCTCTCATGACCCTCACCATGGTGTGAAGCACATAGTCGGGGAAGCTTGGGGGTATGCCCAGATTTTGAACCTCTGAGGCCGCTTGAAGTCCTGCTCGAACTCTAGCTATGGTGCCATGGTGATCCGTGCCTTGAATGTTCACGACTTTGTGAAACCCCCGCTCCCATTTGCTTAAGTGATAAGCCACGTCGGGCACAAAGTAAGTAAAAGTGCCGTCCGACTTTTTCATCACTCGGTCTTTATCGTCTTTGTAGGAGGTAGAGCGAAGCCACAACGCTCCATCAGCTTCATAGGTGTGCCCAGAGTTGATCATCGACTGCACGGCTTGCTTTACCCGACCACTGGTATACAGACTTGACTCCAAGTAATACTCATCAAAATGAACCGCGAAGGCCTTCAAGTCCAGATCTTGCTCACGCCTGAGGTAGGCGACGGCGAACTCTCTAATGCTCTCTAAATCCTCTAAATCTCCACTAGCGGTGTAAGACCTGTCATCTGAAACAACGGTTTTTTTTGCGAGATAGTCCCTCGCTATATCTGCAACATAGTCTCCGTTGTACACGGCCGCATTCTCACCCGTTGGCCAAGCGCTATCTCCGGGCTTCAGGCCTTTGGCTCTCATTTGGGTGCTGAGCGCAAGCGTATTAATTTGTACCCCTGCGTCGTTATAGTAAAACTCACGGTGTACATCCCAGCCCTGAGTTTGAAAGAGATTACAGATCGCGTCCCCAAGCGCCCCTTGGCGCCCATGACCCACGTGCAGGGGACCGGTCGGATTGGCAGACACGAATTCAACCAACACTTTTTCGCCGCGTTTTGCTTTAAAACCGTAGGTGTTTGTTTGGCCGAGCACTTCCTTGATGACTTGGTGTCGAGCGCTAAGCTTTAGGCGAATGTTTAAAAATCCTGGCCCCGCTATCTCCATGGATTCAACCCATTTTTTGAAGGCGAACTCTTTTTCAAGAGCGTTTTTTAGGGATTCAGCGATATCCCTAGGGGACTTTTTCAGCTTTTTTGCCAAAGGCATCGCTGCCGTTACAGCTAAATCTCCGTGCTCGGGGACCTTAGGAATTTCAAATTCCGCTCGCCCCCCCTCTCCTGGGACCAAGGCTTCAACAACGCTTATCAGCGCTTCTTTGAGTTCATGTTTTACAATTTGCATCGTGTGATTTTAAGGGCGTTGTGACCAGCCCACGCGTAGCTTTTCAAGCCAATTGTCTTTAAAGTTGGGCCCAGACGGACACTTGAGGGCCTAAGCATCAGAAAATCTGTAAAGAAAGTCAACCTTTGAGTACTTTTTTGCAAAACTCGTGGCATGATTCCGAAATGCTAAGCCTCTCCCCACGCACCCACACCTCCCCTTCCCTATCATTGGTGATCCCCGCATTTAATGAGGGGCACCACCTCGCCACCTTTGTGGCTCAGTTGCTAAGCACCCTGGATCATGAGCTGCCAGCCTTAGAGATCATCATTGTGAATGATGGCAGCACAGATCACACGGGCGCTGTGTTGCAAAACTTGTGCGCCAACGATCCCCGAATTGTCGGTGTTAATTTGTCCCGAAATTTTGGAAAAGAGTCTGCCTTGAGTGCTGGACTTGAAAACGCTAAGGGTGACGCGATAGTGTTGATGGACGCGGACGGCCAACACCCCCCCTCTTTGGTGCTAACGATGTTAGAGCATTGGCGCCAAGGTTACGATGTGGTTTACGCTGTGCGCAGGACCCGTAGCGACCAAACACAACTTCAGGTATATTTGACTGGCTTGTTTTATAGGCTCATTAACTGGGGAAACCGAGTACAAATACCTTCCGACGCAGGTGACTTTAGGTTGATGAGTCGCCAAGTTGTTACGGCTATCAACTCCATGCCTGAACGTAACCGCTTTATGAAAGGGCTGTACGCTTGGGTTGGGTATCCTAGCATTGCGCTAGACTACACGCCCCTTAGTAGAGTTGAGGGAGTCAGCAAGTTCGGCTTAAGAGGCTCGTTTGCACTCGCTGTGACGGGCATTGTGGCCTTCTCAGTTGCCCCTTTGAGGCTGCTTAGCATTGTTGGATTTTTACTCTCTATCGGGGCTATGTGTTACGGGAGTTGGGTTGTTTTTGAATATTTTTTCTACGGCATTGATGTTCCAGGTTATGCCACTATTGTGGTTGGATTGATGTTTTTTTGCGGTATTCAAATGCTCTCCATCGGTGTTCTTGCAGAGTATGTGGGCAGGATTTATGAGGAGGTCAAACAAAGGCCTAAATATCTAATCGCAAAAAAAACGGGACGTGGTCTTCAAGATACGACAAATCATTAAGTTTTAGTGAGGGCTCTTTTTAAAGTCGTTTGCTCTAAATTGCGTTTCGCTCTCCCTTTATGATCAAAAGATTATTTCAACAAAAACTTGCTCGCCTGCGAACTGGATTTTGGTTTCTTTTAGTGGGAGCAAGTGCGGCCGCAGTTCATCTGATTATTTACGGTTTGACTCTCGATTTTTTAAAAGTTCAAAACGAATGGGCAAACGCTTTGGGTTTTATCATTGCTTTTTTGGTAAGCTTTTTTGGCCACAGAAACCTCAGCTTTAAAGATACAAGTACACAAGCTTTGCAAAGTTTCATGCGCTTTGGAATAACTGCTTGCGCAGGTTTTTGCACAAATGAAATTGTTTTTATGATACTTTATAGGGGGGCGAGGGTAGATGATTGGCTATCCTTGATTGCAGGCATTATTGCAGCAGCTGTTCAAACGTTTTTACTCAGCCGGTTTTGGGCGTTTAAGAAATAGTCAAGACAATACGGCTTTCAAAGTTGTTTGGTCCGCTGTTGTGAGTTCAGTTCTTGCAGCTCAGGCTTTCACAGAATCCAGTAGCAAAAGAGTTAACAACTCTACCGCCAATCAAAACATTACACGCTGCGCATTGCTACAGTCCGCATCCAAACTTTGTGCCCTTGAGCTTTAAATCATTTCTGAGTATGTACAAAAGCGCTGTGCTTTGCTCAACCCTTGCTGTGTGCTCACACTGATCCACGTTCTATTTGTACTCTTTGGTTGTAAATGAAGCAGTGTTCATATCCATTTATTATTTGCAGAAAAAATTTGAGCTTACTCTGGCTGAACGCCCGCGGCCTTCATTGCGAGTCTCCAGCGCTCCACATCACTTTTCAAGAAACCCTTTAGGTACTCAGGCGTTGCTTGCTCTTGTGTTGCAATGATGGCGCTCATCTCGTTGTATTTTTGAACCAGTTGTGGATCTTTTAGTGCAACTCTTAAAGCAGCGCTCAATTTATCCACCACCGCTCTTGGGGTGCCCTTAGGTGCGTAAATGGCGTGCCACACTGAAAGCTCAAACCCAGGCAAACCAGACTCTGCAAAGGTGGGCACATCGGGCAAGATTTTTAAGCGTGTGGAGGTGGCAACTGCAATTGGTTTAAAGTTACCGCTCTTAATATGTCCAAGGGTGCTTGCGGGTTGATCACAAATCATGTCTACCTGCCCGCCAAGAAGATCGTTCAAAGCTGGCCCAGTGCCTTTGTAAGGAATATCGAGCCAATTTGCGCCCGTTGTATATTGCAATAAAACATCACACAAATGAGATGTTGAGCCGATACCTGCATTTGCAAAATTTATTTTGCCCGGGTTTGATTTGGCATAACCAATCACTGCCTTGATATCATCAAAGGCGAAACCTTTCTTGGCAACCAAAATCATAGGAACAGCATTGACATACCCAACCGGCTCGAAATCAGCCGCCGGGTCATAGGAGAGTTTTGCATACAAAGCGGGCGCACTTGCATGAGCCATATTATGAAAAAGAAGCGTGTATCCATCTGCCGGGGCACGAGCGACTTTGGCGGCTCCGATCGTTCCGCCCGCACCACCTGTATTCTCAACCAACACAGTTTGGTTTAACGACTTACCAATGAACTGGGCCAAAATCCGGCCCAACACATCCGTTGACCCCGCAGGTGGAAAGGGGATGATTACGGTAATGGGTTTATTTGGATAATCAAACGACATCTCACCAAATGAGTGTGCACACATACAAATCAATATCAGAGCTCCCACAAAACGCCTCACAGCAGTGGTAGATACTGAATTTTTAGTTTCTAACTTTTGAAGACGTTTGTACATATGATTTTTCTCCCCACTTAACTATTGCTTGGCACATGACCCGCGCAGTAAATCCATCTTACAAAGGATCAACTAAAGAATAAATTTCTAATTTCTTTGAGTCCGCAGGCTTATACAACTCCCGCGTTAACGGATCGTGCCCCGCAATGACGTGTTTTTCAGATTCAGCAAGTTTTTGTATCAACTCGTAACCCTCCAGCATATTGAGCGTATTAACGACGATTGGAAAGGGCGAACGTTTTTTAAAGTTCTCTAAATAATGAGACGCATCAGAAGTCAAAACAATCCAACCCCGCTTTGTATGGACCCGCACAATCTGAAGTCCCATCGTGTGCCCGCCCACCCAGTGGACGGTTATTCCAGACCTCAGCTCATAGTCACCGTTTTCAAACTGCACGCGTTTTTCAAAATTTGCGTGAACGAGGTGGCAAATGTCATGTGGATCATAGGCATGATTACAAAAGTCATGCCTCATGTGCTTGCCAGTTGCGTAGTTCATCTCGCGCTCTTGAAGGTGAAAGCGAGTTGCTGGAAGTAACTCGGTATTACCTGCATGATCATAGTGGGCGTGCGTGATTACGGTATCTTTAATATCGGATAGTGCGATGCCTGCAGACTTGAGTGACTCGATTGGACACCTTAGGAAAGTTCTGCCCCTATTTTTTGCGGCCTTTGCATTAAACCCAGTATCCACTAATATGGTTTCAAAATCGGACTTTAAAAACCAAACAAAATAATCCATATTCGTTGCTTCATCGTGCGGGTCGTAGGCAATGAAATTTTCGTTACGCTTTCGTTGTACAGTTGCGTAACGCATTGCGTAGGCTTCCCATGTGCTTGTGGTCATTTTTATTCCTCCTTATTCCTATGCTTACAATTATGTTTTCACTAAATAGACTTTCTGTGCGCGAGAATATCTTTCAAAGGCTCAGCTAAGTAGGGAATTAACCCGCTTGGGTTCTCAATCATAGGAAAGTGGCCAAATCCTTTTAACTCCACGAAATGGGAGCCCTTCACCTCTTGGGCAATTTTGTCTGTCTCCTGCGGAGAAGCCGAATAATCATAGTTACCCGTCATCAACCAAAGCGGGGTCTTATTCGTATCGATACGGGCGGTGTATTTATGTGCATCAAACTCATCACTGTAAAAAGACAAGTCCCCGTCGTACACACTAGGTGCCCCTTGAGAGTAAATCCAAGTCGCTTGGTCTCGGCTGCTTTTATCACTTTGGGGTGCAAGTAAAGAGCCCACCCATGCGGCGGCTAGCCTTGCGCCGTGAACCTGCGGATGGTTTAAATAAATTGAGCGTCGCCCCCTTGAGCAGTAGGGAGCTTCTAATAAGACTGCTCCATCAAACCTGTTTGGATACTTGGCCAACAACACTAGTCCAATAGCCGAACCCATCGAGCATCCTATGAGCGTTGCTCGGCTAATTTTGCACGCATCCAAGTAACTAATTATCCAGCGGCAATAGTCCTCTTCAGTTAAAGTCCAGCTCCAATTCGGACGATCTTCAGGTAAGGGTGACCTTCCGTGACCAGGCAAATCAAATGCATGCATTGACCAGTTTTGCAATGAGTAAGTATCCGATGCATTGGCTTTACTTGTCCCCAGCTCTCCCATCAAGCCGTGCCACTGTCTAGAATCTGCCCCAGCGGTGTGAAGCATCAATAATACGGGGCCACTTTCTTTGCCTGAGCGCTCTGCATACACCCACTCCCCCCTGCTCTCGTCAATGCAAAGATAGTGGCCTTTGATTTGAGCAAGCACTCTTCTGTTCCAATTCGGATTTTTAGACCTCTTAGGATGAAGTCCCAGGCGTACATAATCAACTACACGCTCTGCCAGGGGAAGCACCTGAGCAATGTTTAAATTCGACCCCAACACCGAGAACTCCGCGCAACTGCGCCGTAAAGCTCCAATCGATTGAAAGCCTGGTTCAGGGGTCTCTTTAAATATTTCGCCCCACACACCGGCGTCTGCACGAAGCACAACAGATCCGCAAGAGGAAGGCGGCGTTATGTCAAAGTGAATAGGCTTTTTATTAGCGCTTATGTCTGCGCCTATTATTTCAAAGCATATATGGAGTGGACAATTTTTTACATCTTGCGCTATTTCAGTGCGACCCAGCACCTCGGACATCACTGTTGAAATTCGCTTTAGCAGCTCATTCAAATGGCTCTCACTCATTATTAATAGCCCTTGGGTGTAAAAAAATCACTTAAGACTGGTCCAATATGTATTTGTACATCGCTGTGTGATCTGCGCCCTTTGCAAGCGCGCCCTCCGCTGCGCTCCAGGAGCTGACACATTGCTTTGCAAAAGCATCCGTTGTACCCATACGGTCAATGAAGTCTAGTGCCGTTTGTAAGTCCTTACGCATCAAGGACATAGAGAATCCAGAGCCGTAAGTTCCAGATAGCATAAAGTTCTCCACCTTAACGTCCGTCGTGTTATTCTTGCCCGTAGAGGTATTGAATACCTTGTTGGCCAAGTGAGGATCAATGCCAAATTTTTGAGCCGCTACCAACGCCTCACAAACTGCCAAAAGCCCTGATGCAGACACATAGTTATTCAACGCCTTCACAGCGTGCCCAGCACCACTGGGTCCCACGTGGGTGAGCGTCTTGCCCATTGCTGACAAAATAGGTGTAACCGCCTCTACTGTGCTTGTTCCTCCCCCAATCATGATGGAGAGAGTTCCGTCTACAGCTCTTTTAACACCGCCAGACACAGGCGCGTCAACAAACTCTATCCCCAGGCTCTTAAGTTTCTCTGCATTCGCGCGGGTCCTGACTGGGTCTGAAGAACCCATGTCAATCAGGATTTGTGCGGAATTTAGAAGCTCGGCAATGCCTTTGGGGCTGCCCTCAGAGCCCCCTGCACTCCAAAGCAACTTATCAACCACGTTGCTATCAGGCAGCATGAGGATAAGCACATCTGAGGACTCCACGACGGCGCTAGGCGAGGGCTTTGAGTGGAAGTCTGGCACATCTGAAAAAAGCCCTAATGCAGCTGCATTTAAATCAAAACCGCTTACTGAGTGTCCCTGCTTTAGTAAACACCTCACCATCGGCACACCCATTTGCCCCAGACCTATAAACCCAATTTTTGCTTTGAACACTTTTAAATTCCCATTTCTTTGAATACTTCCTTAGCTCCCCTAAAGCTATCAATGGCAGCAGGCACACCGCAGTAAATAGCTGTTTGCAAAAGAACCTCGGATATCTCAGTTTTACTCAGTCCGTTGTTGATTGCACCCCTTACGTGAAGCTTGAGTTCGTGGGGGCGATTTAGCGCCGTGAGCATTGATAAATTAATAATGCTGCGTGTCTTTCTGTCCAATCCTGGACGATTCCAGATCTCGTTCCAGCAGTAATCCGTCACTAATTCTTGCATGGGCATATTAAAGTCATCTGCGTTTTTCAGCGAGTTATCTACATACTCTGCGCCCAGGACCTCACGCCTTGTTTTCAGCCCCTTTTCAAATGAATCTTTGTTCATAACTATCTCCTTTAAAAATAAAAAATTAACTTACACCGAACTGATACTCCAAGACACCAAGTGCAGCTTTTTGCGCGTTGCTTACGTGCTCAAATGAAATCGCCCTAGCCCCATCTGGGTCTCTAAGCTTGATACATGCCACCAAGGCTTCAATCTCTTTTAAACTCTGTGGGAGTCGGTCCTCAAGCATGAGAGAAGTTGCCCGCAGTAAACTCACCCTCGAGAGCAAACCACCTAAGACCTCGCGTACCAAGTTGTTGCCGCATCCTCCTAGCAATATGCCGTAAAACTCAGCCTTCGCTTGCAGCACTCCCTCTGAGTCATTTTTTTTGACCGCTTCTTTGAGCCTCTTAACTGTTTTAATCAGCTCTTTAATCTGTTGGTCACTTGCGTGAATTGTGAATTCTTGGGCAGCGTAACTCTCAAGCAGTTGTCGCAAAGCGAAGAGCTCCCTGGCTTGATCGATACTCATAGACGCGACCTCAGGGCCGCGGTGGGGCACAATCACGATTAGCTTTTCAGCCTCCAACTTGCGCATCGCCTCTCTTAGCGACTGGCGACTAACGCCTAACATCTGGCAAAGCTCTCGCTCAATTAGTTTTTCTCCAGGACTCAATTCACCACTAATAATTGCTTTACGCAGGGTGTTTTCTACTTGCGCGCGTAGAGTCTCTAATTTAACTTGCTTTAGTTCAGTCACCATGAACGAGATCATATATTGTCAGACAATACGTCAATATGATGGTAAACCTGGATAGGCAGTATTTTTGCTAGCAACCATAATTTGCTCGATCCCTGGTTAAATTAAAAAACAAATAGAAAAAGGAGCAGTACCTTGAATCCAATTAAACGCAGCACTCTTAAAAAATTAACTTCTTTGGTCGGCTTAGGACTAGCGAGCAACTGGCCCTTGCAATCCTTTGGGCAATCAAATACCGTCAAAGTTGGAGTCATACTTCCCCTGTCAGGCGCCAACGCTCAGTTTGGAGTGAACTCCAAACAAGGCATTGAGCTCGTAGCAGATGAGATCAACGCCAGTGGTGGGCTTAAGGGCTTGGGCGGTACAAAGATTTCTCTTGAAATTGCAGACTCCACGTCCACCCCCAATAATGCGGCAACCATTGCACAGCGTCTTATTGCAGAGAACAATTGCTGCGCAATCCTTGGCGCCTTTGCGTCCTCGCTCACCCTCGCTATCTCTGAGGTCACTGAGCGCAGAGGAATCCCACTCATCACCATGTCTTACTCTGATCAACTGACTAGCCGAGGTTTTAAGAACGTTTTTCAAGTCACCCCCAAAGGAAGTGTCATTGGTAAAGCGCAATTTAACTTCGCACATGATCTATCGGGTGGCATTGCGAAAACAAATAAGATTGCAATCATGTTTGAAGATACTGCGTTTGGCACATCAACCGCAACAGGTATAAGAAACGCAGCCAAGGAGGCAGGGGTTGAAATTGTGATGGACGAGGCTTATCCACTCGGAATCACCGATGTGACTCCGCTTATTAATAAACTCAGAGCCTCTAAAGCCCAGGTCGTCTTCCCAGTCTCTTACTTGAACGACAGTTTGCTGATTGTCAGAGCGCTTCGCCAACAAAAACTAGGTATCCCAATTGTGGGCGGCTCAGCAGGCTACGTTATCCCCGATTTTGCTAAAGCACTGGGGGACTATGCAGATGGTGTTTTATCAATTTGTTCAGCCAACTACGATTTAGACACAGAGTTGAGCGAAAAATACAGGAAACGCTACAATACTTTTATGGTGCACGAAGCTTTGGAACATGCTGTCTCACTCGACGTTTTGGCTCAAACCATCAATGCCGCAAAATCCTCTAAACCTGAGGACATCTCTAAAACCCTTCGCACCCTTACCTTCACCGAGGGTTGGGCCAAGGCGATGACGAATGGTAAAATTAAGTTTGATGAGTCAGGACTCAACACGTTTGCAGATCCAGTCATGGTTCAGTGGCAGAAAAATGAGCTGGCGACCGTATGGCCACAGAAATACGCCAAGGGTAAATTTATAAATAACGGCTAATTTAAGTTGAACCCCAAGGGCTCTTAGATTACATAACTATTTTTAACTAGTAACTTTATAAATGGCACTCCTACAAGCCATACTTGACGGACTGATGCTGGGCGGCGTTTACAGTGTGATATCGATTGGGCTAACGCTCGTCTTCGGCGTCATCTCCATTGTAAATTTCGCTCAAGCACAGTATTTGATGGTCGGCATGTACGTGGCTTATTACGCGTGGGCATTTTTAGGCATTGATCCTGTCTTAGGCGCGTTACTCTCTTTTGCTGTCGCTTTTGTGATGGGTTATCTGACTCAGCAATTTTTAATCTCTAAGGTGCTCAAAGCCCCTGAGGTTGCACAGATCTTTTTAACCGTCGGGCTGCTGATCGTTTTGGACAACTTGGCGCTGATACTCTTTGGCTCAGAGTTCAAATCGGTGCAAACTCCTTACCAAAATGAATCGCTTGAGTTTGGCGGCTTAATTGTCAGCGCCCCTTACGCGATATCTTTTTGTGCGTCCGTGGTTGCAGGTTTAGGTATTTGGTACTTGCTCGCGAAAACCTGGTGGGGAAGGACAGTACGCGCAACCTCCCAGGACCGTATGGCAGCGCAACTCTTAGGCATTAATCCTGAGCACATCTACCGCGTCACCTTTGCCCTAGGAGTTGCTCTGACAGCTTACGGTGGGGGGATCATATTGCCTTATCTGACCGCATCACCCAGTGTGGGCGAACAGTTTGGCGTCTTGATGTTTACTGTAGTCGTGCTTGGCGGCTTGGGCAATGTGATGGGGGCAGTGATCGGTGGTCTTGCAGTTGGTGTCATTCAGTCCGTATCTGGTTTATTCTTGCCTATACAGTTGCAAAACTTGACTCTTTTTTGCGTATTCATTTTGACACTTGCACTAAAACCTGAGGGCCTAATTGGTCGCAGGGCCAGTTAATCATGGGTGCAAGCTGATGCAAATTAATACAAACTTATTTCATCTTTAAAGATTATAAATTCTCAACGTGAAATCAGCGCTAGTCCTTTCATCTACTAAGAAAATCATCCGCCTCTTGCTTTGCATTGTGGTTTGCATGGCCCCCTTCTTTATCTCCGACCAAGGTTACGCCATCCGGGTGCTGACTCTTCTTTTTTTGTTTGCGAGCATGGCTCAGTCTTGGAACATAGTGGGAGGACTGGCCAATCAAATCTCACTTGGACATGCCGCTTTTTTTGGCCTAGGAGCCTACACCTCCACTCTTTTATTACTCCACGCCTCACTGTCTCCTTGGCTAGGACTTTTGGCCGGTATGCTGGTGGCTGGATTTACGGGTGCTTTACTAAGCATTCCCACAATGAGACTGCGGGGTCATTACTTTGCGTTGGCAACACTTGCATTTGCCGAAGTGCTGCGCTCAATCGCCAACACCTGGAGTTCCCTGACAGGGGGGCCAGTTGGTTTATCGGTGCCCTTTGCCCCCCAAGGTGGGCTACCCCTAATGCAGTTCCAGTCAGGCGTCCCGTTCTATTTTATTATGCTGGGGATGTTTTTAATTTGTACTTTTATTTACCAACAAATTAGTGAGAGAAAAATAGGCTATGAACTTAGGGCCCTAAAAGCCAATCCTGCCTCAGCTCAGGCCATTGGGATAAACGTCACAAGAACCAAGATCATTGCATCCGTTATCTCAGCCGCCCTAATGGGCGGGTGCGGCGTATTGTTTGTTCAGTTCAATTTTTTCTTTGATCCCGACTCCATTTTCTCCCTTGTCAGCATCTCCATTAGAGTTGCTTTGATATGCATCATAGGAGGCATCGGGACGGTGTGGGGCCCTTTAATTGGTGCGTGCTTCCTTCTACCCATAGAGGAGCTTTTTAACAGCACCTTATCTGCAAAAGGCGCCGGTGTATCCCAGCTTGCATATGGCTTGATTTTGATCGCAATTATTTTGGTTGAGCCGCGCGGCCTACAAGCTTTATTTAACCGTATGGCAAAAAGATTAGGTAGTTGAAATGGCCAACACGCAAGACATCCTATCCACAAAATCTTTAACGCGCCGATTCGGTGGACTCACAGTTGTCAACGAGTTAGATATCTGCATCCAACCAGGAGAGATTGTTGGGTTAATTGGACCTAACGGCGCCGGCAAAACGACCCTATTCAATCTCCTTGTAGGCCTCATTAAACCTAGCAGCGGAGAGATTTATTTTGAAGGCAAGAATCTTCGCAATTTTGCTACCCACGAACGCTGCAAAATGGGTTTAGTTAAAACGTTCCAAAACGTGGCCCTCTTCTCAGACATGAGTGTAATTGAGAACGTTTTAACTGGAGCCTTACAAAAGATGTCGCTACACCAAGCCAGAGAGTTTGCTTATGAGAACCTAGAAAAGGTAGGACTCTCTCACATCGCCCTGAAGAGCGCCGGGGACCTTACTTTCCCCGAAAAAGCACTTGTCGAGCTCGCCAGGACTCTTTGCACTTGTCCCAAAGTAATACTACTAGATGAGGTCATGGCAGCACTGAACGAGTTAGAGATGGATCACATCCTTGATTTGATTCAAAAACTTAGAAATACTGAAGGTCTTACTTTTGTCGTGATAGAGCATCATATGAGAGCCATCATGAATTTGTGCGAGAGGATCGTAGTTATAAATTTTGGCAAAAAAATTGCAGAAGGAACCCCCGCCTTTATCAACCAGCATCCCGAGGTGGTTGCCGCTTATTTGGGTCATGATTCCTAAGCCAATAAGATAATAAAAATCACTTTACATGAACATCTTAGAAATAGAAAATCTTGAGGCCTCTTACGACGGGATACCCGTCCTGAGTGAGATCAACATTCAGATTGAGAAGGGCTCTTTTGCAGCGGTTATAGGCGCCAACACAGCAGGTAAAAGTAGTTTGCTTAAATCTATTTCTGGACTGATGCCTCATCTAAATGGAACTATTAATTTTGATGGTCAAAGCTTAACACGACTAAAAGCGCATGAAATACCGTTTCTTGGCATTGCACACGTCCCCGAGGGTAGGCACATATTTCCAATGATGGACGTTCGTGAAAACCTTCTGTTAGGTGGATTTGTAAAAAAAGGCAACGCCGCAGAAGTTGCACGTAATCTTGAAACCATTTTCGATTTGTTCCCCAAGCTCAAAGAACGAGCATCTCAGCTAGCGGGAACCCTCTCTGGCGGAGAGCAGCAAATGGTTGCAATTGGTAGAGCTTTAATGAGCTCGCCTAAACTCCTGTTGCTTGATGAGCCTAGTCACGGGTTGGCGCCCAAGATTGTGCAAGAGTTACACGATACGTTACTAAATATCCATGCCTCTGGTGTGACGATATTACTGGTTGAACAAAATACCAAACTGGCGCTCTCTGTCGCCACTTACGCATTTGTGCTTCAAACAGGCAAAATCGTTTTAAAAGGGCAATCATCCGCCCTAATGGACGATCCACGAATAAAGAAAGCCTACTTAGGCATTTGAAGAGTATGCAAACACACATCCTGCTTTTTCAATAATTTGTAGGTTTTATGAAAGCTCGGTTGTGCAAACTTCGTATCAAAATGTGTCCTATTGATTTGCGATATTAATTTGCGGTATTGTTTCCCCTTATTGAAAACCTTAGGTTTTTTGCTTAAGCTTGTGATGTTTCAACTAAAACAAGCACTTTAAGGGGACACACATGAAGTTTTCCATTTTTTTAAAATTAAGCACCACACTTACAGCTCTCCTCTTTTGTGGGTGCGCTGAATTATCAACAACTGCAAGCAATTCGAGTCCAGGCGGCTCTCAAGCCCCTTGGGAAACACTTTTTGATGGAAAGAATTTAAACAGTTGGACCGCCATTGGCAACGCCAACTGGAGACTCACTGAATCTGGGCTCGTCCAAGCAGAGCTTGGTAACGGATTTCTAGTATCCACCAAATCGTATCAAGATTTCCAAATTCAGGCTGAATTTTGGGTAGACGATGACGCCAATAGCGGTATCTTTATGAGAGTTAGTAATCCCGTCAAGATTGATGCTGTAAATGCTTATGAGGTAAACATCTTTGATAAACGGCCCGACCCGACCTACGGTACGGGCTCCATAGTTAATGTGGCAAAAGTAGTACCCATGCCTAAGGCCGGGGGACACTGGAACACGTATGACATAACCGCCAAAGGCAACCACTATGTGGTTTACTTCAACGGCGTAAAAACTGTGGACGTAACCAATGAGAATTTATTAAAAGCTGGGCCCATAGCTTTGCAATACGCCGGCGGAGTGGTTAAATTTAAAAGCGTAATGATTAGACCGATCTGATTAAAGTCTGCTTTAAAGAATTTAAATCACTCATCGCTTAAAAATTACCACACAAAAAAATGCAAACGCCCCCTTTCTTGCCTTTAAGCTTGATGAACGTATCCTTGGATCGCAGTCCCTGCATTAATCCAAGCTTGAGCTCTATTGGGGCTACTAAACGCTTTTTAGTAAACTTTTTCTTTGCTTTCTTTGCACTCAATATGTCCCTAACTGCGAATACTTTTTCAGCTGAATACAACAAGTGGGTAACCACTTGGACTGCGTCCACTCAAGGACCCTACCCAAGTGGCAACCCCTCCGCTCAGCCCAATCAAAGCTTTACTTTCCCCAAGCCCCAAGAGGGCGCGCGCAATCAGTCCTTTCGAATGATCATCAAACCAGACGTATGGGGAACTACCACGCGTATTCGTTTAACCAACTCTTTAGGCACTCAGCCGGTCACTTTTGATCACGTGTACGTGGGCTTGCAACTCAGTAGCGCAGAGCTTTTTCAACACTCTAATCAACCTGTTACTTTTAACCGGGAAAAACGTATCGTTCTCCAGCCTGGTCAATGGATGTGGAGTGACCCAATAGAGCTCCCCTTTGCTAAACCCAGAAACTTAAAAGAAGAAGATAACTCTTTTTTAGAGGGCCGCAAAATGGCGGTGAGCTTTCACATCGACGGCTCTAGCGGACCAATGACCTGGCACGCTAAATCACTCACCACTTCTTATATAAGCCCCCCCAACTCTGAAGCTGTAAGTGCGCAGGAGTCCGAGCAAGGGTTCCCCTTTTCAACTGCGTCTTGGTTTTTTTTAGACGCCGTTGATATGATGCTTCCCGCAAGCACTAAAGTGATTCTTTGTTTTGGAGACTCAATAACGGACGGCACCGCCTCCACTATGAACACAGATGACAGATGGCCAGATGTGTTGTCTAGGCGCATTCGCCGGCAATTTGGACACTCAGTTGTCGTACTCAATGCAGGTATTGGGGGTAACCAAATTGCAGGGCCGCAGGAGTACTCGTCACTGAAACCTTTTACAGGTGGGCCTTCCTCCTCTATGAGACTGGAAAGAGATGTGCTCACTTTGTCCTCGGTGAGTTTGGTCGTTTGGCTCGAAGGTATAAATGACTTTAGCAAGAACGGCAACGCCAGTGTGGACCAAGTCATCTATAAGTTGACAGAGGGCGTAAAGCGCTTAAAGGCTGCGGGCATTAAAGTAATGGGTGCAACAGTCGGATCTGCTTTAAACAGCACCAGCGCCGCCCACGGCTCTCAGGAACAAGACAGCAAACGCCGCAGCTTAAATGATTTCATTCTAAGTTCACCCATCTTTGAGGGTGTTGTAGATTTTGACCTTACAACCTTGGATCCACAAAGCGGCGAGATGAAGGCAGAGTTTGTGCCAGAGAGCACCATGGGTGGGCCAGGAGATAAACTGCACCCTAACCGGGTTGGCTACCAAAGCATGGGTTATTCGTTTGATTTAAAGGTGCTTGCCAACTTGCTACGACTTACCCTTTGATGGTGAGTGTTTGAGCAATTAATTAGGTACTTCTTAGATACTGCTTTAGTAGTGCTGCAGTGCTCTGCTTTTGCATTTGTAGGTGAGCAGGGCTTTTGCAAGGCCAAGCACAGAGGCCTCCAAGCGTTGCTTTTAGATATGGTGAATAATACCGTGTTGCTTGGTTTTCTGATGTCAGCTAACCGTCCCAAGAATACGCTTAAAGCCTTCACCTTCAGCCTTGTCCGAAATACCGAGCACGCCCGGTCATGCTTTTAATGATGACCCTATAACCCCTTCGCCCATTAGCCGCTCTTGAGTCAATGACTACTTCCTTTTACTGGTTCAGAAATGATCTTCGCATGCTTGACAACCCATCGCTTGAAGAGGCTTGTCGTAATGCAAACTCTTTGTTACCTATTTACATTCATCACGCTTACTTAGAGGAGGAAACTTCTTGGGGCTTTCCCCGGGTAGGTAAAAAACGAAGAGCCTTTGTGCAAGAGTCTTTGCAGGATTTGAGGGCTGAGCTTAAAGGTATGGGCTCTGACTTAGCAGAGTTAAGTGGGAACTGTCTAGAAGTATTTATAAAGCTACGTACACGGTTTGACACCCACATCATTTATTGTGAACACATTGAGGCGCCAGAGGAGTTGAGCCAAATCGCCGAATTAAAGAGAGCAGGTTTTGAGGTTCACTGCATATGGCAATCAAGCATGTTGGACCCCGACTCCCTCCCCTTTGCATTAAAAGAAATGCCCGATATCTTTACTCAATTTCGACAGCAAGTAGAGAGACATAACTTAAGGTTCAGCGCTCCCTTGAATGTGCCTCTAATTGTGCCTCCCCTGCCAAACATTAGTGGGCTCGTTAACCAATTGGTTAGCTTTAATAAAGAAGCGGACACAACTGCCGCCTCGCCTGCGTTCGCAGACGCCCCCCTTGTTCACGACTTTCTTTACAACTCATTTGTAGGTGGAGAACGCACTGCCTTAACACATCTGAAGCAGTACTTTGATCGGCGCCTACCAGACACCTATAAAAAAACTCGCAATCAACTCATCGGAATGGATTACTCCAGTAAGTTCTCCCCTTGGCTTGGAACGGGTTGCTGCTCAGCCAGAACAATAGCAAAAAAACTTTCCGAATACGAGTTTGCGCACGGGGCAAACGGCGGAACTTACTGGCTTTGGTTTGAGCTGCTGTGGCGCGACTATTTCCGCTTTCTTCACTTTAAATACGGAACCAAACTTTACCACCCAAGTGGGCTAGGGGCGGAGCCTAGTAATGAATTTAATGACAGAAAATTTCGACACTGGTCAACCGGTAACACGGGAGAAACACTGATAGACGCTGGTATGCGTGAATTGCTCCTAACGGGCTATCTCTCCAACCGCATGCGTCAAATTGTTGCCAGTTACTGGATTTATAACTTGAAGGGTGATTGGCAAGCAGGAGCTGCGTGGTTCGAGACTCAGCTCATTGACTACGATGTGTACAGCAACCAAGGGAACTGGCTATACATTGCGGGGAAAGGCACCGACCCAAGAGGGGGAAGACAATTTAGTGTGGCCAAGCAGACCCAGGACCACGATCCGCACGGTGCATACCGAAAAATATGGTTAGATTAGTTAAGCTAATTGGTTAAGGATTTATAGCGATCTAATTGCTTAACTGTTTCCTAAAAGTGGGGGGGGTTAAAAAACTCTCCCATCGGTTGTTGTTTTAGTTATTTTTAACCTTTCTTCAAGTGCTCAAGCTGATGCAGATCGTGTTCCTCTTTCAAATGACTTTACGGGCCCAAAAAAATGCTTGGACATCGTAAACGACGGCAAGCACAACCAATTAATTATGAACCCTTGCGCTAACGCCTAAGGCCAACACTGGCATTTTGATTAAATAGGAGAGACTTCAAGCGCGAAAGGACTTGCTCCTTCAACTGCACCAGAAAAGTTAGACACTTAGCCCTTATAAATGGGTGCCGGCTCGCCAAAGAACTCTTGCATTGCGTGAAGCACTATTTTTACATTTTTCTCTTGTAGGCTTGCGTGTGCGATACCGGGCATTACCACAAATCTTTTGTCGGAATTAGGTAATTTAGAGAAGTACTTTAAGACGTCCTCAAACGCAGCAATGCCGTCAAACTCTCCCCTCATAATCATCGTAGGAACCGTTATTTTTTCAGGTGTACAAACCGGTAAATTGATTGACATGTCTATATAAGTACCGGTGGGCAGGGAAGAGTCTAGTTTTAAAATGGCTTTGGCAAACTCATCTATCACATCTTGATCAGCGGTCCCCGGATGGTCTCGCGTAAATATGCTTTGCACCATCGCATGGTCAAGTGGTCTTCTATTTGAGGACTTCCACTCATCTATGCGTTTGCGCCTGTTCGCAAGTGTTGGACTACCCTCCCCAGTCCAGACAAATGCGTCTAGCGCAAGTCTTGATACTCGCTCAGGGTAGCGCTCAGTAAATAGCGCGCACCGTAAAGCACCTGAGGATACACCGTACAACATCAGTTTTGTATCACCCGTCTTTTGAGTGATGTAGCGACTAACCGCCTCTAAATCATCTGCACCCGTTGAGATGTCATAAGTGATGTCTCTTGATTTTGAGGAACGACCATAGCCCTCATGATCAAGGCACCACGTGTCGTAGCCAAGTTTTGCAAAGTAGTCCATCGTGGAGTACTCAGGTTTACCGGGAACTTGTAAATCAAAGACGGGGGTACCCGCCATGGAGGAGCCGTGAACAAAAAGAAGGGTTCCCTTGGACGTCCCTTTTGTAGTCTTAAGTTTTTTATTCAAAACGTAGAGCTTTATATCCTGATTCTCCACCTTCTTGATCGCCCAGTGTTCGGAGGCAATGATTTGATCATTTTTTGTGACGCTCAATGCAGATTCGCTATTTAGAGGGAGGGCTGTAGCAGCGGAACTCGTACCGCTTGTAAGGCCCACAGCGCTTGCTGCGCTTGCGGCGCCTAAAGCCGTTTTAAAAAATGTCCTCCTAGGCGAGCTCAGATCTTTATCTGCGAAGAGTTTTTGGGTACTAAGAGTGGGTGTATCGTGGTTCATGGGAGACTAGTTTAAAAAATTATTATTTATTCGTTTTTTTCGGTTCAGTCTGATCACAGACTAACCACCTATTTTAATCACCGTAATCAAATGATCAGTTGGGTGGAGTGCAACATCACACTATGCTCAATTTTTTGGTATTTTTAAGCAGTGATTACCCTGATAGGTTTGTCCGGTTTTCGTTAAATTTTTATCTTAAAAATTTATTTATACAAAAATAATTGACACAGCTCAACGACCATTAAATACGGGTTTCCTCTTTTCAATAAATGCGCTGCACCCCTCATGAGCGTCCTCACTATCGAACACCAAACTAATGGCGGCAGCCTCGTAGGCCAAAGCTGCAGGCAATGGCATATCCGCCCCCTGAAGCATGGAGGTTTTAAGAAATTTAAGGGCTAAGGGAGACTTCTCAGCTATTCTCGCTGCCAGTTTAAGCGTCTCCTCAAGCAACTGCGCGCCCGGCACGGCTTGATTAACCAGGCCCATCGCGACAGCCTCCTGTGCGCTTAAGAAATCTCCGGTAAACATCAGCATCTTCGCTTGGCAAAGCGGCAATTGACGCATCAAGCGCTGCGAGCCACCGCCGCCGGGGAAGATGCCTAGTTTAATTTCTGGCAAACCGATCTTGACCTCGATGGCCATTAAGCGAATATCTATTGTTAGCATAAACTCCATCCCCCCACCCAACGCCCAACCATTGACGGCGGCAATTGTCGGTTTACTACATACCTCAAACCTTCTAAAGACGCGCATCAATATTTCGGCAAATTCGTTGTAATGCTCTAGGCCTTGTCGAGCGTTAAGATCCTTAATGTTACCGCCGGCAATAAATGCCTTGTCATTCACACCGGTGACAACGATGACGCGTACATTGTTTTCATTTTCAAGCTCTGTCAGCGCCGCCTCCATCGCCAGCAGCATAGGCAAATGCAGTGTGTTGAGCTCCTCTGGGTTATTAAAACGCATCAGACCAACTTGCCCTACTAGCTCAGTCGTAACTAAGTCGTGCTTCATATTTTTACTCCAGTTGTGAATACTTCAAATTGATCAACTCGAGGCAAGCTTTTGCTCGATATGCATGAGTCGGTCAAAACCAAAAAAAGGCTCACCATCAATGATGACAAAGGGAGAGCCAAATACCTTTTTATCAACAGCCTGAGCAATTGCATTTTGCAGCAAACTCTTTGCTGCCTGTGTTTTAAGAAGATCGCTTACACCGACCAAATCTCCAAGGGCATCAGTTTGGCTGCAAACGATTTGAGAAATCAACTCAAGACTTGAGATATCGAGTCCGTCGCAAAAGAACTTACGTAGTACGGACTGCGCAAAGGCAATGGCACTCTGAGGTGCTTTTTCATTCAACAAGTAAAAGGCGCGCGCGGCGTTCTGCGTGGAGGCCGGAAACGTTGGCGGCAAGGCATATTCAATGCCACTTTGTTTGGCCGAACGTGCGAAGTCTTTGGTTATATATTCAAGCTTAATGGGATGCTCAAAGGGCGGGGGAAGACCCACCGAACGTAAGACAGCAAAAAGGAGCACCGGATGCCAATGGACCGTACGTCCATACCTCTTAGCAGTCGCCCCGATCTTCTCAGACATAAAGTAGCCATAGGGCGAGGAGAAGTCAAAGTAAAAGTCTATAACCTTCATATGTTTATTTCAGCTGTTTGCGTGCCCAAGGGCAGGCTGCTTGATAGCGTGGCTAGGACCCATTTTGCAGGCTATTTCATACTCGTTGCTAATGCGTGCAACTAAATCGCTCACGCACGGCGCGTCGTGAATAGTGGCAATGCCCTGCCCAGCGCTCCACAAGTCCTTCCAGAGTTTGGCGTTGGTATCTGTTAAGGAGGACATGTCGGCTTTTTTGGGCGGGAGTTGGTAAACGTCTACGCCCCACTTGTCAAGGGAGGGTTTGAGAAAGTTGGCATGAATGCCCGACAGTCTATCGGTATAGATCAAATCGGAGACATCGCAGTCTATCAACATTTGCTTGAACTCTTGCTGAGCGTTTGACTCTTGGGTGGCAATAAAACGAGTGCCCATATAAACCAAGTCAGCCCCCAAAGACTCAGCAGCGCGTATCTGGAACCCGTCATTGATGCCACCACCTAGCACGAGACACCCGTCCCAAAATTCTCTAATTTCACGCACGAGTGAGAACGCACTTTGTGTAGATGCATGACCACCCGCCCCAGCTCCCACGCAGATCAGGCCGTCCGCACCGGAGTCGATGGACTTGCGCGCATGCTCGGCACTTGTGATGTCACAAAAAACTACGCCTCCATAGCCGTGGACTGCTTCGACCACTTTGCCAGGGTGGCCAAGACAGGTAATGACAAACGGAACGCGGTGTTTTATAACGAGTTCAAGGTCCGGATCAAACCTTGGGTTAGAACGGTGAACAATGAGGTTAACACCGTGGGGTGCAATTGCAGAAAAGGGTTTTTGAGTCCTCTCGCTTGCCAGTTCAGTTTCAATAAGGCTTAGCCAAGTGTCAAACTGCTCTGAGGTGCGTGCGTTGACATGGGGGAATGTGCCGACCACGCCCGCTTTGCACTGCGCGGTGACGAGTGGGGGGAAGGAGACCAAAAACATGGGCGAGCCTATTGCTGGGATGCTCAGCGCGTTTTGAAAGATTTTGGGCAGTGGCATAGGATGAAGAAAGTAAAGGTTAAGGGCTAAGCAACAAGAACAAAGAGATCAGGGTCTAGGGGGTGTTTGAGTGGATGATGCGCGGGAATCGCGTTTTTTGAACCCGCGCAAATCCATCATGCCCGCCAATGTGCGCGGGTCAAGGCCAGGCTCAAAGATTTGGTGCTTCTGAATTTTTTGTGTGGCAGTGGTCGGAATGCTGTCGGTGAGATACAACCAACCCGGTGTCTTGTAGTAAGCCAAGTTCGCGTTGCAGTAATCAAAGAGCACTTTGGCGGTAGCCATTGCGCTTGTGCTTGTGCCTGCGATTGCTTTTATTGCCTTATCCTTTAACACGACGCAGGCCAATACCTCTTCCTCTCGTAACTCATCTTTCACTGCTAGTACGGCTACATTTTCAACAAGAGGGTGCGCCTGCAGCAAAGCCTCCACCTCGGCGGCGGCGATATTTTCACCCGAGCGACGAATGATATTTTTACGTCTATCTATAAAACGCAGCAAACCACTTGCATCCCGCGTCACTATATCGCCCGTATGAAACCACCCCCCGCGCCAAGCCTCTTCAGTGGCCGCCTCGTCGTCAAGGTAGCCACTAAAAAAATATTTGCGCGGCTCTGCTTCGCTGTGACGTATCACCATCTCGCCCTCTTGCCCGTCCCTTACATCTACACCGTGGTCGTTCACAACTCGCACCTCTATTCCTGGCGTGGCCCGACCAAACGCACGCGTGCCCACCTCTCTTGGCAACTGGTTATCAATGATGGCTCGCACCATCTCCGTCATGCCCCATATCTCGATCAAGGGAAAACCAAACCGTTCCTCAAAGGCTTTGTGGCGTTGGGGCTCGACACCTGCGCCAATGGCAAAGCGCACTAAGTGATCGCGCTCATGAGGATGCCTGTCTTGCCCAAGCAACATCGGTACAACAACTCCAAGGTAATGCACAACGGTGGCTTTGGACTCATACACCTCAGTCCACCAACGAGAGGGCTGGAAGCGGTCGGTCTGAATCTGGCAATTGCCCATCAACATCGAGCAGTAAAAAGAAAAGATTGAGGAGTTAACGTGAAAGAGGGGCAAGGGGTTATAGATGCGCTCACTGGCCTCATTAAATGTCGATAGCCCTGCGCGCGTTGCGTACCAAGCGCCCGCGGTGAGCTCATATTCGTGAGAAAGCACGCACCCTTTGGGACGCCCCGTTGTGCCAGATGTGTACAAAATGCTTGCAGGCGTTGCGGCATCAGGCGCTGTCGATCTCGCAATGTGCTTGGGTGGAGGCAAGTTGTTTACAAAGTGCTCGAAGATCGCGACCTTTGGCTTGTTGTGTTCGGTTTGCTCCATCGCCAGACGAAGCTGCGGCTCAAGGGACTCTAAACAAATAACAAGGTCCACCTTCGCATGATCAAGTACGTAGGCCAACTCGCGCGCCCGGTGATCCGGGTTCAGCGGCACACAACACACGCCAAGCGTATTCATCGCAAGTTTATGCAAGATATGGTCGGGCCGGTTTTCAAGTAAGAGCGAGACGCGGTGACCCACTCCGTAGCCTGCTGCTTTATAAACTGTGGCCAATTCGCCAACCGCTTTGGCGGCTTCGCTGTAGCTAATTTCACGCCCCTTTGGCGAATAAGCCCGCCCTGGGTTTGGCGGAACCGCCAAGAAGGACTTATCCGAGTACGTGCTAGCTGCCCGTAAAAAGGTCTCCCCTATGGTAGAGCCATCACCGACGTTAATCATACGGACTCCTTGTGCTTAATTTAACTAGCGTGAACTACAACCTTAGCACGCCGTAACCTGGCTCAGAAAAAGGCGCATTAAGTGATGACACTATTGCCATGCCTAAAGCGTTGCGGGTATCGAGTGGGTCCAAAATACCGTCGTCCCACATCTGGGAGGTCGAGTAGTACGCATCGCTCTCTGCTTCAAAGCTTGCCAACACCGGCTCACGAATCGCTGCAATCTCTTGGGCACTTAATTGATGCCCATTGCGCTCAAGTTGTCGGATCTTGACATCCGCTAAAGTGTTCGCTGCCTGCTCAGCCCCCATGACAGCAATTTGCGATTGAGGCCACATCCACAAAAAGCGACCATCAAAGGCCCTGCCACACATCCCGTAATTCCCCGCACCAAAGGATCCGCCAACAATGACGGTGAACTTTGGCACCGTGCAGCCAACTTGGGTCATGATCATTTTGGCGCCGTCCTTGGTGATGCCGCGCTCCTCGTACTCGCGGCCCACCATATAGCCGGTAATATTTTGAAGAAACACTAAGGGCGTGCGGTCACGGTCGCATAAACGCATAAAGTGCGCAGCCTTAAGTGAGCTGTCGTTAAAGAGCACGCCGTTGTTGGCCAATATGCCGACCTTACAGCCCCAAATACGCGCGTAGCCGCAAATCATCGTTGTGCCGTAATCGGGCTGGTACTCGTGAAAGTTACTTGCGTCAACAACACGCGCAATCACCTCGCGCATATCAAAGCCGGTTTTCCAGTCGGTTGGAACGATACCGTAAAGCTCCCTTGGATCGTAAAAAGGGGGCTGAGCTTGGACTCGGTCAATTACTTGTTTAGCGATGGGGGAGGTGTTGTAGAAAATATCACGGGCAATTGCCATCGCGTGCGGTTCGTCATCCGCCGCATAGTCACAAGTCCCCGATACGGAGGTGTGCATCGCAGCGCCCCCCAAATCCTCAGCTGATACGACTTCCCCTGTTGCCGCTTTTACGAGGGGTGGGCCCCCCAAAAAAACCCCTCCATTACCGCGCACGATCACACTGTAATCAGACAACGCGGGAATATACGCCCCACCCGCGGTGCAGTGCCCTAAAACCACTGCAATTTGGGGTATACCCATTTTGGAGAGCGTGCATTGGTTGCGAAAAATTCGCCCCGCCGCGTGACGGTCCGGAAAGAGCTCGGACTGCAAGGGCAAAAACCCACCCGCACTGTCACATAAGTGAATCACGGGTAAATGGTTTTCAATTGCAATGTCTAAGGTACGAACAATTTTCTTAACCGATAGCGGATACCACGCCCCCCCCTTTATACTGGGGTCGTCCGCGTGGATAATGACCTCTCGGCCATGAATAATGCCAATCCCTGAGACCTGTCCAGCCCCGTGCACATCCCCTGTGTAGGCCTTATTTGCGACCAACGTGCCAATCTCCAAAAAGGGCGTACCCGGATCGAGTAAAAGATCAAGGCGCTCGCGTACTGTTAGCTTTTTCTGGCGCCGCAGACGCTCTACGTCTCGCTCTGGTCTCTCAAATCGAGCTTTATGCACCTGATCCTTAAGTGCTTGTACTTTTTCAGTCATCGCATCGTAGTTTTTTTTATAACTCGCCGATGCAGTATCAATTTTGCTGATGATGCGGCTCATAGGGCGTCTCCGTTAGGAATCACAAGCACCAACGTGTCGCTACGTTGAAAGGTCTGCCCAACTGCGAGGGGTAGCTCTTTTACTGATCCGTCCAACTCAGAAGATATAGTCATCTGCATTTTCATACTCTCAATTACTAAAAGTGGGTCTCCCTTTTTAACTTGCTGACCCGCCTTAACCAACAGCGCCACAACCACCCCGGGCATAGGCGCGTGCGATGCACCGTCTCCCCCGGTCGAGCCTGCGCGAGCTGCGCGTGTGGGGTCCACCCTTTGGAGCTTTACGCTGCGTCCGCGCAATTGGACATAAATTGTGTCCCCATTCGCAACTGCTATTAGTCGCTCAGAGTGGCCGTTTTGTGTACATACAAAGCCCGCCTGCGCCTGCTTTCGCACTTCAATGGGGACGCCGTCTACAAACACGGTCTGGGCTCGGACCTGCACTTGATGCTTGGTGTCTAGTGAATCTAAAAACTGGAGTGTGGTCATGTTAGGGATCAGTTGCGCCAAGCGCCCATGGATGCGTAGGGCTCGGGGATTGTGGTCATTGAGATATCAGGCGTTGCGCTGGCGGCGGCGGCAAGCACCATCTGTTGCTCGGTAAGGGTCAAGCCGGCTTGGGTCAGGTCGGCTTTGTGACGCTCCAAAAAGCCGGTATCGGTTTCCCCCCTCGCAAAGGCAGCGTGATGTAAGACGCGAGACAAAAAGTCATTGTTAATCGTCACACCAAGCATGGTCGTCTGGGCCAACGCGCTTCGCATACGAGAGATGGCAACCGCACGGTCAGCGCCGTGCACGACCAACTTAGCGAGAAGGGAGTCAAAGTCAGCCGTAACCGGCGCGCCCTGTGTCACACCGCAGTCAAATCGAACGCCTGGTCCGCTAGGTACGTTGAGTAGCAGTACTTTGCCCGTATCGGGCACGAACCCAGCGTCTGCGTCCTCAGCCAAGATTCG
Source organism: uncultured Burkholderiales bacterium (assembly GCA_903871545.1). GTDB lineage: Bacteria > Pseudomonadota > Gammaproteobacteria > Burkholderiales > Burkholderiaceae_C > Limnohabitans. The sequence continues at coordinate 74,942 of CAIQHG010000083.1, read as the reverse complement.
GCATTCAATGGAGTGACCGTTGAACTGGACTTCGTGTTGTTTAAGGGGCATAACCTCCCCTTCAGCTATTGCAATTTGTAACTCAACCAGATCCAGGCCAGTGACCATTTCAGTCACGGGGTGTTCAACTTGAAGGCGTGTGTTCATTTCAAGAAAGAAGAACTCTCCCTCAGGCGAGACGATGAACTCGACTGTCCCGGCGTTTTGATATTTAGCTGCGCTCGCCAGTTTGACGGCTGCAGAGCAGATTCGCTCGCGCAGTGCGCTGGGTAACGCAGGAGCGGGGGACTCTTCAATCAGCTTTTGGAAACGTCGCTGAATAGAGCACTCCCGCTCACCCAGGTGAATTACGTTGCCGTTTGTATCGCCAAAAACCTGAACCTCTATGTGGCGAGGCTGCTCGACAAAGCGCTCTGCAAAAAGCCTTCCATCACCAAAGTAGCGAAGGCTCTCAGCGCGTGCGACTCGGATCGCTTGAGAGAGGTCTTGCTTGGTGCGAGCGATCTGCATCCCTTTACCGCCCCCACCCGCCGCGCCTTTGATGAGCAAAGGAAATCCTGTCTCAAGCGCACGTTTCTCGAAAGTTGCTGGGTCATCCGCCTCATCAGCAGAGGGCGTCACGGGAACTCCCTGCTTCACGGCAAAGTGGCGCGCACTGATCTTGTCCCCCATGAGCTCAATCACCTCGGCTGACGGGCCAACAAAAATAAGCCCCGCCTGCACAACTGCTTTGGCAAACGACGCGTTCTCCGACAGAAATCCGTACCCAGGGTGAACCGCGTCGCAACCCGCACCAATTGCTGCAGCGACAATGCCCTCTATATCTAACCAAGCTGCAACAGCGGGTGCGCCGAAGACTTCCACAATTTCGTCGGCCTCTGCAAGAGCCGGCCCGTATTGGTCTTGATTATGCATAGGCACAACGGTCGTGATGCCAAGACGTCTCGCTGTGCGCAAGATCCGAAGCGCAATTTCCGCTCGGTTGGCTATGAATAGTTTTTTGATTGTCTTTTTTTTCATTGTCTTCACTTAGTCTTCTTGTCACGCGGTTTTACAGACGATAAAGGCTCCCCCGCGCTCACTATCTTTTCAAGACGCTGGAGACGACGCTCGATGTCGGCGTTGCTAGGATTAAGGGTCGACGCAGTGGATACCAACTCGCTGTGTGTTTCGGGCAATATGCCGCGTAGCACCATTTTCGTAAAACGATCTGTCTCTAGCTCTAAGTCCACACTATCACGTCCAAACAGCACCCCCCACATTCGGTGCTCAAGCCCCCCGTAGACGATCCCTCTGACCATTGCGCTGTCGGTATCTTTGGGCAACTCACCGTCCACAACTGCGTCGCGCACTGTGCGCATTAAAAATTCGGTATACCTAACATGAAGCCCATGCAAAGCGGAATTGAAATATTCGGGTCGAGTCCGCACCTCATGTAAAACGAGTCTAGAGAGTCCGGGGTCTTCAACATACACGCGCAGGTGACGCCAAACTAAAAACCGCATTCGACTGTGCAAGCCATCTATGCGGTTAAAGCCCTCCTCCATCTCTTGAATAAGTGGCTCATACATGCCGCGCAAGACCTCGTTGAGCATGTCCCTTTTAGTCGGATAGTATGAATAGAGCAAGCCCTCAACTACGCCAACTTTAGAGGCTATCTCGCTGACCGACGCGCGCTCGAATCCCTTCTCCAAAAAAATATCGCGAGCGGCCGCTATTATTTCAGCGGCCCGACGCAAGCGCCTGGGTGTTTGTTTACCAAAAGCATGAGTTACAGGGGACTTGGTGTCAAGGGCCGTATTCATAACAAAGCCTTTGCGAGTGAGGCGGGGATATTCACCTGCATATCCAACAACATTTGTGCCAGTGCTTTGCCCTGAGGGTCGTAGCGCAGCGAAACAACACCGCCTCCGCCGAGCGCGTTCTCGAGCGTAAAATTAAAGGCAAAGATCCCAGGCAGGGTATAGCGGGTGACCCGACCCAAAGCGACATGCGAGAGGTAGTGGGCGACTCTCTCACTTGTAAGCTCTTGCTCTAACACCGCGAACAGCTCCGGGCTGCGAGCGATGATACCGATGTTGGACATATCCCCTTTATCACCGCTGCGTGCACATGCAACTATTAAAAGCGGGACCGATTGCGTTTCACCTTTTGCTTCACCTTTTGCATCACCTTTTGCATTAGCCAGTGTAGACAAATGAGAGGGCACTTGAGTTGACAGATGATTGGGGGATGAAGTAGTCCCAGGAGTGAGTACCGAAGGGTTGAAAACCTCTTGAAAATGTAGCAACTCCCCTTCTACCAAAATAGAAGCTTTCACCCCACTTCGCTCGCTTAAGAACGAGAACAAACGCACGACGGGTGAAGGCGTTGCACGACCCGCAGCAAAACCCGTAATGCCCTGAGCCATGGAAGTAGCAGAGGGGGCAATCTCGCGTGCTAAGAGCTCCAACGCTTCGCGTGAAGCGTGTTTGGCGGCTATTTTAAGAATCACCTCGCGGGTCTCGCGCGTTCGCGAGTGCGGACCGTATGTGCTCTCGCCGCCTAACACCTCAATGCTCGTTTCACTATAGTCTGCCCAACCCCGCTCAGCCATGAGACGGCGTGTGCGCTGTAAAATCGAATCACCAACTCGTTTCGCTTTCCTTACCGCATCTTTGCCACCAATCATCAACGTAGTAAAAAGACGCCAACCATCAGCGTAGGTTGCGCTCACCTTGTAATGTGTAGGTGCAGCCATACCCCTGGCACCACTCACACGAACCCGCTCGGGGCCGTCTTGGCTCAAAGTTAGATGTCTAAAGTCGCAAATCACATCGGGAATTTGGTAGGCAGATGGGTCGCCTATCTCATAGAGAATTTGCTCTGCAACGCTTAGAGGAATGATCAGCCCGCCCGTGTTTTCAGGCTTGGTGAGTACAAAACTCTCACCGGATGCATAGCACTCGGCAATTGGTAGACCCATATTGTCCCAGCCAGGGACGCGCTCCCAGTCGGTGAATAGGCCCCCTGTGGCCTGTGCGCCGCATTCAATCACGTGACCAGCCAGGCTACCCAAGGCCAACTTGTCCCAGTCCGTCCATGACCACCCGAATTCATGCACCAAGGGTCCCAGTGTGACTGCGCTATCTACCACTCGCCCGGTAATAACAATGTCCGCTCCACCAGCAAGGGCATGGGCTATTGGCTGAGCACCAAGATAGGCATTGACGCTCAAGAATTGGGGTGGCATAGACTCACCACTGAACATCTCTCGCACGCCCTGCTCCTGAAATTCAGCCACTCGGTGTCTCAGGTCATCTCCGCTCACAACTGCTATTTTCAAGTCCACCCCAAGCGCACGGAGCTCTTTGCTTAAAGCCTGCGCACAGGCCTGCGGGTTTACGCCCCCACCATTTGATACCACCTTGATGCCTCGCGCTTTTAGCTCTGATCCCAGGGAAGCGATAATGCGAACAAAATCAGGCGCATAACCCGCTTCAGGGGATTTTGCGCGCGCGCGCGCAAGAAGCGACATCGTGATCTCAGCTAAAAAATCAAACACCAAATAATCGATTTCACCGTGCATCACCAATTGCCCTGCACCTGCCTCTGAGTCGCCCCAAAAACCAGTTGCACACCCTATTCGAAGGGGGGTTGTTCGGTAAGATGTATTCGCTGTCATTGGTGCTCTATATTTCTGCTCTTTGTTTTTTACTCTACGTCGCCAAAGGTTTATCGGCCGGGCCAAACTGGGGGGCGACGCTCGGCAAATGCTTTCATACCCTCTTTTGTGTCTTCGCTTTGAGAAAGAATCGGTAAAATTGCCTGCGCCAAGTTAAGCGCATCTGAGAACGAGAGATCCGTCACTGCAGAGAAAGCGCGCCGGCCCATTCGCAGTGCAACCGGTGAGTTGGCGGCTAATTTATCCACCATCACCTGAACCGCTGCGTCAAGCTCTGAGAGGGGTACCACCTCATTGATGATGTCAAACTCTTTAGCCTCAAGCGCAGTAAATCGGTGCGCAAAAAAACACATCTCCAAAAGTCTGCGACGCGCAATAACACGCATCAATACGGGCAAAATCATCAAGGGGAAAACGCCCACCTTAGCCTCAGTGGTACCAAACTTTGCACCGTCACTTGCAACCGCAAAGTCGCAGGCACAGATCAGGCCTAGTCCCCCCCCGTAAGCGTCCCCGTTGACCCTTGCAATGATGGGCAAGTTGCAGCGGTCCATGGTCCTGAACAATTCGGCAACCGGATTATCAAAGCGCCCGGGCTCAAGTGCAAAAGGCGAGCCATCGGCTGTGGGTTTTAGTTTGCCCCCTGCACAAAAAGTCCGTTCCCCCGCACCGCTCAGCACAATGGCGCGCACGCCTTGAGTTGACTCTGCAAGGTGAAATGCGGCGCTTAGCTCTTGCATGACCACATCGGTCATGGTGTTGTGCTCTGAGGCACGGTTGATAGTGATGTGAAAGGCGTCACCTCTGTTATCAAGAAGTAACTGGGAGTATTCGTGAGACATGTTTATTTCTTAAAATGCGAGATCAATTGGTGTCGCTCAAAGTGACAGGGGGCTGGTATTGGGGGAAACCGTTAAATGCAAAACTGCGCTGACTTGGTTGGAGCTTCCAGGAGTGCCTTGCAGTGGGTACACCGCCGTCCACTCGAATGACGCTTCCGCTGATAAATCCAGCAGCCTCTGACAGCAAATAAACTGCTGCAGAGGAGAGCTCGGCTTCGGTGCCAAAGCGCTGCAATGGCACCTTTGTACGCAACCCGCGTAGCAGTTCACGGTAGTGCTCATCATAGGTGTCTATCCCCGCAGAGGCAATCCATCCCGGCGCCACTGCGTTCACGCGCACACCCGCGTAGCCCCACTCACAAGCCGCTGTCTCCGTCAACGTGAGCACACCGCCGCGCGCCGCACCCGAGTGCCCCATTCCGGGCAAACCACCCCAGATATCAGCAAGCATGTTGACAATGCTTCCCCCGTTGTTCTCCATCCACTGGACAAAACACTCACGCGAGAAAAGAAATGTGCCGTGCAGATTGTTTCGCACAACGGCGTCCCATCCCTTATAAGAGATGTCGCGCAGCTTGGCCGGGTACTGTCCGCCCGCGCAGTTAAAAAGTCCATCAATTCGGCCGTGCTTTTGCAAAATATCGGCAACAGTCCCTTTGACTTGTGCTTCGTCACGAATATCACACACAGTGATGCTAACGTCACCCGCACGCTCCGGGTAGATGCTTGATATCTCTTTGGCTACCGTTTCAAGCTTCGCGCTTTGACGCCCCACAAGGGCCACGTGTGCGCCCAAGCTTGCCAACTCATGAGCTGAGCACCGCCCAAGACCACTCCCACCTCCAGTAACGATAACGGTCTTGCCTTCAAAAAGTCCGGGTCGAAATGCAGATCGATACCGCGCTTTGCTGGTTGGACCCTCAAGAGCCGTCTGCGCACTAGGGGATGTTGGTGCTGTTGGAGTGGGTGGAGCTGCGGAAGTGTCAAGAGTCATGGTGTTATGCGCAAGGCGTCCTCTTACTCTTAATAAGCGACGAAATCAGTCAACGATTTAACTGTGCCGCTCTCAGGATCCGTTTGAAACAGCTTGATTGGCAAAACAGCCTGGGCCTTTGGATTGTCAAAAGAGACAGGGCCGCTAAGCCCCCCCGTTGAGAAGTTGTGGAGCTTGTTCAGTTCACTCACCACACAGACCCGTGTCACGTTTGCCCCGCAGCGGCGAATACCCTCGGCAAAGACCATCGTGCCCACATAGCCGCTCACCGTGTAGCGATTAAAGTTGGCGTAGTCGTCTGCGTTCAAGAACCTCTTGGCCTTCTCCATCAAAGCCTGGCCAGCAGGATCGTAGTTGGACGCGTAATAGTCTGGGATCAAGTACTTGTAACCCGATGGGGCCGCAAGCTTTACAGCGGCGGGGAGTTGACCCGCCCACAACGAACCCAATGTGACGTCCATATCCAGGCGTCTAAATTCGGACATGATGGAGGCAGACTCAGTTGTGAGCGTCCCCAGGTATACCGCATTAGCACCCTTGTCTTTGAGACTTAACACTTCGGCTGAGAAGTCTTTGGCGCCGCGTTTAAAAGATATTTCGGCAACACTTGTCAGCCCGTATTGCTTGACCGCCTTTAAGTAGCCTGAAAGCAGTGCTTTACCAAAGTCATCGTCTTGATAAAGAATGGCGTACTTGCCGTCTTTTTTATTCATCTTCTCAACCATGTACCGAATGGGCACGTAGCCTGCGTAATCGTAGTCAGGGCCAATCATGAACACGGTTGGGCGGCGCGGACTCACAACCGCGGGGTTTGGTGCCATGTGAACCATGGTCGGGATTTTCGCCTCCTCTATGGTCGGCAGCATTGCAACCATGTGCGAGCTACCGGTGGTACCTGTTAGACCAAATACCTGATCCGAGTCGATTAGCTTTTTCACGGCAGAGACCGAGCGCGCGGGCACATACCCGTCGTCCTCGTAAATCGCACGCAATTTACGTCCGTTGATGCCACCGCTTGCGTTAATCTCAGCAATGGCTAGCTTAGAGCCTGCTGCGCCGGCCTTGCCAATCAATGAAGCGGGGCCAGACATGGGTTGCACCTCTCCGATTAATATTTATGTTGCTGTGACGCCTACATCTTGTGCAAGCGCAGGCATACCGGCACACGCCACAAACAAAGCGACGGACCAAGGGGCGAGGCGATTAAAAGCCTTTTTTAATTTATTGCTCATTTTGTCTCCTTATAAAAATGCAGAAAAACGCTGAGGCCGGGGGATTCCAGACCCATACGAATGCTTTGCTTGGATACCCGCCTGCACGCAGACTGCGAAACAATTATTGCGATAGCGGCCATTGAACCCAAAACCTCTTTAGCTTGCGCCAAATACCTGCCATTCCCTCAGGCTCGAGCCTGAGGAATAGCAAAATCACAACACCGTACATCATTCCCTTGACCTCATAAATGCGATCTGCCATGAGCGTCTTAAAGCTGTCTCCTGCCATTGCAAAACTTATATTTAGCAGCTCAGGCAGAAAAATAATTAGCGCTGTGCCAAGGATCGCGCCGTGAACCCGACCCATCCCACCCACGATGACCATGGCCAACGCCTCAATGCTAATTAAAATACTGAACGTATCCACGTTGATAAACCGTGTCTGCAGCGCCACCATCGCACCCGCCACACCGGTGTAAAAGGAGCTGACCATAAAAGCCAGCAATTTGTAACGCATCAGCTCAATACCCATCGCACGAGCTGCGGTATCGTGGTCCCGCAGCGCGAGCCAAGCACGTCCAATGCGCGAGCGCATTAGGTTCAAGGTGATGAGGATAAAGAGCACCACCATAAAAAGGGCTGCGTAATAAAAGCGCGTGTCCCCCTTAAATGAGAACCCGAAAACAGACAACGCCTCAAGCGGCATACCCGCAGAACCCCGCGTGATCCCCTCTGCAAACAAAACAATGTGACGCACGATAAATGTAAAGGCAAGCGTCGTGATCGCCAAGTACAGGCCCTTTAGCCGCAAAGAAGGAATCCCAACCACGAGGCTAGCCACCGCTGCGACAAGTCCGGATAAAAAAATCGCCAAAAGAGAAGGCACCCTATAGTCCGTTGTCAGTATGGCTTGGGCATAAGCACCTATCAGTAGGAAGCCTGCATGGCCAAGCGAGATTTGTCCAGCAACCCCAGACAACAAATTAAGACCTAAGATGCCCACAGAAGTCACGAATATTGCGGTCAGCATATTGAGTCCAAAGGCGCTCAAAAGAGTGGGCAAAAGCATAAGCACCGTGATACCAAGGCTCGCCCACACCCAGGTGACCGCGTGGGGGGACAGGGCAACTAAGTCCGCGTATGTGGTACGGTAGGTACGGGTGCGCATCAGACTCGCTCGATCTCACGTTGACCAAAGAGCCCATAGGGTTTGATCATCAACACAAAAATGATGAGTACAAAGCCGGCGATCTCTTTTAAACCTCGGCCTAAGTATCCACCAGCCAAGTTCTCAGCAATGCCAATCAAAAGACCACCAAAAGCTCCCCCAACTACAGAGTCGAGCCCACCCAGTATGGTCGCTGGAAAGCCTCGCAAACCCATTTGTGAGATCTCAGGCTCCAGACTAAACATGAGACAAAATGACAAACCTGAGAATGCGGCAAAAGTCGCCGATAAAGCCCAAGCAATCGAGCTGATGCGTTTAACGTTGATACCCATCAAAAGCGCCGTGGTCTCGTTATTGGAGGTCGCTCGCATTGCAATACCGATGCGCGAGCGCCGGAAAAAGAGCCACATCGCAAGGGATAAGACGGCGAGCGAGACCAGTGAAAAAATTTGCCCCGGATAAAGCGCCATCGAACCAAAGCGTATGACTGCAGTGCCAAATGGTCTTGGAAAAGCGGTCGGCTCTACGCCCCAGATCAAAATGACTGTAGAGCGAATCACCACTGCTAAACCAATGGTGACCATCACACGCGAGAACATCGGCTCACCCAACATAGGGCGTATAAAGGCCCACTCAATCACCAGACCCAGGACGATTGCGGCGAGCAACACGCAAACAAGCAAGGGGATAAAAGTCATCCCAGGTAGTGTTGCAAAGGTATAGCTCATGTATGCAATGAGCATCATCACCTCGCCCTGCGCAAAGTTCACCATACCCGTCGCACGGTAGATGATGGCAAAACCCATTGCAACCATCCCGTAAAGAGAGCCGATCACCAAGCCTGACATCATGAGGTTTAAGAAGTAGTTCATGAAGGCGCCTTCTCTAGTCCATAGATTTCATCGATTTCAGCCGCAAACTTCTTCTCAATCACTTTGCGACGCACCTTCATTGTTGCCGTGAGCTCCCCGTCGTCATGATCCAACTGTTTACGAAGGATGACAAACTTGCGGATGTTTTCTACGCGCGAGAAACGGGCGTTAACTCGCTCTACGTCTTTTGCAATCAGACCCCTCACCTCCTCTAAGGCAGCGAGCGTCTCGTACGTGGTGTAAGCCATACCCCGCTCCTGAGCCCATTTACCAACCGTATCCAGGTCAATTTGGATGAGCGCTGAGACAAAGTGCCGGTTGTCACCAAGCAGCACGGCCTCGCTAATGTACAGACTCTCTTTGAGCGTGTTCTCAATGAGGGAGGGGGTGATGTTTTTGCCACCACTCGTAATCAAAATGGCCTTCTTGCGGTCAATGATCTGCACCTGTGCGCTTGACTCGTCAAGCTCCACCACATCGCCCGTACTGAGCCATCCACCCCGCAAAGCCTCTCGCGTGGCTTCCTCGTCATACAAGTAGCCATTGAAGACGATACGCCCACGCAGCTGCAACTCACCATCGGGGAGCACGCGTTGCTCGACAATGCCTGGCAAAGGCGGGCCGCACCAACCCAATTTGGACATGCTTTTGGTTTGCGCGTGGCTTGCGCCACTGCTCTCCGTCATACCGTAAATCTGGTAAATCGGCACCCCCATGGCGCGAAAAAATAATATGACCGAGGGTGAGATTGACGCCCCACCTGTCATCGATATCCACGTGCGGTCTAGTCCAATACTGGCCAAGAGGTTACTAAAAACTGTGACACGTAAAAACCAACTGACGAATGCATCCCAAAGGCTGCAGGGTTTGCCCGCGTTTGCGATGGTGCGCTCTGCAATGGGCGTGCCGATCGATAAAGCTTTATTAAAAGCCCACTGGGCTAAGGGCTTGGCGTCTCGTGATTTGATGAGGATTTCGTACTGCAGTTTTTCCCAGATACGGGGCACGCCAAAGAAAAAGCTGGGGCCGATTTCTCGCAGGTTTTGAGTCACCGTATCTATCGACTCTGCAAAATAAACCACACTCCCGTAAGCCAGTTGCATGACGGGTGACATCAACCGCTCTGCCACGTGGCAAAGCGGCAAATAACAAACAACCGACATGGGTTTGCCCGCTAAGCCCTGTACTTGGCCCAGTGCCCATGCGTCCAAAAGAATTCCTCTGTGCGAAATACGGGCGCCCTTTGGCATTCCAGTTGTACCCGAGGTATAAACAATGAGCGCGTCTTGCTCGGGTCTTAGACCGTCAATAGATTGCTCAAAGGACGCGCACGCGCGCTCGTCACCCGCCAGTTGCAAACCCTCTTGGAGTGCGCTTGCAAACGACATCAGGCAACTATCTGTATATTGACGCATGCCTTTCCAGTCCACGGTTAAAACGCGTTGCATATCAGGCAGACCTCCCTCTAGGCGCATGGCGTTCAACACCTTATCGGTCTGTTCCTGATCGCCGCAAACGGCGATTTTGGCGCGGCAATGGCGCGCAATGTACTGCAACTCAGGCCAAGGGTTGGTCGGGTATATGCCAACGGTAACTCCGCCCAGTGACTGCGCAGCCAAATCGGCAAAAAACCACTCCGCCGTCCCATCCGAGGCGATAATTAATTTGTCCCCTGGCATAAAGCCCTGTGATTTGAGATAGAGCGCAAAGGCGCGGGACTTCTCAAAATAGCCCCGCCAGGTTGTGCCCTGCCAAATGCCCCGGGTTTTTTCGCGCAAAGCAATCTGCTCAGGGGTGGTGCGTGCACGGTGCCTGAGTAACCCGGGCATAGTGGCTTGCCCCTCGGCCAAACCTGGTGGTACATGCAAATCTGCGATGGCGGGATCTGCGCGGCTCATAGGGCGCCTTGTGTGGGTGTGCAGTTTTGTCGTACACCTTTGTACTTAAGCAGTGGCAATAGGGTCATGCCTGGACCTTTGACTCTTGACCTAGATATGCGGCAATGACTGCCGGGTCTTTTGATACACCTTCGGGTGTTGCGTCGGCAATCTTTCGACCAAAGTTGAGCACGCACACGTGATCCGAAATATCCATCACGATGCCCATTTCATGCTCAATCATCATGACGGTTACACCTCGCTCCTCGCGAATATCCAAAATGAAACGAGCGATATCTTCTGTTTCCTCTTGATTCATGCCTGAGACCATTTCGTCCAACAAAAGTAACCTGGGTTGCATCGCTAGGGCGCGGCCCAACTCAACTCTCTTTTGCAGGCCATAAGAAAGCGTGCCCACAGGTAAATCACGAATCGCCTCGATCTCTAAAAATTCAATGATTTCCTCTGCGGTCTCTCTCGCGCGAATTTCAGCGTTTCTGGTGGCCCCCCAAAAGACCGCTGCGCTGAAAATGTTCGTATCTAAACGTGAATGCATACCAATCAAAATGTTATCCATCACGCTCTCGTGTTTAAACACTGCGAGGTTTTGAAAGGTGCGCGCAAGTCCGCGTTTAGCCAGGTTATGAGCCGGCAAATTACTTATGTCTTCTCCGTCAAAACTCAAACTCCCCTCGGATGGTTTAAGCAAACACGATGCAAGGTTAAAAAGCGTAGTCTTGCCCGCGCCGTTGGGACCTATCACGCTGCAGATCTCTCCTTGTATCACGCTCAGGTTAATGCCGCCAAGGGCCTCTAAGCCGCCGAAGCGCTTGGAGACATTGGAGAACTCGAGAATTGGTGTGGCGTTGGAGGCGCCCAGTAGCTGCGTAGAGGAGCTCATGACAGCCACCTTTTGCGCCGTTTGTAGTGTTTGATATCTCGCATACTGCGGCGCTCGCCCCCCTCTTGAACGCCTAGGTAAAACTCCTTCACGTCATCATTGGCCAGTAACTTTTGAGGGGTATCGTCCAGCACCACTCGTCCACGCTCCATAAAGTAGCCGTAATCGGCGACTGACAAAGCGAGTTGCGCATTTTGCTCCACCAAGAGTACAGTGAGGCCACTCTCATCGCGCAGCTTTCGAATCGCTTGGAAGATCTCAGAGATGATTTGCGGCGCTAAGCCAAGGGAGGGCTCATCAAGGAGCAGCATTTTAGGCTTACCCATCAAGGCACGACCAATTGCCACCATTTGCTGCTGCCCCCCCGAGAGATAGCCCGAAACTCTGTTGCGATGCGCCTCAATGGCGGGAAACAGTTTAAAAATGCTGTCCATGGTCTCAGCGGACTCAGATGAGGGACGAACGTAGCCGCCCATTAGCAAATTCTCCTCTACAGTCAAAGTATCAAAGAGGCGACGGCCCTCGGGTACCTGCACCAAGCCCAAACGCACAATCTCATGCGCAGGGAGTTTGTTGATAGCTTTACCGGCGAAGGAGACACCTCCTCCGGTGATCTCTCCTTCCTCGGGGTAAAGTACCCCGCTTATCGCTTTGAGAACGGTAGATTTACCGGCTCCGTTGCTACCTAAGAGCGCAACAATGCGCCCGCCTCCAACCTCAAGGGAGACGTCCCGCACCGCCTCAACCGCATGGTCATAAAAGACCTGAAGGTTGTTGATACTCAGCATAGCCTTCTTACTAAGCGTCGCAGGTTCGGTGGATGCTGTTGATATCACGATAAATTTATCATTATTATCAGAATTTTATGTCTCTAAATCAATGGTTGAAACATTAGCTATCAACTAAATGATTCTCTAAAGTGATAAAGATTAATTTCATAATCATGAAGAATTATGATCATGACTCAAATTAAATTCGCTAGTGGATTTCCCTTGATTGACAACATATTGATTGCAAGTTGTGCTCAATTAGCAATAAGATTGCAAAGAATCAATGACTTATCAGCCATTGGCAAACTATCGCTAATTTCTTATCCGACCATTTAAATGAGAAATTTGAGTGAGGGTCAAAAAATTTTAATCAGCGTTTTTTTGAGTTTAGGAGGTTGAGCATGAGCGACGAACCCAGTGTGAATATGGCCCAAATAGGCGCTGTCGTAACTCTCACGCTTAATCGCCCCGAACAGCTAAATGCTTTGGACACCGAGATGGCCAGCCTGCTCTTAGATAAGATTGAAATCACCTCAAAAAATACTTCTGCGCGCTTGGTGATCCTGCGCGCAGAGGGAAGATCCTTTTGTGCGGGCGGGGATGTAGCGGCCATGTATGCCAACCGCAATAACATAACCACATTTATCGAAAACACCATTAATCCCTTTCACGCATGTGTTCTGGGCTTGCAGCGTCTGCGCCTGCCGGTCATTGCCAGTGTGCAAGGACCCGTTGCTGGCGGGGGGTTCTCCTTGGCGATGGCTTGTGATTTAGTCGTGGCGACCCGCTCAGCGCGCTTTGTCGTTGCCTACTCAAAGCTGGGAGCGCCCGCGGACGGGGGGTTGAGTTTTTTCTTGGTTCAACGCTTAGGGAACGCTCGTGCGTTAGATGCGCTCACAACAGGTGGGCAATTCACCTCAGAGCAAGCCCTACAAAGGGGACTCATCAACCGTGTGGTGGATGACGATCGCTTACAGGAGGAGACAAACGCGTGGGGCACTCAACTGTTGACTCTCACAGACCAATCTTTACGTGAACTTAAAGGGCTGGTGACTGCGCAGTCGATCCCAGCACTTGAAGCACACCTAGAGCGGGAGAAGGCGGCGTTTTTGCGCTGCGCGGTGACGACAGATTTTCAAACGCGGGTCGCCTCTTTTGCAAAAAAACAATCCATTTAGAAAAACTGCCTAAAAGATTACAACTCAAATCAATAATTAACAACCACAATTCACTTCAACAATTCAAAATCCACATTATGAACAACATGTCTCTTCCCCCCTCTCAAACGCTCAACGGATCAGCGATGCAGCGTTTCTCAGGCTTGTCCAATGACGAGCAAGGAATGCTTGACGTTGCAGACCATTTTGCTCGCCAAGAGCTCTATCCTTTAGCCCCAAAAATGGATAACGAAGAGTGGTGGCCCGAGGGTGTCTTTAAGACCATAGGGCAGGCCGGGTACTTTGGTATTCCCTTGCCGGAGGCACACGGCGGAGCAGGTCTTGACATGTTCACCAGCGGGTTGGTACTACAAGCATTTTCGCGTTGGAACCACGCGCTCGCGCTAAGCTGGGTCGCACACGAGAATTTATGCTTGTACAACATCTACAGGAACGCCAATGATGAGCAACGCAAACGCTACTTGCCCGGCCTTTGTAGCGGCAAGACTGTGGGCGCACTCGGTCTAACCGAGCCTGGCGCCGGATCAGACGCGCTAGGCTCCATGCGAACCACAGCCACTTTAGAGGGCGACCATTATGTGTTGAACGGTAGCAAGCTCTACATCACCAACGGCCCAATTGCGGATGTGCTTTTAGTCTATGCGAAGACCAACCGGGAGAAGGGCGCCAAGGGTATATCGGCCTTTATTGTTGAGAAGGATTTTCCCGGTTTTAAAGTGGCACAAAAACTCACCAAAATGGGCTTTCGTGGCAGCCAGACGGGTGAGCTTGTGTTTGAAAACTGCAAAGTGCCTGTCGCTAACCGCGTGGGAGAAGAGGACACGGGTGTAAAAGTAGTCATGAGTGGGCTGGACCTGGAGCGGGCAATGATCTCCCCCATCTGCCTTGGCATCTCAGAGCGTGCGCTCCAGTTGTCACTTGAATACGCACAGACGCGTGAGCAATTTGGCAAGCCCATAGCAAGCTTTCAGATGATCCAGTCCAAATTGGCCGATATGTTTGTCTGGGTCGAGGCGATGCGCGTCTTCACATACCAGGCGCTGCGGGCGGCAAACGATTTAGAAGTGGGCGGGGGTGGTAGAGGTGATATTCATAAAATCACTGCAGCCTCAGTCATGTTTGCCGCAGACACCATGAACAAAGTACTTAACGAAGCAGTACAGATACACGGCGGCACGGGGTATATCTGGGAGTCGGAGATCAACCGCCTGTATCGCTCCATCAAACTCTTGGAGATCGGCGCAGGTACGACGGAGGTTCGAAAAATCATTATTAGCGGCGAGATGCTGCGCTGAAAATCTATGAAACCAATCTCGTATATCAAGCAAGATTAGAGCCCCCACTAATGCTTAATTCGCACGGCAAAAAAATGAATCCCGTACCCTTACCCAAAGGAATTAACTCTCGGGTTATTGAGGGCGTAAACGGTGCAAGCTTTCATATCTTGGAGTCCGGGCATCGCTCAAGTACTAGTAAATCGATCCTACTAATTCACGGATTCCCAGAGCTCGCATTTAGTTGGCGCAAAGTAATGATTGAATTGGCCTCTCAGGGCTACTACGTAATCGCGCCTGATGTCAGGGGGTACGGTCGCAGCTCTGGGGCCGGTGTGGCCTTCCAAGATGATCTGCGCCCCTTTAGCACTTTGAACAAGATCCAGGATATGTTGGCATTGATCGCCGCCCTTGGACGTCGCCGTATCGATGCAGTTGTCGGCCACGACCAGGGATCGTCCTTGGCGGGTTGGTGCGCACTCTCTCGCCCCGATATATTTAAATCCGTGGTCATGATGAGTTCTCCCTTTCCTTTGGCCCCCGTCACATTCCCCTTTGATACAGAGACCATTCCTATTACCCCTCTAAAGCCAAGCCGTATAGCAGAGGATTTAGCTTTACTCAATCCTCCCAGAAAGTACTATCAGCACTATTATGCAAGCGAACAGGCCAATTGGAATATGCTCTACCCACAGCAGGGTCTTCACAGTTTCTTACGCGCTTATTACCACTTCAAAAGCGCTGACTGGAAAGGAAATAATCCATTTCCGTTAAAAGAGTTAACTGCGCTTGAGTGGGAGAAGTTACCACGGTACTACGTCATGGATCTACACCAAGGAATGGCAGAAAGCGTCCTGAGCGGGACTCCTTCACAGCAAGAAATTGAAAAATGTAAATGGCTCACTGAAGACGAGCTCATGTTTTACACACAAGAGTACTCCCGTACCGGATTTCAAGGAGGGCTACAAGGATACAGGCTCAACCCTTACGATAAAGATTTAGCTGTCTTTGCGGGTCAAAAAATTAATGTGCCTTCTATGTTTATAGGTGGCAAAAATGACTGGGGGAACTATCAAACGCCAGGTGGGTTAGAGCGCCTTGAGACAGAGGTGACAACGCAATATCAGGGGACATATTTCGTTGAGGGTGCAGGGCATTGGGTTCAGCAGGAAAAGCCACAAGAGGTGTGCCACATGGTCCTTGAGTTTTTAAAACGAAATAGCCTCTAGCTCGGATTTAAGGCTTTTCTTAGCCAGAAATATATTTCTGCAAGTCATCAATCATCATTTGCTGTGCTTTCATCATCTCTTTTACAACGTCGCGGATTGATATGATTCCAACCAACTGATTGTGGGCAAGTATGGGTAAGTGCCTAATTTGATGCTCTGACATTATTTTCATGCAATCATTTATTTTATATTCTGCAGAGACAGTGATGACTTTCTCGGTCATGATCTCACTGACTTTAGTGCTCGTGCTGCTCTTTCCCATCAGTGCTACTTTTCTGGCATAGTCCCGCTCTGACATTATGCCGACCAATTGGCCCTCTCTCATGACAACGACTGCGCCTATATTTTTTTGAGCCATTAGCCTCAAAGCGTCAAGGACTGTGTCGCCGGGACTTACTGTCCATATCTCATGAGGGTGATCGGTTAGGAAATGCTTGATGGTCTTCATGGGATGTTCCTTTACAAACGAGTTTTTAAATGCTTTTAAAATAGCTGCTCGCTACGGCGAGAGGCCTATCTTGCTCCTAATTTGAAATGAATGCGGGAAACCCGAGCTTGGTTGCTAGGCTACTTTCTTGCCTGGCGACTTGTTAGCTGAATTACTTGACTTAACCTTCTTACCCTTCTTACCCTACTTCCCTTACTTACCCTGTACCTGAGGGCTTGATTTACTCTCCAGTCACCGAGTATTAAAGTAATTCTGTCCAACCTCTGTGCGGGTGCACACGGATGTGACGCCCAATTCGTCTAAAGGTCCACATTCATTGAACACAATGAACGAAAAGAAAAAACGAAGACAACCCGCAAAAATATCGACTCTCTAGGTCCACTTTAACCTTAAATTGTGCGAAATCTACTTTGCAGGCTAATGAACAGCAACCCTGGACCTAAAACCCCCACGAGCTCCGCACCTAATTCGTGCGCCTAGACAGGACTTGATCAGAGCACACATTTTGGTGCGCCTGATGATTAACTTGGTGCAGATTTGTTGTGCCGCTCGCTAATTAATCCATAAATGATTGGCTTGATACTTGCAAATAACTTGGTGCTTGTTTCACTTTTTATACATTCACTTATGTCAAACGTTCAACCACAAAAGCGACAAAGCCTTAGAAAACTCTTAAGTCTGTGTCTTGGCCTTACAAGCTTAGGAGTCGCAAACACCAGCTCAGCGGAGGATAAAAAGCTGCTAATCGGTTACTGGCCCATCGCTGCTGGGCTGCCCTTCTTTAGTGCGATTGAAAAGGGTTTCTTTAAAGATGCAGGGGTCACAGTTGAAGCGGTTAAGTTCGCAAGTCCCAGCCAAGTGGTTGAGGCCATGATTGCGGGACGAATAGATGGTTGCGCAAACGGGGTTGCCATCACCGCACTCGCCCTCGCAGACGCTCAGTCCCCAGGCACCATTAAGTTCACCTGCGTTAACTTTGCCAACGAGAAGTTTGTACTTGACGAGATCATCGTCCCAATTGGCTCTAGCGTTAAAGATTTGGCTGAGCTCAGTGGCAAAAAAGTAGCGTGTGGACCGGGCATTAACAACGTCACCCTTGCCAAAGCAATTTTGCAAAGCGCGGGGGCCAAAGACGCAAAAGTGATTGAACTCCCCATCGCTCAGATCTTGCCCGCCCTCTCCGCGGGACAAGTGGACGCGGCCTATATCTTAGAGCCAACCGGTGTAATCGGGACGCAGCAAAAGATCTCCCGCGTTCTCGCTGCAGGTGTTGTGTCCAAGTACGTGATAGGGGACTACCTGCCTTGGATCGGAGGTGCTGCAGCTCTCAGCGCGACCTGCTTGAAAGAAAAAGCCGCCTTAATCCCCAAGTATTTGAGTGCCTACTCACAGGGTGTGTCCTTTGTACGCAAGGAAGGTCTAAATGCAAACCAGTATTTGGCAGGTTACACGGCCATTGAGGGGGAGCTTGCCAAGTCCGTTCCGATCAGCGGCTATATTGATCACTCGGAAGTAAAACCCAACGACATCAGAGCCCTACAAAAGCTATTTGATGTTTTTGCTGAGAAAAAGGTTTTTGAAAACCAAATTTTGGCGCTCCCTTTGTTTTATAAAAAAACTTAAAACTACAGCCACAGGCTTCAAATCAATTCTCTTGGCTTAATTTGGTTTGAAGTTTGAAGTCTGTCTCTTGTTCTCCACTTCAATAGCGTTTTTTAACTTTATGCGTTTTCGCTCCATTTACAAAGCATTGCCCCTGCTGGGGCCGTTGCTCCTTTATTTAATTTGGTCAACCGCAGTTTCTGCCAAGTGGGTCTCATCCACCTTGCTGCCTTCGCCGCAAATAACGCTTTCCTACACCGCGCACGTGTTCTTCACAGGCGTTATCTGGGCGGACCTGTGGTCGACAGTTCAAAGAACTTTATATGCCTTTGGTTGGGCCAGTGTGATCGGAGTTCCTTTGGGAGTAATGCTGGGGAGCTCTCCACCGGTTTATAAGAGCTTGGAGTTTTTAATTGATTTCTTTCGGTCCACACCGTCTTCTGCACTGATACCTTTGTTCATGCTGATCTTTGGTATCACCGATTTGAATAAGATCGCCATCGCGGCGTTTGCTGCCGTTTTAGTGATTATTTTTAACAGTGCTTACGGTGTCATGAACGCCAAGAAAACAAGGGTCATGGCCGCTAAAACCATGGGCATTAGCCAGTTTCATATCTTCAAAGACATTTTGCTCATGGAGAGCTTACCGCAGACTTTCATTGGTCTTCGAACGGGAATCTCGCTTGCCTTAGTGATCGTCATTGTGGCTGAAATGTTCATTGGTTCAGAAAGCGGACTGGGGCATCGAATCATTGACGCTCAACAGGTTTTTAATATCAAAGACATGTATAGCTCCATTTTGATCACAGGGGCCCTGGGCTACGGCTTGAATTTAATATTCATGCTCGTAGAGTCCCGCGTCATTCACTGGGGAGGGAAGGTTTAATTATGGATACACCCACCTTACCTGGTCTGACAATAGAAGTTAAACCGAAAAAAACTCACGTTTGTATTGAGAGCATCTCAAAGTCCTTTAACGGCGATACGCTTTATAAAGACTTTAGTCTGAATATTCCTAAAGGTCACATCATCTCCATTTTTGGACCCAATGGGTGCGGCAAATCAACGCTCATCAACATGATCTCCGGCTTGATGGAGTTTGACGCTGGACAGGTGCTCTTTGACGGGAAGACTCTTGCCCAAACCAAAATTGGTTATGTATTCCAAAACTACCGCGACGCGTTGTTTCCCTGGATGAATGCTTGGAATAATATTGCCTACCCCTTAAAGCGAATGGGGATAAGTCAAGACAAGGTCAAAGAAAGAGTTGACTCTTTAATTGAACTTTTTGATATAAAGTTCAACCTCCAACTCTACCCCTACGAACTCTCAGGGGGACAACAGCAAACGATTTCTATTATGCGCGCCTTAGCTCCAGAGCCAGAGGTGCTTTTCCTTGATGAGCCTTTCTCAGCATTGGACTTTGAAATGACTCTTTTTATCCGGGATAAGCTCCAAGAAGCCAATCTCAAAACTGATGTCACTATGCTAATCGTATCCCACGACTTGGAGGATGCAGTTTTTTTAGCGGATCAGATACTGCTCTTAACCAGACGACCCACCCGGATAGCGGCGTTGCTTGATTTTGATCTTATGCGCCCCCGCAAAGCTGAGTCTGTCTCTGACCCTAAGTTCATTTCAATCAAAGCAAAAGCGCTTGAGATTTTTCAAAGAGAAATGAAATCTTAAGCTATCCATAGACTAAGTGAAGTTGTTATCAAACTAAAAGAACTTTGAGCCGTAAAGCTCATAGAATACTGATAAACCAAAAAATATTATTAAATTATAATTCTGTGGTAGCCTTAAAAAAGACTTGCAATCAGCTAAGGGAGATGCTTAACAAATTTGAAATATGTCCGCCGATATGCGCACAAACTAACGGGGTAGATTAGAATAAAATTGGAAAGATGTTAGGAGGAGAACAGGGCTTTACCCTGACTCAATCTTAGGCATTGAAGAGTATTATGAGAGTAGATCAATCTTTACTTAAACTCGCCACTGTCTTGAGTACTTATATTTAAAAATTCGGCGCTTGTAATTCTAAAACCACACCCTTTACTTGGTACCTTAATTAAAATGTCCTCTATTGATAATATTACCAACTTGCAGTCTGCAATTCACTCGCGAGCTCTCAGTTCGCGCGACCTGGTGAGCAACTATTTAAAGAAAATTCACCTGCTTGACCCGCACCTAAAGGCGTTCGTTGAAGTTTATGAAAAAGAGGCTTTAGAGGGCGCAGATGCTTGTGATCAGATGGCTAAAAACGGCTTATTTTTAAGCCCCTTGCACGGCGTACCAATTGCAGTCAAAGATATTATTGATATCCGCGGGAAAGTTACTACGATTGGATCCCCGCTATTTAAAAACGTTGCTGAGCGCTCTGCAGACGTTGTAGATCTGCTGCAAAAAGCAGGGATGATCGTCATTGGCAAAACACATACCGTGCAATTTGCATTAGGTGCATGGGGGACCAATGAGAATATGGGAACTCCGAAAAACCCTTGGAGTACAACTCAGCACCTCACCCCCGGCGGCTCAAGTAGTGGGTCTGCGGTTGCTGTCGCCTGCGGCATGGTGCCGCTCTCCATTGGAACTGACACAGGGGGCTCAATCAGGATTCCCGCCGCGTTTTGCGGAATCAGCGGGTTAAAGACAACAGTTAAAAGAATTAGTACTCAGGGCATTGCGCCTTTAAGTCAGACATTAGATACGGTCGGTATGTTTGCCAAAGACGCCCAGGGACTTAAAGATTTGCTAAATATACTTTTGTCCCACAAACGCTTTAGTCCATACGCCTTTGAGAGCCAGACTAAAGACACTCCCTTTGAAACACATTTCCCAATAAATAAACTGCGGCTTGGTCGGCTAAAAGCGCAGGAGTTGGTGGGCGTTCATCCCGATTTAATATTGGCCTACGAGCGCATGCTCGCTAAGCTTCAAGAGCACGGCGCGGCGGTTGAGTTTATCGATATGCCGTTCTCTTTTGAGTCGGTTGCCAAGGTCTCATCAACCCTCATGATGCCCCAGGCTGTCGTTGAGTACGGAGATTTAGCCAAGGACCCGGGGCAAACAGTAGACAGCGCGGTCAGGCAAAGGCTCTTAGCGGGCATGCAGATCACTGGCGCTCAGTATGTCCAGGCCTTAAGAGATCAAGACAGGATGAAGAAAGAGTTTTTAGCCGCGACCGCTCACCTAGACGCGTACCTAACCCCCTCCTCTACAACACCACCCCAACCCGTTGAGGGCGTCAACCATGACCGACCACCCGTTCGTTACACGAGGCTGATGAATTTACTGGACTCCTGCGCCGCCTCTATCCCTGCAGGCCTGGACACGCAAGGCCTACCCATTGGATTACAACTGGCAGGACGAGCACAAGAGGATGAATTAATCCTAAACATTGCAGCTCAGATTCAACGCATCACTAGCCATCATTTGGAGTATCCAAAGGGTTCTAGTTTTTATTGATCTTTTACAGCCCTGTAACGCTATCCCCTAAGCCCTAATTCTTGACACCCACTTCAATTATTTTTAGTGTTCTACTCTTGCTTTGATCTTGATCTATTCTTACTCTGCTCCTAATCAACCTTAAACATTAAATTCAAATTTTTAGTACCCCAATGACTCCCTCCGATCAGTCCAACACACATTCCGCTGCCAAACTTGGTGCCCTCTCCAGATTTCGAGTTTTAGACCTAACTCGTGCAAGGGCTGGACCTACATGCGTAAAGCAGTTTGCTGATTTTGGTGCCGATGTCATCCGCATCGAGTCCCCCCTGCACCTAGGAGAGGGCATGCTAATGGCTGGCGGGCGCTTAGGCTTTGATATGCAAAATCTGCACCGCAACACCAGGTCGATCACTTTGGACTTAAAGACGGAGGAGGCGCGCAATATATTTTATAAATTAGTGGCAACTGCAGACGTTGTGGTGGAAAATTTTAGGCCTGATGTGAAAGAGCGTTTAAAAATCGATTACCCAGTCCTCAGCGCAATTAATCCTAAAATTATTTTGGCCTCTATCTCTGGCTTTGGGCAAGACGGGCCCTACAGGAAAAGACCCCTATTTGATCAAACCGCGCAAGGAATGAGCGGACTCATGTCCGTCACGGGAGAGCCCGGCTCGGGTCCCATGCGGGCGGGGGCAGCAGTCACAGATATCACCGCTGGGTTCATGAGTGCGATGGGGATTTTGACAGCACTCCTAGAGCGCGAAGTCTCCGGTAAAGGTCAATGGGTTCAAAGCTCGCTTGTCCAAGCAGGTGTCTCCCTTATGGATTTCCAGGCCGCCAAGTACTTAATGACCGGCCAAGTTCCCGAGCAAGTGGGAAACGATCACCCCACAAGCATGCCCACCTCTTGCTATGCCTGCAGTGATGGGTACATGAATGTGGCCTGTACGGGAGAGCCAATGTGGCTGAAGTTTTGTGAAGCGCTTGGAGTCAAGGAGCTAAAAGACGATGCACGTTTCACGTTCGAAAAAGACCGCGTCATTCACAGAAAAGAATTAAACGCCGTGCTGAGCGGTATTTTCAAATCCAAAACAAAGGATTACTGGGTCAACCGGTTGAATGAGTACGGCGTCCCTTGCGGACCCATTTATAACGTTCGCGATGTCTTCAATGATCCACAGGTGATGTCCCAGCACATGAGCACAAAAGTGGATCACCCCGAGCTTGGTGAAGTAACTCTTCTAAGCCAGGGCGTTAAATTGTCCAGAACTCCAGCTCAAATCACACGTGTTGCACCTGCGCTTGGTGAGCATTTGCGAGACGTTTTGGCAGAGATAGGTTACTCGACTGATGAAATCAAAAAGCTCATTGAGCAAAAAATCGTTTGACAAAAAGCATTCAAAAACACCTACCCCCTTTTTTCAGGAACTAGAAATGACAACACCAGAGTCTACTCAAGCTAAAATGACCTTTGCGAAAACCGACGACGGCGTGAGTCTCTACTATGAGGAAGTCGGGCACGGGCAACCCCTCTTATTTGTTCACGAGTTTGCTGGGGATTGGAGGAGTTGGGAGCCCCAGTTGCGGTTTTTCTCTCGTTACTTTCGCTGCATCACTTTCTCAGCGCGCGGATACCTCCCCTCCGATGTTCCCCCCTTACCCAAAGATTATTCACAAGAACGCGCAGTCAAAGATATTGTGTGTTTACTGGATCACTTAAAAATTGAAAAAGCACATATTGTGGGTCTATCGATGGGTGGATTTGCAACCCTGCACATGGGGATTTATCACTCCAATCGCGCCCTCTCCCTAGTGATCGCAGGGTGTGGTTACGGCGCTGAGCCCAACAAGAGCTTAGACTTTAAAAACGAGGTCGAAGCGGCTGCCGCTCTTTTTGACTCTGTAGGTCCTGTGGAGGCCGCCAAGAAATACACGATGGGACCTACACGCGTGCAGTTCATTAACAAAGACCCCAGAGGTTGGAATGAGTTTGCCCAGCAAATGGCCGAGCACAACCCGCTCGGATCTGCCAATACGCTCAGAGGGGTTCAAAAAATGCGCCCCTCACTTTGGGAGCTGGTAGAGGGAATGAAGACCATTCAAGTACCCACCCTTATTCTCACCGGAGATGAGGACGGCCCCTGTTTAGAGCCTTCGCTTTTGATGAAAAAAAGCATACCCAGCGCCTGCCTTGTCGTGCTCCCAAGAGCGGGCCACACCAACAACATAGAAGACCCCGATGTCTTTAACCGACATTTGATGGATTTTTACTTCTCCGTCTTGTCCGGTAGATATGCAATGCGTGACCCCCGCTCCGAGCAGTCGGGTATTTTGGGATTTAGTAAATAGTTTAAATTGTTGACTCAGTTTAAAAGACAAAGAGAGTTTTAAAGAGCCCTCTTTAATCCGTGTTTTTATTAGGAGATTGATGTGGCGTTAGTTAAGTTGGCCGGTGTGAGTAAGGTTTATAAGTCCCTCAAAGGGGCAGATTACCACGCAGTTAAAGATTTCTCGCTCGACATTGAGTCCGGTGACTTCTTTTGTCTGCTTGGAACCAGTGGCTGCGGCAAGACGACTGTGCTCAACATGATCGCAGGGTTTGAGCAAGCAACGTCTGGTGAGATACGCATTGCGGGCAATACCATTCGTGGCCCTGGGGTTGATAGAGGGGTTGTATTCCAAGGAGATGATTCCCTTTGCGGTTGGTTGACGGCGTTGGGCAACATCGAATTTGGTCTGCGAATGCGGGGAATGGCCCGCAAAGAGCGTTCAGAAAAAGCGCGTTACTATCTTGCCTTGGTGGGACTACAGGGGCAAGAGAACAAGTACCCCTCGGAGCTCTCTGGCGGAATGAAGCAACGCATACAGATCGCTAGGGTGCTGGCCAACGAGCCGCAGATGCTCCTGATGGATGAGCCCTTCGCAGCCCTTGACGCGCACACCAGGACTGAGATGCAAACGGAGCTCATCAACATATGGCGCGCCACGGGTAAGACTGTTTTCTTTATAACCCACGACATTGATGAGGCGATCGTACTTTCAACCAAAATTGGTGTGATGCACGCTGGACCAGGCTCCAAGCTTAAGGGCTTAGTGGATATAGATTTACTGCCTGAGGAGCGGGACCGCACCCATGACCGTTTTGTTGACGTTTACAGACACGTGCACTCACTCATTAGAGATGAGGTTGCAATTGCTTTAAAAAGACAAGCCTTACCAACAGGGAGCCTTCAATGAAAAACCGCCTTGACGTCCTATCTGGCTACCTTATTGGTTTTGTAAGCCTCTTTGTTATTTGGCATGTGGCCTCAACTTGGATACTCAGCTCTGTGCTATTTCCCCCACCGCTACGTGTTCTATCAAAAGCGATTGAGTTGGCGCAAGACGGATCTTTGGGAGAGAATGTGATCGTGAGTTTGAGTCGAATTTTGTCGGGCTTCTTTTTTGGTACGCTCATTGGAGTGCCGCTTGGACTCATCATTGGCTCTTTCCCTCTTGCACGCAGAATTCTTGAGCCCTATACCGAGTTCTTCCGTTTCATCCCGCCCACAGCGCTCATCACCGTAGCGGTCATTTGGTTTGGGATTGGGGAGGGATCCAAGATTTTCCTGATTATTTACACGACTCTTTTCACAGTCATACTGAACACATCAGCAGGCGTGGCCGCTGTTGCGCCCAACAAGATCCGCGCTGCTCAGTCGCTTGGTGCGAACCGCTTGCAGCTGTTTTGTTTTATTGCCCTACCCGCAACCATCCCCTACATTTTGACAGGTATGCGTCTGGCGATGGGGAACTCCTTCGTGACGATCATTGCCGCCGAGCTCGTCGCGGCCAACTCAGGCTTAGGCAAAATGATCTGGGACTCGCGAATGTACATGCTAGTCGATGATATTTTTGTTGCCTTGGTAGTTTTAGGACTGCTCGGGTTTGGGACAGACAAGCTCTTTAGGTGGGCGATTAATGTATTTGCCAAGCGGTTTTCAACGGCTATTTGATTTCTTTACCTGTCTGTATGTTTTTTGAGTCTGATTAGGTAGCAGAGAGTTTGAGGGATAGTTTTTTTAATAAAAATGATTAAGGATTTTCATATGTTTAGAATAAAGTTTTTTTGGGTTTTGTGTGTTGCTTTTGCCTTTAGCTCCGCGCCCCTTGGCGCGCAGACTCTGGTGAAAATGACGATTGCAACTGGGGTAGATCCCGCCTTCTCACAGTTTTATGTAGCCAAAGAGGCCGGCATCTTCGCCAAAAACGGGCTAGACGTTTCCATAAATACGGGTCCTTCAGGGTCTGCAATGGTGCCCTTTTTAATTAACAACCAAGTCCAGGCGGCTTACGGAAGCGATATGGCCGGAGTCATCAATCACAACTTGGACAACAACGTTGTGGTGGTTGCAGACGGCACCTACCTAAAGCGGTGGATGTCTATTTTGGGGAAAAATATTAATGACTTAGAAGGGCTTAAAGGGAAAAAAATAGGTATTGCTAAGGGAACGGCGAGTGAGCTTTTTTGGAGTCGCTTGCTTGAGAAAAAAAATCTCAAAGCCGCTGACTACAAAATAGTTGACGTTGAAGCTCCCGAGATGCTCGCAGCCATTGAGCGAGGAGACATTGATGCGTTCTCCGTTTGGGAACCATGGCCCACACGCACTTTGTTTGCCATCAAGGGCACAAAGATCCTACAGGACGCGGATGGTATCTTAAACAACATCAACTTCATTTATATGAACAAGAGTTGGATTGAGTCTAACCGCGAAACTGCGGAGAACTTCATGCGCTCACTCGTTGAGGCCAATGATTTAATCAACAAAGATAGACCGGCAGCAGCGAAGATGGTTTCTAAATTCTTAAAAATGCCCATTGAACTTACCACCGAACTCATGCCTAAAGTTGAATACGAAGTGGTACTCAATGACAGGTCAGTTGCAACGATAAAAGTGGCTGAAGATTTACTTGCACAGCAAAAGAAATTGAAGGCGCCCTTAAATTACAGCAACTATATTTATTCAGATTTACTGAAAAAAGTACGCCCTGAAAATATCACCATGACAACACAGGCACCTAAATAAACGAGGCGTTTGCACTCACTCTTAGAGTGCGTCCTCTTCCCTATTTCTTTTGTTAGTTAAAGAAATTTAGAAGAGGATGTTTAGGATGGGGGTGCCCAAAAAAAGGCAGCCATCTATTGTTTAAATTCTACTAAGATGTAGAGATATATATTGACATCCAGTGAACTAATCAGTTCTACATTGCCAAATGATAAGGAAGGGGTTTAAAAGGCTGGAGTTTGAAAATTTCCTCGCAACGAGCAACAAAAATCGCCGATGTGGGAGTTGGACCACACCTCAAGAATTAAAAAAACGCAATAGATTTCAACGTAAGCGAACAATTAATTTTCTTCATAAGAATTTATTTCGCCGCACAAGATGATGAGAGCTTGTTGCTAGTTGACTCCAATTGGATACGCGTTATATTTCCACCGCTTACATGTATCTCCCCAAACAGCGCTAGAAATTAAAAATACGAATCAAAGCCACCTTACATTTCCTTCGTAAATGAACGGATTTTGCGCAGGGGCTCATAAATTGGCACGCAACATTTAGGTGCATCTACTTTTGCAAAACTTCGCACCAAAACAAAGCGTAAATGTAGATTTTTATTGAATTTAAACGGTTATTGAACATAGGCCGAGCAAAAGGTTGTGGCATACATCTTGCAAAAGTTCTTGTAACTGACTTTACTGGGTACCCATTAATAATCCTATCGTTGGGATAGTGATTTGCTTGGTCTTCGAATTTACTACTTCCGTTGCCAATATTTTTTATTTATAGTTGAATTAACAACAGCATGTCCGCAACACTTCAGCCCATACCAGATCAAGGAGGACCCGCACAGTCCTTACTAACCGTAAAAGACTTGATAAAGGAGTTTCCACTTAAGGGTAGTTTGTTGGGTCGCAGTCCCGGTAGAGTCCAAGCGGTCTCTGGAGTAAGCTTTGATGTGCTCAAAGGAGAAACTCTCGGTATTGTTGGTGAATCTGGATGCGGTAAGTCAACCACATCGCGCCTCATAATGGCTCTCACGCAGCCAACTGCTGGGGAAATCCTTTTTGATGGCCAGACTGTTGGCTCGCGCGCTTTGCCATTGAAGGAATACCGGCGGCAAGTGCAGATGGTTTTTCAAGACAGTTACTCATCCTTGAATCCAAGGATGACCATTGAGGAGTTGATTGCTTTTGGTCCACGTGTTCATGGAGTTGATCAACCCACTGCAACCAAAGCTGCTCATGAGTTACTTTCAAATGTTGGACTTAATCCGGATCAGTTTGGCTGTAGGTACCCCCACGAGCTCTCAGGCGGACAGCGCCAAAGGATCAATATTGCCCGAGCCCTCGCACTAAGGCCGCGTCTTCTCATTCTTGACGAGCCCGTGTCTGCGCTTGATAAATCTGTGCAAGCCCAGGTGCTCAATTTACTCGTTGATTTAAAAACGGAGTACGGGCTGAGCTATCTCTTCATTAGCCACGATTTGAATGTCGTGCAACATATGTCCGACCGTGTGCTTGTGATGTATATGGGCCGTGTGGTAGAGATTGGACCAGTGGACTCCATCTACACAAGCGCCGCTCACCCTTATACAGCTGCCTTACTTGCAAGTCGCCCCTCAACGGATCCAGATCTTAGGCGAACTGAGCCCCCGCTGATGGGGGATCCACCCAATCCAATCAACCCACCATCGGGGTGTCATTTTCGTACTCGGTGTAAATATGCAGAGCCCATTTGCGCAAAATCGCCTCCCGCAATGAATGCCTTAGGCCAGGGACACCATGCAGCCTGTTTGATGGCCGGACAAAGCAATGGGCATAGCCAATCGCTTGGCCTATCATCTGCGCCTCTCGTGAGCATAGCGGCATGAATAAAACTTTAGATCCCTTAGTTCAAGTCAAAGACCTTAATGTGCACTTTGTCTCCAAGGATGCAACAGTTCACGCGGTCAACGGAATTGATTTCGAGCTTCATCAGCAAGAGACACTTTGCGTACTCGGTGAGAGCGGCTCGGGCAAATCAGTCATGCTTCGCTCACTCATGCGTCTTAATCCCTCACATAAAACAGTCATCACAGGTACTTTGCGAGTTAATGGCCAAGACTTGATTAATGCGTCTGAGAGAGAACTCTGCAATATGCGCGGACGGGTCGTATCCATGATCTTCCAAGAACCGATGACAGCTTTAGACCCCGTTTTCAAAATAGGCCTTCAAATCGCGGAAACCATTGTTCGCCACGAGGGCGTTAGCCGCGCACAGGCTGACAAACGAGCGCTTGATCTACTAGAGCTTGTACAGATCCCTTCCGCCAAACAACGTCTAAACGCCTACCCCTTTGAGATGTCAGGAGGGCTTAGACAAAGAGCCATGATCGCAATCGCCTTAGCTTGTAAACCTAAACTGCTTTTAGCCGATGAACCCACAACGGCACTGGACGCGACTGTGCAGATACAAATACTTTTATTGCTGCGTAAATTACAAAAAGAGTTAGGTATGGGTGTCATCTTTGTTACCCACGATCTCGGGGTTGCAGGGGAAATCGCTGACCGTATAGCGGTTATGTATGCAGGTCGCTTCATTGAGGAGGGACCAACTCGCGCGCTCATGCAAAACCCCCTTCATCCTTACACTCAAGGTCTACTTGGGGCTACGGTAAATCCAGGCATGAGAGGAAAGCGACTCATAACAATTCCTGGTGCGCCCCCTAATTTAGAACACCTGCCTAAGGGCTGTGCCTTTGCACCTAGGTGCTCAAAAGTAAATTCCCAGTGTTTGAGTGAGATGCCCCACACCAAGCGTCCCTATCCCGATCGCGCCGCACGATGCGTGCTTTTAGCGGATGCGCTATAGCTTATAAATTTAGAATGAGTACTCTTTTGTGATTATTTATCTGTTGCGACGTATCCTCTACACGGTCCCAATCGCGCTAGGGGTAAGTTTGATATGTTTCATGCTCGTACACATCGCACCGGGTGACCCCATCAGCGCGATTGCTCCACCTGATGCACCACTTGATGTGGTTATTCAACTTAAGCACGAATACGGACTAAATAAACCTTTGCCCATCCAATTCAGCATCTGGCTAGCGCATGTTGCGCAAGGGGATTTGGGACACTCGTTGGTGTCAGGCCGCTCTGTTTGGGAGGAACTCACGAACGCCATTCGCAACACCTTAAGACTATCTGTTGTGGCTGCAACGATTGGGTTTTTTCTGGGTTCCATCTTCGGCGGTGTTGCTGCTGCGTTTCGCGGCACCTGGATTGACCGCACTCTAGTCACATTGGCAGTTACTGGGGTGTCTTTGCCTCATTATTGGCTTGGGATGGTATTGGTTGTGATTTTTGCTGTAATACTAAATCTCTTGCCAGCCATGGGCGCAGGGCCTGGTGGCACGGCTTGGGTATGGGACTGGGAGCACGTGCAGTTTCTTATCCTACCGGCGGCAACGCTGTCTGCAATTCCAATGGGCATCATCACTCGCACCGTGCGCGGGATCGTTGTTGAAGTGCTTAATCAAGATTTCATTACAACACTAAGAGGTAAGGGCTTACTCAAACGCAATATATTTACTCACGTGCTAAAGAATGTAGCGCCGAGTGCCTCTGCTGTAATGGGCCTTCAACTCGGCTACTTAATGGGGGGTTCCATTCTTGTAGAAACCGTTTTTAGTTGGCCTGGGACTGGGTTACTGCTCAACAACGCCATTTTCCAACGCGATATACCAATGCTGCAGGGAACAATCCTAGCTCTTGCATTACTTTTTGTCTCCCTTAACCTCATTGTCGACTTGATCCAAACCACTCTAGACCCTAGGATCAAACGCACATGAACAACACAGCAACTAAATTCGCCGCAAAAGCACAGGGACAGGCTCTTGTCAACGAGGCTGTAAATACAAACAAGAGCACGGGATATTGGCAAGGGGTTGCAAAAAGACTCATGCGTGATAAGACTACCCTCTTTTTTTGCGGAGTCCTCTTTGCGATGCTTTTGGCCATCCTCATTGGCCCGCTCCTGAGCTCACAAGATCCATTTGAAGGGGATATGATGAGTCGCTTAAAACCGGTTGGTTATGAGGGTTTCGTGCTCGGAACCGATGAATTAGGAAGAGACATGTTGACTCGTCTTTTGTACGGCGGGCGAGTCTCTTGGTTTTTGGGTATCACGCCTGTCGTTATTGCCTTTTGTCTGGGGGGATTGCTGGGCGTTGTCGCAGGCTTTCAGGGCGGATGGATTAACACAATGATCATGCGGGTCACCGATGTGTTCTTCGCCTTTCCATCTGTGTTACTTGCAGTAGCAATCAGCGGCGCATTGGGAGGGGGAATTATTAACGTCATCTTATCTCTCACAATCGTCTTTATACCTCCCCTCATCCGCGTATCCGAGTCTGCGACGACAGGGGTGCGAGAGCTCGATTATGTGGAAGCCGCACGGGCAAGCGGCGCGGACAACTTCACCATCATTCGGGTCCATGTGTTGCCCAATGTGCTTGGACCCATCTTCGTCTATGCAACCAGTTTGGTCAGCGTATCAATGATTCTTGCTGCAGGCCTGTCTTTTCTGGGACTAGGCACCAAACCGCCAGAGGCGGAGTGGGGGTTAATGCTCAACACCCTTCGCACCGCAATTTACACACAACCATTGATCACAATATTGCCCGGGTTTTGCATCTTCCTCACCAGTATTTGCTTCAACATGGTCAGCGACGGACTCCGCTCTTCAATGGATGTTCGCGCTTAACTTTAAAAAATGATAACAAAACAATCAAGAAATCACCATAAAAATGTCCGCTCGTAAACGATTCCTCACCCTTCAAAAGCCAGCCCTTTTACTTCATCATTTTATTCAACTCTCACATTTAATCATTGGAGAAACTTTCATGAGCACTCGTATTTTGCGTCTCGTCTTGTACCGATTGACACTGGCATTAACTCTCAGCACTTCCTTGCTGCAAATCTCCCCTAGCTTTGCTCAGGGCCAGTTAAGAATCGCTATGACTGCAGCCGATATCCCGACCACAACCGGCATGCCTAACAACGGCTTTGAGGGTATGCGCTTTTTGGGTTATCCCGCCTTTGAAGGTTTAGTCTTATGGGACCTCACCCATGCAGATAAATTAGCAACCATTCGCCCAGGACTGGCAGAGAGGTGGGAGCAGCTACCCAATGATAAGACGACATGGATTTTTCATCTGCGCAAGGGCGTAAAGTTCCACGACGCAACAGATTTCAACGCTGATGCCGTGATTTGGAACTTGGACCGCTACTACAAAAAAGATAGTCCGCAATTTGAGGCCGCTGCAACAGGTTTGGTGCGTGCTCGCGCACCGCTGCTGGCCAGCTACAAAAAGATCGACGACTATACGGTTGCGATAACAACCGTGAAACCAGCCTCCTATTTCCTGAACATGGTCGTGTACATCCTCTTTACCTCACCCGCCTCTTTTGAAAAGGCGGGACGTGATTGGGCTAAAGTAGCCACTCTCCCAGCAGCTGGCACAGGCCCCTTTCAAATATCACAAATCATGCCGCGTCAATCCGTCACTCTGACTCGTTGGGATGGTTACTGGGACGTAGCGCGCAAAGCAAAGCTTGACTCGGTACTGCTCCTCCCTATTCCTGAGGCAAACACACGCTTAGCGGCCCTCAGATCAGGTCAAGTTGACTGGATTGAAGTACCCCCACCAGACGGAATCGCTTCACTAAAAGGTGCCGGGTTCTCAATCGTTACCAACTCATACCCCCATATTTGGCCTTGGTTTTATAACATCGCAGCAACCAACAGTCCCTTCAAAGATGTTCGCGTCAGGCAAGCTTTGAACTATTGTGTAGACCGCCCCTCCTTGGTTACGATGCTCAACGGAATTGCTGAGCCCGCAGTGGGAATGCTCAAGACAAACGATCCAGCCTTTGGAAAGCCCGTAAACCGTTATACCTTTGACCCTGTAAAGGGCAAAGCTTTGCTGGCGGAGGCGGGCTTTAACGCTCAAAAGCCTCTGTCATTTAAAGTCATGATTTCAAATTCTGGGTCCGGGCAAATGGTTCCGTTACCCATGAATGAAGCCATCCAAAGAAACTTAAAACAAGCATGCGGTGTCGAGGTGAAGTTTGATGTCAGCGAGTGGCAGGTACTTTTCGCATCAGGACGGCTAGAGCCCGATAATGCGGGTCTTAAGGGCTCAATGGCAATAAATATCAGTTCGCCAACGACCGATATTGCCATGTTTGAGCGTTACTTTGCAGCCGCTAATTTTTCTCCAAACGGAAGCAATTTTTCACAATGGAAGGATGATAAATTTGAGGTAGCAATTGACACAGCTGGCAAAGCAAGTGACGAGGCAACGATCCAATCAGCGTTTCGCACAGCCCATGAGCGTTTGGTTGACGATGCCCCTTGGCTTTACATCGTGCATGATCTAAACCCACGCGCCAT
The DNA here is from genome assembly GCA_903871545.1 of uncultured Burkholderiales bacterium. Taxonomy (GTDB): domain Bacteria; phylum Pseudomonadota; class Gammaproteobacteria; order Burkholderiales; family Burkholderiaceae_C; genus Limnohabitans. The sequence continues at coordinate 41,982 of CAIQHG010000083.1, read as the reverse complement.
GAGTAAGAAAGTGACGGGCATGGTGTCCGCTCAGTCTTGGTTCGTCGACCTGACATTGGTTAGCCTTCATTAGGAACGTTGTATGAGCGCTGATCCAACCCTACTGCCCGCTTATGTCTTATCCAACGAGATTATGTCCGGGCGGCTCTCCCCCGTCGATCTCATGGAAGCACATCTAGCCCGTATCGAGCGTCTAGATCCAAAGTTACATGCATTCATAGAAGTCTATGGCCCTCAAGCGCGGCTTGCAGCGCAGGGCGCAAATAAGGCAATTCGCTCAGGTCACGTACTTGGCCCTTTTCACGGCGTTCCCATTGCCGTCAAAGACATCATTGACATTGAGGGCAAAGTTACAACGGGTGGATCAGCGACAAGACTTAATCACCTAGCTGTAACTACAGCAACAGTTGTGCGCCGCTTAATTGGCCAAGGAATGATTGTGCTTGGCAAGACTCACACTGTGGAGTTTGCTTGTGGGGCCTGGGGCACAAATCAGCATATGGGCACACCTTGGAATCCTTGGGACAAGGAAGTAGCCCGCACGCCTGGGGGATCTAGTAGTGGTTCGGCTGTTGCGGTTGCAGCTAGACTCGCACCCTGGGCGTTAGGTACAGATACGGGTTGCTCGGTTAGGCAACCGGCAGCCTGGTGCGGCATCACTGGCCTAAAAACATCAATCGGGCGAATCAGCACCCACGGAATACTGCCACTCAGCACAACCCTTGACACACCAGGGGCAATGGCACGCACAGTTCGCGATGTTGCGCTTTTGTATGAGGTACTACAAGGGCCAGACTCAAAAGATAAGCTGACCATTGGGCACCCTGTATCCGATGTAATGTCAAGTCTTGAAGGCGGCGTTCGAGGTCTGCGTCTTGCACGCTTACCCGGGCAAGAGCGTGAGGGGGTGGACAGGGAGGTTCTCCAGGCTTATGACCAATCCCTGAAGCTATTAGAGGGCATGGGCGCGCAAATCGTTGACATCGCATTGCCTTTTCCTTTAGAGATTTTCTTATCCATTACGAACATCACAATGGGAGAGGCCTATTTTTTCAACAAAGCTGTTGTAGAAGATCCAGGCTCAAAAATGGATGACTTCGTTAGGCGCAGACTCCTCAGCGGCGCAAACGTCTCTGCTCATGATTATTTGGAAACCCTGCGGCATCGAGAAGAGATGAAACGACAGATGAACGCAGCCATGAAAGGCATTGACGCATTCCTCACTCCAAGCACACAAACTGCAGCAATTGCGATTGATCAAGTAGACCAAAAAGAGCAGCCCACCCGTTTTCAACGCTTTGTGAATTTGCTAGACTTGTGTGCACTTTCCCTGCCCAATGGGTTTACAAACGCCGGGTTACCACTGTCTTTGCAGATCGTTTGCCAAGCCTATCAAGAAGATAAGGCATTGAGGATCGGTTATGCTTACCAAAAAGCGACGACCTGGCATGAAAGATTACCACCCGTAATTTAGACACAAGTTTGGTTCGACCTAGAGTGGGTATTTGCTTAAATGAATGCGTTCAGGTCAATCAATTGAAGAAACACAAGACTTCCAAAACAACCACCTCAACAAAATTAAAAATTGTTGTTGTGGCGCCCGACTTGGACGTTCAAGACCCAAGCGACGAGCACGCGGTTACACAAGCTGAGCGTTCTAGAGCCTTGCGCATTGGGTTGCTGGAGAGCGGCTTTAACTTGATCGCCTCACTCCCCTCTGATGTGTTTTTAGCGGACAGAATCAAACAGTTACAGCCCGACTTGATCATCGTTGACGCAGAGTCCGAGGCCCGTGACGCCCTAGAGCATGTGGTCTTCGCAACCCGAGATGAGCGTCGCCCCATCGTCTTATTCACTGACGACAGCGACACCTCACACGTTAAAGACGCAGTTGCAGTGGGGGTGAGCGCCTATATTGTGGACGGACTCTCTAGCAAACGCATTCGCCCCATTCTTGAAGTTGCCATGGCTCGTTTTGAATACGAACAAAATCTTCGCTTAGAACGGGACGATGCCCGCAGTGCACTACAAGAGCGCAAATTAGTTGACCGAGCCAAATCTTTACTGATGCAACGTCAAGGCCTCAATGAGTCGCAAGCTTTTAACAAACTTCGCAAAGCTGCTATGGACCAAGGCATTAAGTTAGGAGAGGTTGCCAAACGGATGCTAGATATGGCAGACCTACTCGCTTGACCTACTTGGCCCATCTACTTTCCTAAATTAGTTCATCTAACTTTTTTTGCATTAATTTGGTGAGCTTTTCTTTTAAATTGAGGGGCATAAACCTTGAAAACGCACCAAACAAGGGATGCTTATCCTTTGGATTCAACATAATACTGGGCATGACTTTTGCACGCCACTTGGCAGAGAGCTGAATTAGCTTGAGGACAAAGGCGTCCGCGAAAAACTTGTTTTAACGGGTTTTTCTGCGGGCGCTTTTTTTGTTTTAAGAGTCATCAAAGGAGTTGTAAAAATGTCTGATCTTTTGGAGGTCCCCATGAGCCGTCGCAACGTTTTGCAGGCCGCTTCAGCCACTGCCCTAAGCGTTGCTCCTGCCCTGCGTGCATCAGTTTACGCAGGAGGTTCTGACAAACCCGAGAAAGAGGAAGTCAAAATTGGATTTATTCCCCTCACCGACTGTGCAAGCGTTGTTATGGCCTCTGTGCTTGGTATTGACAAAAAGTATGGGGTCAAAATCGTTCCCTCCAAAGAATCGAGTTGGGCGGGTGTAAGAGATAAATTAGTCAGTGGTGAGCTTGACTTTGCGCACGCGCTATATGGGCTCATCTACGGCGTTCACCTCGGCACCTCAGGACCCAAAAAAGACATGGCGGTGCTCATGGGCCTAAACCAAAATGGGCAAGGAATCACGCTATCCAAAAAACTAGCGGACAAGGGTGCTGTAGACGCGGCGGGTCTGGCAAAGCTGATGAAAGAGGAAAAGAATGAGTACACCTTTGCTCAAACCTTTCCAACTGGCACGCATGCCATGTGGCTATATTACTGGTTAGCCAGTGCAGGAATTAATCCCTTCAAAGATGCCAAAGTGATCACGGTGCCGCCTCCCCAAATGGTTGCCAACATGCGTGTGGGCAATATGGATGGTTACTGCGTGGGTGAGCCTTGGGGCCACCGCGCGATTGCAGACGGGATCGGAATCACGGCCTGCACCTCACAAGAGATTTGGCCAGATCATCCAGAAAAAGTTCTGGGCACTACTGCGGAATTTGTGAGCAAATATCCCAATACAGCGAGAGCCGTCACTGCAGCTATTTTGGAGGCCAGCAAGTGGATTGACTCAGGTCTTACCAACAAACTGAAGATGGCGGACACAATCGCCGACAAAGCATACGTTAACACAAGTGTTGACGTGATCAATCAACGCATCTTAGGACGCTACCAAAACGGTTTGGGTAAGACTTGGGATGATCCTCATTTCATGCGGTTTTACGCAGACGGCAGCACCAACTTTCCCTACCTCTCAGACGGCATGTGGTTCTTAACGCAGCACAAGCGTTGGGGGTTACTTAAAGATCACCCCGATTACTTAAAAGTAGCTAAGGAGATCAACCACATTGACCTCTATAAGGACGCGGCCACCGCTAGTAAAACACCCATTCCAAAAGATGTGATGCGTACGTCCAAATTAATTGATGGCGTGGTTTGGGACGGCAAAGATCCTAAAAAATACGCCGATAGCTTTAAAGTACACGTTTAAAGGCTTGATATGAACGATTTTTCTAGGCAACGCATCTCTAGCGCCTTAGCCCCCCTAATGGGCATGGCGGCTTTAGTTGGGTTGTGGTCAATCGTCTCCCTCACCAGCACCAACAATTTCCCCTCGCCGTGGGAGACTTTTTTACAAGCAATTGAAGTATTTAAAGACCCTTTTTACAGCAACGGCCCTAACGACCAAGGCGTGGGTTGGAACGTCCTTAGCTCCCTTAAAAGAGTTGCCATGGGTTTTGGTTTGGCCGCGCTCATTGGTATTCCGATGGGTTTTTTGATTGGTCGGTTCAAGTTTCTGTCAAATATGTTCAACCCCCTCATCAGTCTGCTCAGACCCGTCTCACCACTGGCTTGGTTACCCATTGGTTTATTGGTTTTTAAGGGGGCCAATCCTGCAGCAATTTGGACTATTTTTATTTGCTCCATTTGGCCGATGATCATCAACACGGCGGTTGGTGTGCAACGCGTGCCACAGGACTATATGAATGTTGCTCGCGTACTAAACCTCTCAGAGTGGAAGATCATGCGAACCATTTTGTTTCCCGCCGTGTTGCCCTACATGCTGACAGGTGTTCGCTTGGCTGTGGGGACAGCGTGGTTGGTGATCGTCGCCGCAGAGATGTTGACTGGCGGGGTGGGGATTGGTTTTTGGGTGTGGGATGAGTGGAACAACTTAAACGTCAAAAACATCATCATCGCAATCTTTGTGATTGGTATCGTTGGTTTAATCTTAGAGTACATCCTCATTAAGATTGCAACCGCTTTCACCTACGAAGAGGTGAAGTCATGAGCGAGACCTTGAGTAGCAAATATTTAGAGATACAAAACGTTGCTCAAACCTTTAAAACTGCTAAAGGCGATTTCCCGGCACTGCGAGATATCAACTTGACAGTTACTAAGGGTGAATTTGTAGCGCTCATTGGTCACTCAGGGTGCGGCAAATCAACCTTGCTGAACTTAATCGCAGGATTAACTGTCCCTTCACAAGGAAATCTTATTTGTGCAAACCGCGAAATCACAGGTCCAGGTCCTGAGCGCGCCGTGGTATTCCAAAATCATTCTCTGCTCCCTTGGTTGACATGTTTTGAAAATGTCTACCTCGGCGTCGAACGCGTGTTTGGTCGCAGCAGTGTGGTGGACCTAAAAATCAAAGAGAACAAAGCCCAACTCGCTGCGCGCACTCACGCAGCGCTTGAGATGGTCGGCCTTAGCCAAGCCGCGCACAAGCGGCCTGGAGAAATATCGGGCGGTATGAAGCAACGTGTTGGCATTGCAAGAGCGTTTGCAATGGAGCCGCAAGTGCTATTGATGGATGAGCCTTTCGGAGCGCTCGACGCGCTGACTCGCGCTAAATTACAAGACGAGTTGCTCGCCATCGTTGCCAATACACACAGTACCGTCGTGATGGTTACCCACGACGTTGATGAAGCCGTTCTCCTGTCCGACAAAATAGTGATGATGACCAACGGCCCCGCAGCCACGATTGGTGAAGTTCTCAAAGTGGGCCTACCCCGCCCGCGCTCTCGGATTGCTTTGGCCGATGACCCATCCTACCAAGGTTACCGCAAAGCTGTGATTGATTTTTTATATACACGGCAAGTGCATGTGGAGAAAACATGAAAAAAATGAACCTCGTGATGGTGGGCAACGGTATGGCAGGTGTGCGCACTCTAGAAGAGCTCATCAAACTCACCCCTGAGCTTTATAACATCACTGTCTTTGGTAGTGAACCTCACCCCAACTACAACCGTATTTTGTTATCCCCTGTACTAGCGGGAGAGCAAAAAATTGAGGAAATCATTCTCAACCCGCTTAGTTGGTACAAGGATAACGACGTCAATTTGCACACGGGTTATACGGTCACTCAGGTTGACCGCACAAAACGCATCGTTTATTCCGAAAACTCAGCAGGTGAAAAACGCTCTGCCCCCTACGACCGCTTGATCTTGGCCACAGGCTCAAACCCCTTTATGCTCCCCATCCCAGGGCGCGAGCTTGAAGGGGTACTTGCGTACCGTGACATCGCGGACACTCTGGCCATGATCGATGCGGCCGAGAAATACAAGGACGCTGTCGTCATCGGGGGCGGGTTACTCGGTTTAGAGGCAGCCAATGGTTTGATGAAACGCGGTATGGCCGTGACTGTAGTCCACGCTGCTGAGTGGCTCATGGAGCGTCAACTTGATAAGACTGCGGGCCAGATGCTTCAAAAATCTCTTCAAGCAAGAGGAATGCAGTTTAAGGTAGACGCTCAAACTCAGGCGCTTCTTGGCAACGCAAATGGGCGCGTTGGGCAGGTCCTCTTTAAAGACGGCACCTACGCCGTAGCCGACCTCGTTGTGATGGCGGTCGGTATTCGTCCCAATACTGCGTTGGCTGAGAAGATGCGTCTTCACTGCGAGCGCGGAATAGTCGTCACAGACACGCTTCAAACCGTAACCGACGCGCGCATTTACGCAGTAGGGGAATGCGCTGCACACCGAGGCATTGCCTACGGACTTGTCGCGCCGCTCTTTGAGCAAGGCAAAGTCCTTGCCAACCATTTGGCAGAGTACGGCATCGGTCGCTACACGGGTTCTTTGACATCAACCAAATTAAAAGTAACTGGCATTGATTTGTTCAGCGCAGGTAACTTTACTGGCAGCGATGATGGCTCCACAGAGGAGATCGTCCTAAGCGATCCCAAAGAGGGGGTTTACAAAAAGCTCGTCATCAAAGACGATCAGTTGATTGGTGCTTGTTTGTACGGGGATACAGTTGACGGTAGTTGGTATTTCAAACTCCTTAGGGACGCAAGAAACATATCCGACATAAGAGAAAAACTCATGTTCGGCGAATCCAACATCGGGGACGTAGGTCATGAGGGTCACAGCAAAGCTGCCACCATGCCAGACGAGGCGGAGGTTTGCGGTTGCAACGGTATCAGTAAAGGCACTATCTGTAAGGCCATCAAAGAGAGGGGTTTGTTCACCTTAGAGGAGGTGCGCAAACACACCAAAGCGAGCGCCTCCTGCGGATCTTGTACCGGCTTAGTTGAACAAATATTGATGTTCAGCGCAGGTGGTGACTTCTCGGCCACGCCTAAGAAAAAGGCCATTTGTGGCTGTACCGATAGCTCTCACCAAGAGGTAAGGGACGCAATACGTGAGAAAAAACTCCTAACCAATGAGATGGTCTTTAAAGCACTTTCCTGGCGACACCCAACGGGTTGCGCCACTTGTAGGCCTGCTGTCAATTATTACCGCTTAAGCAGTTGGCCTAAAGAGGCGCTTGATGATCCGCAAAGCCGCTTTATCAACGAGCGCAGCCATGCAAATATCCAAAAAGACGGCACCTACAGTGTTATCCCCCGGATGTGGGGTGGTGAGACTACGGCGGATGAATTGCGCAGAATTGCAGATGTAGTTGATAAATACAAAATCCCAACCGTCAAAGTCACAGGGGGTCAGCGCATTGATTTATTAGGTGTCAAAAAAGAGGACCTGGTCAATGTTTGGAGGGACATCGGTATGCCCTCTGGTCACGCTTACGCCAAGGCTCTTCGAACCGTAAAAACCTGTGTAGGCAGTGAGTGGTGCCGCATGGGCACTCAAGACAGCACAAAGATGGGCAAAGACTTAGAGCGCGCGATGTGGCGAATGTACGCGCCCCACAAGGTGAAGTTTGCGGTCTCGGGCTGTCCCCGTAACTGCGCCGAAGCTGGTATCAAAGATGTCGGCATCATCGGCGTGGACAGTGGGTGGGAGATGTATATTGCAGGCAATGGGGGCATTAAAACCGAAGTTGCCCAGTTCTTCACAAAAGTTAAAACTGCCGCTGAGGTGCTTGAGTTCACAGGTGCCTTTATGCAACTCTACAGAGAAGAGGGCTGGTACTTAGAGAGAACAGTTCACTACGTCAACCGTGTTGGGATGGATTATGTGAAGAAAAAAATCTTAGATGACCACGAAGGTCGCAAAGCCCTATGGGCGAGGTTGCAATTCACACTTGAGGGCGAGCCAGATCCGTGGTTCGAATTTGACAAGGCTCAGGTCGACACTCGCCAGTTTGAGGCCTTATCTCTTTCATGAAAAACTCGGGAACTTGCCATGTCTGAATGGAAAACGATTTGTAAGCTAGAAGATATCCCAGTGCTCGGCGCACGCCGCGTGCGCCGCGAAAGGGGGGCAGAGGTCGCCGTATTTCGAAACGCGGAGAACAAAGTCTTTGCACTCCTCGACCGTTGCCCCCATAAAGGGGGGCCACTCAGTCAGGGCATTGTTTACGGTCAAACCGTCGCTTGCCCTTTGCATAACTGGCAAATTGATCTCTCTAGTGGTTGCGCTGCAGAACCCGACGAGGGTTGCACTCAGAGCTTTGAGGTTCTTGTGAGCAACGGGGAAGTGTCGCTTGATTTGAATGAACTCAATACTTTAGCTCTTGATTAATATCTGCGCTGATTTCTCATTATCATAAATTAAGGTATGAAAGAAACCCGTTCTACCTGTCCTTACTGCGGTGTGGGTTGCGGCGTGATCATCGAGTCACACGCAGGTGAGATTACGGGCGTAAGGGGAGACCCCGCTCACCCAGCAAACTTTGGGCGCTTGTGCAGCAAGGGCTCAACACTTCATTTATCAACTCGCCCTGCACTCACCTCTCAAACACGTTTACTCCAGCCCATGCGCCGGATGAACCGGGCGAGCGGGATGAGCAAAATGAGCGGCGAGCGAGAAAGCAGTTCTTTAGTGCCTGTGACTTGGGACGACGCCATGGAGTTGGCCAGCTCCACCACAGCGAGCATTATTCGCGCACATGGAGCAGATGCGGTTGGTTTTTATGTATCGGGGCAACTGCTTACAGAGGAATATTACGTGTTCAACAAGTTGGTGAAAGGACTCATCGGCACCAACAACATTGACACCAACTCTCGTTTGTGTATGAGTAGCGCAGTAGCGGGCTACAAACTCACCCTCGGCGCCGACGCCCCGCCCGCTTGTTATGAGGACGTGATGCACGCGAGTTGCTTATTTATAGTGGGGAGTAACACTGCCTTTGCACATCCCGTATTATTTAGGAGGATTGAGGAAGCACGGGTGAAAAATCCTGATTTAAAAATTATTGTTGTTGATCCAAGACGCACAGATACCGCAAGTAGCGCAGACCTTCATTTACCCGTTCAGCCTGGAACTGATGTTGCACTTTTCCACGGCATGTTAAATTTGATGCTAACAGAGGGCTGGACTGATGAGGCTTATATCGGTGCACACACACACGGATTCGAAGCTTTACGAACCCTTGTTAAAGACTACACCCCAGACAGCGTGAGCTCGCTTTGCGGGATCACACACGAACAACTAATTAAAGCCACACGATGGTTTGCGGGTGTGGACGATGAGGGTGGGAGGCAATTAAAAACAAATTCAGGCACTTTGAGCTTGTACTGCCAAGGCCTTAATCAGTCCAGTAGCGGCACAGCTAAAAATGCTTCTCTGATCAACCTTCATTTAGCAACTGGACAAATCGGCAAACCGGGCGCTGGGCCTTTCTCACTGACTGGACAACCCAATGCGATGGGGGGCCGCGAGGTGGGGGGGTTGGCTAACTTGATCAGCGCGCACCGTGATATGAGTAATCCAACTCACCGCCAAGAGGTGGCCGACCTTTGGGGCATCGAAGATGTGCCGAGAAAGCCTGGCAAAACTGCAGTTGAAATGTTTGAAGCGGCAGCGGACGGGGAGATCAAAATGCTGTGGATCGCTTGTACAAATCCTGCCCAGTCTATGCCCAACCAAAATGCAGTTCGTCGCGCCCTTGAGCGTGCAGAATTTGTCGTGGTACAGGAAGCTTTTGCGACATCTGAGACCTGCGAGTTTGCGGATCTGTTGCTTCCCGCGGCAACTTGGGGGGAGAAGGAAGGCACTGTCACCAATAGTGAGCGTAGGATCACGAGAGTGCGCGCTGCAGTGGCTCCTCCCGGACAAGCCAGACCTGATTGGCAAATCGTCGTGGACTTGGCTGCGCGTTTAGTTCGTGAGCCCGGAATGGGGACGTGCGCGGGTCTGCACATGTCCTACCTCTCGCCGGAGGAGATTTGGAATGAGCACCGTGAATCTACTCGCGGGCGTGATCTAGATATCACGGGTCTTAGTTATAAACATTTGGAGCACACCCCCGAGCAGTGGCCCATGGCTGAGGGTTTTAAAAGTGGTAAACCTCGTCTTTATGAGAACGGGGTATTCGCAACACCTAGTGGGCGCGCCAACTTTGCGGCCCTACCCTACGAGCAAACTGCAGAAGTGCGCGATCTTCGTTACCCCTTCTCTCTTAACACTGGACGCATGAGAGATCAGTGGCACGGCATGACCCGCACAGGCTTAGTTGGCAAGCTCTTTGGGCATGTGCCCGAGCCCGTTGTCCAACTAAACCCCAAAGATATGGAGCGTTTGGGTTTAATTAATGGCTCCCTTGTGCACGTAACCAGTAAACGCGGCTCCATCGTGGTGCCCTGTCAAAGCAGTGCGGACCAAGGGGCCAATCAAGCATTTATTGCAATGCACTGGGGAGCAGCGTATTTGAGCGGTCGCGATCACCAAAACAAACCCCTAATGGGTATTAACGCCCTCACCACATCAACGTTTTGTCCCACCTCCAAACAACCAGAGCTCAAACACGCAGTGGTCAAAATACTTAAAGCCGAACTTCCCTGGAGACTACTCGCTGTTGCATGGATTGAGGAACATGAGGCGCGAACCACACAGCAGCATCTTCGCTCCATGATGGCGGAGTTCGAGTTTGCCAGTTGTACCCCTTTAAGTTCAACAGATAGCCAAGGTCACGAGCGCGGCGGGGTAATGCTACGCGCGGCCTGTAGTCAAGCACCCGAGATACAAAAGCTCTTTCAACTGGAGAAAATTTTACGCTTTAGCGGGAAAGAGAGCTTGCGCTACGTTGACGCTCGCAGGGGGCAGCTGAGGAGTATGCGGCTGCACAGTGCTGAACATATTCAAAAAAGTTCAACACATCCACATGAACATTCCCCCTCAACAGACACGGTGCTTGAAGGCTTCATCATTGCCGGGGAGACCTCATCTGAGGGTTGGCTTAAAACATTACTCCAAACACAGTCCTCCACCAAAGCGTACGGCCGTCGCTTATTGATGACGGGCAGCACGCCCCCGATTGCACAGGCACAGTTGGGGACAACAATTTGTAGCTGTGTGGGCGTTAAAGATATCGCAATTCGAGACCATTTAAAATCAAAGCAGGGTACAAAAGAAGAACAACTGGCAGCATTGCAAAGTAGTTTAAAGTGCGGTACCCAGTGCGGCTCTTGTGTGCCTGAGTTGCGCAGAATGATTAATGGTACCTAGTTTAGATGAGCCAAGTTTAAGTTAAGAGCAGTATCAAATAAAAGACTCCTCAGTTACTTCAATCTCATTTAGATTTTGAACAATGGACTGATACAAATACTTCGCATCTCTTGCTACTCCAGAAAATCTTCCACTTCCCCAAGTATGCAGCCACGGAAGTCCAAGGAAATATAAACCCTTTTCATTTGTAATTCCACGACTGTGCACTGGATCGCCTTTCCCGTTGAATACTGGGGAATCGACAAACGTAAAATCTGGAGAAAATCCAATACACCACACAATGCTTTTAATTCCAGCGTCGTGGTAGTTCAACCTTGTTCTCTCCTCTGTGGGAGTCCAAACTGGTTCATAAACCGATGCTGGAGGCGCTTTGATGTGCTTGGATTCAATAAACTTATCAATCGAGGCGTTTATCCCATTAAAAATTGCATCTGCATGATCCAGATTATTTTTTAAGTTGGGCAGAAAAGTCAATTCTTCACCCGTCAAACCGGTCATCAAACCAAAGAGCTCCATTCCCTCAAGAGCAAACTTACGAAAGTCAATATCTCGTCCCCCGTCCCTGCCCGTCACGTAGTGATTTGTATTGTCTCGAACACCTTCTTTTAGGGGGTGTGAGGTGACGGGCATTTCATAGTAATTCATCTCAGCAAGCCAATCAACCACGTCTTTGCCTCTGTAAAAGCGTGCGCATCTGGGAGCATCGCCCGTTGCGAGAAATACCTTACGACCTGCGAGATGCAAATCTTCTGCGATTTGTGAACCCGATTGACCACTGCCCACAACCAAAACAGGTCCATCGGGGAGTTTATTAGGGTTTGAATATTGGGCGGAGTGAATTTGAGCCATCGACTGTGGAAGTCGTTCGGCGAACCTTGGAATAATAGGTTTGAGATAGCCGCCAGACGCTACGACCACTTGATTGGCAGTGAAGTCTCCGTGTGTTGTTTTAACTTCAAAGTAGTTTTTAACTTCTATTTTTTTTACCCTTAAGACCTCCGTATTATTAAGAGCGGGAGGGTCAACCATCTCTACAAATCCCTTCAACCACTCATTGATTTGATCTCTAAGCATAAATCCGTGCGGATCATCTCCTTTGTAAGGCCAGCCTGGAAGATCACACTGCCAATTTGGCGTAACAAGACTAAATGAATCCCAGCGTTGCGTTCTCCAAGTGTGCACTGGGGATCTTTTTTCGACAATCAAGTGATCAATAGCTGCTTGTTTTAAATAGTAACTTAAAGACAAGCCGGCTTGACCTGCTCCTACTATAACCACAGGGTAGTGTGTTCTTTGTTGATCGATAATTGCCATATAAAAAAACCTCTTCTAATCTGTAAAACCAATCACTGTAATTTTTTGATCTGAGGAGTCGCTAAACCTAGCAGCGACTGTTTCAATCTCACCTAATTGGTCCAAGGCTTGTGAACAAGCAAAACCATATTTGGCACGCACTCTTTCTGAGGCTATATTTAAAGCTTCTCGAACCAGTTCCAAAAATTTTGGAATAGAGTAGGTTTCACCCACTTGGAGAAAATCTTTTATGACCAGGGATGGCGAATAACAATTTAATTCACTTTCATCAGGCCACCTAACTTGGAAATGCATTACGGGCATGTGATACTCTCGTTTAATAAAATTTGCTTATATATCGCAACATGCGTCGCTGCAGACTTCTTCCAGCTATAGGTCTGGGCAAGTTTTTTTGCAGACGCACTCACTCTTTGAGAATCAACTTGCTTTGTAGCCAAAGTCAATCCATTTGCGATGCTTTTTGGATCTTTTGGATCAATCCAGTAGCAATCGCTGGAAGTTAGATATTCTGTGAAAGGCTCTATTTGTGAAACCACAATTGGTGTACCACTGCAAAGCGACTCAAGCGTAACAAGCCCAAATCCTTCTTTGACAGAGGGAACGGCCACCACGCTTGCAAGTTGATACAGAGCTGGCACAAAAGAATCATCCACTGGGCCAGTAACTATTACAGTATTTAGATGTTCGCTATTCAAACCAAGTTCAGTGAGCCTATGATTAAATATTTTTACATATTCTGAATGATCTAACAAAGTAGCACCACCTGCAATGACAAGCTTTGCATTTGGATGTTGAGCCCTGAAGATATTAAATGCTTCAAGTAATAAAAGCGTATTTTTTCTTTTCTCAATTCCGCCCATTGCCAATACTATTGGCCCTTCAAAGTCCAAGCGGAAATATGCCTTAACCTCCTGCAAAAGATCCTCATCTACCGTTTTAAAACGCTCTGGGTCTACGCCGTTATTGACTAACTGCGCATCAATGCCAAATTGCTCAGCAAGTTTTCCCCTCCATAAATTGCTCACACACAGCACTTTTTCGGCCCTCAACACAGATGCTTCTTGCCAATGCTTAAGCCTGGGCTGAACAAAGTCATCCAAATGATGCACTGTACGTACAAAGTGGTTTATAAGCCTTAAGCGCTTGAGCTCAATTAAAGCATTCCCACCAATACCGTCGTGAGCGTGAAAGATATCGAAAGATTCAACTCTTAATAAATTCGTTATGTGCAAAACATAAGCATTGAGTCGCCGCTCGACCATGTCCTCAAGATCTGTATCTAGTCTATTTTCTATTCGAATCAACTCAACTTTACAGCGCGTACCCCTAAAGAAATCTTGATCATTGATTGCTGGAGCCATCACAGTCACTTCATGTCCAGCCTTGTGCAACGCTTCGCCCAACTCAAGGGTGTGGACGACGCCGCCCCTTGGATTGACTGAATGCGTAAGTAGGGCTATTTTCATGTGACAGCACAAATAAAGGCTTCTTTTTCTAAATCCCACAACTCTGCTGCGTCTGCGTTGTAGTTAAGAACGATTTTTTTGTTTTGAGTGACACGGCCAATGACATTGCAAGCAATCTCTCTGCTCGTAAATAATGCTTTTACTTTATCAACATTCTCGGAGCTCACACTCAAAATAAATCCGTAGCTTGGAAATGAAGTAAGCCACTTCACTAGTTCTATATCTTGTGGCCTCGGGATGGATTCAATATCAATAACTGCGCCTACTTGCGAGCACTCAAGAAGCATCAATGCGGTTCCAATTACGCCTGCCATACTAATATCTTTAGCTGCTTGGCTTAGCCCAGCTTCAGCAATGTAGGGCAACAACTCAAGATCTTCTCTTAAACGAATAGATGGACTCTCTGTTGAGGCGTTCCAATAAGGATAAGGATCTTGGTAGTGTCCGCGCAAATCTATTGCAACCATTAATTCTTCACCAGGTTTTGCATCAAAGCTTGTGAGTAGTTTTTTTGCATGACCAAGAATGGAGACAGCGAGTTGCGGTTTTTGACTCTGGTAGTTGCTATGCCCCCCAACGATTGGAACTGAGTAAACCCGGGAGGCCTGTACCATACCTTCAAATACCTTTGACGCAGTCTGACTCCCTTTACTCCAAATAGCGTTCACCACTGCGGTTGGTCTACCGCCCATAGCGTAGATATCGCTCACATTAACCATAACGCTGCAATAACCCGCAAACCAAGGCATGCTCTCTATAAACTCCTCCACCAACCCCTCAATCGCAAATAGCTGGTATTCTCCGTGCCCATCATCTATGGCAGCGCAATCATCTCCAATCGGCACTACTTGCCCGAGGTGGTTTAAGTCATCGTCGAGCGGCAGATTTTTCTTCAATGAGCTCAGCGCCGTGCTGATATCTCGTTTATGGATAAATCCGCGACTTTTTAGTAAGGCATTGCAAAGTATCTGAGCTTCGTTCATCACTGATTTCTAGAGCGAGTCACAAACCCGCTAATCGGGTCGTAGCAGGGAGGATAAGCACTTAAATCGGCTTGCATCTCTAAATGAGGCCGTCCATGAATCTTTAGTGACCCTACTTCTACCCAATTAAGCTTCTTAAAAAGAGGGCCGTTTTGACTTTGAACATGTGCCATAAAGGTTTTACATCCAAGAGCGTGTGCACGACTTACGGCTAATTTAATTAATGTTGCACCGATTTGTCCCTGTGATCTAAAAGAGGGATGAACTGCCAAGCGAGAGCCCCACCAAAGCCCAGGGGATTTCTCAAATACACGCACAGTGCCGACAACTTGATCTGGCATCCCTGCGCTACAAGCCATCGCAACCAATAAAGTTGCATGTCCATCAATATCGTCTTTGTCGTCTTTGCTGAAAAGCCCTTGCTCATAACAAAACACAGCCCGTCTGAGACTCATAGCTCCCCTGGTTTCCCAGTCCTGACAAGCCTCTCTTATAAGGAATTCATTTGGAGTCCACTCAGCAAAGGGTTCAATCAAGTTATCTACACAAATCATGACTCACTCCTAATAGACTTTAAGTCTCGTATACAGACAATGAAGAGCATGCGCCGCATTTGCCGCAACCGGCCTTGATATCACTGGAAAGAAGATTAGCCCCAGAAATCATTTTTCCTAATGGCTCAAGAATGGACTTCATGAACTCCGCGCTTGGCGAGGGGTGATCCTCCAAAGGAGTACCGCTAATTGGCACAAAAGGGACCACAAAGGGGTAAACACCAATCTCTAACAATTCTTTACAAATATCTAAAATTGCGTTACTCGTGTCCCCCAGCCCTGCCAAAATGTAGGTGCTGACCTGCCCACGCCCAAACACTTCCACAGAAGCTTTAAATGCTTTCATGTAATAGTCGATTCCAACAGTTGACTTACCAGGCATAATTTGCTCCCTCACAGACGGCGTAACTACCTCCAAATGCATGCCAAGCGTATCAATCCCAGCTGCTTTCATACGCTGGAACCACTGAAAATCAGCAGGCGGCTCGCATTGCCCTTGAATTGGAATATCCACAGCCGCCTTGATAGCAAACGCGCTCTCGCACAATACAGCCGCCCCCCTGTCGTCTCCTGCAGGCGTCCCAGTTGTCATGACCATATGTTTAATTCCGTCCAACACCACAGCAGCTTTTGCCACCTCAGCGAGTTGTGCTGGCGTTTTATGGGCAACGGTGCGACCGGCCGCAAGGGATTGTCCTATTGCACAAAACTTACACGCTTTTTTACGACTCTCATACCTGATACAGGTTTGAAGAATCGTAGTGGCCAATACATCCGAGCCGTGAAGAGTGGCGATGTGAGAGTACGGGATTCCCTCCTCTGTCTTTAACAAATAGAAACGGGGATTTTTAGGGAAACTCACGGATGCAATGGGGATGCTAAAACGAGTTATTACGCTTATGCCCTCAGCGTTTGGGGCCTCAGCTACGAAGGGCGAATCCCAGGCAGTAGAAGTATGCACAGGAACCATAATGGTCTTACCGTCAACGATAACTGCTTTATGATCGGTGGGCCCAGCACCGCCCTTGCGACTGGCGGCCCCGTGCTTTGGATCTACAAGACGTAGGCCCTGCGTTTGAAGCTCTGTCATTAAATCTTTGCTGCTCATTAGATCTGTAGAACTCATGGTGGTCTTCTCCGCTCTAAAGGATTGGTTGTTTGGTTAGTAAAGAATTCATAGCTGAGTCTTTTTTATCCAAGGCGTCAGACTCAAACGTAGCAGTATGCTGAGGTTTGTCGTTGACGTATAACTTCAGTAACTCCGGTCTAGCGTAATGACCAACAGAGTCCATCATACGTTTACGTTTCGTAACAAGTGACATATCAAGATCAGCAATCACCATACCCTCCCCTTCGCTAAGGGGTGGCGCCAAGTGCTTGCCTTCTGGAGAAATTATTGCGGTGTGGCACCCACCCCTTAGTGCTTTTTGAAGCTGAAGGTCAGGTGTTATCGATTCAATTTGTTTGTCCGTGAGCCAACCGGTTGCGTTTATAACAAAACAACTCGATTCAAGTGCATGGTGCCTAATAGT
The DNA here is from genome assembly GCA_903871545.1 of uncultured Burkholderiales bacterium. Classification (GTDB taxonomy): domain Bacteria; phylum Pseudomonadota; class Gammaproteobacteria; order Burkholderiales; family Burkholderiaceae_C; genus Limnohabitans. The sequence goes on along the minus strand of CAIQHG010000083.1, from coordinate 25,052 downwards.
TACTTCCATTTGGTCAGCAAATATGGGGCCTACCATTGAACCTGGAAATTGAGCGCAGTGAATCTCTTCATGTTGAGCCATCAAGGAATACCTAGCTAAAGGGTTATAGTGCTCCCAGCATGCAAGAGCACCTACTCGACCAACGGATGAATCAACGACTTTGAGTCCTGAGCCGTCCCCCATGCCCCATACCATGCGCTCATGATAGGTTGGCGTGATCTTTCTACGCTTGAGAATCAAAGATCCATCTGAATCAAACACCAATTGGCTGTTGTACAAACTACCATGATCGCGCTCATTAACACCCAAAACAACGACCACGTTATTTTCTTTAGCCGTATCTGATACCGTCTGAGTCACAGGACCGGGTACAGTGACTGCTCGCTCGTATAGTTTTAGGTGTGGTGCCCCCTGCATAACGGGGGGCAGCACAAAGGAGAAATATGGATAGTAGGGAACGAATGTTTCTGGAAAAACTATAATCTGTACGCCTTGTGATGCTGCGTTTTTTATATATTCGCAAACCCTCTCTAAAGTTCCAGTCGGACTCTCAAAATCGGGCGCTATCTGAACAGCAGCCGCTTTTACGGTTGAGGGTTTGCTTGTCATATAAGCTTTTAAAGTGTCCAGGTGTCCAAAATGAACGCGTTGTCGTTTCGGTGTAACAAAATAATATCTAATACATCAAGCGGATTAATGGGTTTTATACCTGGGATGAGTGCGCCTTCACCGTGGCCATAAAGCGCTTGAAGGGCGAATCGGCATGCATAGACTTTGCCTCCTTCTTCCATGAATTTGGTAATTTGATTATTGAAATTTTGATGTCCGGGAAAAGCTTCATCCCCTAGTTTAGGAAAGCCGCGCTGAACACCCAAAGTAACGCCAGGTCCGTATAGAAGCACCGAAGTCTCAAAACCTTTGCGCTTCAAGCGAGTCGCTTGAAGTAAGTTTACGAACCCAATGGAGCCTTCAAAAGCGACTGTATGAAATGTAACTAGCGCTTTTTCGCCGGGTTTAGCTTTAACGTCTTCAAAGACTTTTTCTTCGTAATCGACTAAGAAATCACCTTTGGCGTTAGCAGGTTTAGTGACTTTTGGCATGTGAATGAACTCCAATTGATATTTAGTTAAAGGAAAGGGCCTATCAAAACCTAGCATCAGCTATGCCAAGAGCAATCCTTAGACATGCAATCAATATGCAATCAACTCTTTTTCTCCTCTTAAATTAAAGTTTCATAAGTTAAAAAAATCAAAAAATTTCCGTGGTTTTTCTGTTTTTATAAAAAAATTGCACCAATATGTAAAACATGAAATGCAATCAACGCACCAATCAACTTTGTAGTTTGCACCAAACCGATTCTCATTGATCGCATTTTTAGGCACGATAAATGCAAGAAAAAAACTCTCCCTTCATATCAATAAAAAAATCAACATGAGCAAACAGTTTGCACACTGGGTAAAGCGACTTCGCGAAAGTGATGTGCCTGCTTACCTGTTGTTACCGGAACTAATTGCTGAAGATATAAAGATGGGTCGCTTATCCAATAAGGACAGGTTGCCTACCCTCAGAGATTTATCGGTTGAACTTGAGCTAAATTACACGACCATTGCACGTGGTTACGCACAGGCGCGAAAGATGGGATTGATTGACTCAAAGACCGGGTCAGGTACTTTTATAAAAGGATCGCTTCAAAGCGCGCCTATTAGGGGAGGTAGTGCTGCTGAGATGACCATGAACCTTCCCCCAGAACCAAATAACGCAATACTGTTAGACAATATGAAGGTGTCTGCCGCTGAAATGATGGGTAAAAGCAATATTTATGAAATTTTGCGATATCAAGATTTTGGCGGATCGGATAAAGACAAATCGCTAGCAACTCAGTGGTTACAAAGAAGAGTCCCTCAAGTAAAAGCCTCTCAGGTGTTGGTTGCCCCGGGGATTCACAGTGTATTAACAGCATTGTTTTCAATGCTTGCTAAGCCAGGAGAAACTATTTGCATAGAGTCTCTCACCTACCCAGGCGTTAAAGCAATAGCAGCCCAATTAGGCTTGATGGTTCATCCCATTCATTTGGACAAAGATGGTCCCCTACCCCAAGAATTTGAAAATGCTTGTCAGACGCTTAAACCAAAAGCTTTTTATTGCAATCCAACGCTACTTAATCCAACCTCTCAAACAATTACACTTAACCGCAGAAATCAATTAGCCGATATCGCTTTAAAGTACTCCGTACCCATTATCGAAGATGATGCTTATTCAATGCTTCCCACTCATTTCGTACCTGCTTTAGCTACTATTGCCCCTGAACTCACTTACTACGTCTCTGGACTCTCAAAATGTTTTGGGGCTGGTGTGCGCAGTGCCTTTGTGAGTTCCCCTAGTGTTAGAGCCTCACAACGCCTTGCCGGCTCTCTAAGAGCTACAACGGTCATGGCCTCTCCTATTACCAACGCACTCACCAGTCATTGGATAGAAAATGGGATAGTTGACAAAATGCTTTTAGCGATTAGGGAGGAATCAACCTTTAGACAAAAACTTGTAACGAATTACTTTAAACAAGGTACATATAAAGCTAACGCTCAAGGATTTCATTTATGGCTTCCATTGATCAATGACTGGAGTGCAGTTGAATTTGCATCCTACTTAAGGGGAAAGGGCGTTAGCGTTGTGGCTAGTGCTGCGTTTTCATCCATTCCCGATCCACCACAGGCAGTCAGAATTTGCCTCGGTGGCCCAACAAGTCGTGAAGAGTGTGAGATGTCTCTCAAGCTTATTGCCGACACGATGAATAACCCAGTGCACCCACATTCAACAGTCTAGGATATTGCAAATGGATCTAAAACCGCCCCTACCTCCTTTTACGAAAGTAACAGCCATTCAAAAAATTAGAATGGCTGAAGATGCCTGGAATTCGCGCGACCCTGAACGAGTATCCTTGGTTTATACAGAGGACACAGTTTGGCGTAATCGCACAGAGTTCCCCGTAGGTCGCCAAGCGGTGAAAGAATTTTTAAAACGCAAATGGTCCACTGAGCTTGACTACAGATTGATTAAAGAGTTATGGTCTTTTACTGAAAACCGCATCGCCGTTCGGTTTGCTTATGAGTGGCACGATGAATCGGGACAGTGGCACAGAAGTTTTGGAAACGAGAATTGGGAGTTTAACGAGCATGGATATATGCAGCGGCGATTTGCAAGCATCAATGATTGTCCCATAGCAGAAAAAGATCGAAAGTTTTTTTGGCCTCTTGGCAGACGACCTGATGATCACGCATCGCTAAGCGATTTAAATTTATGATATTTTGCAAAGCAAGCTATTTGGCTTGAAACGCTGCGTAGTACTCAAAAAAATTATTGGTACTATTGAACATAATAATTAGTTAGCCTTAATTTTTATTCTCTTGAACTCTGAGTTGATAAGTTCAGTATTTTAATTAATGCTTTTTGTGATTTTCAAAATAAGTTTGCTCCAAAAGACCCGAGTCAATAAGTTGATGGGGCGTCCCTGAAAAAATCATGTCTCCTGCATTCATCAAGTGCGAGTGATCCGACAATGCCATAGCCAGGCCAGCCATTTGATCAACTAAAAGCAAAGTCATTCCCGTTTTGCTGAGCTTTGATAGTTTCAAAAACAATTCTTTAACTATGTTTGGGGCAAGACCCAAGGAGGGCTCATCAAGCATCAATAACTGGGGCTTCGCAGCTAAGCCCCTTGCAAAGGCAAGCATTTGCTGCTCTCCACCCGATAGGGAGCCGGCCGCTTGCCCTCGCAACTTAAGGAGCTTGGGAAAGATCGCATATAAATCTGAGATCTCTTTCTCAGAGATTGATTTTCTAGAAAAGGCCCCTAAGCGAATATTGTCATCAACGCTTAACTCAGAGAAAACTTGGCGACCCTCAGGAATTAAAGTCAGACCAAAACCAGCAATAATGTGAGCAGGTAAATCGCCGATCTCTTTACCTAACCATTTGATATGTCCAACCTTTTGCGGATGTAATCCAGCGATAGAGCGCATCAAAGTGGACTTACCAGCACCGTTGGGCCCAAGAATCGATACAGACTGCCCGTGGGACACGCTCAGGTTAACATTGTTTAGCACAGGCGCAGCTCCGTAACTGGCATTTAAATTGTAAATGCTCAAGTTGACCGATCTATCCTCAGCTACGTTTAACTCTTGCTTTATTAACTCATTTGAGTGAAATGTACTTGACTCATCTGAGCTATTTTGCTCAAGATTCTTAAAATCTATTTCTCCTTCGCCCAGGTACGCTTTTGCAACACGCTCATTATTTTGAATTTCAAAAGCAGTGCCGGATGCAATAAGGCGGCCTGCCTCCAAAACATGAATGCAATCTGATACCTCCATCACCAAGCTCATGTCATGCTCGACCAAAAGGACTCCAACTCCTGAGCGAGCAATATCCCTTAGCAATATACCCAGCTGTTTGCTTTCTTCTTTTGATAGTCCTGCTGCAGGCTCATCGAGAAGTAAAAAAACCGGTTTCATCGCCAAGGCGCGCGCTATCTCAACAAGGCGTTTATCAACATGGGCTAGCCCGCAAGCCTTTGCCTGCGGATCGCCTTTAAAGCCCACTGTTCTCAACAACTGCAAACAATGCGAATTTACACCCTCATATTCAATCCATTTGTCCTTAGTCCAATCATTAAACAACCATCCCCTATCAACTGCGACCCGGACGTTCTCAAAAACGGACATCTCATTGAATAATTGGGATGTTTGAAACGTCCGTGCAACTCCAGCCCTACCGATTTGGTAAGTACTCAAACCACTCATTAATTTTTCGTTTAATTTAAATTGCCCCTTACCAGCTTCGTAAAAACCTCCCAATATATTAATAAGAGTAGTTTTACCCGCGCCGTTGGGCCCGATTAAACTGGTCACACTTCCTGATTGAATCGTCAGGTCAACGTCGCTTAAAGCGTAATTGCCTCCGAACTGAATTCCTACTTTATTCAAAATCAACAACGAAGGCGGTACAGTGAAATAAAGTCCAAAGTTAGATTTTGTAGGCGATTCTTTTTTGCTTTTCAAGTTCAATAAATTTTTTTCTAAAACATCTTCTGAGTTTGCACTTGGGGGAGTTGGCTTACTCAATAGAGCTAAAAATTTTTTTTGAAAATCTTCGAATAAACCGGTTAATCCCCGCGGGGCAACCCAAAGAACGATCATCAACAGCCCCCCGAAAAACATGAGCCTGTACTCAGCAAGGAAAGATATCGACTCTGGTAACAAAACCACAATCAAAGAGCCTAAAAGAGGTCCAACAGCTGAGCCCCGACCGCCAATAAGCACAATAAGTAAAAATACTATTGATTGAAAAAATGGAAACGACTCTGGACTGATAAATCCGTTCAATGTCGCAAACAGTGCCCCCCCCAAACCAGCAATTGCACTTGATATTGCAAAAGCTAAAACACGAATCCAAACCAACCGAATCCCTAAGCTTTCAGCTGCTATTTCTGCGTCCTTGGAGGCCCGCATCATACGCCCCCAACGACTCATGGAGAATAATGAATATGCAACAACCAAGAAGGCGCTCAATAGAGTCGCAGTCCAAGCAATTTCTTTTGCGCTAAACAATTCCCCGTCTATCCAAGTCGGAGCTGGTATTCCCATCAACCCGTTCCAGCCCCCTGTTAAATCCTTCCAATTTGCAACCCCTTGCTCAACAAAATAACCAAACGCAATAGTCACCATGGCTAGATAGGGACCTCTCAAACGAAGTCCTGGAAGAGACAACAAAAGCCCACTAGCGCCAGAGACACCCGTCGCCACTAAAGTTGCATTCCAGTAATTCCATCCAAAGTTTGTCGACAAAATACTGGCCGTGTAAGCTCCAATTGCATAAAAAGCCGCATGACCTAATGAAATCTGACCCGACAAGCCCATCAACACATTAAGACCTATCCCAACCACGGCACTAATAGCAACAGTCCCTATTATCAAAATTTGATATTCATTAATCCTTTGCAATGCAAAGCTTATAACGGTGAGCCAAATTCCTGCAATTAAAAGCACTCCTCGGTGTGGACTGCTAGGCTGTAATAGTTTCATATCTTTTTAATTGCAACCCTGCCAAATAAACCGTTTGGTCTAATACAAAGAGCAACGATCGTTATTCCAAAAGAAAACATTTGTGCGTAAGTAGAGCCAAAGACCGTGATGATTAAAGCCTCCAATAAACCCATCAATACCCCAGCCACCATGACACCTACTGCGCTGTCTAGGCCACCCAATATCGCAACTGCAAAGGCTTTGATACCGAATAATGTCCCCATGCCCGCAGAGACGGTATATATTGGAGCAATCATGAGCCCAGCAACGCCGGCAAGGACACCGGACAATGCGTAGGACATAGCGATCACTCTTTGCGAATTAATTCCCATTATTTTCGAGGCGTCTAAGTTTAAGGACACTGCAAGTAAGGACTTGCCGTATTTGGTCTTCTTCAGGGTCCAGCCAAGTCCTACTGCTATTAAAATACCAACCAACGGGATCAACGCCTGCAATGCACTAACACGAAGCCCCATCAATACAAAATAAATTTCTTGCCACGCTGACGGCATACCGCGCGGATCTTTACCAAATACAAACAATACTCCATTTTCTAACACCAGTCCTAAAGCTAGAGTCGACATCAGCCAAGCATCTGAATTAACTTTCACAAAAGGTCTTACTGCAACTCTCTCAACCAGTAAACTCCAAAATCCACATAAGACCAAAGAGAATAAGACGGATAAGAGTGCCGGGCAATGCCACGTTACTTGAAAAGTAAATCCTAAAACTGCAGCTAGCATAAGGCAAGTACCCTGTGCAAAGTTTACTGTCTTAGAAACCCTATACGTAACGTGATAGCCTAAAGCAGTTAGACCGTACATACTCCCCACCCCAAGTCCTGAGATGATGGCCAATCCTATTTGTTCTAGCATGAAAGATCTATGAATGAGGCCGTATAAAATAGCTCTGTTTAAGTACGGCGCGTAAACAGTGCTATCTACTTATTTGACTGGAATCGTTTTGCCGCCCTCGTAATGCACCATGATGTAGTCCTCAGGCATCAAACCTTCGTGATCGTTTGGACCGAAAGGTTTTTTATAATTTTTAATTAGTCCTGCGTATTCATCAATCTGCTCCATTGCTTTTCGAATCTCCTCTCCGTCGGTGCTTTTCGCGCGCTCCATTGCTTTTGCCAAAAGCTGCATACCATCATAAGCATTTGCAGTTCCCACCGGAGCTATCACATCTGCAGGTGATTTAACGCCGTAGTGAGACTCCAAGGAACTCATCACCTTCTTTGACACATCAGTTGGTTTGGAGAAAAAACTGTAAGTCTGTATGAAATGTACATCTCCCGCACTCTCACCCACCAATTCGTCAAATCGTCCTCCAGAGATACCCCAATGAGAAACCACTGGCACCTTCCAACCCATGCGTTCTCTGGACTTCATCATTTGAGCTCCCGGTGCTGCATTGGCCACCATGATGATGCAATCAGCCCCAGCACTTTTAAGACGTCCCAGCTGTGGAGCCACATCGATATCAGCTTGCTCGAGTTTTTCGATTCCAACAATCTCAACTTTGTTGCCCGTATCGGCAACTGCCGCCTTTAGGCCCTTCTCGTTGGATTCGCCCCACGGGTTATTGACTAAGATTAGACCCAACTTTTTAGCGGTATATTTTTGCTGAGCATATTTCACTAATGCAATATCAACCAAATCATCTTGCGCGGATACACGAAATACATAGTTAGGGATAGCGCCGTTTTGAGTAATTTTTGTACCCGCGGCCCACACAGCCATAAAAGGGGTCTTGTTTTGATTAGCAATCGGCGTAATAGCCAAGGATACAGGAGTATCGATTCCCCCAAAAAACGCGGTGACCTTTTCACTTGAGATTAACTCTCTTGCCGCTGCTACTCCCTTAGGAGGACTTGACTCATCATCACGCCTGACGAGAACTAGTTTTTTACCAAGCACCCCACCTTTGGCATTGATCTCATCAATTGCAACAGTTAGTCCTCTCGTAATTGACTCTCCCGACTGAGCGGAGGGACCCGTTAAAGCTGCAACCAAACCAATCTTAATATCCTCTGCATTTACTGAAGCCGATGAGAGCAAAATTAAAGCTGTGGCTATTGATAACAAATTCCCATTATTTATTTTCAACATAAATTAGCCTTATTAAATTGCTCAACCATATAGTTGAGCTTTGTTGATACCATTAAAAACTAGCGAAGTAATCATTTTCTTTAGTTCCTATCTGGTTATGGTTTGCAAATAACATGCCAATTTTCTAGCGTAAACTTTTCAGTGGCACATTACTTGCTGATCAATTTTTCATACTCCCTTGCCCACACAACCATGAAACTTGATATTCCCTTAATTGATGTCAGCCCCTTTTGGTCCTCAAAGCGAGATGATCCACTGACCAAGGAGTTGTTAAATCAAATCGACTCGGCTCTTAAAGATATAGGTTTTTTGTGCATAACTGGAACTCCCATTAGTGCCCCCTATATCGAGAATGCACAGTCTGTAGCTCAAAAATTTTTTGATTTGCCCCTGGTAGAAAAACTAAAAACTGCGGCTATAAAATATAAATCCAGAGGCTATACAGCGCTTGGAGAGCAGGGCTTATCGTATGCAATGGACGCGGAGGATATTAAGCAAAATACCGTCCAACCGGCAGACCTCTTTGAGCGATACAGGATAGGCCCGATTGATGATTTCACTCACATGGGAGACCCCGTTAAACAGTTTTTAGAAACTGCTTACGCCCCCAATCAATGGCCCAGTCAAATAGCCACATTTGAGTCTGTAATGAAGGACTACTACAACTCCATGAATCAGCTCTCTCGCAGTCTCTTAAAAATGTTTGCCCTCACACTTAACTTGGATGAAAACTGGTTTGAGGACAAAGTTGACAAAGGCATGTCATCGTTAGCAATTAATCACTATCCGACACAAGCGACACCCCCCCTACCGGGCCAACTGCGGGCGGGTGCACACGCGGACTTTGGAACCCTCACCATAGTTGCCGCTACTAGCGGTCCGGGTGGGTTGCAAATCAGAAACAAAAATAAAGAGTGGATCGACGTATCAGCCAATCCCAATTGTCTTATCGTTAACATTGGAGATATGATGGCCCAATGGTCTAATGATCGGTGGGTGTCAACAGTTCATAGAGTTGTTAATCCTCCCCCAGAGGTTGCTAAAGAAAACAAAAGACTATCGATGGTTTTCTTTCATCAACCTAACCCAGACGCCATTGTTTCTTGCATCCCGACTTGCGCAAGCGAGAGTAACCCAATTAAATACAAGGATACGCTGGCTGGTGTTTATATTTCAGAAAAAATCAATCGAAATTTTAAAAGTTACAGATCTGCTTAAATGGTAAATTGTTTCACTGAAACTTTTCAGTCGGCCTTTTTTTGGTGCGCGATTTCAAGACCCAAGTTAAATGCACCACAAAGAGGTGGCAGACTCTCATTGTGGTGCACCGCCCATTTCTAGTGGTCTACCCAACTCTAATCACTCCTTCACAAAGTATTCATGTAATCGCAAATGCCACCTGGCGTAGTGAGCCAAATATCATCTTTAAATTTGTTGATATGAGTTAATGCATTCCTTAAGTGCTTTAATCGGTAAGGCTGCCCAACAATGTAGGGATGGAGTGCAATTCCCATGACTAAAGATTTTTGTAATCCTCCCTTGTACGCTTGGTACATCATTTCATCAAACTGATCGATGATCATTTGAGAAAAATCTACCGCATCCATTTGCCTGTGCATGATCATTGGAATGTCATTCAGTTCTTGTGGGTAGGGAATCGACCAAAAATTTAAGTTCTGTCTCGTCTTTACGCGCGTTGGTTGATCGTCGTGGCACCAATTTAAAGTGTAGGCATAATGCGCTTCTGACAAAAGATCTGGAGTAACTAGACTCTCAGAAATCCAAGGCGACAGCCAGCCCTTTGGGGCAACCCCAGATTGTTTTCTAATTATTTCTTTACAACTTTTAATCAGCTCAAACTCTTGTGATTCCACTAATGTTCCTTGTCGCTCTGAGTTCGTGTGGCCGTGCCCAATGAGTTCGTCCCCCCTAGATACAAAGGCTTTAATTACTTCGGGGCAATGCTCATAAAGAGCAGTGTTAATGATGGCGCCAGTTGGCATTTGAAGCTGTTCAAACAAATCTAAGCAACGCCAAACCCCAACTCTGTTTCCGTAATCACGCCACATGTAATTAAGAACATCTGGCTCTGGACAACTTGGGCCTAAATTAGCGCCTAATCCAGAGCCAAAATGAAAATGTTCAATATTAAAACCAATATACACAGCTAAACGTTTTTTATTGGGCCATTCAAATCCCACTCGGCTGGGTATCGCTTCGTAGTTAAAACGGTTATGGTATTTGAGTGTTTCCATGGCTAATATTAAAGATTAAAAAATAATTTTAATGCTTAATCGCATCCAACTCTTAATAAAAACCGATAACCCAAGACAATTCACCTAACAATCATACGAACGCACTCATAACTCTAAAGACCTGCTGAGTTTTCATCCATGTTTATCTGCTCGATTTTTCTGTTGTCAGGTTTTTTAACTTGGTTTTATTCGCACCAAAACCGTACTCATGCACTGTAATAACTAGCTTAGTCATTTTCTTTAATCACACTTAGAGGGATTATTATTTTTTAAATCGCGGACTACTACCAATCTATTGAAATTTTATTTAGGTTTTATCTAAGGGCAGAATTGCTTATCCGAAGAAATTCGTATAGAACTTTAATGTCGATTTTTTAACGGAATTAGATTTTTCCGCTTATCAAAAATCTGACTGTCTAAGGTTCGAGTATACTGATTTCAATGGGCTCAAAAACAGCAATTAAGCGAGTTGGGGGATGTTTTATGAAGCTAAGCTGAGTTCATTTTCCCCGGTACTCATACCCCTGGCCTTCTAACTAAATATCATAATGAATTTGGAATAATATAAATTTTTAATTAAAAATTCTATTAAACTAATCTCAAATTAACATGTATTTTTAATGTGGCCACAAAAAACTATTTTATTAACGCAATTACTCAAGGCGAAAGAGAACGAAATCTATGAAACAAAATATGGAAATAAATATTCCTAAAGTGGTCAAAGAAGTACAAAATTTATTTGATCAATACGAAAATGCGCTGATAAATAACGACATCAATGTACTTGACAACTCTTTTTGGAACAACCCTCTTGTCATTCGCTACGGAATGAATGAAAACTTATACGGCTTCCAAGAAATTGCGGCCTTTCGCGCAGCTAGACCTTCAGTAGGACTTATGAGGAGCCTCACTAAAACCGTAATCACTACATTTGGACATGATCTGGCTACCGCAAACACATTGTTTTCCCGAGAAACTGTCCCAGGGAAAATGGGAAGACAAAGCCAAACCTGGGTAAGAACGGATGAAGGCTGGAGAATAGTCTCTGCTCATGTCAGCTTAATTGATCTTAAGTAAGAACTCTATGATTACTAATGGTCTTTTTCACATAGCGATTAAAACTAATAATTTAGAAGCAACTAAGTATTTTTATACGAAAGTAATTGGTCTTATCGAAGTATTTAGACCTGATTTCGGCTTCCCTGGTGCATGGAGTGCCTCCCCCATTCCTGGTGGACAGGCCATTATTCACGTCTATGCGGGCGGGCCTGCTTTAGGTAAAGAAGGTGTAACTCCCACAGGCACCTCAGCGATCGATCATGTGTCCTTCTCTTGCAGCGGTTACCACACCTACCGCAATCGTTTTATCGAATTAGGATTGCCTTTCAAAGAGTTTCTTGTGCCGAACACATCAATTTGGCAATTATTTATTTATGATCCCAGTGGTGTGCAGTTGGAATTAACATTCGAAGGAAAAATAGAGCAAGGACCACCCCCTGACATGTCTGAGGGTAGGAGGTATATTGCTGGAGCAAGTTTTTTTAATCATGAAGTTTATAAGAACGGGGAATTTAAATGAAACTAACAACCTTAAAAAAATATTTTTTAGTTCTAGGATTATTAAGCCACTTCCATTTTGCTTTTGCCTTAGACAAGTTAAAAATCGGAGTATTCCCAGCTAGCTCATCAGTCCCCTTTTACATAGCGACTGAGAGAGGGTACTTCAAGGATGAGGGGCTAGAGGTAGAAGGTATTCCCATGAATACACATCAAATACAAGTACAAGCATTAGTTGCCGGGGAAATTGATGGGTGCGCAAATTTGGTTACCTTAGAGGCGGCTAATATTAATCAGCGTAGGCCTGACACTGTCACATTTATTTCTTTAAACGGTGCAAATAGTAAATATTTAACCGAGCAATTTTTGGTTAGCAATGTCGGTCCATATAGCTCAATTAAAAGTCTAAAGGAACTTAAAGGTGCAAAGATATTAGTAGCGCCTGGTCCGGCTAATGTCTTCGCAGCTAAGGCTTCCTTAAAAGCTGTTGGCCTGGAAGATGTTAAGGACTACACCATGACCGAGCAGGCTATGGGAATACATGTAGGAGCAATACTAGCCGGCTCGTTTGACGCCGCATACACCCTAGAGCCTGTCGCGTCCATGATCGTTAAACAATCGGCAGGAAAACGTATTGAAGGAGGTGTGATTGCGACTTATATTCTTGGTAAAACAGAGGCATTGGCCTACGTTGCGGGCGGTGCGCTTGCTGTTAAATTGATAACGGAAAAGCCAGATGTGGCGCAAAGATATGCAAAGGCATGGGCGCGAGCAGTCAAAGATGTTGCGACAGATCCTAAAGCTCGGGATTACTTAACTAAATTCCAGGTCCCTGCTGACATGACCTCTACTATTCCATTAGCAAAACTCACAATGCTCTCAGAATTCAAAGCAAATGATTATGCTGATTTCCAAAAGTTTATCAATTTTGGAGTTGAAACTGGATTAGTTAAAGGGCCGATTGATGTAAAGACTTTTGTAAAATCCTATTAGTAACAAAAATTAGTTGTGCAAACTTCATCTGTAATAGATAACACTCATATTACTATTCGCAGTCTCTCCAAAAAATTTGGCGACGTGCAGTTGTTTAATGATTTCAACCTTGATATACCGAAAGGGAAAATTATTTCCATCTTCGGACCAAATGGGTGTGGTAAATCTACGCTCATCAATATGATGTCAGGAATTCAAGATTTCAATTCTGGTGAAATCTTATTCGGGGGTAAAACTCTTCAAAATACTCGCATAGGTTACGTGTTTCAAAACTACAGAGAAGCAGTATTTCCATGGCTGACCGCTTTAGAAAATCTTTATTACCCTCTGAAATTTTTAAAACTGACTCAGGCTGAAAAAAAGTCAAAAGTTGAAAAAATTATTTCATCTTTCGATATTAAATTTGACTTAAATAGTTATCCCTATCAACTGTCAGGTGGGCAACAACAATCAATCTCAATTATGCGTGCTTTAATAGTAGATCCAGAAGTATTGTTTCTTGATGAGCCGTTCTCTGCACTAGATTATGAGATGACTTTATTTATGCGCGAACAACTTCAAAAAATATTTATAGAAAGACAAACGACAACCCTACTGGTCTCTCATGACCTTGAAGACGCCGTTTATTTAGCTGATAAAGTTTTACTGCTCACTAGAAAACCAACCCAAGTGGCTGCTTTTCTTGATTATTTTGCCCCCCGTCCTAGAACGGTAGACGTTTTATCATCAGAGGAATTCATGAAAGTGAAAACTCAAAGTCTAAATATATTTCTGGCTCAGGTGAATAACGTCTAATGTACTCTTTATGAAAAAAAGCCTAAACTTCCTAGTTAGCATTTTGGGATTTCTCCTGCTTTGGGAAATACTATTTCAATCTAAAATGGTTGACCCGGTCCTACTTCCCTCGCCTATTCAAGTAATTCAGGCACTTATAAAAGGATTTTCAAACGGTGATTTAGAAACTGATTTTTTAATCACAGTTCGAAGAACCATTATTTCTTTTATCTTGGCAACAACTATTGCTGTACCCATTGGAGTATTCTTTGGATCGTCAGAAATAATTTATCAAAGAGTAGAGTTTTTAATAGATTTTTTTAGATCAACCCCTGCATCAGCACTTTTCCCGCTTTTTTTAGTAATTTTTGGTACAGGCGAGAAGACTAAAATTGCAGTCGCCACTTTCGGTGCCGCTCTGGCCATACTATTTAATGTGGCTTATGGTGTGATGAATGCTAGAAAATTGCGGCAACTTGCGGCAAAAGTAATGGGTGCGCCGCCAATCTATATTTTAAAAGATGTTACTTTTTTAGAATCTATGCCGCAAACCTTTATCGGTATGAGGTCTGGTATTTCTATAGCTTTGGTTATCGTAATTGTTGCAGAAATGTTTATAGGTTCGAGCAATGGGCTAGGACAAAAAATCATCAACTCACAAATGGTATTCGACATGCCCGAGATGTATGCTGCTATTTTTGCAGCGGGTACTTTAGGATATTTTTTGAACCTTATTTTTCTTCTCGTTGAGAAAAAATATGTTCACTGGGGTGGAAAATAGTCCCACTACATTTTCGATCTTTAATATTCTTACTTAAACCACATATTAGTCAAAAATAGTCACCGGTACAGTTTTGCAGGCCCCACTATTTTCTAACTCTTTGGCAGCTCTTAGCGCTACGTCCTCCCTCCAAGGAGCTGCAATGAGTTGAATCCCCACAGGCAGATTTCCCTCTCCCGCGGGCCACACAGGTGCAGCGACAACCGGGCATCCTGCAAATGAAATTGGCTGGGTCAAAATACCCATTGAAGCACGAGCAGGCATCTGAATCCCGTTGATATCGATCCACTCTGTACCAATAGGATGGGACTGTACTGGCGTACAGGGGGCCAATAATAAATCCCATTTTTTAAATAAGTCAAATACTTGACTTCTGTATATTTTTCTAAATTTAAGTGCTTTTAAATACCAACTTGCAGGCTGCAAAAGTCCCGACATAAAGCGGTCTACGGACAGAGGTTCCAAGTCCTCGTAATGTTCTCTCAAGTGGTGCACATGTCTTGTTCCGCCTTCACTTGCGCTAATTACGAATGCAGCAGCTCTTGCCATCTCCGCGTTAGGCCAAGTTACCACATCTTGCGCGCTGAGTTCTTTTGCAACTAACTCTAGAGCTTGCCGAGCAGTAGCACCCGAATTATTCTCAAAATAACCCCCCAGCACACCTATACGTAAGCCCCCCACGCCTTGGCTAAGAGTAGTAGTCGTTGTATCTATTTGTTTCGCTATACAAGAGTGGTCGGCTGCATAAGGGCCCTGCATACAATCATAGGAGAGGGAGAGTAAGTCCACGTTTTTAGCGAAATTGCCCACATGGTCAATGCTGTCAACAAAGGGATAACTTCCGTACCTAGGTAGGCGACCAAATGTCGGTTTTAAGCCCCATACACCACAAAGCGAGGCAGGCACACGGATGGATCCATTGGTATCTGATCCAAGACTCAAAGGGACCATCCCTGCAGCAACCGCAGCGGCCGACCCTCCAGAGGATCCACCTGATATATATCCTATTTTATGCGGATTGTGTGTGGCACCATAGTGTGTATTTTCTGTCGTAAATCCGTACGCAAACTCATCCATGTTCAGCGCGCCGAGCAAAATAGCGCCCGCTGCGCTTAATCGTTGAATCAGCACTGCGTCATCTTTTGCAGGGGGATTTTTTTTAAGAACTTTTGACCCCGCTAGCGTTGTTACGTCCTTGATATCGAACAAATTTTTCACCGCGTATGGTACCCCCGCAAGTGGGGGAAGGGGGACTCCGTCTTTTGACTTACGGTCCAAGACATCTGCTTGAGCTCTAGCTCTGTCTAAGCTTAGGTAGGTAAATGCGTTTACGGTTGCATCATTTTTTTGAATATGCTGCACGGTGTTTTCAACCGCATCTCGAAATGGGGTTTTACTCATAATTAGTTTATTTTTCGAAATTATTCAATCACTCGGTAAATTTCAACCAACTCATCCCCGTCTAGGAATGAATACTCGATCAATTTTTCAGCAATTTTCACGGTTCGGCTAAGATGGATTTTAGTTCTCTCAAGCTGAGCTGGAGTGAGTGTGATCTGATGCAATTCAGATGCAGAAACTATGTAGGAATCAAGTTCTGATTTATTCATATTGTTATAAATAATTTTTCATAAGCCACTTAAGTTTATTCTAGCTAATATAGCCAAACTTGGAGCTTTTGAAAAATATTTCAATAAAGTTGCCACTAGCCCTCAAAACTCGAACAACCCTTTAAAAGAATAATTCATTTCATCCAAGGTGTGCAACTTAGCGATACTTTTAAAAACTATGCACAGGGACAGTTGCCTTCGCATTAGGCATCTAATCCCCTGTAGCGCACTTGAATCAACTTTGCCCGTCTGTGTGAGTTCGTATTCAACTAAAATTGCCCTGAGTCTATCGATAGCTATATCTTTATTTCAGCTCTACTATGTTCATCACCAAAACTGCTCTACCCTCTTACCCAATTGAGGTGGGGCATCCTGACATATCTCACCTTAAAAATGGAAATACAGGGGTTGATTACGTTCACCGGCTCACCTCTGGCGCGCCAGGACCCGTTATCCTCCTCAACGCTTTAATGCACGGCAACGAATACAGCGGCGCCGTAGTGCTCTCGAATCTTCTCAAGAAAGGGTTAAAGCCAACTTGCGGTACCTGGATTTTAAGTTTTTCAAATGTGGCCGCTTTCCAGACATTTGATCCAAAAGATCCTGATAAATCAAGATTTTTAGACATGGATATGAACAGAGTTTGGACAGAGGAGAAGTTATCTGCCAAATCTGACATTAGGGAAGTTAAAAGAGCGCGAAATTTGATTCCTTTTATTAAGGAAGCTGATTTTTTCTTAGATCTGCACTCAATGCATGAGGCTTGTGAGCCCATGATGGTCACTGGGACCACCCAGCGGGCCTATGAATTTGCAAAGAGAATGGGATACCCAAGAGTACTAATGCGAGATGAAGGCCATGCTGACGGGAAAAGATTAATTGATTACGGAGATTTTGTAAATCCCGAAAAAGCAGCTATCGGGTTGCTCATTGAAGCTGGCCACCACTGGAGCGTCAAATCCGTTGAAAACTCAGAACATACGCTCTACAGGTTCTTAGCAACTACGGGCACCCTCAGCAATCATTCAATACCGCCCCAATATCAAGAAAAAGTTTCGCAAGTCGAGGTAAGCGTCTCAAACCGCTGCGTGGCACAAACACAAGACGTTCAATTTGCTCAGAACTGGCTAGGCATGGAAGTAATTAAAGAAAAAGAAACGATCATCGCATCCGATTCAGGAGAACCTGTAAAAACTCCATTTTCAAACTGCGTGTTAGTGATGCCCTCTCTTAGGCATGTGATGCCGGGGGTAACCTTTGTAAGGCTGGGTACTTTAAAAGAAATCTAAATAGGACAATGACCTGTTAGTCTATGCGGGCACCTGAGATCTGCACTACCTTGGCCATTTTATCGAAATCCGTTCGTAAGACTTGGTTAAACTCCTCTGCGCCAAGGGGTTGAATCTCCACCCCTTCTTTAATTAGACGCTCAACAACATCAGGTCTTTTTAAAACAATGTTCAATGACTTATAGAGCTTATCTAAGATTGGTTTGGATACGCCATTTGGCGCAAGAAATCCGATCCAACTGTCATAAGCAAATCCTTTCACACTGACTCCAATAGCTGGCACACCAGGGACATAGGGAGAGGGCCTCTCAGAGGTGACTCCTATCAAACGAATTCTTGGGTCAGATGCGAAAGGTAAAATAACATTATTGGCGCCGATCAACGCCTGAACACGTCCAGATAACAATTCATTCATCGCGTCTCCCGTTCCCTTAAGAGGGATATGAACAAGGTTTAAACCAGCCAAGACATTGAAATAAGCCATCCCAAGATGGGATGAACTTCCAATGCCCGCGCTAGAGTAATTAAATTGACCAGGCTTGGACTTGGCCAAAGCAATAAATTCATCAAGGGTTTTTGAAGGCAACGAGGACGAAATAGCCAATATATAGCTTGTTTTTCCAACCTGCGCCACTGATGTGAAGTCTTTTATCGGATGGTAATTTAATTTCGTATAAAGTGTCCCATTGATGTTGTGATTGGTAGCGGCAAACACCATTGTGTATCCATCGGCTTGGGATTTGGCCACGTAAGACGTACCGATCGTGCCTCCAGCCCCAACCCTGTTGTCAATAATAAGGGGCTGCCCAAGGACCTCTGCGAGTTCGTTGGATATAGACCTTGAGATTCCGTCTTGTACGCCACCGGCAGAAAAAGGAATAACCAAATGAATTGGCTTTGATGGCCAATTTTCCTGCGCGCAGAGACTTAAATTAAAACCCGGGGCAAGGACGCTTAATAAGAGGAATCGCTGTAGATAGGTCATATTTAATAATGCGTGAATGAAAGAATAGCTCTAAGAGAATCTTACAACCAAGATATTAGTCTTTTAATTGCAACCTATTATTTTTTTAGATTATTAGACCTCGTTCGCAATGTCTACGAATGCTGATACTTACATTGGCCGTTATAAACCATTGATCAAACCGGCTGGGACCAAAATTGGCTGGGTCTGTTACTTTAGTCCTTAAGGTTAGCCCAAGGTAGTGCCATATTGACCGCTATCTTTGCAGTTGTATCAACTGCACAAGCTTGGATAGTATTTTTCGCCAAATCAACTCCAACTCTGGTAATATTAATTATGGGATCCCCGTTTGAAAAGTTTTACATTGAGTTTTTAACCACCCAATCTTGTCGCAACGACGCGGTTACTGTAAAGTGGGGAGTCACTTCCTCTTTCTTTAGATCATTTCATACGAAAATGATTTGTACGGTCTTTGGATTACTATTTGAAAAAAATGACTTTTTGATTCATGCTCGTACAGTCTGGCGTTAATAAGCAAACAGTTGCACTATTTTTGCATCACCCCACATGCTCCACTGATTCTGTGAACGGCATTATCAGGTCTTTGTCTAATCATTATCTAATCAAAATTTGGACCAAATACAAAGTCTCAGAGGGCTTCTTTGATTCTGTAGATTTGGTTATTTTTCCAGGAGGGGACGGAGACGCAGGGGTATTTAAGCAAATCATGAAACTAAATTTAGAAGATATTAAAAAATTCATAAGTCGAGGCGGTAAGTTCTTAGGAATTTGCATGGGCGCGTACTGGGCAGATGCCTACTATTTCAATCTCCTTAAAGGAACGCGGGTCGTTCAGTACATTAAGCGCCCTCGTGCAGATATTAAATCCTCCTACGGAACAACAGCTCTTGTTACGTGGCGGGGACAACCAAAAAGAATGTATTTTTATGATGGCCCTACTTTTGTGGGTGGTCCGTTTGAGGTGATTGCTACTTATGCCAACGGAGACCCTATGGCGATTGTTCAAGGCTCAATTGGACTCATTGGTTGTCACTTAGAGAGTGAGTCAAATTGGTACACCAAAAAGTACATGAAGCCCTTTTGGCACAACGGGGAACACCATACTCTCCTTAATTATTTTGTGTCCGAGCTTCTAATAGGAGATCGGCAACTAAGCTTGTTCTAGTCAGATATTTTAGAAAGTTGCCGAGCGCACAGACGTCCTTATTGTCTTCATTTATCGTTTGAGGGTGCGGTATGCGCCGCGCACGGTCGGTAAATCGAACAACTCTAAAGGTTACACATCATGACTATTAACAAACAGCAAATCAAAGGGCGTGCAGAGCAAGCAACAGGCAAAGTAAAGGAAGTGGTTGGCAAAGCAGTTGGCAACGAAAAACTCCAATCCAAGGGTAATACTGAAAAAAATCTGGGTGCCGCTAAAGCCGCTATCGCAGACGCACTGGCAGTTATTTCTAATGTCGCTAAAGCCCGCTAACTAAATAAGGGCTAATTGAATAGCCCTTTTTATTAAGGTGTAGCAATCCCCAAATTTTCGGAAAAAATCATGAACATTAAATTTATCAGCACAGTATTTTTACTCGGCGTACTTATTTCACCATCCGCCCTTTACGCAGCCGACGCAACTAACGATACGGCGACTGAGTACATGGAGGACGCAACAATTACAGCGAGGGTAAAAGTTGCACTTACAGAGGAGAAAATGATTAAAAGCCGCGATATTAGTATCCGTACAGATCACGGCGTTGTCGATTTAACCGGCAAAGTTAGTAGCAAGGAAGAGTCCGACATTGCAACTAACTGCGCAGCTAAAGTCAAAGGGGTCAAGTCAGTACACAACAACCTAACGATCTCTTAATTCACACACACGTGCCCGCTAGCTAAAGTAAGCGGATTTACTGAACTTTTTATTAAATCTAGCCACGGATGCGCGGGGGAGATTAAGGTACGGGGTTGGAACTGTCATACTTTTCAACTCTCACCAAGAGTGATTCGCATCATAGGGTTCACGGCTAATTTCCCAAAAGCCTCAATATGAATCATAGCCTTATATCAGCCGTCATCTTGCTAATCCTCGTGCTTGATCCATTTGGGTCGTTACCCGTTTATATTCCCATTATGGATGCGGTACCGCAAAAGAGAAGAGTCTTCGTTGCGATCAGGGAAAGCACGCTGGCTTTTTTCATCCTCCTGGCATTTATGTTGACGGGCGACGGATTTTTGAGTGTCATGCACTTATCTGAGCAGTCATTAGCCGTGTCGGGAGGTTTCATTTTAATTATCATTGCTTTACGGATGGTATTTGGCGACGCAAGTGGAGGCTTGGGAGATTTCAAATCCATTAGAGAACCTTTCATTATTCCTCTTGCCATACCGTTGTTAGCTGGGCCCTCAGCAATAGCAACGGTTTTGCTAATGGCATCCAATGAGCGAGATAACCAAAAAACTTGGATCATTGCCCTTGGCTTAGCCGTAGCCATATCTGGTTTGGTGATCGGGCTAGCTGCTCAAATACGAAATTTGGTAGGGGACGCAATCGTTGAAGCGAGTCAAAAATTAATGGGGTTAGTACTCGCAGCCATTGCAACCGAGATGATCTTATCAGGTCTTAAGAGATTCTTCTTAACCTAGTTATTGAGGGCTATAGGTAGTTTTTTCTCTTAATGCGGTGTCGAGTTGATCGACCACTTCAGCCCAATTTGCATCTAAAACGATCGCCTCCCGCAAAAACGTGGCCTGGCTAGCGCTCCAAAACGCAGCGTCTTCCAACTTAACGGTTTCATGAATAGGAGCATTTTTTTCAATGAAACTTTCAACGCTTTGAGTGTCGTAAGCGAGACCAAGTTGCGCAAATAGATCTGTAAAACGGACGTGGTGTTTATGCATTTATATGCCACCTTGTAGGCGCGTAGGATCTTGGAGAGGATTATCTAAACCTTTAGACCACTTCTCATAGCACTCTAATCCACAAAAGTGTTCGCCGTAGTCTCTGGCCTGGGACTCACTGAGTCCTCGAACGTGGACTTGTGCGAGGCACATATGGCAAGGCACTAAAGTCACTTCATCAACAGCGTTTTCCGAAATCATAGGCGGCACCCTTATTTAATAGTATCCTGTCTAATGAATATTCTCGACGTTGACCAATAATGCGTCTGTATGCGGACGCACTGAAGGGGGAGTGCGTACATTCTTGAATTGATCAATTACTCTGCACAAGTTCTCGCTTTCGTATTAACTGAAATATGCGCTGCTAAGCCCTGATGGGGTATGATTTGCGATCTCTTACTATTCAAGCCACAATGAGGCATTCAAAAAATTAATTCTATATTTCAAGACACAATTTCCAAATTCGGTAAGTCTAGAAACCGACGTCAAGCCATTATGTGCTTATGCGCAGCGGGGCTACTCAGCAATTCGCAACGCGTTAATTCGAAAACCAATATGGCATCTACTTCTTTAAAGGACCATGAAGCAGCAATGCAAGTTGCCATTGATTTAGCTACTCAAAGTCCATTTTGCGCAGTCATTACCAACGCCATTAGCGGCAAAATCCTCGCCAAAGGCGTCAACGCAACTCCTTCCAATCCCATTCTTCACGGCGAGATCGTTTGCATGAATAACTATGTCAGTCTAATGGGCAACAAAAATTGGAGCGCTATTATTTTGTACACCACGGGTGAGCCTTGCCCAATGTGTATGAGCGCGCTGATATGGGCAGGGATTGGTGGGGTGGTTTTTGGAAGCTCAATCAACACCATTAAAAAATCCGGCATTGCCGCATTTGAATACAGCGCAAAAGACATCAACGAGGCCAGTAGCTTTAGTCAAACACAGTTAATAGGTGGTGTTTTAGAGACTCAATGCGATGCACTTTTCTTAAACCGCAAAAAGTTTAACCCTTAAATTTACGCTTTAGTGCCTAAGCGTACTGACCTTAAAGTCAATGAATATTATTGTTAGTGGGCTAGACTTTATTTAAGCTCAAGCAATTTAAATCCACAATTCAAAGGTGTACATCATGAGCGTCAAAGAAAATCAAATGAGTGAGGAGCAATGTCCGCCAGCAGGCGCTTTTGCAGAAAAAATAACATCTGAAAATACGATAGTAACCACACTACCGAAAGCACATGAAGACGCAAGCGTTGCACCGAAAAACGCTCAAGGGACACTTATGAGAGGAGGAGTCATTTCCCTAGGTCACTCTACCCCAGGGGCGACCCCCACTACCTGATCTCAAACTAAAACTCTAAAGTTTTTATGCTATCGATAATCTTAGAGAGGTATCAAGGCCACCAAAATTAGCTCAAACTCATTTGGTGAGCCTATTGGTTCGAACAGTGACTTGAAAATAATTACGTTAAACCATGAAGGAGTTCAGTCTAATTTATGAGGTTTACCGAAATTGCCTTCCTTAGGGTAAAGAAAGTCGTTAGTGACTGGACCCATTCCAATAATTTGAACTTCAACCTCTTCTTTTAGAGACCCATCAAAATGAACTCCACCTGCCGGATGGAACATAAATGAGCCGGCAGTTAATCCGACAGTTCCACTAGGGTCCCAATTGGCACTAGTACCCGTGTGCCACGTTCCCCGGATGACAGTTACATATCTATCTTGGTTATGGGTATGCGGTGAGCTCATAATTCCTGGGGGGAAGATGTTACGAACTACATAAATACCTGGCTTGGTTGGGTCCCCGTATATGACGCTTGATTTAACTCCATTTGCCCCCTCCTTCCATATAATTTCACTTTGAGTAATTCGAAAAAAATCTTTGGGGCCCGTTTGTCCAAAAACGTGAGTCCAAGCACAACTAAAGACAATCCATGCGAGAGCGGCAATTAAGTTTTGAGTTCTAAAAATTGACTTCATTATTTATTTCCTAGAAAGTTGATTTCAAAATTTCAGGTGACAGCGAATCAAGGCCAACTGTGTGCCTAAAATTTACTCTCTCATTAAAGCTTAAATATTTACTACCTGTCTTTGGGTTTTCCCGAGGATTAGAGATCTTGAACACTACAATTAATTCTAGGTTTATTCCTAATTTTTATTTTTATAATTTTTTGAAACGACTACATAAATAACCCGATGATTGAAAATCAACCCCACATGCCCAAGGGCGGTTGGATTGCAGCGGCCCTCTCCGCCGTAGGGGCTGCAGCGTTCTTACTTTGGCAACCCTTAATGGATTACTTTATTACCGGCACATATGACGAGAACATAGTGATTCAATTAGAAGGGGCGTCTATGAAAATTAAAGAAGATCCAAAACTCTTAGTCATTCGTGTGAAGGCTACAAATAAAGGTAACGTACCCGTTAAATTAATACCGGAGGGCAAAGGGGACATGACGATTGAGGTGCATAAAATCGAAAAAGCAGAGCCCGGAGAGTGGGTCGACCCAGCGTCCACCCCAATTCTTGCTAAAAAACTAATCTTAGACGCCGCTGCTGGAAACCTCGTTGTGCCTCCCGGTTCTTACTGGTCTAGGGAGGTTTCAATGCCTTTGCCAAAGGGAACATACTGGATAAAAAGCACTCTCAACAGAAAGACTGGTGAACCAATCACAGAGGCCACCTACTTTGAACATTCAAAACAACCGTGCCATGATTAGGCACTCAAAAGATAGCTCAATTGTTGCGTTTCATCTCAAGACGGGATGGGACACAATATTGGGTAAGTTCAATGACAATTAGCTTCTTTAAACTTAATTGATGTCAATCATTGTTTATTCACCATAGAACACCTTGAGGCGGAAAGAGGTGGTGTTACCTCAGAGGCAGATAATTTTTTCTTCAATGTATAGTAATCCCAAGGGCTTTTAACTTCATTTGGTTTTTTCACTTCAAAAAAGTACACATCGTGGATCATTTTATTATCTTCTCTGATTTTTCCGTTCTTGGTAAAGTAATCATTAATCGTCATCTTTTTCATCTGCTTAATCACCTCCTCAGCGTTATCGGTTTTGGCTTCTTGAACAGATTTTAAATAAGTCAAGACGGATGAATATAACGCGGCATGAACAAAATTAGGCATCTTTTTTTGTTTTAAGAAGAATTTTTTTCCGAACTCTCTTGTACTTTCGTCTAGATCCCAATAATAGTCTTCTACTAAATACATACCCTGGCTTAGCTCTACACCCATAGAGTGAACATCAATAATAGAGGTAACTAATCCGGCTACAGTTTGGTTTTTCGTGAGTCCGTATTCTTTAGATGCTTTTACTGCATTAATTAAATCTCCCCCTGCATTTGCAAATGCAACTACTTGTGCTTTAGAGCCAATCGCTTGAATTATGTAAGATGAAAAATCAGATGAATTTAGCGGGTGCTTAATAGACCCCACTACTGAACCGCCTGATGCTTTGATAGCCTCCGCTCCATCAAACTCTAAAGCCTGACCTAACGCATAATCCACTGATACAAAATACCAAGACTTCTTTCCCTGTTCAGCTAATGCTTTGACCTGGGCATTAACAAATGTTCTTGTATCCCACCCGTAATGTATGGAGTAGGCATTGCAATCTTCATTGTGCAACCTAGTTGACCCTGAACCAGTAACCATCAGCACCTTTTTCTTTTCAAGTGCAACCTTAGATACTGCTATCGCTACACCAGA
>CAIQHG010000082.1 GCA_903871545.1 uncultured Burkholderiales bacterium | reverse complement strand
ATCATCAACGAAGTGCGTGGCGTCAATCGTGTGACTTATGACGTGAGCAGCAAACCACCCGCTACCATTGAGTGGGAATAATAATTATTCCGGTCGTAAAAGAATCTCTCATTCATTTCCACTGAAGATTTAACGGTGTAATTCTTCACGAATAACTCTGCGCATGGTTTCCTCTATTGTATGAATCGTCATAGCCTCTCTTAGGGTGGCATTGATTAACGTCTGATAGCCTCTCCCACCAGCCTGCGCGCGGTACCAGCCAAGTACGTCTGGGTCAAGCGTAATGTTGATTTTTTTCTTTTTAAGTTCCGAACGAAAAGCCACCTTACCTTCAAGGGGGGTAACCTCCTTGCCGGCAATCTTCCATACGCCACGATCAAGGCTAAGTTCTGTTAAATCTGGAAGTTCATCGTACTCTTGAGGAGATACTTCGTGCAAATCAACTTTTGTTAAATTACTGCCTAAATTTTGATTGTTCGCGCTCATTTGCTTTCCTCATTGAATAAATGTGGCGAGCATCGCCACGTTGGACATAGCCAACCACCATCAAACGACCATACAAGTATCCAAAACAAACTATGCGTTTTTCACCATAGTTTTGTCTTTCATCCTCAAATTCAAGCGTTGGACCGTCAAAAATCACTTTAGCATCCGCAAAATCAAGACCACGGTCAACTAATGTTGTTTGTCGCTTCGATTCATGTCAAGACGATTACGGAGATAATTAAAAGTGATTGAATTCTATAGTTTTGAACGACTTAAAGGGGAGACTTTACAGTAGATGGAGGTTAGCGATATGCATTAATTCGGTGCAGGGTGATATTTCAGGTAAACCTGCGGCGGTGATTGAGTGGGCGTAGTTCAATGGCAGAGCTTTGGCTTGCCCAGGCCAATAGTGAGGGTTCGATGGGGTTCGATGGAATTCGATGGGATTAGCCCGCTCCGCTCCACTGCACCACTAAGGTATCAATCCAAGCTGATATTTTTGCGCTCAATTAATTTTTGATAGGTTTTTTCTTTTATCTCAGCGTTCTTGCGTATTTCGTCTGGGGTCCAGGTAAGCCCCTCAAACGCAAACGTATCAAACCGTGCCTTCACCTCAGGGTCCGAGAGCACCTTGATAACGTCAGCATTTATTTTGGATTTCACCTCTGGTACGACCCCCTTAGGCGCTAATAAACTGACGAAGGAGTTGACCACAAATCCTTGGGGCCCACCTGCCTCGCCAACGGTTGGAACATCGGGCATGATCGACAGCCTTTTTGTGGTTGCTACGGCTAGATATCTTATTTTTCCAGCCTTATAGATACCCTGACTAGAGGGAATACTTCCCAAACTCCATTGCACATCGCCGGAGCCTACAGATGTGAAGAGCTGGGATACCTCACGGTATGCAACGTGGGTCATCTCCGTATTGGTTAATAACCCAAGCTCCTCCCCCCCCAAATGCCCAGGACTGCCCACACCCCAAGAACCGTAGCTCACTCGTCCTGGCTCGGCCTTAGCTGCATTAATCAGATCTTTCATGCTCTGCCACTTAGAGTCGGTTGCCACTGCGATCAGAAAGGGGGTCCTAAACATAGGAGCGACTGGGTCCAATGCGTTCAATGTGACAAAACCCTTTGACTTATACAGATGAGGAAGTGCTGCAAGGTGTTCGCTATCAAGCTGAATTAATGTGTAGCCATCAGCGGCCACGTGCACAACGGATTCGATCGCAATGAATCCGCCCCCACCAGGTTTGTTTTGAATTAATACAGGTTGCCCCCATAATTTAGAGAGTTTCTCCTTAACTTGTCTGAGCACAGCGTCAGGACCACTCCCCGAGGCGAACGCAGTGACGATGGTCACAGGCTTGGACGGGAAAGTTGCCCCCTGCTGAGCGTCAGCCTGAAGGCAGACGGCGCTCATAAAAGCAAAGGCACCCCATTTCAAAACTTCAACAATTTGAGATAAACGGATTTCAATCATAGGTTCTCCAAAAAACGGGGGTTAAGCTGCATTTGCTAATCCAACACCTTTAATTTTCACAATCTTGTTAATTACTCACCCCATCGATGACAAGGGTTCCATCTATTTGCTCCTCTCGTAAGGATTCGAACAATTAGGGAGACACTCTAACCTCGTAAACACCCAACTTGCGGTGCAACGGGGACTCGTCTGCCATAAATAAGAAGGTCGGCTGATTGGCGCTTAGGTTCGTTAACGTCACGCACGTGTAACCCGGCGCGCAACAAGTATCTGCCGCGTCCAGTTTGAACTCCTCACCCACCACCCTAACCGAGCAAGAGCCCTCGATGACGTGATAAACGCAAGAGGGCGAACGAACAGGCATAGATAATTTTTGACCCGGTCGCAGCATTAGTGCGTAAAAACCCAATATGTTCTCAGCATCTCCCCCCGTCTCAGGATTCACATAAGTGACCATGACCGTGCTCAGTCCCGGCTCAGCTAAGCCCAGCGACAAAAGCGACTCTTTGACCTCAATCCAAGGATAACGAATCACCGGATAAGCCCGAGTGCTTCTCTCAAAGTCACGGGTTGGAACTACACCGCCGTATTTATAGATTTTGTCCCCCCTAACTTCGTCAGTAGGCTGTCTCTTGCCGTTGATGTGATAAGAGGCCTCCATGTAATAGACCAGTGGTAAATCCAATACGTCTAGCCAAACTACGGGCTTGTCCCCGTCATGTCCGTGTTCGTGCCATTGCCCGGTCGGAGTCAATATAAGGTCCCCACGACTCATGGGGCATTTCTCCCCGTTAACATTGGTGTACGCACCCTCGCCCTCGACAATTATTCGAACTGCATTGGGGGTGTGTTTATGCGCGGGAGCCCATTCACCAGGCAACAGTAACTGCATCCCCAAATAAATAGCTGGACTTGCCTGCATCTTCTCTAACCCATGACCCGGGTTGGCAAGTACCAAGACACGTCGTTCTGCTTTTTCGATAGGAGTGAGCTCCCCGGCTTTTAAGAGCAAAGGCTTAATGGACTTATAGGACCAGAAAGTGGGTGCTGTTTGCGGCCTAGGTTTGTCTGGCGGCATTACGCCGCGCAAACTAGGCCATAAAGGGACTAAATTTTGCTGCGCTAAGGCCTGTCGGTACTCCAGCGGAAGATCCTCCAACCGGGCTAAATCACTCATTTTTATTCCCGTATTCCGTATTAACAGTTAATCTTAAGAGGCTGAAACAAAATATCTATCCTTTCCCCCCCCCCCAGGGTTCAATTCTTTTAATTGCTCAATCCATAAAAATTAAGTCAAGCATCTTAAAGACTTAACTATATCGTTGTTATAGGCTTTGAAAACCCAGCATAGGGTAAGTACGTCCTAAAGTCCTAAGGCCCTTAAGCCCCTAAGCCCTAAAATCTATTTGGTATTATCAAACTGAATTCATGAGGAGAAGACCATGACAGAGAACGCAAAGAATGAAGGGGCAATCAACAGCCGTCGCGGCTTTTTAAAGTCAGCCGGCACCGCCGGCGCAATTGCCGCTGCAAGTGCGTCCGTGGCAGTGCAGGCAGGCGCTGCACTGGAGCCTGGGGGTAAGTCTCGCAACACGCATAAGGGGTCTTACGATTTGCCAAAAGCTATGACTTTGGTGAGTATCCGCAAGCACGGCGGCGACACCCTAGGCGTCAAAACACCGCATGGAATACTTGACGTGCAAGCCGCCGCCAAGGCACTGAATATGCATCCCCCTCTTACTTTGGATGAAATGCTGCAAGAGGGCAGCGCCCTACAGTTGCAAGATCTTATTAAAGTTGCAAGCAAATCCAAGGATGCCAAATTTTATTTGGATGAATCCAAAATTACTCACGGGCTGCTTTTCAAAAATCCCGGGAAAATTGTCTGCATCGGCCTCAATTATCGAGAGCATGCAGCCGAAGCCAATGAGCCCGTTCCAAAGGTGCCAATTCTATTTAACAAGTACAACAACACGCTTAACAGCCACAATGGCACTATCAAGTTACCTACCGATGTTTCAACCAAGTTTGACTACGAGGTTGAACTCCTTGTCGTCATCGGAAAACGAGCAAGCAATGTCTCCAAAGAAGATGCTTTGAATTATGTTGCCGGTTATTGCACGTCTAATGACTTCAGCTCACGAGAGCTTCAACTTGAACTTGATGCCAAGCAGTGGATGTTAGGTAAGACCCTAGATGGCTTTGGCCCCATAGGTCCATATTTCGTTTCATCTGATTTAGTGACAGATCCAAATAATTTGGATATCGAATGCAGAGTCAACGGTGAGGTACGGCAAAAATCTAATACCAGTTTTTTCGTTTACAACGTTCAATACCTCATTTCATACATCAGCAAACACTTCGCATTAGAGCCGGGAGATATCATCTTTACCGGTACTCCCTCGGGTGTCATCGTGGGTTATCCAAAAGAAAAACAGGTCTGGTTGAAAGCGGGCGACAAGATTGCGTGCTCTGTCGGAAGTCTGGGAGAGCTGAAGTTCGATTTGACTTAAAGTCCGGTTGAAATCTAAACACCTGATAAATTCAAAATTTCCCAACAAGAATGTTTATTAGCCGACCGAATTGTGATTTTTAAGTTCTTCAAACTTAATAGCCATAGTGGGATTTCCCCTGGTTAACTTCTTGATAGTCACGTCCTGCGCTTTATCGTTCGCAAGTCTGAGATTTCGATCAGAACTGATTAAAGCATCTTTGGTTTTTTGTAGATGATCAATAGATTTGTCGATTTCTTTAATAGCTAACTGAAGTTTCTCCGAGAAAAGTTCAAAGTTCCTGCCAAATGCAGATTTAAATTGATCCAACTGGCTCTCGAAATTTGTAATATCTATGTTCTGCTCTTTAATAAGGGCTAACTCATTTTTGTACTTTAAAGAGTTCATCGCCGCGTTGCGAAGTAGGGTAATCATTGGAATAAAAAACTGCGGACGAATGACGTACATTTTTGGATAGCGGTGCAATACATCCACGATTCCTGTGTTGTAGAGTTCGCTATCAGGCTCTAGCATAGAGACTAGCACTGCGTATTCACATCCTTTCTCACTGCGGTCTTTGTCAAGTTCCTTTAGGAAGTCTTCATTCTTGCTCTTTGTAGCCGTTTTATCGCTCTCATTTTTCATCTCAAACATGATTGAGACGATTTCAGTCCCAGACTCATCTGAATCTTTAAAAATGTAGTCTCCCTTACTCCCAGTCCTGGAATCATTGTCTTTCTCAAAATAGGCTCTTGGGAATGCAGTCGCACGAATACGGTTGAACTCGGTCTCGCAGTGCTGCTCTAGAGTTTCTCCAACCATTTTTGTCGAAAGCCGAGCCTTCATATCCCTGAGACGCTCGATTGCGTCGTCGCGGTCCTTGATCTGGGTCTCGTACTTATCTTTGAGAGACTTTTCAGCAAGTTGCTTTTCTAATTCTGATTGTTTGAGGCTACTTTTCAGCTCATCACGCTCTCGCTCCACAACGTGCACAGCCTCAGTTATTGCCAGTTTCTGTTTATCCGCAATTGCCTCTAGCTTTGCTCGGAGAGATTGAATCTCGCTGTCCTTGGAGGCGCCTGCCTGTTGTAGCTCATTCAGTAACTTTGCGTTGGACAGCGCCACAGCCGCTTCCCTATCTAGTTTGGCCTGGGCTAGCTCATTAACCAGTTGATCCCGCTCTTTCTCCAACACCAACCTAGCCTCAGACACTGCCAACTTACCCTCAGTCTCAAGGGAGCCAAGTTTGCCTATGAGTTCTTGTATCTTGGCGTCTTTTGCAGCTTCACTCGCTTGGCGCTCATTGATAAGCTGAGTCTTGGCAAGCTCTACCGCGTTAAGCTTCTCTTTTTCTGCCAACTCAAGGCGGTTATGGATCTGCTGCTCAAAATCCTTATCCCGAACTTGCTTAAGTATGTCGGCATAACCGGCTTCATCAATTTTGAATGCTTTACCGCAGTGTGGGCAACTAATATCTTGCATGTGTGTCTTTCTGTTACCTTAAAAGGTTATTAAAGGTAGATAGCTATTCTAATTTTATTAACCTTTAAATAATAAGCCCCCAAAAGCTCAGCGGGTGCGCTTTTATTTAAAGTTCAGATTCACCACATTTGATCGGCATAGGGAGCGGCGGGTTTTGTCCATCAATCGCTGTAGCACCCGCCGCCAACTCGCCTAAATTCGGATCAATGGCTTGGGTGTGCAGTTTTTGGCCAAAGCTATTTAGCTTTAAGATAATGAGCGGATTTTTAGCGCTAGCCTGTGCCCTGATTGATATATCGTCGTTTAACGATTTGGCATGCTTACCATGCTAGTAGATTCCCTATGGGACTCTTTTTATTACGCTTAGATGGACTAGAATTCGGTCAAAATTCAACCCCGTTGAATCAATAATTCTATTTTGTTTGGAATACCGTATGAAAAGTATCGCCCTGCTAGTCGCTAGTTTATTTGCATCTGGCGCAATCTCGATCTCACAAGCAGCTATGCCAATTAATGTCTCCAAAAAAGATATTGGCGGTGTGGTGGCTAGCCCCAAGGGGCCAGAAGCTGGTGTTTGGGTCATCGCAGAGACGACTGATTTGCCAACTAAGTTTGCAAAAGTCGTCGTGACTGATGACCAGGGTCAGTTTTTAATACCTGACATGCCAAGTGCCAAATATCAGGTTTGGGTCCGTGGTTATGGCTTGGTAGATTCCCCCAAAGTAGCTGCCGTACTGGGTCAAACACTTAATTTAAAAGCGGTTGTTGCTCCGGATGAGAAATCTGCTGCTGCCTATTATCCAGGTATGTATTGGTATTCCTTGCTAGAGATTCCTGCTGAGAGCGAATTTCCAGGTACAGGCGATAAAGGAAACGGTATTCCAACGTTCTTGAAAAAACAATATTACTGGACAGATACGATTAAGAATTCCTGTCAGTCATGTCACGCACTGGGAAGTGGTGGTATGCGTAATGTCCCAGCCGTTTTTAAGGAAAAAGCCAAAGGGGACTCTTTTGTAGCTTGGGCGCACCGCACACAGGCGGGTCAAGCCATGGCTTACATGGGTCTGGGGTTGGGTCGCTTAGGCCCAGAGAAGGGACTTGAGCTATTTGCAAATTGGACTGACAGTATCGAGAAAGGTGCATTACCTTTTGCCAAACCAAAACGCCCAGAAGGTATTGAGCGTAATATGGTGTATTCCTCATGGGATTACTCCAGAAAAAATTATTACTTACATGATGGCTCCTCCACTGACAAACGCAATCCAAGTGTGAACGCTAATGGGGCATTTTGGGGATCTCCTGAAGAATCCACAAATAATGTTCCTTACTTAGATCCAATTAAAAACGTTGCTGGTGAAGTGACAATGCCAATGTTGGATCCAAAGCAACACAATCAAAAAGATCAACCCAAAGGACCCTCAGCATACTGGGGTGATGAGGCGATTTGGGATGGCAGCAACAGTATCCATAACAACACACTTGATGCGGCAGGTCGCGTTTGGTTCTCTGCAAAATTGCGTAATCCCGCTAACCCAGACTTTTGTAAGACCGGTTCACAGCATCCATCTGCTAAGGTCTTGCCAATTAACGAATCTATCCGTCAACTAGCGGTGTACGACCCGGCTAAGAAAGATTGGTCACTGGTCAACACTTGCTTTACGACCCATCATTTATACTTTGCACGCGATAAAAATGATACGCTCTGGACAAGTGCGGGTGGCCCAGGATTTAGCGCCGTAGGTTGGCTAAATACCAAAATGTACCTTGAGACTAAGGACGAACAAAAGTCTCAAGGTTGGACTCCAATCGTTTTGGATTACAACGGCAATGGTAAGCGTGATGACTACACTGAAATTGGTCAGCCTGCGGATCCCACAAAAGATAAACGCGTGATGACTGGCTTTTATGCTGTCCAAGCAAGTCCAGTTGACGATTCGATTTGGGGTCAATCAATGGACGTTGGCTTCTCCCGCGTTGACCAACCCGGGTTTTTGATTCGCTTAATTCCAGGCTCAGATCCAACAAACACAGCATTATCGGAAATTTACAGAGCGCCTGAAGGCACCTATGGTCTAAGGGGAATCGATATAGACTCTAAAGGTGTAGTTTGGTCAGCCTTATCCAGTGGTCAACTGGCCAGCTTTGATCGCAGTAAATGCAAAGGTCCCCTAAACGGGCCCGCAGCAGCAGAAGGCAAACAATGTCCCGAAGGTTGGTCAACCTTTCGCATGCCTGGCCCACAATTTAAAGGCGTGAACGACCCCAATGGCAGCGCAAATCATGCCTACTATGTTTGGGTTGATTTAGACAACACATTAGGTCTAGGCAAGGACGTCCCCGTTGCGATGGCAAACGGAGGCGAGGAGTTGCTCGCTCTAGTGGACGGCAAAATGGTGAGCCTACGTATTCCTTATCCAATGGGCTTCTTTAGTAAGAACGTGGACGGCCGCATAGATGATCCTAAGGCTGGCTGGAAAGGCCGCGCGCTCTGGGTTTCCACAGGAACGCGGACGGCCTTCCACGGCGAAGGCGGTAAAGATAACTTACCCAAAGTCTATAAAGTACAGATCCGTCCTAATCCTTTAGCTAATTAATTAAAAAAGAGTGAAGTTGAGATGAAAAAAATAGTTCCTTTAATTTTGAGCGCGACTTTTCTATTAATAGCTGAAGGTGTTAGAGCACAAGATAATGCCGGTGCACTGAAGTTAGCAGGTCAATATGGTTGCACGAGTTGTCACAATGCCGAGGTTAAATTAGTTGGCCCCGCGTTTAAGAGTGTTGCAGAGAAATACGCGGGACAAACTGACGCAGTTGATATGTTAGTTACAAAAGTAACCAATGGTGGAAGCGGCAATTGGGGGCGAATTCCAATGCCTGCACACCCACAAGTTGGAGCTGAAAATACAAAGGCTTTGGTTGAATGGGTCCTAAGAGGAGCTCCAAGTAAATAACGTTTGATAATCTCATCAGTTCAAGTTCAGGGCGCAGGGGACTAGACGGCACCCCCCCCATAAAATAAAAATAAAAAAACCCTCACTAGAAATGGTGGGGGTTTTCCTTTTGAGCGTTGCAAGTATATAGATTGCTATTCGTCTCACCCGCACGACCATCGGCATCACCCCCTCCATACTAAGACGGCGGGGAAATACCCTAGATTATTTTTAAAGTCTCACTTGTTACTCATTTATATGTATCATTTAGCTAAGCTCATTCGTGGACTTGGCTCATCTCATCCCCTCCCTTGCTCATTGAGATTGAACTCCTGTCAGTTGAGGTTTGTGCTGCAAATATTTAAAAATCAAAATGAATAAAACCAACTCTCATAGCCTTTTTAATAACGCTTGTTACAAAATTAACTGCGCTGACCCGGGATGCTCAAGTGGCTCAAGTGGCGCTATTGGCTCAATGGGTGGTGATGGTGGTGTGGGGAGACGCGGATTTTTAACGAATTTAATCGGTGCAGGCGCCGCAGTTGGTTCAGTTGCCAGTTTTGCTAAAGCTCCTAAAAACTCACTCCCTTCAGCTTCGGGATTTTATGCGGACAAAATAATTTACAACGCAAAAATTGCAACCCTAGACCCCAAGAACCCCCGTGCTCAGGCTATAGCAATCAAAGGTGATTTAATTCAAAGAGTGGGTAGTGATCATGAAGTGATGCAACTGCGTGGACCAAATACTATTACTATTGATGCTAAGAAAAAAACCATTATTCCTGGTCTGATTGATGCACACACCCATTTCATTCGGGGTGGATTGACCTACTCAATGGAGGTGAGGTGGGACGGTGTCCAGTCTCTTGCACAGGGGCTACAGATGCTGCAAAACCAGGCAGCACGAACACCTGCCCCTCACTGGGTTCAAATCATTGGTGGTTGGACCTGGGCGCAGTTTGAGGAGAGAAGATTCCCAACTCTTGAGGAGATTAACGCAGCAACCGGAGATACACCTGCAATGATCATGCATATGTATGACCGTGCCTGGATAAATCAGGCTGGGCTTAGGGTGTTGGGTTGGAACAAAGACACCCCCAATCCTTTTGGTGGATTCATTGAAAAGGACGCAGTCGGCAATCCAACTGGTTTGTTGGTCGCAACGATCGGCCTACCCGCGCTAGTTAATACTTGGCTCAAGATTCCCAGACTCTCGCCGCAGGACCAAATCCTCTCAACTCAACACTTTATGCGTGAGAGCAACCGTTTGGGATTAACCAGCGTAATCGTTGCGGGCGGGGGCGGGCAAAATTATCCTGATAACTATGCGGCGATTGCCCAGCTTGCTCAAAACCAGCAATTAACACTGCGCATCGGCTATGAACTCTTTGCCCAAGCAGGGGGGCGTGAGTTGGAGAACTACCAAAACTGGTCACAGATGGTTCAAGTTGGTCAGGGCGATGATTACTTTAGGATGATCGGTGCGGGTGAATACATTGTTTGGGCTGCAGGGGATGTAACGAATTTCGATAAAGACCCCCAGGTCATCCCTCCCGTCATGGAGAGTCAACTCAGCGCAGTGGGCAAGTTTTTAGCATCTAACAATTGGCCGTTCAGGATGCATACGAGTTTTGATGCAACCGCGCAGCGCGTGTTGAGTGTGCTTGAGCAAGTTCACCGAGAAGTTCCTCTAAACGGCTTACGCTGGGGACTTGATCATTGTGAGACCATATCTGCGCAGTCCTTGGAGCGAGTTGCTGCGATGGGCGGTAGTATCAACATCCAAAACAGAATGTCACTCGACGGCGAGGCTTTCAATAAACGCTACGGTGAGCGGGTGAGTGCCGATGCACCGCCCATAAAGCGTATCCGTGAGATGGGCATCGCGTTAGCGGCGGGAACTGACGGTAACAGAGCTACGAGTTATAACCCCTGGATCGGGGTTCATTGGCTTATAACGGGCAAGACACTCGGC
The DNA here is from genome assembly GCA_903871545.1 of uncultured Burkholderiales bacterium. GTDB lineage: Bacteria > Pseudomonadota > Gammaproteobacteria > Burkholderiales > Burkholderiaceae_C > Limnohabitans. The sequence goes on along the minus strand of CAIQHG010000082.1, from coordinate 4,023 downwards.
GGTGCAAAGTTGCAAAGCGATCAAAACTTACTAAGTAGAGAGGAGGCTTTGGGTTTATATACCAAGGGCGGAGCTTGGATGACTAAGGAAGAAGACAAGAAGGGCACTTTAGAAATAGGTAAATTAGCTGATTTAGTCCTGCTAAGTGCAGACTTCTTTAGCATCGGTGTAGATGCTATAAAAGATTTAGAGTCTGAACTCACCATGGTGGGTGGACGAGTGGTCTATGCAAACGGCGTGTACACACAATTAGCAATGAAAGCGCCTGAGATCAAACAGGTCTGGTTACCAATCAACGACTACGGTAAGTACTATAAGAGCATTAAATCACCTAAGAAAACTGCTCAAAACTCCCAGCAACAAAGAATGCAAAATACTTATTCCCATGCACACCCACAAATTATCGGAGACTCTGGGGTTTGGACTATGGAGTGTCCTTGCGCTTTTTAGGAGTGTTTACCAACTGAGATGAATAAGAAGCCCGGGACTGAGCCAATTTATTGCGCGGCGTAGGGGGGGAGTTGATAAAGATGAAACAAAGCCCACATTAAACTTGGGGCTGTCAAGCGCCATTTCCGCTGACTGTTACCGCCCAATGCCCATCAAGCATTCCAGATAGGGGATGAAGCCTACAGCCAGGCAGATTCATATCGCGTAGCGCCTGAGCATGGTTTAACTGCGCCAATTGCCCAGCCAGCCTAGCCTGCCTAGCCGCATGTGTCGCCTAGGTGCCTGCCTTTGTTTAGCAACCCTCTTACGCAGGCAGTACCAATGGTAGACATAAAGTTGTGATTGATGGACGCGCAGCAAAAATGAACAATCTCGGATTAGTTCAGTTTGCGCTACAATGTAGCTCAAATAGATAGTAAATGAAAGGATAAACACATGACTGCCAATGCTGTTGTACGAGCCAGAATTAATGAAGGTATAAAGGAAGAGGCCACTGCTGTTTTAGCTGCCATAGGCCTTACTCCGTCTGATGCCTTTCGAATCATGATGACCAAAGTAGCTAAAGAAAAAGCTTTACCTTTTGAGCCACTCATCCCAAATGAAGAAACCATTGCCGCCATGAAAGAAGCCAGAAAAGGAAAACTTAAATCCTTTACTTCTATTAATGACTTGATGGCTCAACTATGATTAAAGCAACTCCAGACTCGATAATTGCTTATCTGTGAGAAAACCGTCTTTTCTCCATATTGGCGCAATTGTGTTCTTTTAAAAGCCAAATAAGGTAGGGTTGTAAGACATGCGCACAAAGTAGCCTGCGCTGACCGCCACCGTGCCTGCAACCCCTTTTTTGAATTGGATCCCCCTTGGCAAGCTTTGCTCAAACATGGACCTAGTTGGGCAGAGCAGGAGCCTTCGCAGGTAATAAAAGGTTGGCATAATGATATACAAAAAATGGTTGTATAACTTCTGCAACGTAGCAAAAGATAATCTTTTGATCGGACTCGTAAGTGGTTTAGCGCATGTCATACTTCAAACGCATTGCTACTAATGACGTTGGAACAGACCAGCATTAATTAATTTTTTTAACGGAGCGTAGACATGAAATTCTTTGCAATCACTACCTTGATAATTTCGCTTGCCTTTAGTTTGACCCCAGCCCAAGCTGCCAGCACTTTGTTGGGTACCTATGCGTGTATGCTGAATAAGAATTACGGCGGGTTTGTTCATCAAATAACTTCGAATGGTGCAAATATTGTGAATCAATTATTCATATTAACCTTTGACCAAAGCGGCAAAGTTTATGGTACGGGTTACTTTAATAAAGTTAGTAATTTTGAATCCAGTAACAATAATACTGTGAACACTTCAAGTCCATTGGCACTTACTTTGTCGAATACAACATTGGCATTTTCTCAAGACCCTTCTTCACCCTATTTATACAAAGTAACGGACTCTAGTGACCAAGCAAATGGGACGTATTATGTGGCTGTAGTTAACGAAGGGAACACACTGTTTATGGCTGCCGCGCCAACTACCACCGCAAATTCAACGGGTATTTGTCAAAAGGTGTGATTGGGCAAATAAGTTAGACCTTGGGGCCCTCTGCAGGATTTTGGATAACTTAAGTCATAGCAAATCTTGATTGACTTCCACCCCCTTCAACTTGCAGCGAATCCATAGGCTTGCCACGAATCGGCTTCATGTAGAAATCTGGTACTCGACCAGTTTTGCTCTTTTTTTACCCATCAAATATGTCATTTGATATGCTGCTTGTCAGGTCCACAAAAAATCGGCAGGGTGGCTTTGAATTTCAAGCTGATTAGGATGCACATCAAGCACCTTGACGATGGTGCCAATATTGACATTGTTTTCGGTATACACAACGTCCACTAGGTCCCCCCAACTGCACTTAGGCATTGCTAATCCTCCTGATTAGCAGCCATGCCTGACGGCGAGGGCTGCAAGCGGGAACAAATCCCCTCAGTCAGTAGGTTGACTTGAGCATGAAAAAGCCCTCCACGGGGGTGCCGACACTCCATTGGTTGTTCTTAGACCTCATCGCTTTGCCACCTTGCCCGAGAAGGCGGGTTGGTCTGGGTGTCGACCCCATCTCTAGATGACAAGTTAAATTTACCAAATGCGCAGTAATTTTCAATATCTGGGACACCCCCTTGAATGTCCTTCCAGCCCAGACCCCACCATACCCGTACCCCCCTTTATTGGGACACCGAAGCGGATTGAGCTTCATCACTGTTTCGTAACCATTTCAAAAACTTTTGAAAGTTCTTGCCTAACCTTGGAGAGTGGGGGTAGTTCCCGTAAATGAATCAAATTGGCGTTGTTAGGTAAGCCATTTGAATTTTCAACTAGACCTGGCCCCATCGCCACCTAAAATTCCTTTTGCTACAGCCAAGAAGCCTAGGAAGCTATTTTAGATATAAGTTTTATATATTTGCTAAAATATTTTATCTATAAACCGTAAGACGTAAATCAATCAATGTTTTCAAAAATAAATTTAGTAAAATTATCTCGTTGTTTACTGATACAAATTCTTTGTTTTTTTGCATTTGTAGCTAATGCATTAACAATTTCGTTTGGAGGTGGGGGTGGTGCAACAATTGTTGATCCAATACCCTCTGCCCCTTATATTTCTTCAGCTACAGCTGGTGTCAATAGCGCAACAATCTGTTTTAACGTCCCCTCTAATGATGGTACTTATTACATCCAGAAAAACGTTAGCGATCCCTACACTTTGAGTTACAGGTCATATGTTAAACCAGGCTCATGTACAACTATTTACAACCTAACCGCTGGTCAAAGTTACCCATTCGTCATTACTGTTACAAACGGTAGCAGAAATAACAATTCAGGATATGCATATGTCACCCCATACGGTACTCCTAGCGCACCTACAAATATTTCTGCGACTTCTGGGGATAAGCAAGCCACTGTATATTTTACACCGCCTATAAATAGTGGCGTAAGCAATTCCAGTTACATCGTCACAGCATCTCCTGGCGGAAATTCAGCAACTGGAACTTCCTCACCCATAGTCGTTTCAGGATTAACAAACGGTACGGCTTACCAATTCACTGTTGCAGGTCAAAACAGTGGCGCTACGAGCTCTGCTTCAACTGCTTCTAATTCCGTAATTCCAAAATTCACGCAAACTCTATCTCTCCCTGTTGGTTGGAGCTTGCTTGGTAATAGTATGGATTCTTCAATAGTCGTAGCAAGTAATTTCTCTGATGCAACTACCTACTCCGCCGTTTGGAAATGGCAATCATCAACTTCTAGATGGGCTTTCTACGCACCGTATATTGCTGGTGGAACCTCTTTAGCAAACTACGCAGCAGCTCAAGGCTATGACGTTCTAACCACAATCAATTCCGGAGAGGGATTTTGGGTTAACTCAAAAAAGGCTACCACGTTGAATTTTGAAAGCATAAATTCTGTTGACAACGCTTCTCTCATAAATCCCAGTAAGTGGACACTTCTTACAGTTGGGCAGCAAATTACACCAGCTGGACTAGCTGCAACACTTTCGGCAAAAGGTAATAATGTTGATAGCCT